>NZ_JBHUIT010000002.1:0-744544 GCF_042683045.1 Luteolibacter algae | reverse complement strand
GTGGTTTTACCACAAGAACTCTAAAAAGGAGCTGTCCGATTTTCTGGGGTCAGGCCAGACTCTCCACCGCAGCACTCACAGGCACTAACTTATAGCGCCCCTGAAACACATGACCCCGGCGCAATCTCCTCGCATTCCACCCCTGACTAAACGTGCCGAGCAAATACTTCATCCCCGTAACAGGATTCGCCTCTGGAGTTTCAAGTAGAAGATGAAAATGAATTTTCATCAAAACCCACGCATGCACACGCCATCCGTGACTCCCACAAACCTGCCCAAGCCGAAACAAAAACGCCTTTCTATCATCATCTGTCTCAGAAACATCTTTTCCCCCATCCCCACGAGCCATCACATGATAAACAGTTCCCGCATATTGGTGACGCATCGCTCTTGGCATAAGAGTAAGAGCTACCTCCTCAAAATCCTTGATCACGAAAAATTGTTAAAATCCGACACCTGCCCCCAAGACACTGTTCACCCCCAAACCGGAGCGGTTGCCAGCCCGAGGCCTGGCGTGGAGGGACTGGAGAGAGTTTGGCGAACGCAGGGACTGGAGCGCACGGCGGGCGGGTCTACACGGCGAAGGGCGCGGCTGGAGGCCTGGACGATGTGGCGAGGATACGAGCCGCTGAGGGAAGGCCGGAAGACCAGCGACCGCCCACCGAACCACCAGCGCGCGAGCGGAGGCGTGGCCTGTGCGAGGTGCCCCTTCCAATTGATCCGGCGCAAGCCGCACTCGGCACCTCATCCGCACGGGGCGTGCCGCAGCGGTCGTTTGCTCTTTGACCGGGTGGGCTTTGATCCGGCGGCAGCATTTGCGTGGATTTAAATCAAAGAGCTAACTCTTTGCGAGCGGTCGAGAACGCAAATCTAAATTTACTCTCAAATTCCTCATCTAAGTATTTCGGAATCAAGGCCCACAGAACCTCTCCCTTTCCCAAATATTTTCCGTTTATTCCCCCTAGATAAGCAAGTTGGTCTTCTTTGCTCTGGGCAAAGAACTTGCCGCTCTCTAGGTCGTCTACTAGCGAGACTAGATCTCGAGTATGAAAGTCGGATTGAGGTTGCATTTTATGATGCGCCTCAATGAGAGTCCTTAATGTGCCAATCAGATTTGTTTTTACTTGAGGATTCATTTCGTTCAGTGTTGTGGAAGATTTCTAGCTGTTGCTTCTGCTGCGTCCCAATCAATGGCGTTGTTGACCACATCATCATCCAGCCAAATTTGAGTTCCTCCCCCCGGTGCTTTGTCAGTCATCTTCGCTGCATATCCCATATGGACATACTCTCCCGCCGGAATCTCGACTTCGGCCACGCGTATTCACGAATACTTTTGTATGCCTAATTTTGCTCTTATCTTGGCAGAAGCAAAATCGATTGCCTGACTAAAGTGGTGCACCTCTTCTTTAGTTAAAATACCGTGGCTAATATAACCAGCGAATTGTTCCCCTTTTCCTGCATATCGATTCCATAGATATCCCAAGGTTGCTAACTCATCTTGCCCCAGATCCGACCAATCACATTGCTCTAGAAGATTTGCCATCTCACGCAGATCGTCTCGGGGCCAATCCTCCTCGAGTGACTTGATGTGTCCACTTCGAACGGAATGCATCCCCATCTTCTTGGCAACATCTCTGATTGATTCTACTACGGTATTCTTATCCATTTTTCACGCTAGTGCTGAGGTAAGTTTTTCTCGACAACGCCCCAATCAATTGAATCTCGCACTTCGTCGTCAATCCAAATTTGAGTTCCTCCTCCTTTAAACCTTCCTCCCTGGTCTGCCGCGTATCCAAGATAGACGTATGAGCCTTCTGGTATTTCAATTTCGACGAAGCGATCATAAGCAGAGGAACCGTCAGTTTTCTTCAAAAACAAACCATCCTTTGCGTTGCCAAGCGCATAGTCGATTTCGACTTGTGATCTGCTGATCGGCTTTTCATACATCAAAAATCCTCCACTTGGACCAAACGGACTGATAACGGGATCAGACGAATAGCATCTGTATGCTTTGATCGGTTCAGACGTTCTAAACACGGTTACTGTTGACCCAGAAAAAGTGCTAAGCAGCCTGTGACCCTTCCAAGAGCTGTTCGGAACATCATCATTTTCAGCTAATTGTCGTAGCCGTGAGACCGCTTCTCCATCTTCGTGATTTCCCATCAGTTTCTCAAAATCGAGGCGGCGATGATCTTGGAAACCTTCATCCCAATACTTCACTGAACCTCCGGGAAAGTCATCCAGCTTACTTGATAGCTGATAGATGGCCTCGATCGCCTCATCGCCACCTCCCTTGTCGAATACTTTGATGGCCTTGCCCGCTGAGCCGGGGACAAAGGGGATGAACCCGACAGCGGCCATGTATTCCCCTTGGCTAAGGTCCTTGATGGTAAGCGCCCAGTCGGCCCCTTCATTGGCAACGCTGACTGCAATTTCTCCACCGACGACGATCACATCTTCTGCGATCTTGGCCCATTTGTTTATATTCTCGACCAAATGCTTGCGCTCCATGACGAGGGCATCGACTTGCCCCCATACGGGGTCTTTCACCTCAGCTAGCCACACTTTGAATTCGTGCTGCTGATAAACCCACGCCATGAGGATGCCCGCGAGTTGAATGTCGTTGTTCACCTCATCGTTCCAAAAGCCAAAGTTTGACTGTTCCTTGTCAACATTCAGGACGGTTGTGACTTTCGTGGTCTTGATGATGAAGAACCCTGACGTTTTTTTCTCAGTATCAACATCAACAAGGTCTGCATCATCTACGTCTTTATTGGTAAATACGTGAAGTTCTTGGGTGGCTCCATCCCATCTCTCACCGGTGTATTTCTCTAGGAGCCACTCGTAAACCATCGGGTCGAGAAGCTTGACCCAACGGGCTACTCTGGAAGTCCGGAAGGGTTGGCCCTTACTGCGGAGGTAGAGGAGGATGTTTCCGATGCGGTCGATCTCGTCACTATCTACGTAATCGTCTGCACCGAAAATCCCGTAGGTGTAGGCAAGTTCGACATTGTCAAAGGCGAGGAAGTCCACTTGGACTTTCCCGGCGATGTTGGCCCCAGGGTCGCCGAATGCGATTCCGTTGAGTCCTCCGTTTTGTCCTGCGACTGTCGCAATGTCGGTTCCTTCGATGCTGAAGGAGGCTTGGTTTCCTCCATCAACGACAAGGGCTTTAAGGGTGTAGAAGCGGTTGGCTTCGAGACCATTCGGGAAGGTTGCTGCAGGCAAGTTGTAAGCGATGCTTCCGATGCGGAGTTGGTCGGGCTTGATCTGGCAAGTCCAGCTTTTGGCACCATCTCCAAAGGCTAATTCGAAGGCTCCTTGGCTGCCGTTGGCGGCATCATGCTGCTCAATTTGGAAGCTCAGGGAGACCACGCGGGTGCCGTTCAAATCCCAAGGGGCATTGGCTGCGGTCTGGGCGTAGTAGGCGGTGTTTTCTCCAGTGGAGTCGAGACGAATAATTCCCGCCAGACTGCTGGCTTTGGCAGGATCGCTGAGGGTGTTGGTGACGCTCCATGCGGTGGGGTTTGATGCGGCATCGTCTGGAAGAGAGCTTCCTCTGAGAGTCCAAGAGTTGGGCTGGCTGGAGCCATCACCGGGATCGACGTAAGGCTCCGAGGTTTTGGGAACGTAGCTTTCAAATCCATTAAGAAGCTGGAAGCTCTGCGCGATTTGCAAGTTGAGGGCATCTTTGGCGGAATCGGTGAGAGCGGCATCTCCTCGGATTCGTCCGATTTCTTGGGAAAAGCCTGCTCCATGGGCTCCATTCGGGGTGAAAGTTTGGCTGCGTGTTTCACGACCTTGCTCCTCGTAAAGTCGGTCAAACGCAGGGAAGACCCGCCCCGGAGGGCCACGCACAAGGAAGGAGCGTTTGAGAGGCTCGTCATCAAAGAAGTCGTTGACGTCCATCATTCCGACCACTTGGCAACCGCTCTTTTCAAGGTCTTTGCTGAGAGCCAATAGATCGGCGGCAGGATCAACGGAGTAATAGCTGTCTTGAGGGCGACCGACGACGCCATCACGCACCACTTCTTCGCGCTGATCGGCCGAGTAAACGCGCACTCCCCGCTCGGTGGGGCTGTGATAGCGGAAGCTGTGATAGCTCTCGGAGAAAGTCGGGGATTGGCTGCCTTCAAATTCAAAGCTGAGGCCGTTGAAGCCGTCTTTGGCAGTAATCCCGTTGACGGTGAAACTGACCACGGCGTCTTTGGCATCATCAGCCAAGGCTCCATAAGCCGCTTGATAAGCACTCTGAAAGGAACCAGAAACATCCTGTTCAGCGGCTCCTCCACGGTAAGTCTCAAGAGTTGCTTCGATGTCGGGTGATCCTCCCAAGCCCCGTGCCTCCACTTGGAGAGCGAGGTTGCGTTCGCCAGTTTCGAGGATTTCGACGGCTTCAGGTGAGGTCAGCTCAAGACCGCTTTGAGGTGCCGTCCATTCGACCGGATCACTGCCCGATAGCTCCAATTCGATTCGCAGGTCTTCGGCAAGCTCGGCTAGGAACACGGGCTTATCGGAAGGAAGAGCGTTCACTTTTTCCGGTTCGGCCATTTCTGGCTCATTGACCGAAAGAAACGGTTGAGTGCGGAAGATGGATTCGTCGATTTCTCCACGGATTTCCTCCCGCTCCATTTCCACCGATTTACCAGTCAGTTCAAAAGTCAAGGTGTCGTCGTCCTCAATCAGCGAGCCACTACTAATCTCGTAAACGACGGGATAGGTTGGGTGCTCTGGAACCTTTGGAGGCTCTTCTACAATCTGATAACCTTGCTGATTGTCACCCTCCACGATGACCATGTGATGAGCTGTCACCCCAAGGGCGTTTTCAACGGTCACGGTGACTTCATTTCTTCCAGGGAAGAGCTGATAACTGTATCCTTGAAGGCGGTAGACTCCATTGACATCACCTGCCGCAGGTTCCTCTTCGCGGCTATTAATCCACAGTTTCGGAGTTAAGGCTGCGTCTCCTTCGGTAACGTCGGTGAGGGCATCGTAGATTTCAGCAGTCAGAGTGAGCTGGTCTCCAGAGATTTCTTTTTCGGTGATTTCGACTCCGGGAGCCGGTTGATCCCACGGCACGGCCGAGATTGTTTTATACTCGTAAGTGGTCTCTCCTCCGTCGTCTGCGATGTCGGGGATTCTCTGCTTAACCTCCACGGGCAGGAGGAGCGTGACTCGCTTTTGACCATTCTTGACAGCGGTTCCAACTATTGCCCCATCACTATTTATATCTAGACCTTTTAGATCTGTGAACTCGGCATTTATCCCGAGCTGATTGGTCAGGTTTCCAAGGCTTAACATTTGGTCATTAATGAAAACATGAGTCCCTCCATTAGCTAACTGAACAAAATCATCGGATATCTCACCCAAAGGCACCGGTATTTCTACCTTATTATTACGATCCCATATGCCGAAGGCCTTGAAGGTCACACCTCCATCTACAGAGAAGGTGTTCTGGTGCCCAGCTAGGATATCTTTATCACCCAATGAAAGAATTCTAGATGCGGAATCATCCGGTATCCACCTCTGATTGCTGCCATTTAGAACAAGATCAAAGCCTGATGCGTGATTGATCAAGATAGTCCCATTACGACCAATATCTGAAATTCTTCCTGAATCCTCTTGCGGTCCAGACTCAAAATTAATTTGACTACGAAAAACTGCGCAGTTCAAACCTTGAACCCATCTGTGATCGGTATTATATGTGGAACCGATACTACCTTCGCCCTTCACTATCTCAGAGTATTCGAAAAATCCCTGGTAGGCATCAAACGAAAAATAATGCTCAAACTTATCTTCGTATCCTGACAACGCAGCAGCAAACATTGCAGCACGCGATGATCTATCCCCACCAGCAGATCCAGCGATCGTATTAAAACTATGATCAAATTTTGCAAGCTCTTGGTTTAAAGTCTCTGCACTTTCCTCATCTTCGCCACCATGACTCACAGTACTTCCACCATAATAATCTATCGCTCCACCTCTAGATAAATTCACCTTATATGATGAGCCACGTCCACCAGTATGATAGTTATATCCGATGCTTGTCTCTAGACTACGATTAAATGCTGCGGGTTCTATCACCTCCCCAGAGAACCAATACTTCGTATCAAATGAGGATGTTTGACGGTATTTGTTACCATCTATTTCAGTCGTATCTACTTTTTTCGCAGCACGCATAATCCCGCCTCGATCATCGATAAATAATTCGTTCTCCCAAGATCCATTCAATAATGGTAATGATGATGAAAGATCAAGGATTACATATTTCTCCGGCTGAATCAAAATCTTGAACTCCTTATGACGAGGCCAGCCATCCAAGCTATCCAAAAGTCCATCTTCGTCAGAGTCTGCCTTGTAAGGATCAGCCCCTCTTCCTATCTCTTCATTATCATGTATACCATCCCCATCGCTATCGATAGCGGGCACCCCCCCCCGATCCTAACATCTTCCGGAGCAATCCGATATTTGACTGATCTATTTGTGACAAATCTGTCCATTGATCATTTGGATTCACACTTATGAAATAACTCTCCAACAAGTCCGAGATACCATCTGGGTTAGCTTCCTGATCTTCATCGAACCTGAGTGAAAAAACAACTTTAAGCTGGCCGATATTTGCAAAAGCTTTGTTTTGATCGTCCTCGGTCTCGGAAGTCCAAGGAAAGATCGTTCCCGTCTGGAAAGTGCCATTCGCTGTGCGCTCGGCGTCCAGCCAAGCTGGCGCTACTGCATTGAGATGCCTGTAGAACGGATCAGCAATAGCTTTCAACTGACCAATGAGAAGTGGCGCCTTCTGTTTTTCCAGCCATTCCTGAGTTTTAGGTTCTGGGACCGTAAAGTCTACGATCACAGCAAGATCTCCTTCGATATTCTCGGCGACTTCCGGTAAAATGGCGCGGAGGGCTCCTAGTGCGGAGCTTGCCATATACTTCGCTTGACCAATATTGGCAGGCCCATGATTATTCTCTACTGCAGAGGAATCAATCACCGGTGGATTTCCATTGCTCCACCAAAGAGGAGGATCTGCCGACACAGCAGTGAGCAGAAGCAGCAAAATCCCTATAGTAGATTTTTTTTGCGGAAGAAGCATTATCTGAGCAGTTAAAATGAAATATTAAGTGGGTTTTACGCAGAAAGTCGGAACAATGATTACTGGTATACGCCCATGGAAATATCACCTTGCACCTGCTCAATCATCACCTGCCCGCTAATAGTAGACTTTCCAGTGACTCTAAGAGAATCAGCCACAGTCTCGCCACGGAGATGGGTGCGGATCGTTTCATCGTTCCCGATTACGGTGGTATTTGAGCCTTCACTACGTGCCGATGCACCTATAACGATAGCGTTATTTTCCCAAATTGAACTGGCACGTGTTCGCGAACCTAAAAAAACATTATCGTCTCCATCTCTCATCCCAGTAGAGCCATCTACCAGGAATTTTCCCGCATCCGTGCCGATCGCAGTATTGCCATCACCGGTGTAGTTAAATCCAAGCGCTCCACTACCCACACCAACATTCCCTTCCCCGCTTGAATTTCTAGCCAAAGCGAGGGAGCCTAGCCCTAAATTCCCATCACCGGTCCGATTATTCGAAAGTGCTCCTACCCCCAGAGCAGCATTCTGAGAGCCCTCACTATTAAGCTTCAAACTATCTTGGCCGACAGATACGTTTTTTGAACCTGTTTTATTGAACCTCAACGCGTTACTACCGAGACCAACGTTCTCTGAGCCCGTTTTATTTTCACGTAAAGCAGCTTCTCCGAACGCACTATTAGACGCTCCAATAGTATTTTCCTGCATCGCTGTACTCCCAAATGCGGTATTACCAGAACCTGTGGTATTTGCACGTAGCACATAAGCCCCCCCGGCAGTATTACCGCTACCTACGGTGTTGGCTGTAAGTGCAGAGATCCCAAAACCTGTATTTCTTACTCCCGTCGTATTCGCAGTAAGCGACGAATAACCAAAAGTCGTATTAGTTACATCATTTCCATTTCCTCGACCTAAACGCACATTATTGATAAACGAGTCTTTACCGACTCCAATCCCCCCAGCAACAGTGAAGGCACCCGACCACGATGAATCCGAGGAAACAGAATTGGACACACGCATCGGCTGAGCACCAAAGGAAACCAAGCCGTTATTATCCAGCTTTAATATGGGAGTGGAATTTGAATATATTCCACCGAACGCCCCACTGACAGTAATCCTACCATTGTTAGGATTAAAAATAAATCCCTCCACATCACCGCTTCCCTTATACAAGGAAAGAACATTGCTTGAATTGAGCAGCATCTTGTTTTTAGCAGTCCATTTGGCAGACTGCCTCCAGAGAAAGCTCCCGCCAGCATCAGAAATGTCGAAAGTCGCCATTTTCTGATCAAGACCAAAATAACTAAACTGCACGGCAGCGACAGCAGAACTCACAGCTATCCCGAAATCTAATCCCCCTACTACACTCAAATCGCCTGACACCTACAAATCCCCAGGTTCTCCTGACTGAGCAACGATATAATAATCTCCCCCTAGCGTTGTCGCCGCCTTAGAGACTGATATAGTAACGACAACACACGAGATAATTGTCACCACTTGGGATAAATGTAGGTTTTTCATATTCTCTCAATTCAAACGAAAAAATCAGCTCACCCACCAAGATACCTTGACGGGAACCAACTAAATAGAGTGATTACTCATCACACCTAAAACAATCAAGAACTTATATTATAGAAAATCGGCCACGCACAGAAAAAGACATCAAAGCCCAATATAATCTAGCAGCCCCACGATCATAAACCCGGAACCACTCAAACCAGCTTGCTTGAGAGACATTTCGTCCAGAAATGTGCGACGATTTTCTCCTGTGCGGCTTCCATTGTTTTTCGCTCTCCGGGATCCGCGTCTTCATGACCGGCGAGATGCAGCAAACCGTGGATAAAGTAGCGGAGGATCTCACGCCCGTAGGGCTCGCCGTATTCTTTCGCCTGTCGCTGCGCGACTTCTGTGCCGATGACGATTTCGCCATGATGGAAGGTGATCACATCCGTAGCGCCGGGTATCTCCATGAAGTCCATGTGAACCCGGGCGCTGGTTTCGTCATCCACGAGAGCGACCTCCAAAGTCGCCAGATGAGCGAGCGGGCTGTCCTCGAGCGCGGCTACTTCAAGTGCTAGACCGGCGGCTTCGTCACCAATGTCTTCCAGAGCAGTGAGCCAGGACAATGGGACTTCGACCGCACTTTGATGATTTCCAATGATAATTTCCAAAGACATGTGACTGAATCCTCAATTTTATAGAAATGGATCAATTGCTACGCTCCCGCACAGTCGTCAATCTGCCACCGTCCACGCGGGACTCCCGGTTGGGACCAGAGGACCGCTTGGAGCCGTTTTTATCCTCCGGAGGTTTCTGATAGTCGATACGGCTATGGAGCATGCTGCGCAAAGTTTTCGAGAAACTCTCTTTCACCTGTGCCAGCTCACCGAGCGTAAGCGGACAATCATCAAGCTGGCCGTCATTGATCTTCGCCCGGACGAGTTCTTCGACAAGTGCACGGATCTTCGCAGGAGTCGGCTTACGCAAAGTCCGTGAGGCACTTTCGATGGTGTCCGCCAGGCAGATGATCCCACTCTCGCGTGTGCTCGGCCGCGGGCCGGGATAACGGAAATTCTTTTCTTCCACCTTCGGTAGATCTTCCGGATTTTCCAGGCGGCGGTCGACCTTTTCCATCTCCGCTTTTTTCTGTTCCTGCGCTTTGCGATAGAAAAAGTAAACCAGAGAATCACCGTGATGCTCTTGAATTACCTCGATAATCCGTGGATTCAGCTTGTGCTTCACTGCCAGATCAATCCCGTCCTTTACGTGCGCGGTGATGATCAGGGCGCTCATCGTGGGAGTCAAAGCGTCGTGAGGGTTTTCACCCTCGTCATGCTGGTTTTCGATGAAATATCCGGGCTTTTTCAGTTTCCCTACATCGTGGAAATAAGCGCAAACCCGACACATCGGCGCGTTTGCTCCGATTTTTTCCGCAGCAGCCTCGGAAAGAGCCGCAACCACCAGGCTGTGGTGGAACGTTCCCGGTGCTTCCAGCTGCATTTGTTTGAGCAGTTTGTGATTCAGATCGCTGAGCTCCAGCCAGCTGATATCGGTCGTCAGGTGGAACATCCCCTCAAACATCGGGAGAAATCCGCTGATCAACATTGCCGTGGCTAAGGCGGTGGCAAAAGCAATCCCGCTGCCAGCGCCGAGAACCTGTAGTTTGTTGATCGATTCCGGCCCGAAAACGGCAAGCGCATCAAGTTTGCCCAGAACAAGCGCGAGCAAAACCATCACCAGCCCCACGTAAATTCCGGATCGGAAAAGCTGTATACGCTTCCGCACTCTATCGGTGCACAGCACAGCAGTCATTCCGGCCACGAGACTGACGATCAGATAATTCATCACATCTCCCGAGGGAACCAGAAGGCTGCCGATAAGACTAACGTAGACAGCGGCGAACGCCCCTACGGTCCTTCCCAGAAGAATTCCCATCAGCATCGGCGCCAGCGCAAAAGGCACGAACAGGTAACGGTAGGTTTCCTTGATCGTTCCCGCATCAGCAAGAATCATGACCAGCCGGACAACAAGCAAGTGGCCGATCAAGCCTCCCAAAACCAGCACTACCCGGCTATTTCTCCGGCATGCCTGCTGATGCCCCACATGGAACATCGCCAGCGCCGTCAGCGCCAACGCGAAGCCATAAAGCATGCCCTTGAAAGGATCCGAGGCAAAGGTCGCTCCCGGAGACGCTTTCAGGACCAAAACCGCGGAAGTGACCGCAAATGCAATATACAGGGCAAGTTTTACGAAATCGCTATCTTCCAATGCCTGCACAGCTGCGCTATCGCCATGAACCCTTCGTTTTCTCCCTGCGGAAAAACCCCGTTTGGCCAGACGCCAGCGCTTGATGCTATCAAGAAATCCCAAAATATAGATTTTTGTTATTACACCCGGAGCCCGTTGGCACCCCGTGGCGGGCGGAGAACCTAGCGCCCGCAACCCCCAATGGCAATGCGCATTTTAGAGCTCCACGGGACCGGGAAAACGTGCGAAATCGCCCGAGGTTGACCTTTCCAGGCATAACGCTTATTCCATCGCGCCAGTCCATGTCCCTTTCCGCATACGCTACTCCTTCACCCGCACTTCAAAAGGAAGTGTCCCGCCGCCGCTCATTCGCGATTATTTCCCACCCGGATGCCGGAAAGACGACCCTCACGGAAAAATTCCTCCTCTATGGTGGCGCACTGAACCTGGCGGGATCGGTAACTGCTAGAAAAAACCAACGTTCCACCACTTCCGACTGGATGGAACTGGAAAAGCAGCGTGGAATCTCCGTTTCCTCCACCGTCCTTCAGTTCGAATACAAGGACTGCGTGGTCAACATTCTCGATACCCCGGGGCACAAAGACTTCTCGGAAGATACTTACCGGGTGCTCACTGCCGTGGACGCGGCAGTCATGGTCGTGGATGCCGGTAAGGGCATCGAGGCCCAAACCCGGAAGCTTTTCGAGGTCTGCCGCCGCCGCGGAGTGCCGATTTTCACGTTCATGAACAAGCTGGATCGGCCCGCACGGCCTACGCTTGATCTCTTGGACGAATTGGAGTCCGTGCTCGGAATCGCCGCATTTCCGGTCAATTGGCCACTGGGCGACGGGCCCCGCTTCAAAGGCGTTTACGACAGAGAAAACAAGAAAGTTCATCTTTTCGAAAGGACTGTCCACGGCTCATTCCGCGCCCCGGTGAACGTCTCCGGTATTGAGGATGAAAGCGTTAAAAACACCGTCGATGAAATCACCTACAGCCAGGTCTGCGATGAGCTGGAGCTACTCGAAGGCGCGGGTGCCGATTTCGATGTGGAAGAGGTGCTGGCTGGAAGACTGACTCCGGTTTTCTTTGGATCCGCGGCGAACAACTTCGGCGTGCAGTTGCTTCTGGATCGGTTTCTAGAGCTTTCCCCACCACCGATTCCACGCGAGAGCGAGCAGCATCCGGTCCACCCGGCTTCCAAGGAATTCTCCGCGTTCGTGTTCAAAATCCAGGCAAACATGAACCCGAAGCACCGCGATCGGATCGCTTTCATCCGCATTGTCTCGGGTCAGTTCGAGCGGGATATGAATGTCTTCAACACCCGCACCGGTGACAATGTCCGCCTGGCAAACTCACAGCGGCTTTTTGCCCGTGACCGGGAGACCGTGGACGACGCCTTTGCGGGAGACGTTGTCGGGCTCGTCGGAAATTACGATCTACTGATCGGCGATACCCTGGCTTCGTCTCCGGAAGTAAAATTCGATGAGATCCCCCGCTTCCCGCCGGAATGTTTCTCTTATCTCACCAACAAAAGCACGGCGAAATACAAACGTTTCCGGGATGGTCTCCAGCAGCTTCTGAAGGAAGGCGTGGCTTCCGAGTTTCAACTTCTTGATTCCAGCGGCCCCTCCTCCAGCGTCCTGCTCGGCGCCGTTGGCCCGCTTCAGTTCGAGGTCCTCCAGCATCGCCTCCAGGGAGAATATGCGGCGGAGACCCGTATCGAATCCGCGGATTGGTCGATCGCCCGCTGGCTGAAACCCAAGGAAGGTGACCCGCAAGCACCCGATGCACGCCCCGCCCTCTCCCTTGGGACTGCGCTTGCAAGAGACTCGAACAATTGGCTGGTGGCGCTATTTCCAAGTGACTGGGCGATGAAGACTTTCTCCGAGAAAAACGAGGATTGGATCATTTCAGAGCAGCCATTTGCTCCGATATAGTCGGATGATGCGCTTCAGCCTCGGTTAGACCTCCACGCGGTAGCGCATGATCTTTGGATCCACTTTTTGGCTCCAGGCATCAATCCCACCGGTGAGTCCAAAGGCATTGGCGATCTTGTGCCCGCGAAACCATGCGACCTGATCGAGCACGTATTTCCCGGTATGATCATATAGCACAACCAGGCCACCCGGCTTCGCTGTGAAAATTTTATCCTGAAGTGCGGGATTGAAGAATTCCGCTCCGGGAATTCTTACCGCTTCGAACTCCTCCCGCGTGCGGATATCCACCCAATGGATTTCTTCACCGCCATCGATCCGCGCCTTCACCGCCTCCGGCTCCATCAGCATGGTCAGATCATGTTCATGGCTGGCCAGAAGATGGGCCAATACCTCTGGAGCGTCTAGTTCAGCCCGCTCACACAGTTTTGCCAGGCTTTCCCCATCATCGAAGGCACAGCTCTGGCAGCCACCTAAATGATACTTCGCAAACAAGGCCCGCCGTGCTCCCGGCATTGCTGCCATCACCTCTCCCATCGTTGTTTCCACATCCATATTCTTTATTTAAAATTGCGCTACTATCGCTTTTCGATGGCCACGATCGTTACATCATCCATCTGGGGACCTTCTCCGGTAAAGTCGTTCACCGCCTCCAATATCCGGGCAACCACAGCTTCCGCCCCAAGTGCCGCGATCCCGCGGAACACTTCTGCCAACCGCTCCATGCCGAATTCCTCATCATTCTGATTTATTGCTTCTTTGACCCCATCGGTAAAAAACAGCACGCAATCGCCCGATTCCAGCTTCACGGTTTCGTCACGCATCACGCGCTCGAAAACATCACCTCCGTCTATGCCGAGAGCCAGGCCTTTTGGGCGCAGAACCTCCACTTCATTGCTGGCTTTTCTGAAGACCAACGCCGGATCATGCCCTGCTCTGGCGAAGGTCAACGTCCCGGTTTCGGGATCGAGCACTCCATAGATCAGGCTGATGAACATATCCTCCCGGATATCCGGAAAAAGGAAACGATTCACCGCTGCCAGCACCATGGAAGGCGAGGCATTCGTAAGGGAGACCGCCCTTAACAAACTGCGGCACATGGCCATCAAGAGCCCCGCAGGAACTCCCTTTCCAGATACATCCGCGACAACCACGCCAAGCTTGCCCTCGCCCAGCTCAATATAATCGTAGTAATCCCCGCTAATGATTTTTGCCGGTAGGTTCGTCCCATTCACCCGGAAGCCACGCACGACCGGATCCTCTTGAGGCAGGAGAACCCGCTGAACCTCCCGCGCATTTCTCAGCTCCCCCTCGATCGCTTTCTTCTCATTCGCGTCGCGATGCACCCTGGCGTTACCTATCGCAAAGGCCGACTGCTCGGCGACAGAACGGAATACCGCAAAGTCATTCTTGGAAAATCTCCCGTCCTCATGCTTTCGCGTCACCACCAGGACCCCGAGGTTCTTTCCCGCATACCGCAGTGGCGAGAGCATCGCTGAAACCTGATCGGTATATTCGCTATCATGACCGTGGAACTTCGGGTGCTCGGACAGATTTTCCACATGCAGTGCCTCCGCCATGGCTGCTCCAAATCCGATCAGCCCCTCATTCGCGGCCACCCTGGCCAGCCGTTGATGACTATCCAAAGCACGGGGATCCGTTTCCGCTTTCTCCCAAACCTCGTCCGGCACACCAATCAAAGGCGGGCATTCATCGGAAACGTATGCAGGAATGAGTTGCTCGCTATCCGAGGAGAAATAGTAAACCGCACCACCGCGTGCGCCCACCACCTTCAGCACTCCCTCCACAATCATGCGTGAAAGCGCACCGTCTGTGGGCTCGCTCCCGATCGCCGATCCCAGATCGTGAAGAAAGGTAAACATCCTTTCCTCCTCGTGTTCCATTTGAAGGAACTCATGGCGGATACGTTTTGCCTTTCTGCGCTGCCGGAGAAGAGCTTTCAACAGAACGGCCGCCATCAGAGTAGACGCGCCTATCAACCACAGAGTGGATTCATCCATGATCAATCTCAGCGGGCCTTCCCGGATTTTTCCTCCAGCTCGTCACCCAGCATCTTTACCACCGCGGAGAATTTCTTCTTATTGCCATCATTGGCATCAGCCAGGATTTCATGAGCCTCCAGCACGTGGCGGGTGTGTAAAACGGTTCCTGCTTTCATACCTGCTATTTTCGGTTTCAGCAGATCCTGTGCCTGTTCCGCCACATCATGCCACACCGAGTTCCCGGGATTAATCTCCATCAGGAAATCCAGTCCCAGATCCTCCAGCGAGTGACAGCTTTTCTCGCCGGCATTCGCCACTTGCAACGCACCATTTTTCTCCGCGATTCTGGTAGCCAGCCCAGCCATGGTCCCCATGAAAGTCGAGTCCATGCCAGTGCACGCCTCAAGATCGATCACCAGACAGCTTTCACCGCTTTTGATCCTCGATTCACCGAACTCCTTCATTGCCGGACTGTTCAGGAAGGAGCCTTTACCCTCGCAGCGAATCCAGCTGAAGCCTTCAAATTTACCTACTTTTATTGGACTATCGTTAGACACGAAATGAATGCCGATGTTCAACGGCGATTACTTGAAATCTATGCTCCTATTCTGATGCGGTCAACCTCTTACGGAAATTCGGCCAATTCCCTCCCGCAAACAACAAAGCCGCACTCGAACAAACTTCCCGCACCGCCCAATACCCTTTAGATTGAGCGGTAGTTCACACCATGAAGTCACGTTTTCTCATACTGGTTCCGATCATTCTCCTCGCGATTTTTCTGATCCCGCTCACCCTGCTGCGGAATGAGGTCCGCTCGAAGCTGCCGGCAGACCAGCCCGCCCCCGGAAGCCCGGTGGAAGCCATGGCTGTGGCTAAGGAAACCCGCCAGCAAGACGGGTCTCCCGGATACACTTTTGCCGAAGCCTCTCCTGACGGGATCGGGAAAATATTCATGGGCCGGGAAATTTCCCAGGTGATGGGTCATCCGGGAATCGGGTGGCTTGAGCGCAGCGAGCGGGAGAAAGAAGAAGCTCCGTCCAATGCCATCGCGCTTCTGGACCTCTCTCCTGAAACCGTCATCGCGGATATCGGCGCGGGCTCCGGTTACTATAGTTTCCGCATCGCGCCGAAAGTCCCCTTGGGAAAAGTGATCGCCGTGGACATCCAGCAGGAAATGCTTACACACCTCAGCGCCGGGGCAGCCAGACTGGCACTCCCGAATGTCGAGCCTCATTTGGGAGCCGTAGATTCCATAAAGCTCCCTCCCGGGACCCTGGACGCAGCACTACTTGTCGATTCCTACCACGAATTTTCCCACCCTGCGGAAATGCTAGCTTCACTCCATACCGCGCTTAAAAGCGGCGGCACAGTATATCTTCTGGAATACCGGGCGGAAGATCCGGCCGTCCCCATCAAGCACCTGCACAAGATGACGGAAGCACAGGCCAGAAAGGAATTCCAGGCACTGGGGTTCGAGTTCGTCGAGAACATTGATTCCCTACCATGGCAGCATTTACTCGTTTTCAGAAAACCTTGAGACCGCAGTCGCTTTCTTCCTTGTAGTTTCAACTTCGAAAATTGAAGTTCCCGACATGCCCGGTCTTATCATCGCCCCTCGCGCCAGAATCTTCCACGGCCACGAATGGGTCTACGCCTCTGAAATAAAAAAATCCTTCGGCAATCCGGAGCCCGGAGATGTCATCACGCTCAAGGATTTCCGGGATCGCCCCCTCGGCACGGCCATCTATAATCCACAATCCCAAATCGTGGCCCGCCGCTTCTCGCGCAGACGCCAGGACCTGAATCTGGATTTTTTCATCCGCCGTATCGGCCAAGCCATCGAGCTACGCAAAAGTTTCGAAGGACTCGATATCAATCTTTGCCGCATCGTCTGGTCTGAATCGGACGGTATTCCGGGGCTGATTGTGGATCGCTACGGAGACCACCTTGCCGTGCAGACGCTCACCCTTGCGATGGATTTGCGTAAGGACCTTATCTGCCAGGCACTCATCGAGCTACTCGCTCCAGAGTCCATCACACTCCGCAATGATTCACCTTCCCGCAAGGCGGAGGGAATGGAACAAACCATCGAACTACTTCACGGCAGTAACCCCGGCGCATTCACGGTGGAGGCCAATGGCCTGAGCTACGAGATCGACCTGATCGATGGGCAGAAAACCGGCTTGTATCTCGATCAGCTGCAAGCCCACACAGAAGTCGCGAAAATGTCCAAAGGACTCCGCGTTCTGGATTGCTTCACAAACCAGGGCGGCTTCGCCCTCGCCTGCGCGAAAGCGGGCGCTGCAAAAGTCACCGCTGTCGATATCTCAGCATCCGCCTGCACATCCGCCCGCAGGAATGCGGAACTCAACGGCCTGGAGGTCGAGGTGATCGAAGCAAATGTTTTCGATTTTCTCAAAACCGCCAAAGCGGAATACGACCTTATCATCCTGGATCCACCATCGTTTACAAAAAATAAGAAAACTCTGATGGATGCGATGCGCGGCTATAAGGAAATTCATCTGCGCGCACTCAAGCTACTGGAAAAAGGAGGACTCCTCTCCACATTCTGTTGCTCGCATCACGCTTCGAGGGAGCTTTTCCTGAGTAATATCGCAGATGCTTCCGTCGATGCCAAAAAGTCACTCCGCCTGGTAGCCGAGCACCATCAACGGGCCGACCACCCGGTGCTTATCACCATTCCTGAGACCTCCTACCTGAAAGGCTTCACCTCACAACTGATCGCCACCAGATAAGCGTTTCACAAAATCCCCACCGACCGCATTTTCTCCCATGGACTACACGCAACTCATCGCCAAACGTAAGGACCGCTTCGCCGAACTTGAGGAAGCTGTGGGCGATCCCAAGCTTTTCAACGATCCCAAACGAGCTACGGAAATCCTCCGCGAGCACCGCAAGCTTCAGCAAACGCTTGAGCTATGGGATACATTGAAATCGACCGAAACCCAGCTTTTCGAAAACCAGGAACTCGCCAAATCCGATGATCCTGAAATGGCTGAAATGGCGGCGATGGAAATTCCCGAGCTCGAAACATCTCTGATCAAACTCCGGGAAGACATGCAATACGCGCTCCTTCCCGCCGATCCGAATGAAGATCGCGATGCCCTGGTGGAAATCCGCGCCGGTGCGGGCGGGGATGAAGCATCGCTTTTTGCCGGAGAAATGCTGCGTCTCTATCAGCGCTACGCAGATGCGAAAGGCTGGAAAACCGAGCATCTCGAAAGCTCTCCATCCGAAGTCGGCGGATTCAAGGAAGTGATCCTGAAAGTCACAGGTGATGAGGTTTTCCGCCATCTGAAATACGAGTCAGGCGTGCATCGCGTGCAGCGTGTGCCGGCCACAGAGACCCAGGGCCGCATCCATACCTCAACCATCACGGTCGCAGTCCTCCCCGAAGCGGAGGAGATCGATATCGAGATGAAGCAATCGGACCTTCGCATCGAGGTCTGCCGCTCTGGCGGTGCAGGTGGCCAGCACGTCAATACCACCGATTCCGCAGTCCAGATTTTCCACCTTCCCACCGGTCTTTACGTCCGCTGCGAGCACGGCCGTTCCCAGACGAAAAACAAGGAAATGGCTCTTCAGATCATGCGCTCACGTCTCTATGAGCGGAAGCTTCAGGAGCAGCAATCCGCGTATTCCGAGAACCGTCGTTCCTTGATCGGTTCCGGGGATCGCTCGGAGAAGATCCGGACCTATAACTTCCCTCAGAGCCGCGTTACCGATCATCGTATTGGCTACACCTCGCACAATCTCTCAGCCATCATGGAAGGCGACCTGGGAGAGCTCACGGCGGAGCTTATGAAATCAGAAATGGCGGAACGCCTGGCGGAAGCTGGAATGTGATGAAGCCCCTATGAATAGGCGGAAACGGCGACTCACTCGTCCACGGTTTCATCCCGTTGGTAAATCGGTAGCTGCCGGTAGGGCACGGTAAAGGCGAGTGTCATGATCGCCGTGCCATAGATCGGCCCGGCATCGCGGGAATCCCAGGAACCATCGCCAGCCTGCTTTTGAAGATAGGTTTCATACATCCATTCCGCGTATTCAGACCAGTAGCGCCCACCGAGTTGGAACATTCCCTGGGCATTATAGTAATTCCCATAGAACTCATGCTGGGTGCCGGGAAGCGTGCGGAACGTGCTCATGACGAATTGGGCGGCTTTGAAAGACTCCGCAGAATTATGCTCGCCACATAGCTCCAGGCAAAGGAGTCCCATGCCCGTAAGGGTTTTTCCGTTTCGTGTCGTATCCGTATAGCCGAAACTTCCCGAATCTTTGTTCTGATGCCGTTTCAGGTAATTCAAAGCTGCCAGGATGGACTCATCGGGAACTGCCGCTCCGTTCAGCTTCGCCGATCTAAGTGCCATCAACGCCCAGCCCGAGCAGGAAGTATCGCTGTCCCTGGAATTCGGATGATAACGCCAGCCGCCGCGGTTGTTCTCATCCTTTTTGACGGCTTGGGCCTCAAGGATCAACTTGAGAGCACGCGGCAAAACATCATCGATACGTTCCTGCCTCAGCGGATCCACCTGGCCACTGGCCTCCGACAGAAACAATGTGGCGATATTATGGGCATACATCGGCCCACTACCCGCATGGCCCTTGTGGAGCACCCCGTCCGGCTTCTGGTTTGCCAGAATAAAATCCAGACAACGGTTGATCGTGGCTCCATAGGTGGGATCGGTCGGTAAATGCCCTTTGGAGAGAAAAGCCATCCCGACAAGCGCGGGAATTCCTGTGGAATCACCAAAGTTCGAGGGAAACGATCCGTCTTCTTTCTGGGAACACGCCAGGTAATCCAGAGCGGACTCGATCGCCGGATCCACCTGTCTTTTCCACTCCGTGAAAATCGGATCCATCTCTCCGGCATGAGAAATGGGGCAAATCAGAAATAGGCAGGCAGCAAGGAAACATTTCATCCCGGAAATCATTTTTTAGACATGGATTCAAAATAGTCCCTCACCAGCGCCCTGTATTCCGCCGGCACTCCATCAACTCCCCCACCACTACGGTCGGAGGACAGGGTTGCACGGATTTTCACCCAATCATCGGAAGAAATGCCGAGCCTTTCCATTTGTGGAGGAATTCCGGGACTGGCGGTTTCTTCTCTGCTTCCCATGCCTCCCGGAATTGCGCCGGGAGTATCCCGCAGTGCATCCTGCGCTTCCCTCGCATATCCGGAGCTTGCCCGGCCACTCATTTCAGCCCGTGCATCCTCAGCCGCCCGGGTAAGACTCCCGGCTGCTTGTGCCGCGGCTTCTGCAGCCATGGCCTGCTGCTGGTTTGCCGCTGCCTGAGCAGCCTGCTCCGCAGCTTTCGCCATTTCCTCCGGTGAAAGTGGTGCCTGCTGTGGGTTCTCCCCACGGGCAGCCGCTTTCTGAGAGGCATCCGCTAAATTCCGGGCGGCTTTTTCCAAATTTTTGACCGTCTCGCGCAAATGTTGGCTGGCCTGCCCGTGGCGTGCCGAGGCCATTTTCTGGTTGTCACCCTCAGCTAGTTTTGAAGCTTCTCCGGCCAATCTGGCACCTTGCCCGGAATTTTTGATCGCCTTCATCATCTCCCCGGACGAGTCCATCATCGGGACAGAGTCCAAAGCCGCGGCTAGCTCCTCCGTTTTCACTGCCTGCATGGATTGGACAGCCTTCAATGCCTCGCCAGGATCACCGCCGGCCATCTCCTCCAGGACCTTGGCAACTGCTGCCTGCCGCTCTGCAAGAAACTCCAGCTCCGCCTTCCGGACTTGGGCACCAAGGAAACCGACTTCCGCATTTTCCCGATCGATTTCAGCGCTGGCTGCGGCAGTCCCGGCCAAGACACGCTTCGCTTCCATGGCATATTCCAAGGCAGCCGGGGAATCCTGCTCCGCTATTTGCTGCAGGGTCCCATCAGCCGCCGCGGCCGCCAGAGGCAGGGTATCGGCAATACTGGAGGAGCGTTGCAAGGCTTTGTCCAACTGCATGCGGACTTCATCAAAAATGTGCTTTTGCTCCGCCACGAGCACAGCCTGCAAAAAATCAGCCAGAGGCTCTGCTGCTTTTTCATTGCCCGATTCCGCTGCGGCCTGATCCTTCAGGATCGCTTGATAGTCGGCAAGAGCCCCTGCCTTTTTCATCAAATCGGTGGCTCTCTCAGCCTGTTCCGATAGTGCTTCCGCCAGAGCTTCGGGGCGGTTCTTCATCTGTATGGCAAGTTGTTGCTCCAGCTTTTTTTGCTGCTCACGCCACTCCGCCAGCTGTTCTTCGGACAACGGCAGTCTCAAGCTTTCCTCCGCTTGGCGAGCAAGTTCCTCTTGTGCTTGGGCCATCTCCTGGACTTTTGCCAGATCCTCGATCCGCTGTTGATCCCGGTTTATCTCATCCCGTATCTGCTCAAGATCCCGGACCGCCGCCTCGGCAGTTTCGCGTGCCTGTTGCATCGCCTTTCTTCGGTTTTCTTGAGACTTACGCACGGCGTTTTCCGCGGTAAAAGCTGCGTTGTACAATTTATCGGCGGCCGATTCCACCTTCTCCGCCTTTTTGGCATGAATTGATTCCACCATTCTCTCCGCAAGCTCCAGCAAGCTTTCATTGGTGTCTATCAAAGTCTTCTTCGCATGTGCCAACCGCTGCGCTTCCGCCTGACTCAATTCGGCTTTTTCGACTGCCTTTTCCAAGGAAGTCAGCTGATTTTTTGCCTCCCGCGCAGCACGCAAGGCCTCCTCAATCTGTCTTCGGGCACCCTCATGCTCAATCCGCAGCTCCTGCCGGGCGAGCGATTCCGCACGGTTATCGAAATTCAATGAAATCCATCGTGATTCATCGCTTCCCGGCCCTCTGGATACTTCAAACGGACGGTTATCCCTCACGATCAAACGTAACCTCACGGATTTCACTCCCGGAAAAATCTCCAAAATATCCGCCACTGTCACCACGCTCTCACCGTCGAACCTCCCGGGCTGACTTCCCGCGCGGTGCCTGGGCAGCTCCCTGGGCAAACTCATCCGCCGGTCCCCTCCGGCATCGATTTCCATTTGCAGCTTCGCGACGCCGAAATCTTCAACCACATCGTATTTCAGCTCCACCCGCTGATCATACTTCACCGTTACCACCTCGGGACTTGGGGTATGGAGATCAATCACGGGCTCCCTGTCCTCGATTACGGCCACAGGGAACTTCATCAGCTCCAGTCCCTTCCCCAGACGATGCCCGGCCATTACGACTGCAGTGCCTGAGATGTCCCGCCCGGCTTCCCAGGAAAACTTTATCCGTGTGCCCGTGGCGGTCGTTTCCAGATCCCCTTCCGCCACGGATTTCCCTCCGATCATCAGTCGAGCGGATTCCAAATGCGAGCTGGACACCCCGGACCAGGTAACCCGTGTCCCCTCCAGAACATTCACACCATCACCCAGCGGACCTGTAAATCTTGGCAAACCCGTGTAGCTGCGGAAATCATACACCACCTGGGGATTCGAGATCTCCGGTATCGGGACAACGGAGACCTGATAAACATCGCTCTGGGACTTACCGGAACGGGCATAGTAACGGAAAGACTCCCGGACAGGATCCAGCACGTAGTGAAACTCCCCTTTGCTTCCGCGCAGAGTCTGTGGAAATGCTTTTTTACCCTTGGGCTGGATCCATAATTCCACGTCGTTCTCCACCCCGGCATGCCGGATATTGATTTCCACCGCACGGCCTTCCAGGAGCTCGATTTCGCCGGGCTCGATTAGAAAATCCCCCGCTCCGGCATTACCCGTTTCAGAGAATGGCATCACGACACGGAGCAACAGTCTTCCTGATTGCCTGGGCCACGCCAATATGAGCAAAAGCATCAGGCCGCCCGAAACGATGGCAGGTCCAAGCCATTTCCGGGAGGTGCCAGCGGACTTGATTTCCCCGCTCGCACTGAGGCCGGCAGCATCTTGCCGGGCCGCGACGTCGAGCGCTTCAATCAGCCCGGCGGAATGTGAATGCTCCCGCTTCGACAGCTCGATTGCGGTGCTGATCCTTTCTTCCATCTCGGGGTGTCGCACCTCGATCCAGCGGGCTATCTGGACCAGGCTGATCTTACGAAACAAGGGGCTGAAGCCCTTCTTCAGCGCCCAAAAAAGGCTCGCCAGCCAGCACCCAAACAAAACTCCCCGCACCAGCTTCCCAAGCGGCGCAAAAAGATAATCAACGGCCATAATCGCCAATAATCCTCCGGCTAAAACCGTCGCCAGAACCAATGCCCCGCGCACCAACTGCACCCGGCGGATCCCTCTCCGTAATTCGGTCAGTTTAGCTTCGATTTCTTTGGCGGCACCCATCAGGTCTAGTTAAACGGAAATTTACCACATGTCTTATCATTTTCGCAGCTTAACATTCGGGGCTTTTCCTCGACTCTCATTCAGATGAACATCTCCGCAGCTTCCAATGCCTGAGAACTTCTATCAACAAACCACGGAAACACCACCCACTCCCTTCGATGTTTCCCTGCGTCCACCCGCTTTTTCAGAATTTATCGGACAAGAAAAGGTAAAAGACCGCGTCCTGTTGATGCTGGAAGCGGCGAAGCGGCGTGGCGATGTCCTGGACCATGTCCTCCTCTCCGGCCCTCCGGGCCTGGGAAAAACCACTCTCGCAAATCTTATCGCCAGTGCCGCAGGGACCCAGATGCACACCACTTCCGGTCCGCAGATCGAAAAGGCAGGCGATCTTGCCGGCATTCTCACGAACATTCAAAAAGGAGACATCCTTTTTATCGATGAAATCCATCGCCTCCATCCGGCGATTGAGGAATATCTCTATCCGGCGATGGAGGATTACCGCCTGGATATCATCATCGATTCCGGCCCCTCAGCACGCTCGATCCAAATCAATCTACCTCGCTTCTCTCTCGTCGGAGCAACCACCCGCTCGGGTATGCTCACCGCGCCTCTCCGCTCCCGCTTCGGCCTCATCAACCGGCTCGATTATTACACCCGCGAAGAACTTGCAGACATCATCGAACGCTCAGCCGGCCTCCTGGATGTCGAAATTCATCGTCCCGGTGCCTTAGAAGTAGCCGCTCGCTCGCGGGGCACCCCGCGCGTCGCGAACGCATTGCTCCGCTGGGTTCGTGATTTCGCCCAAGTCCGCGGCGCGGGTATTATTGACCAGGAGAACGCCGCCTCAGCACTCGCCATGATCGAGATCGATTCCGACGGCCTCGATGAAATGGACAAGCGTTTGCTGGAGGCCATGATCTACAAGTTCAATGGCGGCCCTGTCGGCTTGAACTCCTTGGCAGTTGCCGTTGGCGAAGATGCCGCTACGTTGGAGGAAGTCCACGAACCGTTCCTGATCATGCAAGGCTTTGTCCAGCGCACCCCGCGCGGCCGAATCGCACTTCCCGCAGCCTATAAAAAAATCGGAGCCCCGGCTCCACCCTTGAAACAGGAAGACTCCCAGCCGAAACTCTTTTAAGCAATGTCCCAAAACCTTCATCAAGAAACCCTCACTCGCTGCAGCGATCTGGGCCTCCGCCGCACCAAGGCACTCAAGGAACTCATCTCCACACTGATCGAGGCCAATCGACCTATGACCCTCGCCGAGCTGGCCGCCTCCGAGCGACTGTCCGACCAATGCGACAAAGCCACGGTCTACCGGCTGCTCCA
The DNA here is from genome assembly GCF_042683045.1 of Luteolibacter algae. Classification (NCBI taxonomy): domain Bacteria; kingdom Pseudomonadati; phylum Verrucomicrobiota; class Verrucomicrobiia; order Verrucomicrobiales; family Verrucomicrobiaceae; genus Luteolibacter; species Luteolibacter algae. The sequence continues at coordinate 720,122 of NZ_JBHUIT010000002.1, read as the reverse complement.
GCGCTTGACGGAGCACGGCATCCTGCGTCGCCTGGGTCTGCATGAGCGGGCAGCCTATTTCACGCTTTTACAGCCAGGAAAGCACAGTGACTACCTGATCTGCACAGAATGTGGTAAAATCGATGCCGTCAGCGCACCCTGCCCCGTTCACGAACTGGAAGATGAGATTCGTGAAAAAACCGGCTACAAAGGCCTGTATCATGAGCTTGAGTTTTTCGGGACCTGCCCCGCCTGCGCTTGAGCGGTCACTTCACATTCATTTTCCCACTCTATGAAACCAACCCTCCTATCTTTATTCATCGCATCAGCGTTCATCGGCTCGGCATCGGCCCATGAATATGACTTTAAAAAAGATTTCCCCACGATGCCGGAAGGCCTTGAGCACATTGGTGATTCGCACGGCGAAATCGATGTCGATTCCAATGGCTTGATCTACGTTTCCGTTGCCGGCGGTAAAAAACATGGCATCCAGATCTACACCGCCGATGGCAAGTATCTGAGAAATCTTCCAAACTCTCGCAACAATCACCACGGCTTCACCATCGTCCGGGAAGATGGCAAGGATTTCATCTACGCTTCCTGCCTGGGAGATTCCAAGACTGCCGCTCTGAAACTCACCACCACGGGGGAAATCGTCATGGAGATTCCCCTTTCCGCGCTCCCGGCGGAGGAAGGAGCCAAAGGCAAGGACGGCAAAACCAAATTCGCGCTCACCCATATCGATGTTGCCCCCAACGGGGACATCTACATCATCGATGGCTACTCTTCAGACAAGATCTTCATCTTTGACAAAGCTGGAAATTATAAAAGACGCATCGGCGGAAAGATGAAGCCATGGAAATTTGCCAACGCCCACAAATTCGCCATCGATCCACGTTTTGAGCCAGCCCGCCTGCTGGTATGCGATCGCGTCAATGGGCGCTTGGTCCACCTTTCACTCGATGGGGAAGTCATCGGTGATTTTGCCACGAATCTCCGCCGTCCCAGTGCGGTTGACTTCCATGGAGATCTCGTCTGTGTCGCTGAAATCGCCGGCCGCGTGACAGTCCTCGACAAAGAGGGTGAAATCGTCAGCGAGCTTGGCAAAAACGATGATAAGAAACTCATCAACACCAATAGAACCGCTCCCGAAAAATGGGAAGAAGGCCTGACAACCGCGCCACACGGAATCTCCTTTGATACAAATGGTGATGTGATCACCACCGAGTGGAATAAGTGGGGACGCATCCTTCGCTGGGACGTGAAAAAATAATTTTCTTCCCGACCAAAGCTACTTTCTTCCACCTCCTCCGCAGCCAATCAAAAGCACGCGGGGGAGGTTTTTCTATGCCATTCCAGAGGCAGGCAGAGATTCCACCAATGGCCGTAATCGGCGCCTCAAACGACTACTGCGCTCAGGGAAAAAATTCCGTCTGAGAGCCTCTTACTTGCTCGGCTCGGTCGAAAAATCGCCACCGAGTGCGAGATATAGATCAAAGCGATTTTGCAGGCGCTGATTACGGAGCCTGATAATAGCGGCACGCGCATTGTTCGCCCGGCGTTGGGCTTCCAGAACCGAGAGAATATTCGGATTGATCCCCTCCGCGTAATCGCGCTCCGCCTGCTTTTCGGCAAGGCTTGCCTGAGCAACCTCCGAGCGTAGAAATTTTTCTTGTTTCGCAAGGGAGCGGTCAGCCGCCAATGTCGCCTCCACCTCACGGAAAGCGACCAAAGCAAGCTGGGCATAGTCGTTGACCTGTCGATCATTGCGGGCCAGCGCACCGCGCGCTTGAGCCTCTAGAGCACCACCATCGAAAATCACCTGGTCCACGCGGGCCGCGATCGTGCTGATGAGAAAATCAACATTCAACAAATCTCCAAAACGTGCCCCGGTATTGCCGCTGGAGCCAGTAAGGGAGAAATTCGGAAGAAGGTTTTTGCGGGCTGCGTCAGCACGTTTCGCAGACGCAAACAGGCGTGCGCGCGCCGCGGACAGATCAGCCCTACGCTCCACCAGATCGGCCGGGATTCCGGCAGGAATCGAGCGGGGAAGATTCGGTAAATCACTGGCTGCACGGGATGTTCCTGTGGGATATTTCCCTTCCAGCACCTCCAGAGTGCGTGCCGCATCGCCGCGATCCAGCTGACGGGCCTCCAGCGAACGCTGTGCGGATGAGACGTTGGTGCGGGCAAACTGGATATCCAGCGCACCTTCACCGGTGGCGCGGTAGTTCCGCTCGATAATCCGCAGATTTTTCTGGAAAGATTCCAAGGTGAAACGTGCCAGATCTACCTCCTGCTCAGCCGAAACCAAATTGGTATATGCTTTTGCCGCATTGCTGGCAATCGACAGTCGAGCCCCGCGGAAATCCTCGATTGCGGCTCGCTCATCTGCCTCTGCCGCCGCGGTCAGATCCCGCAAACGCCCCCACAGATCCGGCTCCCAGGATGCGGCGAGATTGAGCCCATAGCTCTGGCTGCGGCTGTCCGCAGAACTGTCACTCAAATTTCCCCGTCCACTGGTATTGATCTGCGGCAGCTGGTTGGCACGGGCGATGATCGTGGTTTCCTTTGCCTCACGCAAACGGGCGGCGGCGGCTTTGAGAGAGCGGTTATGCTGCAGCGCGTTGTTCACGCTGCGCTTCAAGCCGGGATCATCAAAGTTCGAAAGCCAGCCGGTCGAGATTTTTCCTTCGTTGCCTTTGGACGCCTCCGACCAGCTGCCAGGCGTGCGGATCGCCAGATCGTCCACCGGTGATTGCAGAGAGCAACCGGACAAAGCCAGAAGCGCAACTCCGAGAGCGATGGACTGGCGTGTGATCACAGTCTTGCGAGGATGGCATCTCCCATTTCCGCGGTGCCGACTTTTTGCTCCCCGGCCTTACCGGTCGCAATATCGCCGGTGCGAAAACCGTCGGCAATCGCTTTTGCCACTGCAGCTTCCACAGCATCCGCAGCCTCGGTTTTCCCAAGGGAAAAACGAAGTAACATCCCGAGGGAAAGGATCTGCGCAATCGGGTTGGCAATACCTTGTCCGGCGATGTCCGGAGCGGAACCACCGGATGGCTCATAGAGACCGAAGTAGAGCCCATCGTCCTTCTGCTGCCCCAGGGAAGCGGATGGGAGCATGCCCAATGAACCTGAAATCATCGCCATTTCATCGGAGAGAATATCACCGAAAAGGTTTTCGGTAACCAGCACATCGAAGGATCCCGGACGACGGATGAGCTGCATTGCCGCATTATCCACATACATATGGGAGAGCTCGACCTCTGGAAACTCTTTGGCGATCTCGATCACTGTCTCACGCCACAATACGGAAGAGGCGAGCACGTTGGCCTTATCCACGGACAGCAGTTGCTTCTTACGTCCCATGGCTGCGGTGAAAGCGATTCGCGCGATACGCTCGATCTCACTTTTCTTATAAATCATTGTGTCGAGCGCAACAGGCTCGCCATTTTCCTCATGCCTGCCTTTTGGTGAGCCGAAGTAGACCCCACCGGTAAGCTCGCGAACGCAGAGCACATCAAAACCATCGGCGATGAGTTCTTGTTTTACGGGCGAAGCATCGGTCAGGGCTGGAAGGCAAACTCCGGGCCGGAGATTGGCAAACAAGCCGAAGTGTTTGCGCAGGGGAAGCAAGGCTCCACGCTCTGGCTGTATTTCCGGAGGCAGGCTCTCCCATTTCGGGCCGCCTACGGATCCGAATAAAATTGCGTCCGCGGCCTCACTGGCAGCCACAGTTTCTGGTGGCAATGGGTGGCCTGTGGCATCAATCGCCGCGCCCCCCACTAGATGCTCCGAACGCTCGACTTTAAAATCAAACTTCTTCTCCACCGCATCAAGCACGCGCAGCGCCTGCTCCATCACTTCCGGGCCAATCCCATCGCCCGATAAAATCGTTATTTTCGACATAAAACTAGAAATTCTTACTCTTCCTCGAACTTGCGTTCAATCAGATCACCAATTGCGGCCAGCGCAGCATCAGCATCCGAGCCCTCAGCACTTACACCGATGACTGATCCGTGACCTGCGGCAAGCATCATGAGACCCATGATACTCTTACCGTCGACTTCCTCCCCATCTTTCTCGACGAGTATGTCGGATTGGTAGCGGTTTGCCATCTTGACAAATTGTGCAGCCGGGCGTGCGTGAATTCCCAGTTTGTTCAGAATCGTAAAGTCTTGTCTTGGCATAATGATGAATCTCGGTGCCGGAGAGTAGAAACACGAAGCCCAAACCTCCAAGGTAATTTTTCAACCATCTTCATCGTGTGTCACTTGAATCAGCGCAGAAAAGCTGCGGTTTGTGCGCTATCCGGCACCACTTCCAGCATCACGGCGCGTTCGAACGCCATCACACCATCGAATTCATCGACCCGACATACCCGTTGGAAATCCATGCCCCAGGCGCGGGCCAAGGCCTCGAAATTGACGGGTGCTTCCGCTGCCATCCATGATTTCGCGGCGTCGCTCATGCCCTCAAGCCGCGGCACTCGCTCAAAAATTTTCCCGCCCCCATTGTTGATCACTACCAGAACACGGCCGCGGCACTCGACTTGTGGGAGCAATTTCAAGGCGGCGAGATCGTAAAGAGTGGTCAAATCCCCGAAAATTCCCCAGGCATTTTCCTCGCCGGCACTGACCCCGAGCCACGAGCTCAGCTGGCCATCTATTCCATTGGCGCCCCGGTTTGCACGGACATTTCTCACCGGACGCTCCCACTGGGCATAAGCATTCCACTCCCGCAGAGGCAAGCTATTGCCAAGGTAGACGCCGGATCCAATCGAGGAAAAGACAGATAGCGTCCGCACCCAGCCCGGCTCGCTATCGGGAAATGCCTCCAGGCTTTCCTCAAGCCGCATACCCCGCCCTTCCACACCATCCAGCAATTCATCCCGGTCACCGATTTTTTCGATCTCGCCCAGCGCCGGCAGCACCCGGTCCAGTGCCCCTTTCAAAACATTTGCCTCCCGGCCAAGACCCCGAAGCCCGTTCCGACAGACGGACCAGACACTGATTTTTTCGAGACCCTCCAGATCCCTCCAGAAACGGCAACTGGGGACACCGCCGAGTCGAAGGATTTTTTCCGGCGGATTTTCTTTCAAAATCTTATCCGCCTCTACCAGCAGAAGATGCTGCAGTGCTTCCCGCAGGCCACTTGTTGCCTCAGCAACGACGGGCGCCCCGAGCGCTTCACAGAAATGAAACACTTCTTCCTGCTCTGAGAGCTCCAGATCGCCCAACATCACGACCATACCGCCCAAGGTCCGCTCACGCAGCCAGCGGGCAAGCTCCCCGACCCGCGGACGCCCGTAGTCGATGGAAAACTCTCCGGCTTCCAGCGAGGAAAAATCATCTCCGCCGATTTCGAACTCCTCCTCCAGCTCCACATTGATGTGCAATGGAGCCATCCCATCCCAGCCTTCCCAGGATGCTGCGGCATACGATGAAAAGACACCTACCTGCTCGATCGCCTGGGGGGCTCCGCTTCCACGATACGAAGCCGGGCGGTCCGCCGTAATCAATACGAGGGGACGCGCCTGATAGTAAGCCTCCACCACGGATGGCAAAAGCTCGGCAACCGCTGTGCCGCTTGTGACGACCACCGCACAGGACCTTCCTGTCTGCATCGTCCGACCAAGAGCGAAAAAACCGGCGGAACGCTCCTCGAAATGGCTCCAGATCTTTACCTTTCCGGCGTTTTCCATTTTTGCCAGCACCTCCAGGAGCACCGCATTGCGAGCCCCTCCGCAGACGACGAATTCCTCCGTCCCCGCCTTGACCGCCTGCTCCAGAATTCCAACTGCCGTTTCCCAAGTGTTCACGCACAAGGTCTAGCCTATCCCCTTTTCCCGACAAACAAAAACGCGCTGCGGATTCGCGATGGCGAAGCGTCCCTGCGATCAGGCATCCGGCTCCTGCTTGAGCTTTCTCTCCAGATAAAATGGAGCGAACGGAATCAGCGAGCAAATGAACGCGAAGGCGACCTTTTTAAGCGGCCATTTCCGCTCTATCCACACCAGCCCGAGAAGCAGGCAGAAAATCACGAAAAGACCTCCATGCACCATTCCTGGAATCTGGATTGCTTCCGCCTCGCCGAGAAGCCGCTTGTGATAGATCGCAAAATACAGAAGCACGATAAATGATACCCCCTCCGCAAAACTGGCCAAACGTAACAACAAAATTGAAGACATGATTTCGCAGAGAGAGTTATCGAGGGAAACCCGGCAAACAAGTCATCTTTCTCCCCCCGGTTGCACGGCTCTTACCTGGCCTTCCAATGCAAATCTTGCAAAAACCGTCAAAGGGGATCGCCAAATTAGCTTCAAGTAAGTTTGATTTATCAGGAACTGTTAATTATCTATCGCAGAGAAACTAACACTGTTTCGACAGTGTAAATTGCCCTCGCCGTGAGCAACCCGAAAAAAATCATCCCAACTCTGTCATCCATACTCATCAGAGTGTCAGGGCTATTCCTCATTATCCTGGGACTTACGGTGATCATCGGCTGGTATGCGAAAATCCCGCTGCTCGTTCAGATTCATCAATCACTGGCACCCATGCAGTACAATGCCGCCCTGTGCTTTGCACTCGCCGGCACCAGTTTGCTCATCGCAATATCGAAGAAGCCTTCATACGCCATCCCTTCCACCCTTCTGGTCTTCTTCATCGGCGCCATAACTCTGACCCAATATTTGTTATATACGGATTTCGGGATCGATGAGTTCCTTTTCAAACACTATATCTTTACCGAGACATCGCATCCCGGCCGGATGTCACCCGCCACGGCTTTGGTTTTCACACTATCCGGGCTGAGCATGCTTGCGATCTGCCTCCCGCCGAGGAAAGCCATTGGCGATATTGTATCCGGAGTCTTCGGCTCGCTCGTGCTGGCCTTGGGCATTATGGCGCTTCTGGGTTACATCACCGGTCTGACGGGCACCTATGGATGGGGCCAGCTCACCCAGATGGCCATGCACACTTCCACGGGAGCATTTTTCCTAGGAATGAGCATCCTGGCCATCGCGTGGAAAAGCGAGCGCAGCCGCACGGGTCGCTCACCGACATGGCTCTCGTTTTCCGCGACGCTAGCTGCCTTTTCGGCCACTTTCATCCTCTGGAACGCGCTGCTCCTCCGCGAAGAGCAGGAATCAAAACGAACAGTCCAGGTTTATGCGGATGGCATCAGAAACGAAATCGTCGCCCGCATGGACTCGCGGGTGCGTGCGCTCGTGCGCATAGCGGAGCGCTGGAAGTTTTCGGGCAAGCCATCCCGGACAGCTTGGGAAAATGATGCCCTATCCCATATCGCGGACTTCCAGGGCTATCAGGCAATTGCCTGGGTGGATGAGAAGACTGTGGTGCAGTGGGCCGTGCCCTTGCCGGAAAATCAGGTCGCCATGGGCAAGGTGCTGGCCACGGAAAAAAAGCGGAGGGCTGGCTTCGAGCAGGCGCGAGCCACCGACCAAGTGGTTTTCACAGAGCATCTGGAACTGCTCAAGGGTGGGATGGGCATGCTCATTATCGTCCCCATGGCACACCATGGCATTTTTGAAGGATATATAGTGGGAGCTATTGCCATGGCACCGATGATGAACTCCATCCTCACCCAGATCTTGGCGGAGGGCTATTCAATCTCCCTGACGGAAAATGGGGAGACCTTTTACCAACGCTCGGACGACGGCGGGGATTTGGGAAAACAGTTCGAGGCGCTCGTGCCCGTGAACATGAAAAATGCCGAGTGGATCGCCGCCATCCGCCCCCGCAGCGACACTCTGCGTGAGATCCGTTCCTCCTATCCATACGCGGTTCTGATTTTCGGCGGGCTTTTTTCGCTTCTTCTCGGGGTTCTCATTTACTTCGCCCAAAACGCGCTCAGCCGCTCCCAGCAGATCGTAGCTACCAACAAAAGTCTGCGTAAGGAGATCAGCGAACGCCAGCGGGCGGAAAAGGAACTCGACGAGCTGGGAATGCTGCAGCAAGCCATCCTGAGCCACGCAGCCCATTCCATCATTTCCACCACCACTGAAGGAATCATCACCAGTTTCAACCCCGGCGCGGAGCGGATGCTCGGTTACTCCGCCAGCGAGGTCGTCCATAAAACCACCCCGGCGATTTTCCACATGTGGGATGAAATCGTGGCCCGCACAAATATTCTCAACAAAGACCGGGAAGTGCCGATCGAGCCAGGCTTCGAGACCTTGGTCGCAAAAGCCAAAGTCAACGCCGTGGATCAATCGGAGTGGTCTTATGTGAAAAAAGATGGCTCCACAGTCCCCGTAAACCTGGGGGTGACCTCTCTTCGCGATGCGGACGGCAATATCACCGGCTTTCTTGGCATTGCGGGCGATATCTCCGAGCTCAAGGAAGCGGTGGCCACCTTGGAAGAAACCCACGAGCAACTCGTGGACGCATCACACCGCGCCGGCATGGCGGAAGTTGCGACCAGCGTTCTTCACAACGTGGGCAATGTCCTCAATAGTGTGAATATCTCATGCACCGTCGCTTCCGACAAAATCTCCGGCTTCCGCATCGATAATATCGATAAAACCGCCGCTTTGCTTCGCGGCCACGAGCAAGATCTCGCCACTTTTTTCCAGACAGATCCGCGCGGCCAAAAGCTCCCGGAATTCCTGGAAAGAGTCGCCTCCCGTCTGCATGAAGAGCGGGATCAGGTCCTTACCGAGCTGACCCTCCTGGGCAAGAACGTGGATCACATCAAGGAAATCGTCAGCATGCAACAGAGCTACGCGATGGTCTCCGGGATGACAGAACTGCTCAGCATCAGCGAGCTTATTGAGGATAGCCTCCGGATGAACGATAGCTCGCTCTCCAGGCATGCTGTCGAAATCGTCCGCGATTATGACGCCCTCCCCCAGGTCTATGCGGAAAGGCATAAGGCACTCCAGATTCTCGTAAATCTCATCGGCAACGCGAAAGATGCTTGTGACGACAACGGCGGGGTGGACAAACGTATCATCATCCGTGCGACCCAATCGGGAAAGACCGTAAGCATTTCCGTAACAGACAATGGAGTGGGTATCCCCGAGGAAAATCTCACCCGGATCTTTGCCCACGGCTTCACCACGAAAAAAAGCGGGCACGGCTTCGGCCTCCACAGTTGCGCCATCGCGGCACGCGAAATGAACGGCAGCCTCACCGTCCACAGCGACGGCGTGGGCCATGGGTCCACCTTTACTCTCGAACTACCACTGGAGCAGCCAGCATAATTCCTTTTTCTCCCACCAGACATGAACTCCTCACCCACCCCTGCCCTGATCGACAGACACAGGATCCTGATTGTTGATGACAACCGTGCCATCCACGACGATTTCCGAAAAATCCTCAGTGAAGACAAATCAGGCGAAGATTTCGACAAGCAGGCCGCGGAATTCTTCGGCGAAGAATCTGCGAACGTCGAGAAGTTCACTTTCGATCTGGACTACACCTTCCAGGGAAAAGACGCCTTGGAACTGGTGAAAAAAGCCAAAGCCGAAGGCCGTCCCTATTCCGTCGTCTTCATGGATGTGCGCATGCCTCCCGGCTGGGATGGCATCGAGACCACGAAGCGCATCTGGGAAGTGGAGCCGGATCAGCAAATTATCATCTGCACCGCATATTCGGATTATTCATGGGAAAGAATGACAAGCTATCTCGGCATCTCGGATCGCTTCCTGATCATCAAGAAGCCCTTCGATGCGATGGAGGTCATCCAATGCGCTCATGCAATGAGCGGCAAGTGGTCGCTACTGGAGCAAACCCGTCGACACGCGGAATCCCTGGAAGCGACCGTGATCGCCCGCACCGCCGCACTGGAAGCGACCAACCAGCAACTGAAAACAGAGATCGAGGAACGCCGCCGTAGCGAAGATGCACTCTATTTCACCCAGTTTTCCGTGGACAATGCGGCCGACGGCATGTTTTGGGTCGCCCCGGATTCCCGCCTGATTTATGGCAATAAGGCCACTTGCAAGAGACTCGGCTACACACAGAAAGAGCTGCATAACCTTTCCGCGTGCGACATCCTTCCGGATCTGGCGGTAGCAGACTGGCTCCCTTTTTGGGAATCCTTGAAAAAGGAAGGCAACCGCACCATCGAGACCCGCCACCTGGCGAAAAACGGGGATATTATCCCCATCGAGCTCACAGTCACTTTCTTCCATTTTGGCGACGATGAGCTGCTCTGTGTTTCATCCCGCGATACCACGCGCCGGCACCAGATTCTTCAGGAACTATCACAAGCGCGCGATGCCGCGCTGGAATCCGTCCGGCTCAAAAGTCAGTTCCTCGCAAATATGAGCCATGAAATCCGCACCCCGATGAACGGTGTGATCGGCATGGCGGAACTACTATCCCACACGGAGCTCTCGCGGGAACAGCGGGACCATGTGGAAACCATCCGCAACAGCGCGGACATACTCCTGGACATCATCAATGACATCCTGGATTCCTCGAAGATCGAATCCGGGAAAATCGAGTTCGAGGACATCAATTTCGATATCCGGAATCTAGTCGAAGACACATTGGATATCGTCGCCCGCTCTGCACAGCTCAAAGGCTTGGAGCTAGCCGGATATGTCGATTCCCGGGTATTTCCACGGCTTCGCGCAGACTCGGGAAGAATCCGCCAAATTCTCACGAACATCATCGGTAATGCGGTAAAGTTCACTGAGAAAGGAGAGGTCACGCTATTTGTCACCACAGTCGAAAGCACCGAAGAGATCACCAATCTGAAATTTGAGATCCGGGATACCGGGATTGGTATCGACGCTTCCGTGCTTAGCCAAATTTTTGAGCCCTTCAATCAAGCCGACAGCTCAAACACGAGGAAATACGGCGGCACCGGACTGGGCCTCACCATCTGCAGACAGCTCGTCCACGCCCTGGGCGGAAGCATCGGCGTGGAAAGTAAAGTCGCGGTAGGCTCACTATTCTGGTTTGTCCTTCCACTGAAGAAGCAGCCGAATGCTCTCCCTTCCCCGAATACCTCGAAGCGTATCCCGGAAAATCTGCGGGTTCTGGTGGTGGATGACAATGCCACCAATCGGGAAATCCTAAAACTCCAGTTGGCGAACCTCTCATTGCGCTCGGAGGTCACAGCGGGCGGAAAGGAAGCACTGGAATTACTTGATAAAGTGCAGCGCGGTTCCGATCCCTTCCAGCTGGTAATCCTTGATATGCAGATGCCGGAAATGGATGGCCTGACACTAGCCAAACACATCACGGCGGAATTGGGCTCCAAAAAACTCCCCATGATACTACTTAGCTCATTGGGTGATGACATGAACCAGGAGACCCTCGCGGCGGCAGGCATCAATTCCTATCTGGTAAAGCCTCTCAAGCAAACCCGTTTGAAGGAAACGCTATGCCGCCTCTTCGAGGATCCCGAGGCATCCCATCTTGGCGACAGCCGGCCGGAGGGAATCTCCGTTCAACATCAATCAAAAGATATCAGTGTCCTGCTGGCGGAAGATAATCCGGTGAACCAGAAAGTCGCTTTGCTCCAGCTGAAGCAACTGGGATATACGCCCGATGTGGCCAATGATGGCATCGAGGTCCTGGAAGCCCTTCAGAAGAAACATTATGATGTGATTCTTATGGATTGCCAGATGCCGCGTATGGATGGCTATACGGCCACGCGGGAAATCCGGAAGAACTATTCAAACTCCATCCGGATCATCGCGATGACGGCAAACGCCATGCAGGGGGACCGGGAAAAATGCCTGGATGCCGGCATGGATGACTACGCCAGCAAGCCCATCGGGGTGGAAGAGCTAGACCGTCTGCTACGCCACCAAATCACACCAATCATCGCGCCGATTCCCACCCGCATCAAAGAATCAAGCCATTGCCCCGTTGATATGAATACCTTGCGGGAAATTACCAACGACAGCCGCTTGGTGATGCTGGAAATCAGCGGCGAATATATTCAACAAGCCTATGAAATACTTGGCTTGGTCAAAACAGCGGCCCAAGAAAAGAACTATCAGGAGGTCCATCGCCTCGCCCACAAGCTGCACGGCTCCAGCTCCACCTGCGGGATGTCGGCGATACTCAAGCCCATCCACGGCATGGAGCTTGCCACCAAGGCAGGAAACACAGGAGAAATCATCGAGTGCCATCAGCTCGCGCTGGAAGCCCTTTCCACCATGAACTCGTATCTGAGCACCCGCCTGGGGCAGAAAATCCTCACTCCAAAAGATATTCCCCATCTGCGCAACTAAGCTTTTTGGTAAAAAATCAATATATCATAAATTCCGGAACCACCTACTTTCCTTTGTGGAAAAACAGCTGGTATTAACGGCCGATTACTATTGAATGCCGCGCCTTCTGATAGAGGTTCTATCAGTAGCAAAGCATTTCCATGGTCAATCTACTCATCGCTGAAGACGATCACGTGGCGGCAAGCCTGTCGCGACGTGGTTTTGAGCGCGCAGGCTTCAAAGTCTCTGTAGCGACAGATGGCGCTTCCACCTTGGAGAAGCTCCTCTCGGAGCCGCCCGATCTATTGATTCTCGATCTGATTCTCCCGCGGGTTGATGGACTGGAAATACTCGAATTCATCAAACGCGATGCTTCGCTTTCAGATCTTCCGGTGATCGTCGTCTCGCAGCTCCCCGCGAACTCCGAGTCCGCCCAAGCAGCAAAAAATGCCGGGATCAGATGTTACATCACGAAATCAGAATCCAGCCTGGCTTCACTGCTCCATGAGGTAAAATCCGCCCTCCGCATGCCAGTGGAAAATCTCTCCCAGGGCCCGGAACGGGTAAAAGAATTTCCTGTATTCCTGAAGCCTTCGGCAGCTACCCAACCCCGCGCGATCCGGGAAAAGAAAAAGTCACGTATTCTAATCGCGGATGATGATAGCGTGATGCAGAGAGTAATTTCATTCCTACTCTCGGAAGCGGGTTACGAGGTGGAGCTGGCATCCAATGGCAAAGAAGCTTTGGCTCTCGCCACAAATTCTCCGCCCAAGCTGATGATCCTCGATGCAATGATGCCCACCCTGGATGGGTTCGGCGTGATGAATGCCTGGAACTCGAATGAAAAGCTCTTCGCCGTCCCGGTGATCATGCTCACCTCGGATCTTGATGACAAGACCCGGGGCGCGGCTCTTGCCAAAGGAGTTGTCGCCTATCTCAATAAACCTTTTTCATCCGCCGAGCTCCTTGCCCATGTGAAACGTTTCGCCGGTTCTCCATGATTATCAGCAGCTTGAGTATCGTGTGAAAATTCTGCCACAGCTACCGTTTTCCTTGCGGACTGCCATGTGAGGCCCCAATCTGTGCAAGTGCCGGAAGACGACGATGACAACCCGATCTCAGAGATCAGAAGAGCCATTGATGCAGAAGACGGCTCCGCACTTCTTTCCATAGCAGAGACCGTTCACTACGCAGACCTGGCCTCGCTCTACGAGGAATTGGAAGATGACGAGCGTGATTTTTTCTTTAAAACCATCGGGCCGGAGTTGGCTACGGACGTCGTTGCCGAGCTGCCTTTCTCACTCATTGAGGATTCTCTCAGCCACTTCAAGCCGGCCCAGCTCCGTTTTCTGCTTGGCAATCTCTCGGACGATGACCGGGTGGATATTTTTCAAGTGGTCTCGAAGGAAGCCCAGGTGCGTTTTTTCTCCCTACTCGGTCCCCGTGATAAAGAGCTGACGAAAAGCCTCCTGAAATATGAGGAAGATACGGCTGGCGGACGGATGACCACACAGGTCGGGCGTATCACCCCGGATATGACGGTGAAACAGGCGCTCGCCATCCTTCGCCGCGATCGTGAAGACACAGAAACCTTGGCTCGGATATTCGTTGTAGATGAGCAAGGACGCCTGGAAGGAAAAGTCCGCCTGCGCGATCTCGCCTTCAACACCTGGGACACTCCTATCCGTGACATCATGGAAGATGCGGATGAGTATATTCTCGCCACAGAAGACCAGGAGGATGCGGCCCGGTTACTTTCCCGCTACGATCTCGTGGTGCTCCCGGTCGTAGATGAATTCCATCATCTACTGGGTGTGATCACCTACGATGACGCACTCGAAATCATGCAGGAAGAGTCCACCGAGGACATCGAAAAGCTCGCAGGTATTGCCGGGGATCAGACAGAGCTCAGCTACCTGAATACCACATCGGTGATGCACTACCGCCGCCGGGTCATGTGGTTGGTCGGCCTTGCTTTCGTTTCCATTGCCTCCGGCTACGTCATGTTCCGCTTCGGCGGCGTTTTGCAGAAGGCCTACGTTCTTTCGCTTTTCCTGCCCATGGTTGTCGCCTCCGGGGGAAATGCCGGGGGGCAGGCCGCGACGATGGTTATCCGCGCTCTCGCCCTGGGAGAAATCGGTGCGGGAACGGCCATCCGCATCGCCTGGAAGGAAGCACGCATCGGCATTTTCCTGGGGATCACCCTGGGGCTCTCCATTGCCGCATTCATTTCTTTCATCCTGCCACAATTCCACCCTCCGGCTCCCGAAAGTTTCTCATTCTACAAACTAGCTCTGGCAGTCGCGTGTGCGATCACGCTCCAGGTCGTTTCCGCCACGGTCCTGGGTGCCATGCTTCCCATCACCGCCCGGGCGATCAAGCTGGATCCGGCCGTCGTCTCCGCACCGTCGCTCGCCTCTATCGTCGATGTATCGGGAATGCTCATCTATTTCGGCACAGCAGCGGCAATCCTCAGCCTCTAGCATTTTAACCCTCCTTTCTTTGCCAGCCTTGGAGATTGAACTTTGCCTGCGGTAAATTTAGCCTCCGCCATGGACGCCTTAATCAAGCACCTCGAAAACAAAGAGGAACTCAGTGAGCAGGAGATCAATGTCGCAGCCGGATTGCTACTGGATGACTCCGTCTGCGATGATAAAAAGCAACGAATGCTCCTGGCACTTTCCCGGAAAGGGGAGACACCGGCGGAGATCGCAGGCTTTGTGGAAGCTTTTTTGCAGCACGCGGTCGATCCGATGGTGGGCGATCTGGAGCTTGAAGGGCCAACGCTTGACGTCTGCGGCACCGGTGGAGACCAGCTGAATCTTTTCAATGTTTCCACGACAGCGATGTTCGTTGCTGCAGCTGCCGGAGCTATTGTCGTGAAACACGGAAACCGCGGCATCACCTCCAAGAGCGGGGGTGCGGATGTCCTCGAAGCACTCGGCATAAATATAGACCTTTCACCCGAGGGCTTCCGCCACTGCGTGAAGACCGCCGGCGTAGGCTTCCTCTTCGCGCCAAGCTACCACCCGGCTTTCAAATCCATCGCAAATGTCCGCAAAAAGCTGGCAGCTTCCGGACATCGCAGCATTTTCAATCTCATTGGCCCCCTATTGAATCCCGCACGGCCCGAATGCCAGCTCGTGGGCGTATCCGATAGTTCTCTCTGCCCCGCCTTTGCGGAAATCCTGCAGCGTCTCGGCCGGGAAAGCGCGTGGGTCGTTAGCGGTAATACCAGCGACGGACGCAATGTCGATGAGGTCTCGCTGATGGGCTCCACCTACATTTACAAATCAGGATCCCTACAGGACATCGAAGACGAGGAAATCAACCCGCAGGAATTCGGGCTGAAGATTGCATCCATCGATGAGCTGCAAGGTGGCGAGGCCGGGCTCAACGCAAAGATCCTGACGGATATTCTCTCAGGAAAGGATCAAGGACCCAAGCGAGACATTGTCCTGCTCAATGCTGCCGCTGCTCTGGCCTGCGCCGGTCTGGCCGATCACATCGGAGACGCACTGGAAGTAGCCAGGGAGACCATCACTTCCGGAGCCGCGCTGGAAAGACTCCATCGTCTGCAGAAAGCCTCGGGCAAATAAAAATGCACGGCCGCTTCCGGCTCTGGGTGAAGCCATTATTTTTCAAGCCGGGCGGCGATCTCCTTGGCAAGTTGATCCACCAGACGACTTTGGGCCTCCGCCAGTTTCTCGAAGCCATCCGCCTGGAGCGGCTCTCTCAAAGTGGAGGTGCTGCTCGCCACAAGCCGTCCTGCAGGCAACGCATATACGCGCCACGAAGCCTCCAATAGCGCTTCACCATCGGCGGTTCCGTGAAATTGATTCACATCCACGGTGATCTGATAACGGAGCTCCTTATCGCTTCTCCAAGGATATTGCCGGATGTTTCCGGTGCCTAGATGATATCCCAGGTCCGTGCCCAGTGTCCGGCTGAAGTTACTGGCCAGATCTCCCGCCCACTGGTGCTCGTCGGAAACCTCCATTTTCGTCGGCGTGCTCTGGAAAATAAGATACGGCCTTTCCGAAAGATAATCAGCCACAGTCACCGGGCCGATCCCTATTCCGTATCCTCCACCCGAAGGCGCTTTCCCTGAAGTCGCAAGGACATAGTAATTTCCTCCGCTGCCGCAGCCGATCAAGCTCAGACACAAGGCGATGATTGGTAAAAATTTCATAGATTTCAAAAGGTTACAGTTCAACGGCGGGCGCGGGGAATTTTCTTGGTATTGGGGTCTTTACCGAAAAGCAGGGAGTTCGGCTTATCGGCAAGTTCGGTCGTCAGGCGATCGATCGAGCGGATGGTCCCGCGCAGCTCATCAAGCGTCCGCCGCAAATCCCCATAGATCGCGCCCTCGTTCGATAGCGGTTCCAAGGTTGCATTGAGCCTGGATAATGTCAGGCGCAAATCAGCCGGGATCGCCTTGGTTTGCTCATCGGAAATCAGCGCATTCACGGAGGCAAGGGTCCCCCGCATTTCCTCCAGCGTGTTCTGCGCTTCCATAATTACGCCGCCATCCGCGGAAACCGCATCTTCCACACCTGCCAGGGTAGCCGTCGCCTGCGCGGAAGTTTCACTTAGATTGCGGACAAGGACATCGAGCTCCAGCGTATTGATTTTGTCCAAGAGCGCTGCCAGTTTATCCTCCAGTCTTCCAAGTCCCACTTCCACAACCGGCAGCACCGGATAACCGCCACGCACAGTTTGCGCAGCGTTCTCACGCCCGGGAAAATAATCGAGATCCACGAACATCTGCCCGGTGATCAGGCTGCTCGAACGTAAGGATGCCTGAAGATTGCGGGAGACCGCCTCAGTGAATCCTTCCGCTCCTTTTTCGATCAACCCTTCCGGGAAATGCGTTTCCAGTAATCTTGCATCCAGTTGGATCAAAACCGGCATGACCTCAATTGTCGGATTCTCGATCAGCGAATAAGAGATCTCCGCCACCCTCCCGATTTTGAAGCCCCGGAATTCAACCGGCGCCCCCTCCTTCAAACCACGGAGCGATTGGTCAACCATTAGAAGAAACTCCGCCCCACCGCGGAAACGGCTGACTTCCGCCTGCTCTTCCGAGTCATAGAGGGAGAGCCTGCTGCCATTGGATATTGGAACCCCAGCCACGCTATCATCCGGCTGATCGACCGATACCCTGCCCGAAACCAGGGAATCGAGCGAAGGCAGCTCCAAATTGAAACCCTCGGTGCCCACGTCGAGCTTCACTCCACTGGTTTTCCAGAAAAGAGTCTGATCGTTCACCAATCCAGAGTAACGCTCTTCAATAAACGCACCGAACCGGACCAGCTTCTCATCCGGCAGAAACTCGCGGCTTTCGATGCGTCCGATGATCGTATCCCGGTAATAGATGCCGCTGCCAATATCCACCGAGCCGGGCCTGGCCGACTCCAACACCAACCGCAGACCCGGCACGCTCGGAGG
This sequence comes from Luteolibacter algae, assembly GCF_042683045.1. NCBI lineage: Bacteria > Pseudomonadati > Verrucomicrobiota > Verrucomicrobiia > Verrucomicrobiales > Verrucomicrobiaceae > Luteolibacter > Luteolibacter algae. The sequence goes on along the minus strand of NZ_JBHUIT010000002.1, from coordinate 702,487 downwards.
AGTCAGCGGAGGAGTCTCCAACCCGAGGAAAAAGCGCTTGTCCGCAGACTTTTCGCGCAGCGCCCCGGGATCCAACTCTATGTAAGCTCCACTGATCAAAGTGCCCAAACCGGAAACGGAACTACCTTGCACCCGTGCCCTCACCACCCAGAACTGAGAGCTCTCCTTTACCAAATGAAGGTGGTCCGGCTTGATCCGGAGACTGACATCCACGTCCAGATCATCATTCAAAATAATGTTTTCCAGCTTCCCGATGGTGACATTACTGCATTTTACCTCGGTTTTTCCCACGGCCAGATCCGCGGCGTTTTCAAAGCGGACGGTGATCAACTCTCCTTTCTCATCGTAGCTCCGCTTCACCAGCCACAATCCCAACAAAAGCGCCACTATCGGGACAATCCAAACAGGATTGAAACTGCGGTCATCTTTTACCGCCGGATGGATTTCTTCAGAATGTTCTTCACTCATAATTGATCAAATTTTCTCGTTTTCCCTCAGCTTGTCCCAGATTAGACGCGGATCAAAGGCATGTGCTGAAAGCATGGTCATGATCACCATCAGGCCGAAGGCAAGGGCCGCGCCGCCTGGATTGATCGTCATCAAATTCCCCATCTGGATCAAACCAACCAGGATCGCCACGACAAATACGTCTACCATGGACCACCGCCCGACCAGCTCCGTAAGCCAATAGATCCGGTTCGCACGTTTGCCATCCAGCTTGAGTTTTCCCTTTGCGGCAGCGACCAGCAACCCGATCGCCAAAAACTTCAGCCCCGGGATCATCACACTCGCAATGAAAATGATGATTGCCACGGGGTAGGCATGCATTTGCCAGAAAGTCGCCACACCTCCAAGGATCGTCGAGCGATCATCAACCCCGAGCTGGGTGACCACCATGATCGGTAGCACATTCGCCGGAATGAAGGCAATGATACCGGCGATCCCGTAGGCGACCGTGCGCTCAATGCTTTTTTCCTTTCTCGCGTGAAGTGCGGAACCGCAGCGGGGACAGACGTGCAATTTACTATCACTCAACATTAGGCAGGTGTGACACGAGGCCAGCCCCTTCTGTAGGGCACTTTTCATCGGAGGAGTCATTCCTTTCTCCTTTCCAGAGCGAGCTCGATTCTGTCCCACAGCTCCAACTTATCGATCCCCCCCACAGCACCGGCCATACATAGCATCAACCCCATCACAGCCCAGAAACCCACACCGAGATCGATCTCCGCAAGTTTCACCAGCTTTAATAGGCTGATCATCGCACCGAGAAAGAAAACCTCCACCATCACCCACGGCTGAACCGCTTGAAACCCGCGCATTGCCGCGATCGCAAACGGAGGTGCCTTTCCGAATAGAAGGGGAAGACACAGATACAGCAGCACGGAAATCAGCAGTAATGGCAATACCAGCACGAAAAAGACGATGGCAATGGCAATAGGCACTCCGCCCGTCATCCAAAGGCCCAGAACCGCTCCCGGAACTGAGACCGAACTTTTGTTCCCGAGTGCGTCCATGGAAATGAAAGGAAACAGGTTCATCATCAGCCAGAGACAAAACGCTGTGAGCCCGAAGGCAACCGCCCGGCTCAGGCTCGATGCCCGGTTTCTATAGATTACCTGTCCGCATAGCTGGCAGTGAGCAGCCTTCCCTTCCTCGATCAGATCAATCAGGTAGGCAGTATCACAATAATGACATGAAATACGATGCTCCCGTTTAGAAGATCGTGGCCAGGTGTGGGAAGAAGCGCTCCCATAATCCGATTTACTCGCAGGCACTGAATCACCCCTTCCCGCCTAATCACACCCCTGTCAAGAAATTTACCAATCACTCCCTTCCATGAATCGACCCCCGGCCATCCACACAAATGTCTTGACGCACTATCTATCACCATCTTCATTCCGCTTGCCCGCAATTTTGCGTGTGCCCATCTAATGGGTGGATTGTCTCCAATTATCCCATTCCAAAGCAGCTCAGCTCCTCATGCCATCCAAACCTTCCGCAAAGAAATCCGCCGCCAAGCCTGCAGCTAAAAAAGCAGTCAAGGCACCTGCCAAAAAGGTAGCAGCGAAAAAGGCCGCGCCAACTGCCGCAGTAAAGAAAGCTTCTGCAAAAAAAGAAGCTCCAACCAAGGCGGCCGCGAAAAAGGAAAGCCCGGCCAAGGTAACAAAAGAAGCAACCAAGGAGACCAAGCAACCGATCTCCTCTCTCACCGCACCTGCCGCTCCACGCGGAAAAAAGGATCCCAAGCGCCGTATCGACACGCCGGAGATTCAGGAAAAGATCCGGGAGCTGATCAAGCTGGCAAAGGAGCAGGAATATCTCACCTATGATGATATCAATGAAATCCTGCCGAACGATCTCGTCGATCCTGACGATGTTGAGGCCATCATGGAGCGCCTCCGCAACATGGAGTTCGATATCATCGACGCTTCGGAAGTCGACCGATTCAAGGACAAGAAGCGCGACGAAGGCGATGGTGACGAAGAAGAAACCAAAGCGGATCAGAAGCTTGATATCCTCGACGATCCTGTCCGGATGTATCTCAAGCAGATGGGGCAGGTCCCCCTTCTCACACGGGAACAGGAAGTGGAAATCTCCAAACGCATCGAAGATGCCGAGATCGAAGTTTCCAAAAATCTCCATAAGTTCGGCTTCATCTCGGAGCATTATCTGGAGCTCGCTGATAAGCTGAACAAAGGCAAAGAGCGTTTCGACCGCGTTATCCTCGACAAGAAAATCGAGTCTCGCGAGCGCTACATGAAAGGCCTCCCGAAAATTTGTGATCAGCTCAAAGCGCTGCACGAAGAAAACGACAATATTTTCCGCCAGCTCTCTGTTAAGAATCCACGCGGCAAGAAGAAACTCGAAGAAACCTTTGAGAAAAACCTCGCCACCATGCACCGCGTCTATGTCCGCTTCTATTACAAACAGAAGGTCATCGAGGACTTCTGTGAGCAGGTTGAAGATTACATTGATAAATTCTGGAAATACTCACGCCGCCTCCAAACCCACCCGGAGGACAAGGAATTCATCAACAAAATGCGTGAGATCCAGCAGCGTTCCTGGCTCAACAACGAGACTTTCGAGCCAGCCTACCGGGACCTTCGCCATTGGATGAAAGAGGCCCTGAAAGCCAAGACCGAGATGGTCGAGGCCAACCTTCGTCTGGTTATCTCGATCGCCAAGAAATACACGAACCGCGGGCTATCCTTCCTCGATCTGATTCAGGAAGGCAACATGGGCCTGATGAAAGCCGTGGAAAAATTCGAATACCGCCGCGGTTACAAATTCTCCACCTACGCCACCTGGTGGATCCGTCAGGCGATCACCCGCTCCATCGCGGACCAAGCTAGAACCATCCGCATTCCGGTCCACATGATCGAGACGATCAACAAGCTGATGCGCGTGCAGAAACAACTGGTTCAGGAATACGGACGCGAGCCCTCTCCGGAGGAAATTGCCGAAGAAATCCACCTTCCGGTGGAGCGTGTGCGTGCGGTCTTGAAAATGGCACAGCAACCCATTTCCCTCCAAGCTCCCGTGGGCGATTCCGATGACACCTCCTTCGGTGACTTCATTGAGGATAAAGCCGCGGACAACCCGATGGAAGAAGCCGGCTTTTCCATGCTCAAGGATAAGATCAAAGATGTTCTCGATACTCTAACAGAGCGGGAACGCGAAGTGCTGGAGCAACGCTTCGGCCTCAAAGACGGATATAGCCGCACACTCGAGGAAGTCGGCCGCCAATTCCAGGTCACCCGTGAGCGTATCCGCCAGATCGAAGCAAAAGCACTCCGCAAAATGCGTCACCCCACCAGAATTCGTAAACTCGAAGGCTTCATCGAGCTCCCCGGTGCCTGATGGCGCCCGAAAAGAAATTTCTCCCAAAAGATTTTTCCACCAAAGACGGCTTCAGATATCTGGAGCCGTTTTTTCAGATCCACCACCCGTGTGGTAAAATTTTCACTTCCCACATTTTTAGTCTAAAGTCTCCAACAGATGACCGAGCCAGCTGATTTCACCAAAATAGAATCCATCTTCGTCCGCCACCGGAACTGCCTGCTTGTCCGCGGGCAATTCACCGGGATTTACACGGATTATTACCTCCATCTGATGGAGCACGGGCTCCGCTATCCGGGAGAATTGGATCAAATGCTCAAGGACTCACTAGCCATTCTCACACTGCATCTTACCGCGCGCCCCTGGTCTGAAACGATCGCCTGGACAGCAAATCTGCGCGCACCAAGGATCAACCTTTTTGTCACAGGCTCCTCCAACGAAGAATACATCACCGGACGGATATTCACCGAGGATATCCGCGAGCCTGACCGGAACTTTTTCTACAGCCAGACCACGGTTCCGACTTCCAATGAGCCACGTCTCTCAACCATGGAAATCGAAGGACGGGATCCCGTCGAGTGGCTTTCCCAGTTCTACGCCCAGTCCGAGCAACGCCCGGCACGCGCGTTTCGCCTGGACGATGAGAACTTCGCCATTATTGCCGCACAGCCGGATGCCGATCTCGAATGGCTCGCCCAGCTGGATTCCAGCCAGGTTGCCGATATCGAGCATTCCGAGGAGACCAATCTGCTTGAAACCCGCCCGTTCCGCTTCCACTGTGGCTGCACTATCGATCGCATCCTCCCGATCCTTGGCAGCTGGCGCGAAAAGCCGGACGAGCTTTTCCAGGAGTCCGACGAGATTACCATCCAATGCCCGCGTTGTGCCGCCAGCTATCGGATCACGCGGGATATGATCTGAGCCAGTTCACCGGAAACATCCCTTCGGCACCTGAATCTACCGGGGCAAACCCTACGTTATCGCGTTGTTCAAAAAAACTTGAACAATCCATTAATGCCCGATAATCAAGGCGTGTGGATCTTTCCTCACAGCCACCGGAAAACCAGTCCCAGGGATTAACTTCCCTGCAGCAGCAAGTCGTGGATTTTTTCATCGATGGCGTGCGCGTATTGGGACTACCCCGCTCTCTGGGCGAAATATACGGCCTGCTTTACGTTTCGCGGGCACCGCTTTCTCTGGATGATCTTGTAAAAACTTTGGGGATCTCCAAAGGCTCTGCCAGCCAGGGACTCAAGACCTTGCGCACTCTGGGCGCGGTTCGCGAGGCTCCCGGCAATGGGGATCGCCGGACATATTATGAACCGGCAATCGAGCTCAAGCGGCTGGTTGGCGGTTTCATCAGGGAGCAAATACGCCCCCACATCGAAAGCGGCCACTCAAAGCTTCAAGCCCTTTCCGACAAGGCCGCTTCAATCCCGGATCCTGACGAACGCGAATTTTTGACTGATCGGCTGGAGCGCTTGGAAGCCTGGATGAAACGCGGGGGCCAGGTGCTGCCCATGCTACAAAAAATTCTCGGCCAATGAGCGCGGACACGGAAAACATCGCCCGTTGGTTTTGCGTGCGCACTCAGACAAAACGGGAACACATCGCCGCAAAACACCTTCGCGGACTGGATGGAGTGGAAGTCTTCTGCCCCCGGATCAAATACCGCAAAGCGACGAGGCGGGGCACCATCTGGTGGCTGGAGCCTCTTTTCCCAGGCTACCTGCTTGCAAAATTCGATCTGTCCGAAATGGAACGCGCAGTCGGCTACTGTCAGGGGGTCCGCGGCCTGGTTCGCTTCGGCTCGGAAACCCCTCACGTGGCGGAGGATTTTGTTATCTCACTCATCGATCAGGTCGCGAAACAATCCGGTGATCAGGAAGATCTCATCACGCTCTCCCCGGCCATCGAAGTAGGCGATGAAATCGAGATCGCCAACGGCCCTTTCGAAGGCATGAAAGGAACCATCCAGAGCATTGTTCCCGCAGCGGATCGGGTAAAAGTTCTTCTGGAGTTTCTTGGCCAGGTCCAACCCATCGATCTCGACCTATTTTCCATTCTTCTCCCGGCCAAGCCGAAACCCGACCTTTGATTTCAAACCACTTTCACTTTGTTCATTTTTGATTGAACAAACGAACCTGCTACGCCTTCATCGAATCACCCGGAAGTTTTCCGGACAGAAAAAATCACCTGCAATCTCCCACCTCATGGTTTTTCACTCAGAATTGAGAGAAATCGACCAGAGGCGGTAGCGTCTCCGGACACAGCTTCCAGCTATTCAGATTCATGCGTTTTCTCATCATTGGAGCCGGTTTTTCCGGTATTGTCGCTGCCCACCAGCTCTCGAACGCCGGTCACAGCTGCACCGTGGTCGACCGGCGCTCCCATCTCGCCGGAAACGCCCATGATTCCCATGACAAGGCCGGGGTATTGATTCACAATTACGGTCCGCATTACTTTCGAACCAATTCGCAGCGTATTCTCGATTACCTATCGAAATTCACAGAGTGGCGCGAGGTGGATTACACCATCAAATCCTATACCGAAGACAGATATTGGTCGTTTCCCATCAATCTTAATACGTTTGAGGAACTGATCGGCAAACCCGCTACGACAGCACAATTCCAAACATATCTTGAGGAAAACCGGCTGGATATCCCCGCCCCGAAAAACTCAGAGGAAGCGATTCTATCCCAAGTCGGCCCACGCCTCTACGAGCTATTTTTCGAGGGCTACACTCTCAAACAATGGAAGCGACATCCGCGGGAGCTTGACCCCTCCGTCTGCAATCGCATCCCCATCCGGACAAATCGGGATGACCGGTATCTTTCGGAAACTTTCCAGGCACTCCCGGCCGCAGGCTACACACGATTGATCGAGAACATTCTCGCAGACAGCCCAAACGTATCACTCCACCTCAATACGGATTTCACCGAGGCCAGAGCACGCTTTCCCCACGATCATTTGATATTCACCGGAGCAATTGATGAATATTTCGATCGCTGTTTCGGCGCTCTTCCATATCGGTCGCTCCGCTTTGAAAATGAATCGTTCACCGCCCAGGAACTTGTTTCACGGGAAGCGATCTCCGGCAAAAAGGGATTCTGGCAACCGGCGATGCAGGTGAATTACCCGGGCAAGGATATTCCTTTTACCCGTATTGTGGAAATCAAGCACGCTACCGGACAGCAGATTGACGCATCGACGATTGTCCGTGAATTTCCAAAGGATTGGTCACCTGGCGAAGAGCCATACTATCCGGTGCCGGCACCAGATGCTGCTGCGGCATACAGGAAATACGCGGAACTCGCAGCTGGAGAAATTGACACAACATTTATCGGCCGCCTCGCGACTTACCGTTATTATAACATGGATCAGGTAACAGGCATGGCGCTTGCTACATCCGAGAAGCTTATTAAGCGTTTCAATTAGAAGACAGGCACTCCGGCTTTACAAATTTCAACACATCACATAACTCCCCGAATCTTTATTTCTTATATGCAAAACGTTTTTATCTCGGGCCATCGTGGTATGGTTGGCTCAGCTTTGGTCCGTAAAGCCGAATCCCTCGGTCTCGATATTCTTACCGCCACCCGTGCTGAATTGGATCTTACGGATCAGGCTGCGGTCTTTTCCTTTCTGGAGAAAAACAAACCGGATACGGTCATCATCGCTGCAGCAAAAGTTGGCGGCATTCACGCGAACTCCACTTATCCCGCGGATTTCATCTACGAGAATCTGGCAATCGCCAGCAACCTGATCGAAGGGTCCCGCCGGGCGGGCATTTCCCGCGTTCTGTTTTTAGGCTCCTCCTGTATTTACCCGAAGCTGGCTCCCCAGCCCATGCCGGAAGACTGCCTGCTGACTTCTCCTCTTGAGATTACCAACGAAGCCTATGCGATTGCAAAAATCGCGGGGCTGAAGATGTGCCAGCATTATCGTGCCCAACACGGTCTGCTCTATCATTCCGCGATGCCGACAAATCTCTACGGGCCGGGCGATAACTATCATCCGGAAAATTCCCACGTCATACCGGCGCTGATCCGGCGCTTCCACGAAGCGAAAACTTCCGGAGCACCTTCTGTAACCATTTGGGGAACAGGCACACCCTGCCGTGAATTCCTCCACACCGATGACCTCGCGGAAGCGTGCTTCCATTTACTCTCCCTTGAGAACCCACCTGACTGGGTCAACGTCGGCACCGGCACCGATCTCACAATCCTCGATCTTGCCAAAACCATTGCCAAAACCGTCGGTTACGAAGGCGAGATCCTTACCGACCCATCAAAACCTGACGGAACACCAAAAAAACTGATGGATGTCTCCGTAATCGCCGCCACCGGATGGAGCGCGAAAACTCCCTTTGAGACCGGTTTGGCAGCCGCCTATCAGGATTTCCTCAGTTCACTCGAGTCCGGCAAAGCCCGCCTCTGATTCCTACTTTCGAAAAATTTCTTACCATGAAAAAAGCACTTATCACCGGCATCACCGGGCAAGACGGCTCCTACCTCGCTGAGTTCCTCCTGGAAAAAGGTTACGAAGTCCACGGCATCAAGCGCCGCGCTTCCCTTTTCAACACGCAGCGCGTCGATCACATCTACGAGGATCCACAGGTGGAGCACGCCCGTTTCAAGCTGCACTACGGAGACCTCACGGATTCCTCCAATCTCACCCGCATCATCAGCGAGGTGCAGCCGGATGAGGTCTACAACCTCGGTGCGCAATCCCACGTTGCCGTTTCCTTCGAAGCTCCGGAATACACCGCGGATGTCGATGCCATGGGCACGCTCCGCCTGCTCGAAGCAATCCGTTTCCTCGGCCTCGAAAAGAAGACCCGTTTCTACCAGGCATCCACTTCGGAGCTCTACGGTCTCGTCCAGGAAATCCCACAGAAGGAAACCACTCCTTTCCACCCGCGCTCACCTTATGCGGTGGCGAAGATGTATGCCTACTGGATCACGGTAAACTACCGCGAATCCTACGGAATGTATGCCTGCAACGGTATCCTCTTCAATCACGAGTCCCCGCGCCGTGGCGAAACCTTCGTGACCCGGAAAATCACCCGCGCGATGGCAAACATCGCCCAGGGACTCGAGGACTGCCTCTACCTCGGCAACATGGACGCACTCCGTGACTGGGGCCACGCAAAGGACTACGTCCGCATGCAGTGGATGATGCTCCAGCAGGATGTGCCGGACGATTTCGTGATCGCCACCGGCAAGCAGATCTCCGTGCGCGAGTTCGTCCGCATGTCGGCGAAGGAAGCAGGCATCGAGCTGGAATTCAGCGGCGAAGGTATCGATGAGATCGCAACCATCACTTCCGTGACCGATGCGGAGAAAGCGCCTTCGGCAAAAGTCGGCGATGTGATCGTGCGGGTCGATCCACGCTATTTCCGCCCTGCGGAAGTGGAGACACTTTTGGGCGATCCGACCAAGGCGAAGGAAAAACTCGGCTGGGTTCCGGAAATCACCGTCGAGGAGATGTGCGCGGAAATGGTCGCCTCCGATTTGGATACCGCGTGCCGCCACGCACTTCTCCACGCCCACGGTCACCACGTGGCTGTCTCGAAGGAGTAAAACCTGCTTTTCCCGCCACTCCTCCAGCATAGAGCCTCTACCGCATGCGAACTTTTCCAGTAATAGGATTGCCCGTCGCCGCTACCGATTACGCCGGTGCGGTTGAGTGGATCCTTGAAAAAGCCGCGCTCAAAGACCGCGCCTATGCCGTGGAAGCGGCCAATACCCATGTCGCCGCGCTCTCACGCAGTGATGTGGAGTTTGGAAATAACATCCGGCTTTTCGATCTGATCACACCGGATGGCATGCCCCTTGTGTGGTCGGTCAATGCGCAGCTCCCGCCAAAGGACCGGCTGAAAGATCGCGTCTATGGGCCAACGCTTATGCTGAAGTGCTTCGAGGCCACTGACAAAGTCAGCTCCCCACATAGCCACTTTCTGTTAGGCGGCCGGGAACAAACCCTGGCCGAGCTTACATCCAGGTTTTCGGAAGATTTCCCGAAGGCAAAAATCGCAGGAAGCTACTCGCCACCCTTTGGGACATGGCCTGAGGAGGAAACGGAAAACATCATCGAAAAAATCCGTGACTCCGGTGCGGATCATGTCTGGGTCGGTCTCGGCTGCCCGAAGCAGGAACATTGGATCGCGACAAACAAACACCGCCTGCCACCCGCCGTTTATTTCGGCATTGGCGCGGCTTTCGCCTTTCACGCCGGCGAAGTCAGGCAAGCTCCCGCCACTATCCAGAAATTCGGGCTCGAATGGGCTTACCGCCTGGCCATGGAACCGCGTCGCCTGTTCAAACGCTACTTCGTTTATAACACCTTATTCATCTTTCATACCCTTCGGGATCACGCTCTCGCCGAGAATTGATCAAAGGGGCCACCTCTATCTCCAACTTACAAACTTTACGCAAACCATATGAAAATATCCTCTATTTGCTGCTTAGGCGCTGGCTATGTCGGCGGTCCCACCATGGCGATGATCGCCGCCAAATGCCCTGACATCCAGGTCACTGTTTGCGATATGAACCAAGCTCGCATCGATGCATGGAACTCGGATTCCCTGCCGGTTTACGAGCCGGGTCTTCAGGAGGTTGTCGAGTCAGCCCGTGGCACGAACCTTCATTTCACCACCGATATCAAGCCTGCCATCGCTGCCGCGGATCTCATCTTTGTCTGCGTCGGCACACCCACCAAGTCCTACGGCATCGGCGCGGGACGCGCGGCGGATTTGCGCTACATCGAGTCCGCGGCACGACTGATCGCAGAGGTCTCCCATGGCAACAAAATCATTGTGGAAAAATCCACGATTCCGGTGAAAACCGCGACCGCGATCCAGACCATCATCGCCGCGAACTCCACCACCAATGCCACCTTCCAGGTTCTATCCAATCCGGAGTTCCTCGCGGAAGGAACCGCGGTTACCGATATGGAGAACCCGGACCGCATCCTCATCGGCGGCGAGCAAACTCCGGAAGGCCAGGAAGCCCTCGAAGCTCTCGTTTCCGTCTACGCGAACTGGGTCCCACGCGAGCGCATCATCACCACAAATCTCTGGTCTTCAGAGCTCTCCAAGCTCGTCGCCAATGCTTTCCTTGCCCAGCGGATTTCCTCGATTAATTCCATCTCCGCACTTTGCGAGGCCACCGGAGCGGATGTCGATGAAGTCGCGCGCGCCATCGGCAGCGATTCCCGCATCGGGCCAAAATTCCTTAAAGCATCCGTCGGATTCGGCGGCTCCTGCTTCCAGAAGGATATCCTCAATCTCGTCTACCTTTGCGAGTCGTTCAACCTCCCGGAAGTCGCCGCCTACTGGCGCTCGGTCGTCGCCATCAATGACTGGCAGAAATCCCGCTTTGTGGAAAAAATCGTCCGCACCCTCTTCAACACGGTCAATGGCAAGCGCATTGCCATTCTCGGCTTCGCTTTCAAAAAGGATACCAACGACACCCGCGAATCCGCTGCGATCAACGTCTGCCGTGACCTCCTGGCGGAAAACGCACATGTCGCGCTCTACGATCCTAGGGTGACAGTGGCAACCATCCACCGGGACCTCCTTGAGGCTGGCGTTTCCCAGTCACTGATTGATTCCAATCTGGAAATCGTCTCGGATCCGTATGCTGCGGCGAAGGACGCGCACGCCCTGGCAACGCTCACCGAGTGGGACGAGTTCCGCGATCTCGATCTTCCAAAAATCTACGAGCTGATGCTCAAGCCAGCCTTCGTCTTCGATGGCCGCGCCATCCTTCCGGCCTCCGCACTGAAGGATCATGGCTTCGATGCCTTCATCATCGGCAAAGGCGAGTAAATGCCCAACGCCATGCGCTGGCTCGTCTCAAAAAGAATGATTTTCAGGCAGAGAAGTTAAACTAGAACTTCACACAAATTCCTGTAACATCATAGATCCGCTGTAGTCAGCGCTGACTGCCATGGAAACCATGGTAAAAGCGCGGCCCGGCACCTAATCTTTCAGTCCAGCTCATGAATATCCACACAGAGTTCCACCGTTTTCTCAACCGCCACGACAAGGAAAGCCTTCTGAAACAGAAAGGCCTGGCCATTTGGATGTGTGGGCTTTCCGGTTCGGGAAAATCAACCATCGCCAATGCCGCGGAGCGCGTCCTGCACCAACAGGGCCACTTTACGATCATTCTCGATGGCGATAATCTCCGCTCCGGACTTAACTCCAATCTAGGCTTTTCCGATGAGGATCGCCTCGAAAATATCCGCCGCTTTGCGGAACTCACAAAAATCCTGGTCAACAACGGGGTGATCGTTTTCATCTCCGCGATCACTCCCCGCGGCGAGCTACGGGACCTTGCTCGTGGAATTGTCGGGGAGGAAAACCTTTTCGAAGTGTATGTAAAAGCATCCTACGAAGCCTGCGAGCAACGCGATGTCAAAGGCCTCTATGCAAAAGCGGCTAAAGGCGAAATCCCGAATTTCACCGGCCAGGCCAGCTCCTTCGAGGAGCCGCAGAATCCGGATCTCACCCTCGATACCGAGGCGCTCAGCGTGGAAGATGCAGCCATTGAATTGGTTGAAGGGATTCTGCCCCGCATCAGCACCCTGTGAAAAGCATCGCGAAGCGGGCCCGGCCTCTTTCCCAAGGGAATTCAATTCCAGTCGCCATCACGGCCCCAATGATTAGTTAATCACTCAAGTTACTAATTATTCCTTGACTCATTGCTGCAGCGGGCTGCATGTTCCCGCACGTAGCACGCACCCGCTCATCCGGCTGCCGCTTTTCAGCATCATCGTTTTAAACCAAGCCATGCCCAATTATAATCTCTCCCACCTCGATCAACTCGAAGCCGAGGCTATTTTCATTCTCCGGGAAACTGCCGCCCAGTTTCAAAATCCCGCTTTGCTTTTCTCCGGCGGCAAAGACTCGATCGTCATGGCATGGCTTGCGAAAAAGGCATTCTGGCCTGCACGTCCTCCTTTCCCTCTCGTTCACGTGGATACCGGCCACAATTTCGAGGAAACCATGCACTATCGCGATGAGTTCGTAAAACTTCTCCGTGCCCAGCTGGTTGTAGGCTCCGTCCAGGAATCCATCGATACCGGTCGCGTCGTCGAAGAAAAGGGACCGAATGCTTCCCGCAACAAGCTCCAGACCGTCACGCTCCTCGATACTCTGGAAAAACATCAATATGACGCAGCTCTCGGTGGCGGACGCCGCGATGAGGAAAAGGCCCGCGCCAAGGAACGCTTTTTCTCGCACCGCGATGACTTCGGCCAATGGGATCCGAAAAACCAACGTCCGGAGCTCTGGAACCTCTTTAACGGCCGCCGCAATCCGGGCGAACACTTCCGCGTCTTTCCTCTCTCCAATTTCACCGAAATGGATATCTGGATGTATATCCAACGTGAGGAAATCCCGCTGCCCTCCATCTATTTCGCCCACGAGCGCGAAGTTTTCGAGCGTAACGGCACACTCCTCGCGGTGACCGATTTCCTCAAGCCACAGGAGCATGAAAAAGTAACCAAGGAAATCGTCCGTTTCCGCACCATTGGCGATGCCACCTGCACCGGTGCCGTCCGTTCCAACGCCTCCAATCTCGACGAAGTTATCGCGGAAGTGTCCGCTGCCCGCCAAACCGAACGCGGAACCCGCTCCGATGACAAGCGCTCGGAAACCGCCATGGAAGACCGTAAGAAGGAAGGCTATTTCTAATAGCCCAAGGTAATCCGTAGGCATTCACATCGCCCACTGAGCCATCTTCTTCCAATCCCACACCTTCCAAACCAGCATACCTCTTCCTTTTTCCTGATCACTAAACTCTGATCACTTCCCACTTCTTCCAATGGACCTCCTTCGCTTTACTACCGCCGGTTCCGTCGATGACGGAAAATCCACACTAATCGGCCGCCTGCTTTATGATTCAAAATCCATCTTCGAGGACCAACTCGAAGCCATGGAAGAATCCTCCCGCAAACGCGGTGATGAGAACGTCAATCTCGCCCTCCTCACAGACGGCCTCAAAGCCGAGCGCGAGCAAGGCATCACCATCGATGTCGCCTACCGCTACTTCGCCACGCCGAAACGGAAATTCATCATCGCGGATACCCCGGGGCACACCCAATACACGCGGAACATGGTTACTGGTGCTTCCACCGCCAACCTTGCCATCATTTTGATCGATGCCCGCAAAGGAGTTATCGAGCAGACCAAACGCCACTCCTTCATCGCGAATCTCCTTCGCATCCAGCACCTCGTCGTCGCAGTGAACAAAATGGATCTCGTCGACTACTCGGAAGAGGTCTTCAACAATATCGTAAAGGATTTCCGCGAGTTCGCATCCCGCCTCGATAACATCGTGGATATCACAGCCATCCCGATCTCCGCTTTGAACGGGGACAACGTCGTCGAAAAATCAGCAAGCATGGCGTGGTATGAAGGCCCTACTTTCCTCTACCATCTGGAAAACGTATACGTCGGCGGCGAGGAAAACCACGTCGATGCGCGCTTCCCGGTTCAATGGGTGATCCGCCCGATGTCCGATGAGTTTCACGACTTCCGCGGCTACGCGGGCCGGGTGGCAGGCGGCGTTTTCAAGCCTGGCGATGAGGTTACCGTGCTCCCTTCCGGGTTCAAAACCCACGTCAAGGCCATCCACTCACCTGACGGCGAAAAAACCGAAGCCTTTGCCCCGCAATCCGTCTGCCTCACACTCACCGACGAGATCGATATCTCACGCGGCGATACCATCGTGAAGTGCAACAACCCTCCGCGCGTCTCCCAGGATATCGAAGCCATGGTCTGCTGGTTCTCCACCAAAGCAATGCCTTCCCGTGCAAAGCTCATCATCCGCCACACCACCCAAGAGACAAAAGCCATCATCCAGGAGGTCAAATATCAGGTCGATGTGAACACCCTCCACAAGATCGAAGGAATCGATAGCCTCAGCATGAACGACATCGGCCGCATCACTCTGCGCACCGCCGTCCCGCTCATCCACGATAGCTATCGTCGCAACCGCAATACCGGCTCCTTCATTCTCATTGATCCCGGCACCAACGAAACCGTTGCCGCCGGCATGATCATCTAAGAGAACCAAGAAGCGCCAACGCTTCTCCCGAGCTCAAACAGCCCTCTTCTTCTACCACGCGACTCGCACACCACCCCGTGCGAGTCGCGCTTCTGTGTTAACCAATCTGTCATAGCGTCTTTTCCCACGCTCTGCCCTCCCCACGATCATGAAATCCGACTCAGCCAAACAAAAAGTCATGTTGGTAGGAGTCGTGCCCCCGCCGGTTCACGGACAATCCATTGCCACAAAGGCTTTATTCGATGCGGATCTCTCTCCCATCGAAAAAATCTTACTACCCATCCGCTCCAGCAAGAGCATTGACACAGTTGGCAAACTTTCACTTTCCAAGGCACTAAGTCTCTTCCCCCTTATTTTAAAAGCTTGGCTTCTCTGGCTTTGGAAGCGGCCACAAACACTCTACTACACCGCAGGAAGCGGCGCATGGGTCCCCTTCACCCGGGACTTTCTATTTCTGGCTCTGTGCCGTCCACTTTTCAAACGAACCGTCATTCATTACCATTCCGGTAATCTCGTGGAATTCCTGGAAGCCTCTCCGCTACGCTCGAAACTCGGCCAATTCACCTACGGCAGAGGCGCCTGCACCATACGCCTCGGAAAATATTGCCCAGCCCCTATCTATCCGGGCAATCAGGTCTTCGATGTGCCGAACGGAATTGATGTCCCCGAGTATTTACCCGAACGCACGGAAAGTGACACCTTCCGTATTCTGTTTCTTGGCAACCTCTTCATCGACAAAGGGGTTCTCGATCTCATCAGCGCTGTCACGCTACTGGGTAAACAATCTCCTGAGAAAAATTTCAAACTCTCTCTGATCGGTGGCTGGCCGGATGAGACAACCCGATCAAAGATAGAAAATGCCATTTCAGAGCTACCTTCCAATGTCGATTGCCCGCCTCCCGCTCCCGCCTATGGCGACGAGAAATGGAAAGCTCTCCGCTCCCACGATGTCTTCGCGTTCCCTTCCTATTACAGCTCGGAAAACCTCCCGCTCGTCATCATCGAAGCCATGGCCGCCGGATTGCCAGTCATTGCGTCCGACTGGAGAGGAATAAAATCCCTTGTGGAAGACGGAAAAACCGGGCTGTTGGTAAAACCAAGCGATATCAATCAATTGGCGGCGGCCATCGATAAAATGGCGTCAGACCAGACCCTGCGCCGAAACCTGACCATCCATGCTAATAAGCAATACGTTGAATCGTTAACAAAACAGATTCACCTGAATAAAATCTGTGACATCCTCCAATAAAACCCAATGACAACATACAATAAGGAGTCCCACTAAAGATCAAATCGATTACCACTACATTCAGAACGAGTCAATATCCATAAAAAGGCCCCCAAATCGATAACTTACCAAAACTAAACAGATACGCATCAGAGCCGTAATTCATTCCTTCCCGAAAGCAATGAATCGATTGATACTAAGACCCTTAGGGCGCGACTTCTAAATAAAATTTAAAACTAATATTCCACATGCCAACTGACATTACGATAGCTACCTGGATGTATTCTCCACCTAAAGGAGATAAATCCAGACACCATCAAGTGGGGACAGATATTGGTGCGCAGAAGGTTAGGAATTACTATTGGCGCTCTGTTGTGGTTCTCTTCGCAAGTGCAGCCACTCACCACCCGGAAAGCCGTAGAGTGCTGCTTGTGAATGAACTTCCACCGGAAAAGATCGATGGATTCTTCGTTAGCCCAATCCTTGAACGCCTCAAAGTTGAGATACGGGTCTTGAAGGACATCACCCGGCCACCCGGCGATTACCACAATGCATGGAATACGCAGTTCGTAGTTCTTGATGCACTCCAAGAACTCTCTGACATTTCATCTGGAGCCACTCCAGTCCTACTTCTCGATTCCGACTGCGTTTTCATAAGGCCCCTATCAGCGGAATTGATCGAAAGAATCGCAGAAGATAAAATCCTTCGATACGACCTGGGCAGCAATGATGACAGCCCGGAGAACGGACTTAGCAACAGGGATCTCGGCCGATTGGCGGCCGAATATGATCCGCCTCTCGATAGAGAGGTTATCCGATATGCGGGGGGAGAAATTTTCTGCGGCCGCGCGGATATACTTCCGGAAGTCGTAAAATTAGGCAGACGAACCTACGAAATATCCATCGAGAGGCATAGAGCTGGTTTACCTAAGTTCAACGAAGAAGCACACCTGCTAAGCTACGTCTATGAAGTGCTCGGATCACCCGACGCCTCTGCCAACGACATGATCAAAAGAATTTGGACAGACCGAGGATGGTATTCCAACCTTGATGGATCAGAAATGGATCTGACTATTTGGCACTTACCTGCAGAAAAGAAACTGGGGATAATCAAAGCGTTTCACCTAATCGCATCAGGTAAAAGTTATCCCGACAATCCCCAACGAGCAGCCCGCCTATTCCACATCAAAGTTTCATTCGCCGAACTTATATGGATGAAAGCCAAAGGAGTTGCTAGGCACGGAAGAAATTTTCTCAGAAATGTCGGAAAGCAAGCATCTCAGATCACAATTCACAGACTAAAAAAGCCATGACATGGAAGCAACAAATAGTAAAGGTCTTCAACAATCTAGGATATGATTTGAGGCGTTATCGTCCTGATACTCATTCCCTCGCCCGTCGAAAGGCCCAGATGAAGCTCTACGGAGTCGACCTGGTCATCGACGTGGGCGCAAACGCCGGACAATTCGGTGAAGAACTCCGACACAATGGCTACCTCGGAGAAATTTATTCTTTCGAACCCCTGAACGATGCCTTCTCGGTGCTCGAATCGGTGGCTTCGCGCTCAAAAGATTGGCGTGTCAAAAACTGCGCTCTCGGCGCTGAAAGAGGAACCAGTATTATCCATGTCTCTGGTAATTCTTTCAGTAGCTCATTACTCGATATGCTGCCATCCCACGAAGAGGCAGCACCGGATTCCAAGTATGTGCGGGATCAAGAAATTCAGGTAGAAACGCTCGATGATTTACTTCCGGAAATATCCCAGGCCGACAGATCCATCTGGTTGAAGATCGATACGCAGGGTTTCGAACACCAAGTTATTTCAGGCGCTGTCAAGAGCCTTCACAGAATCCACACCATCCAAATGGAAATTTCTTTGACGCCTCTCTATAGCGGCGCACTGAATATACAAGAAATGATCACTTTGATGGCGGACCATGGCTACGGCATCATCGATATTGAACCTGAATTTTGCGATCAAACAACGGGTCGCTTGTTACAAGCCAATATTACCTTCCATCGCGACTAGTTCAAAGACTCGCGGATCGTTTTTCTAGCCTCTTCGAGGTCCGCTCTATGGCTATGATTTCTTTTCAGAACCTGAAAAACAGCCATGCGGCTCGCAATGCTGCGGCTTCCTATCTGGCATTCGCTTCATCCGCAGTCTGTGGTTTGGTCTCGATTCCAATCGCCGTATCCTATTTGAACAAAACTCAAATGGGATTGTGGAGCATTGTTTTCACGATCGTCGGGTATCTACTATGGCTTGATCTGGGAATAGGAAATGCAACCGGGAGAAAGATCGCGGCCGCTATCCTCGCAGACGATCAGCGCGAAATAAATCGCTGGTGGACATTATCGATCGGTGTTCTGGCACTCCTGGGGGGGGTCATGTTTCTGGCATCACTTTTCCTAAGTCCATTTCTCACAGGCCTACTCAACATACCTTCCGAATACACCGGGGATACCCTTTGGCTGTTTCTCGGAATGACTGCGGTTAGCGCGGTTGGTATGCCTTTCCGGGCTTATCCGGGACTTCTCATCGCCCAAGAACGTTTCCATTGGGTTCCATTGGTTCAGGCTCTAATGCCCTGGCTGCAGCTAGGCTGCTTTTGGGGACTATTGTCTCTTGGCTTTGGAGTTCGCTCTTATTTCCCTGCTCTCGCGTTCAGCCAGGCGACTGGGTGGGTAATTTATGTCTGGAAGGTCCATGGCAAAGGGTTCCGGATTAGAATCGATTTCAGCGGGTGGACAAAATCTCGTTTCCACGAACTTTTTTCCTATAGTAGCAGCTTGGCGGTGATCGGTATTGTCGAGTCTGTGTTGCAAAGTTTGCCCGCACTCCTTTTGGCACGCCTGGGAGGCCTTCCACTGGTTCCTGTTTACAATCTAACCAATCGCGGCCCTGGTATGCTGCACTCTGTGGCCCAGCGCACGACCTACGCATTCTTCCCAAACTTGCAGAAACTCTATGTATCGGGAAAGATCGATCTCTTTGGAGACAAATTCCGGAAGGTAAATCAGCTCGGTGTCTGGGTAGGATTAATCGGTGCGGGAGGAATTATCGCGGGAAACCGTCCATTGGTATGCTGGCTTGCTAAACTCGACTTTTACGCGGGAGGCTGGACCAATCTCTGGTTTGCCTGCTGGATGATCACGTTCCCCTTCGTGAATGGTATTTCGGATCTTTTCCAGCTCGCCGGAAAAATGGGAAAAACAGCCGGTTTTGCCATGCTGGAATTACCTCTGGGAGTAGCACTTTGCTGGATGGGATTTCATTTCGGCGGTATGCCGGGGATCGCGGCAGCGTTTGCCCTGTTACCCCTCCTCGTTCGCGCTCCATATTCACTCTACGCAGGTCCCCGCTTCTGCGGCTTCAAAACTTGGTCAGTCTGCGGCAATGCAGTGGTCGCATTGATTGTTGGCCTCTCACTCATATTGATCGGAGGTGCTTGGAGTGCTTCCGGCTCCGAAGCCACCGAAGCCTTTGATATTCTTGGCAGAACAACTTATCTACCAACCTTCAGAGAACTCGCTGTAGGCATTATAGCCATAGCGTTAGGAAGTATCCAAGCAATCAGATGTCTGCTGAAAATTCGCAATGGCGTAGCTACTCCCCTTCCTGCTCTTTAACATTCTCCGATTTATGCAAACAATAGCTAATAAATCACTCGCAAAAATAAAGGCCACATATCTTAGATACTTAAGGAGATTTGACAAACATGTATCAATAATACCAACCATTTCATATTTTAGTCCTCAAAGTGGATGGTTCTCAGCATTCGACCAGTTTAAACAAAACAGTGAAAACGGAATGATCATCTCGAATGATCAAGGACAAGGCCAAAACGCTGAAAATAGCCTCGCAAGACTATATAATAAAAATCAACATTTTAGTAAGAATTGGCCATTCTTTTGGCTCCTGATAACTAATGCCAGACTAGTTGGTGGTTTGAGGATTTGGAGAAACACCGAAAACAAGGGAGTTCTAGAGGGGAGTTTCAACTGCACCGAAAGGCTAGGCATCAGAGATGGCCAAGGGATTGGCCGCTACTGGCTAGCTCCAGAAAGAAAATTGCCCGGTCCATGGACATCAATTATTTCAAACTGGGGAACTGGTAATAACTATTATCACTGGATGATCGATTGTTTGGGAAGACTTGCTGCATTGGAACACTTACCTGAATTCCCAAAAATCATCATACCTATTTCAGATTACCCATTTGTCAGCGAGTCTTTGGAAATGTTAGGATTAATCGATAGGTGTGAGACCCACGACGAACCTTGCGTGAGGCCCGAACGTTTTTATTTCATTTCTCCTCCTGCGGATACCGGTAAATGGAATCCTATTGCTTATGCATGGCTAGAACAAAAATTTTCTCCGTATTTCTCAAAAGAGAATGGCTCACGACGTCTTTTTTTCACGCGTGTGGGAAGCAATAGAATACCTGATAATATTTCCCAGATTGAAAATATCTTTATAAACGAAGGATTTGAAATTATTGATTGTGGAAAATTAACATTACGAGAACAAATTCTGATATCTAGTTCAGCAAGCATCATTGCAGGATTACATGGAGCAGCTATGACTAATATCTTATGGACTAAAGATAACACGAAAATAATAGAGATATTTCAAGAGGATTACTTAAATAGCTGTTACGAACAAATCGCCTTCTACAAAGGAATAAAATATAATTACATAATCAACAATAATAAATCGATAAACTCGAATATACTTACAGCAATCAACTCCTAGATACATGATTCGCATACTCCTTCAAGGTAGGACAGGCAATAATCTATTTCAATACGCTGTCGGTCGTGCGCTAGCGCAACGCCATAATACCTCACTGATCCTCGATGGAGCTTGGTCAAACAAAGCTCATGCGGAAACGTTTTCACATCTCTTAAGGCTGCCAATCAACGCAACATATGAGCGTAAATTTACAATTCTGAAAAGATTAGCTAATAGATTTCTTCGGATAAAACCTGAAATACTTCATGCAGGCCCAGTAATTATCGATCATTCTGACGGCCTAGTTCCAGATCTGAGTCTTGCATCAGCCAATTCATTACTCATTGGATTCTTCCAGAGCCCAATTCTGTTCGACAGTGTAGAGCAAGAAATACGAAATGAGCTCGACTTGACAAAAATTGTGATTCCTCCGGAATCAGTCGATTTTGAGAATAAACTCCATGAACAACTAACCGTATCGCTTCATGTGCGTAGGGGTGACTATCTGGCAATTCAGGATACCCAATGCTTAGCCTCCGATTATCATAAAAAAGCCATCGAATGGTTCCGCAGCCGCCATGAAAACCTCCGATTCTGTGTGTTTTCCGATGATATTCCGTGGTGTAAAAAACATTTTCTAGAAGAAGACTTTGTGTTCGCAGATCTCCAAGGTTCCTCCGACGACCCCCTTCATGATCTAAGACTAATGGCAGCGTGCGATCATCATATAATCGTAAATAGCAGCTACTCTTGGTGGGGGGCATGGTTGAACCCCTCAAATTCAAAGCAAGTTGTTGCTCCTGAGATGTGGATGAAAAACTTTAGCAGCAAAAACATTATTCCAAATACTTGGACTTCTTTATAAAAAAATAAAGATAATATATTTTAAATTCGAAAGCATGGAAAACTCCCTTTCTAAAAACACCAGAATTTGGCAATTTGAAGCATTACGCGGTTTTCTCTGTTGGTGGGTTGTTGCCGACCACATCCGAATATTCCTGCCTGATACTTTTCCCGAAGTCTTCATCCAAGCCATCTGGGGGGGGCATGCTGTAAACGTATTTATTATATTAAGTGGATTTGTCATATCCTTGCTACTTGAACGTGAGACAAATTGGATTAGCTTTATCAAAGGCCGTTTTTTCCGGCTTTGGCCAGCATTTGTAGTATGCATATTAATAGCCAGCATTCTACCAAAATATCTGAATTCTAATAATCCACCTTTAGTATTTCTCTCCAACCTAACAATGCTGCACGGGATAATTCCCGAATCTCTACTACCCGGAATATCCAGCAGTCTGCTACCCCCTAGTTGGTCGATCTCATTAGAGTGGCAGTTCTATCTCGTAGCTCCATTCTTATTCATTGCAATTAAATCTCAAAAAGTTTGGGTCATTTTATTACTTATAGCCTGCATGGCGATAAGTCGCCTAACTAATCTGGAGCATGCTTTTATTTTCCCATCATTTCTCCCACTGAAGCTACATTACTTTTTTATTGGCATACTTTCCTACGTTAGCTGGAACAAGCTAAAAAAAACAAATATAAATATATCGATTTGGATTATTCTGCTCACAGCATTATTGGTTGCCGCATTTACCAAGAATATTTCGCTGACCATTTGGACGTTCGCTCTGGGATCAACACTACCAGGCCACCTAAATCATTTTGCTACCAAATATGAATCAACAAGGATAGTCAAAGCATCTTGTTTCCTAGGTAAAATATCTTATTCAACATACCTGATACACTGGCCACTCCTGATTTTATTTTACAGCCCGTTTATTCAAAAAGAAATCAGAATTTTCACTAACCCCTACTTGACGATAGCTCAATATTTGATAATAGTATTCCTTCCGATAATCTCAGCATCGTTTATAATTTATAACTGGATAGAAAAACCGTTCAACAGGTATGGAAAGCGAAGAATCACCAGGCATGATTAATATGACCGCACTCATAACAAGCCACAATAGACGGAACCACACCCTGACATGCCTAGAGCGTCTATACGGACAGATTCTCCCAGCGGGGACGCATCTGGGTGTGATCTTAGTCGATGACGGTTCTAATGACGGAACTGCGGATGCCGTTCAAAAACAATTCCCTCAAGTCCGAGTGATTAAGGGATCCGGCAATCTCTATTGGTGCGGTGGAATGAGGGAGGCATGGAAAGCTGCTGCACCCGATGACCCGGAGTATTACCTCTTGCTCAACGATGACACGCATTTGAGAGAGGATGCCCTAAACAGGCTACTCAAGATAGTTATTAGCCCCGATTCAAGAATCATTGGGGTAGCAACGATAGCAGACGATCTGACTGGAGAAGTCAACTATGGAGCCGTTCACAATTCCAAGGGTCTACTACGACCATCGGACTCTGAAAACGGCGATACATTCAACGCGAATTGCGTGGTTGTTCCCAGAGCTGTCTTCAAGGAGCTCGGTATACTGCATCATACCTACACTCATGCTATGGGAGATACTGACTACGGTATACAAGCCACACGTAGAGGTATCGTGATCAAAAAATCGTCTGAGTTTTTAGGAACTTGCGGTAGCAATCCGGTCACCGGCACCTGGCGGGACAAAACCCTGCCGAGAATTCAGCGGCTCAGGCTCTTGCAGCAGCCAAAAGGACTACCTTTCCGCGAATGGGTCGTGTTTTGCAAAAGGAATATGGGCTGGAAATGGCCCTATACGTCGATCTCACCCTTCTTACGAATTTTGGTAGGACGCTGAGATTTTTTTACGCTGAAACCTTAGTCGTAAGAGCGGGGAAAAACTAGGGGGCAAGCTTGTCAGCTGCCCCTTTCCAGCTTGCGAGCAAGCCGATACTCCCGTATCTCAGGAGTGAAAAAGGAGCGAGCATTTCACCCAACCCATTCATCCTATGCAGCAAAACGCGATACTCAAAACCCTGGCGCTCATCGTATTCGCCGCATTATCGGTGGTATTCACTGTCCAGATCTTCTCTTCATCGGGAAATGTTTTGGGAAGTTCATTCCGTTATCTGACTCCACTTGCGGCATTTGTCGGACTGATGATCCCACGGTTTGCTTTTTATCTGCTACTTTTTTCTGGAGCTTATCTGGACCTCATCAAGCGATTCATGATCCTTGACAGTCGCTTTTCGGATATCGATTTGGCCTTCCTGCTTGGTTTTGCTCCAGCGTTGGTGGCCGGGATGGTGCTCAAGTTCGTAGTGGATGTGATCATGAAGTCCCCGAATGTGACCAAACGCGATCTACTCTTATTCGGTGCCACTACTTTTTTGTGTGTCGGACTAGGCGGAGTTCAATTGATCATGGCCGGGGGACTACGAGGAATCGGGAACGGGGTCAACATGGTCGCCTACCTGTATATGCCGCTCCTTGTGCCGCGCATCTTCCGGAACCTTGCGGAAATCAAATCTCTGTTACGGGCCACAGTTCTCATTTACCTACCAGCAGCGTTGTGGGCGATCCAACAGGCCCACTTCGGACTGGCTAACTTTGAAATGCAATATCTGCTATCCGGGATGACCATTGAAATACGCCAACTCGATGAAGAGGTTTTCCGGAACATGGGGACAATGGTCAGTGCCCATGCTCTGTCAATGGTCTCATCGATTCTAGCCATGGCCCTACTATTGCCGGTATCATGGAAAGACGGGAAAATAACCTCAAAGGCGTGGTTCAACCCATTGAGAATACTCTGCGCGGTTCTTTTCATGGCAGGCGCTTATTACACTTTCAGCCGCACGGGCTGGGCATGCGCAATTGTCGCTCTGTTGGCTTTCATCTGTCTTCAAAGCCGGGCGCTCACCTACACCGCGTTTTTCACGGCACTGGTAGCAGTGACTACTCTTTACCTTTCCGCCGACTATTTGCTGGAATCCCGAACCATGGTAAATGCCCAGGATATCCTGTTCGAAAAATTCGGAACATCCGCCGAAATGCGGCAAATGATGGTTCTGGGAACTCTTGATGCACGTCTCGATAGTATGGCCAGTTTTGCCACCGACCCCAAACTATGGACCCCCTTTGGGCTAGCTGCCGCAGGGTCCAATCACCAGGTCGACTGGATTCACGATATTCTTACCGAAACCTTGGTCATGATTGGATACATTCCTTTGAGTATTTTCCTAATCTGCTTCCTCGGGGGGACCTTGATTGCCTTTGGTAAACTCTTCAAAATGCCAAAAGGTCCTCATCGTCTGCTGACTACATATTTTGCAGCCTTGGGAATCGGCCTGATGTCTGGCGGATTCAGCCAAGGCGCGATGATTCTGTATTTTCCTATTAATTTCTTTTGGTGCATGTTTCTGGGAGTCGCTTACTCGATTTTCATCTGGAATAAAGATCAAGCGCCCGAAATCGCGGAGGCCATACCAGAGCAACCGCTTGCACCACCACAACGCCGCAGCATGAACCGCTTCGGCAATGCCGTGCCACATCACTAACGATCAGGTAGGTGGAATTCCCGCATGCATTGTTCATAATTTCAAAGATTGCCCGTGAAATCTAATATTCCTGTGCTGTGTATCGTTTCGAAGGCACTAGCTCCCTACCGTGTCAGCTTCTATAATGAAGTTGCCATCGCTCTTGAAGCTGCAGGATGGAAAGTCGTGCTCATCGTTGCCAAATTAGGCGCCAATGATCATCCGTGGGCAAACGCAAGCGGGAACAGCAGTCATCTGGAGATCATAGAAGCTTCGCCCTCGGAATTTCAGAATACACTAACGAAAAAATTGCCTTTCAACCCGGTGCTACCAAACCGGAAGCTTTTTGGAATCCTGGACAGCAAGAACCCCAAGGTTGTATGGACGCACGAGTATTCTCCATTCTGCCTCGCCGCTGCCTTCTGGGCTAGCTTCAACGAGCGCCTCTGCCTATTGTCTTCGGATCTGGGCTCGAATCCACCCGAGCATTCCTGCACCAGAACCCAACTCGCTTATCAAAAATTCGTTTCATTCCTCTATCAAGGTGTGATCGCGCAAACGATGGAAGCAACACGACGGGATCATCCGGCGGATGCTCCCATTAATTTTGCTCCCCATGCCATCAACACCGACGACTATCATCCTCCAGAAAATGAAAGAGCGGGAATTTTTCGCTTTCTCTTCGCTGCAGGTGTTCGGGAGGAAAAGGGGATAAAACAGCTCGTCCAGGCAGCAAGAAAGCTAAGAACCGAGGGTTACGAGTTTGAGCTCAGAGTGGTTGGCACGGGTCCGCTATCCGGTTGGCTAGCCGGGCAAAAAGAAGAATGGCTCTCGATCGCTGGCTTTCTTGAAGGTGATTTTCTGAGAAGCGAATACCGGGATGCCAATGCATATGTATTGCCAACGGCAGGCGATACCTATGCTGTAACCGTTCACGAAGCCACCGCCAGCGGATTACCCGTTATCGTAGGAAACACAGCTGGTGCGGTGGAAACACTTGTCGAGGAAGGAGTCACCGGGTTTTCCATCGATGCTGATAATGTCGATGAATTGGCAGAGCGTATGAAATATCTAATGGATGATAGAGAGCGGTGCCGCACGATGGGAAGAGCCGCACGCAAGCTGGCGGAGAAATACGACGTCAAACTTCTCGGGCGAAGAACCGCATCGTTCATCCGGGAACTTTCAGGTTCCGGCCCACAAGTTGAATCCAACTCAGATCGATGAAACCAGTCCAATGAGTTTGACCAACCACTCCCCGAAGTCCGAAAGCCTTCGAAACAAGATCAATGTCACTGCTGTATTTGTGACGATGAATCGCAGTGCAATTGCGGTGACCTGCCTGAAAAAGCTTTTCAAACAAACACGTCCTCCTGAGCGCGTCATTGTATTCAATAATGCTTCGACCGATAACACTTTGGCCGCGTTGACTTCGTTTCAACAAGGCCACCCTGAATTTCTAACTATCCTTGATTCCCCGGATAACCTGGGCAACGCAGGAGGGATGGAACGACTGATGGACAGGGCGTTTCATGAAGGTGCGGATGCGGTATGGATCCTGGATGATGATTCCTGGCCGGAAATCGACGCTCTCTCTGAGTTGCTCCAAGGCGAACTGGCGGCGGATTCCGTCCGTTCTTCGCGAGTGATCGACCCCACTACGGGATACCTCAGCTGGCCTATGCAGGTGACGCGCGGGCGCTCCTGGGGTCTGCTGGAAGCAGACGACCCTCTCCCTGAGGGTGATTGCTTCAGGATCCGTCGTTCGTGGCTGGGAGCCCTGATTCCGAAGAGCGTCTATAATGCGGTCGGGCCCATCAACGGAAAGTTGTTCTTGCGCGGTGAAGACGAGGATTACCCCCGGCGCATCGAAAAAGCGGGCTACCAGGTTTTTCTCCTACCGAAATCCGTGTTACATCATCCTCCGGCAGGCCGTCTTCATCGCTGGTCCGCATTGGGCCAGGAGATCGTCCTGGAAAGTGGGCTTTCGGGAGACAAACTATATTACCGCCTGCGAAATGCCTGGTGGATCGAGAAGCAGAATTCTGGAACGCTCCGCGCCTTTTTCGATGCATTGCTCTACGGGGCAGCGCTCGTAAAATGGGAAGGGTTTTCTGGAAAGTGGACCGGGATATGGGCTGAAGCAATGAAGGACATGCTCTCCGATCGATTGGGCAAACGCTCTGATCCGAAGTAATTTCTCCGCCTTGCTTAGTAGCTACATTGTGTTTATGCCTCTTGGCGTTCACCACCTAGCAATTCTCCATGATGCCAGTAAGCCGCAACGAAGCCTTCCGTATCCAGGCACTTCAGATTCTTGATGCCGTTCTCGTATGGATCGCCTTCTGGCTCGGCTGGCAGATGCGCGACATTGTCAGGGTCTGGCTGGGACTGGGATTGGAGGGAAGTGAACTACGGGATTCCATCAATTGGGTGCTGTGTATTGTTGTCCCCTTCATCCCCTTGGTTCTGGAGAAGTTCGGGTATTACGATCATATCCGCACGAAGACCACGGCGAAATCCGTCGTCAAGCTGCTCCAAGCTCTGCTCATCATCGCGCTTTTCGTCGGGACATTCGCGCTTTTTGCCAAGCTCCTTGATACCCGGCGTCTGGCCGTGGGTAATGGTTTTGCTTTTGTGTTCGTCCTGCTACTGGCGCGTGACCGGATGACCACTGCCTGGATGCGCAGAAGGAATGCGGATGAAGCGAGTAAAGAGCATGTGGTCTTGGCGGGCACCACGGAGGAAACCGATGCGATTTTGGCGGAGTTGGATCCTGAGATCATCGATTCCTGGAAAATTGTAGCTTACTTCAATCTCACCGAGAAACCCGTGGAGGATCTGTTTGAGATCCTACGTAAGGAATCGGTTTCCCGGGTGATCTTCGTCGCCAAAGAAACGGGATTCGATAAGGTCGCACGGGCTATTGAAGCCTGTGAACTGCAGGGAGTTGAGGCTTGGGTAGCAGCCTCCTTTATCCGAACACAAATTGCGCGACCGGTCTTTGACGCACTCGGCTCGAAGCCCATGCTGGTGCTCCGCTCGACTCCAGAACTATCCTGGGAACTTCTATGCAAGGAGTTTGTCGATCGGATGGGCTCGCTGATTATCATTCTGTTTTCTCTGCCGCTGTGGATCATCGCGGCAATCGGGATCAAGATCGCCAGCCCGGGCGCACCGGTTCTTTTCTCGCAGATGCGCGCGGGCCGATACGGAAAACCATTCCGGATGTGGAAATTCCGCACCATGGTCGCCAACGCAGAAGAGCTTCTCCAGCAAATCAAGGAAGAGCATGGCAATCAGATGGATGGCCCGGTTTTCAAACTGGACAACGACCCGCGGATTTTTCCTTTCGGTGCGCTGCTGCGCAAGCTCAGCATCGACGAGTTGCCGCAGCTTCTGAATGTATTGATGGGCGATATGAGCCTGGTTGGCCCCAGACCGCTGCCACTCTATGAGGTGGAAGCCTTCGGGGAGCTCTCCCATCGCAGAAGACTGAGCGTGAAACCAGGCATCACTTGCGAATGGCAGGCAGGCGGCCGCAATAAGATCACCAACTTTGAGGATTGGGTGGCCATGGATCTGCGTTATATCGACAACTGGTCCCTGTGGCTGGATTTCCAAATTCTACTCAGGACCATCCCCGCCGTTCTCTTCGGCAAGGGCGCAAAGTAAACCCTCTTCGCCGCGTATTTTCTAGATGACTGTTGTAACTTCGATTTTCTGGGTCCTCGGGCTGATACTTTCTGTGGTAATCGCGCCACAACTCAGAATCTGGACCTGGGGTCCGGCGATGCTTTGCTTCTCGATTGCGACATTCACGGCCCTTCCACAAATCTGGAAAGAGCGCAAAAACACCGGGGATTTGCTGGTAGTTCTCGGAGGGTTCGCCCTTGTAGGATGGCTCTACCTCCGCGCGGGCACCTCTCCCGTCGCCGAATTGGCTCAGTCGGATGCCTTGCTCCTATCAATGGCGGTGGCCACTTTTGTTTCCTTCCGCACACTCATCGGCAACAGCCTGCCCCAGCATTTACTTGTTGCCGGCGTAAGCCTGCTTTTCCTCGCCAGCCTGGTCGTGATCGGGCTCCAGATTGCCGATCCGGTTTATTCCCCAATTTTTCCGAATGACGAGCCTCAGGCTCCGGCAGGATTTTTCGCGCATTATAGCTATGGCGCGGCTTTTCTCATCCCGGCTTCCTTGATTCTCGGGGCAATCGCCATTCATGGCCGGATCCACGCAGGCATCCGCATCTGGCTGTTTCTCCTTTTTCTGGCAGGAGCTGCTGCGGTCTATTTCACCAAATCAAGAGGTGGCTGGATAGGAATGGGCGCGGGCACCGGAGTGCTGGCCCTTCTCTCCATTCTGGTTGGAGGGCGGGAAAAGAAAAAGTGGTTTGTTCCAGCCATCCTTTTGCTGCCATTTCTACTGATGGGAATAGCTTATCTTTTTCTCAATGGCCTGGGAAAAGTGCAGGAGAGCAGGATTGGAAGCAGCGATATGACCACATTGCTGGACGGGAATATTCGCCTGTATCTGCTGGGAATTGCCGGATCATGTATTGGATTACATCCGTTTGTCGGAGGTGGGAGCCGAAGTTACAGTTGGGAGTGTTTTCAATTCTGGGACACACAAACCATGGGACGAGGTTTCCTCAAGCCCGAGCATGTTCACAATGAGCTCATCCAGACATTCAGCGATTATGGCTTCATCGGAGGTGTTTTAGTAATCGTGATGCTCATGACCGTGACGATCTTGGGGGTTTTCCGGATCATTTCGAGAGATACTCTGCCCAAGGGCACTTACACAGATGCCTGGCGGATCGGTGGCTTGGCTGGCTTGGCGGGTCTATTCACCCAGTCAAATTTCGAAGGAATTCTAAGATTGCCACCGGGTGCGGTTTTGCTGGGGCTCTGTATTGCTGCAGCGAGCTTGCCAGCTATCTCCGCTCGCAGTCATGAAGCTCCCCGCGCGTGGTTCCGCTCGATTTTAGCATCTTCACTCGCGCTTCCAGCTGCCGCGTTATTGTTGTTTTTCGGATGGAAAGGCAGTCTTGTGACTCAAAAAATATGGAGCGTCTATTTCGCCGAAGTTCCGATGGGTCCCGAAAGCAAAGCGGATAGACTCACCCACGCTATATCAATCTGGCCCTTGTATTCTCTGATGCAACAGAGAGCGATCAATTATCAAACACTCGCCGCAAATCGCGGCAAAGAAGACGATGCTAAAGACTTCTTAAAGCTGGCTTTAGCCGATTATGAACAAGCTGCGGCAAAGCACCAATATAATCCGGAGTTCCCTGTTGCCCGGGGGAACATTCTTAGCGCCCTGCAGCGAGACAATGAAGCGGAGGAGCAATTTCGTTTTGCGATCCAGAAGCAAGGAGAAATGGAGGCGGCATTTCGGGCAAATCAATTTCTGGCCATACATCTACAACGAAAGGGGCTGCGCCAATATGATCCGAAGAATCCAATCGAAGCGCTCAATAGCTTTCAGTTGGCCAAAAAACACATCGAAAACATTGATGCAATCTATGACGTCTACTATGGCGGAACAGAATATTTCCGCCTCCGCGTGAATGTAATCTGTAATTACGGGAAAGCTCTGGAGGCGGCCGGCGAATATCAGGATTCCCTTGCAGCCTACGATGAAGCAGCCGGTTTACCGGAGGGGAATTCCGCCAATTATAGGGCCGGACTTTTATTGGGGAAACGTGCGGTCGAAGTCTGGTCGCAACGGCGTGGTTCAGCAGCCTTGCGGCTTTTCATGGAAGCCGAGCAACGCGTCTCAGCGACAAACGTATTGCCCGATGAGGTGATACCCGAGTTGAAGGATAAGTATCTGGCATATTTACGAAAGACCGTCGCCTATCTGCAGGGGGCGAAAATCCAGCCTTCCAGCAAGTTGGAGCTTTAGCCATCGCTCGGCGCTACCTTCTGGCAAAACCTTCTAGCCCTTGACCTGATCCCAACGGATTTGCTTTTCCGCGAAGGTCTCCACAAAGTCGGAAAGTTTGCGATCGACCTCCTCCTCGGTGAGAATGCTGTCCTTGATCCATGGCATCTCACCATACCACATGGATACCGAAACATAGGCCCAACGCTGATCCATCCCTCGGATCAGACGGTCTTTCATATCCGTGAGGGTGCGGTCCAAGTGATCGTTTGTCACAGAATCATGGCCAACAAAAAAGTAGTAGGTCACGCACTGAAGCTCCAGAAACTCGGTGCCCTCGGCATTGGTGGGAATCCGCTGAAGACTTTTCAGGCGTTTTACTTCGAGCGAGTGCGAGTTTTCCAACGGCAGAACTTTATTCGATGAAGATAAAATCTGATGACCCTGTGCAGGCATGCACCGCTCCGGCCTGTGGATCGAGTTATTGATATCTGCTCCCGAAAGCACGACTGAGAGATCGATCCGATCCGGAATAGGGTTCCCTTCTTCATCGAACTCCCCGGGGCGGATTCTAAAGCATACCGCTTTTGCAAACTCGGTATCAGCGGCGAGGATGCTCAATTCCTGCTCACTCGGAGGAGTTTTCTTGAAATGCCAGACGCCGTAACCCTCGGGCAATTCCATCCGAATCGCCGATTGCGCCACCTCACCGGCCGTAGGCAAAAAATACACCGATGCCAGAACGGCCGAGAGCAGAGCGGGAAGTATCAGGGGTTTGGCTTTCATGATTCGGGGATAAATACGCTCTCTTCTTTAGCCTTGACGGTCTGACGGGTCAGCCTGCGTTTTGAATTTTTCTTCCAGGGCAAGCCACCTTCGAAAATGGAGTGCAGAACCAATAGGAGAAACAGCGAAAAGGGGTAGAAAAGCAGCAGACCAGACCAGTCATGCCATGTGGTTGCCGCCCATTCGGCATCGCCATATTCTGCGATTACAAAGATCGATATCACCCGGAGCGCATTTCCAATGATCGCAAGAGGCAGGGCGGACAGGAACAGCAAAGCCTTTTGCCAGAGCTTGATCTTCGCCACATAGGCCCACGCCGAGGAAATCATCAAAAGCGCCATCAGAGACCGTATTCCGCTGCATCCGGTAGCAATATCAAGCGGCTTCCAATCTCCATGCACAGGAAGAATCGTCGTGCCAACAACTCTTGTCTCGACCCCGAAAAGTCCGGACCCATGATGCGCAAGCGAAGTGGCAAGCAGCTGCAAATGGGTTGTTGCTTGTTGGAAACTCGGTAGAGGAATAGCCAGCCAGAAGAAGAACAGCGGGAAAATCAGAATCCGGGCGACCTGCCACCCCCAGAGGAAATAAGCGCCACCCCAGAGAATAAATGGAAGGCCTCCTGCTGCGATCCGCGGCTGGAAAGTCCGGTAGGAAATCACATAATACACCGCCCCGAGGAGAACCGCTATTAGGCCCAGCCAGCTCCCCTGACCTGCCACCGCTCTAAGATTTTTCAGCTGATAGACAATCAGTCCGATGATGACAAACGGAAACAAAATCCCGTGTTCATAATCTGTTTCCGCGTTCCACGCACTTCTCAGCCAGCCGAAAACAGAAGTATCGCGAGCACCGCCGAATCGCGTTTCGATCCCGAAAAACCAGACAATGGCCGCTACGGTGATCAACAAAGATACGATTGTGATGAGAGCGGGCTTGGATTTTGGGTTCCCGGTAGAAGCGCTCTCGGGAGTGGTGGGGGCTGGGTTCGACATCAAAAAATCACTTAAAGTTGATTCCGGGCGCGCAAAGTATTGCCGAGCCTCCAATGTATGTCAACAATGCCCCCGCTCATGAAAATCATCAGTGGAACCGCCCACCGCGCACTCGCAGAAAAAATCGCAGACACTCTTGGCCAACCCCTGGCAGACGTCCAGGTCGAAGCCTTTCCAGACGGGGAGACTGCGGTCAAAATTAACGAAAACGTCCGGGGTGAAGATGTTTTCATTATTCAGCCATCATGTCCTCCAACCAACCATAATATCATGGAGCTACTGATCATGGTGGATGCCGCGCGGCGTGCCAGTGCCGAACGAATCACTGCTGTCATGCCCTTCTTCGGTTACGCCCGGCAAGACCGGAAAGATCAACCCCGCGTCCCCATCACCGCCAAGCTGGTGGCCAATCTTCTCACCTCCGCAGGCGTCAACCGAGTGCTCACCATGGACCTCCACGCCCCGCAAATCCAGGGATTCTTCGATATCCCGGTCGATCATCTATATGCGAAACCCGCTCTGATCAATTATCTCCGCGGCCGCCACTCGGACACTTCCAACCTCACCGTGGTTTCTCCGGACGTCGGCGGAGTGAAAATGGCCCGCTCCTACGCGGACGCCCTCGGCGCGGAACTTGCCATCGTGGCCAAGCACCGGATCTCCGCCACCCGGGTCGAGGCGATGAATGTGATCGGTGAAGTCGAAGGGCGCGATGTCTTGCTTGTCGACGACATGACCGAGACTGCCGGGACTCTTACCGCAGCTGCGGAAATCCTCCGTCAACACGGTGCGAAACGGGTTTTCGCCGGGGTCTCCCACGCAATTATCAGCGATATTGCCAACGAGCGCCTCGCCAATTCCTCGATCGAGGAAGTCATCACGACAGATTCCGTCCCACAGGCCTTCGGCCCGAAAATCCAGGCAGTAAGTATCGCGCCACTCCTCGGTGAAGCGATCCGACGCATCAGCGGCGGGCAATCGGTTACTTCGCTCTTCAGCATCTAACGATCCCGTTTCCAAAGCCGGATGCTTTCCATCACCTCACGGCTTGAAATTTTGCGCGGCAACCTTTTGGTTTCCGCGCTTTTTTTATTTTCCATGTTCGCGGCGTGCAACATGCTCTCCTGAAACAGCGCAGGGCACTCGCCGTGCTCTGGCAATACCGCGACACTTTCGAAAAAAATCTATTCTATCTTTCATGACCAACAACACTCGTGCCCAGCTCCGCAATGAAGGCTTCGATCTTATCGACGAGCGTCTCAAATTCCTACTTGGCTGTCTGGAGGAAGCTCTCGCCAGCACCGGAGAGAAAGAACTTCTCGGCCACATGCCGTGGTCGGGGAAAGCACCACTTCCCAACGCGAAGACTCCCGAAGGGTTACCAAAGCTTTACTCCATCGGCTTCCAACTACTGAACATGATCGAGGAGCGTGTTGCTTCCGAGATCCGCCGCGAGAGGGAGAAAGCAATCGGTGCCGAGTCTATTCGCGGACTCTGGCCGCAAGCCCTACGGGATCTCAACGCGATTGGCCTGAATCCTGAGCAGATCCTCGCTGTGCTGAAAGATGTGCATGTTGAGCCCGTCCTTACCGCACACCCGACAGAAGCCAAGCGTGAGTCCGTCCGCGCCCGCCAGCGCTGCCTTTACGAAGAACTGGTCCGCAACGAATATCCGAAATTTACCACCCGCGAAAAAAACCGGATCCGGGAGCGGGTCGTTACCACCTTGGAGACCCTTTGGCTGACAGCGGAAATCCATCTCGTCCGGCCTGATATCAGTTCCGAGCTTCGTAACGCGGTCCACTACCTGCGCGATCTTTTCCCAAATGCCATCAACCGCCTCGACATGCATTTTACCGAGGCTTGGCGTGAGGCAGGGCTCCCTCTCGACCTGCTGCGATCCGCAGGGAACATTCCCCGCCTCAGCTTTGGCTCATGGATCGGCGGCGATCGCGATGGCCACCCTTTGGTCACTCCGTCTGTAACAGATCTCAGCCTAGCAGAGCTCCGCACAGCAGCCTTCCAGCTATTGGAAAGAGAGCTACAGAACCTTTCCTCCCAGCTCACCGTCTCCCGCCAGCTTGTAGAAGTTCCGGAGGAATTGCAGGACCGCATTGACGAGCTCAGCTTCGTCATCACCAATGAAAAAGAGGTAAAGGAAATCCTCGATCGCCAATCGGAGGAACCATGGAGACAACTTGCCAGCCTAATGGCCCTGCGCCTGGGCGAGCAC
The DNA here is from genome assembly GCF_042683045.1 of Luteolibacter algae. Classification (NCBI taxonomy): domain Bacteria; kingdom Pseudomonadati; phylum Verrucomicrobiota; class Verrucomicrobiia; order Verrucomicrobiales; family Verrucomicrobiaceae; genus Luteolibacter; species Luteolibacter algae. Next base: position 667,270 of record NZ_JBHUIT010000002.1, on the reverse strand, counting down.
GTCAAAGGCGTGGAAGGCTACCGCAGACCCGAGGAGCTCACCGCGGATCTCGATCTCCTTTCCCGCACGCTTTCACTTGCCGGCTGCCGTTTGCTCGAAGAGCAGGCAATCCGTCCCATCCGTCACAAAATCGAGATCTTTGGCTTCCACCTCGCCACTCTCGATGTCCGCCAAAACTCCGAGTTCCACGATCATGCGATTGCGGAAATCCTCACTGTAGCAGGGATCGAGGACGGAGAGAATTTCCCGACGTGGCCGGAAAGCAAGCGCGTTGAGTTCCTCAATGCGGAGCTCCAGTCAAAACGTCCTTTCCTACACGATGGCTCAAGAATCGGCGAATACGCGGACAATGTCCTTGATACCTATCGGGTGCTGACGCGGCATATGGCCCGTTGGGGCAATGCAGGTCTCGGCTCACTCATTATATCGATGACGCGCCAGCTTTCCGATTTGCTTTCCGTCTACCTCCTCGCCAGAGAGGCAGGGCTGATGACCCATCATGAGGAAGGTATGTCCTGTCCGCTTCCGGTTGTTCCACTTTTCGAAACCATGGACGATCTAGCCAACTCCCCGGGCATTCTGGCGGATTTCCTCGATCATCCGCTAACGCAGCGCTCCATATCCCAGCAGGCAAAAGTGAATGGCAAATCCCGCCCGGAACAGCAAATCATGCTCGGCTACTCGGACTCGAACAAGGATTGCGGCATACTCGCGGCCCAAGTCGCATTGCAACGCGCCCAGTCCGCACTAACCAAGACAGGGCAGGCAAAGAACGTAAATCTCTGCTTTTTCCATGGCCGGGGAGGCACTATCTCCCGGGGAGCAGGCCCGACCCATTGGTTTATGGCCGCCCTCCCCCACGGTGCGATGTCCGGCAGCTTCCGGATGACCGAGCAGGGTGAGACGATTGCGCAAAAGTATGCGAACCTTGCCAGTGCCACTTATAATTTGGAGCTGCTTCTTGCTGGCGCGGCGGTAAATACAGCCCGCCATCGTCATCTTCCGGAGCTTCCGGATCCCGCGGAACGCTTCCTCGACACACTCTCCGCTTCCAGCCAAAAAGCCTATCAAGCGCTGCTGCGTTCCGATGGTTTCATTGATTTCTACCGTCAGGCGACGCCGATCGATGCGCTTGAAAACGCCCGTATCGGCTCCCGTCCGGCACGGCGCACCGGTAAGAAATCCCATTCCATCTCAGACCTTCGTGCCATCCCGTGGGTCTTTTCATGGACCCAGGCACGCTATTATCTGCCGGGCTGGTTCGGGGTCGGCACCGCATTGGCGGAGCTGAAGAATTCCCATCCGGAAGATTTCACCGAGCTGAAAGCGGCTCTCAAAGAATCCACTTTCCTCGCTTATGTTCTTACAAACGTGGAGACCAACCTCGCATCAGCGAACCTGGAGCTAATGAAGGCTTACGCCGGACTCGTGACGGATCACTCCACGCGATCCAATTTTGTGAAGATCATCACCGAAGAGTTCGAGCTCACCGAACGGTTGCTCACCGAGCTCTTCGACGGATCAATGGCAGATCGTCGCCCACGTATGGCGAAGACTCTCTCGATCCGGGAAGCACCGCTCAAAGTGCTGCACTACCAGCAAATCGATCTCCTCAGAGAGTGGCGTGGACATCTGGAAAACGACAATCTGACGGCTGCCGATGCGCTCCTGCCGAAGCTGCTCCTTTCCATCAATGCCATCGCCTCCGGTCTCCGCACCACCGGTTGAGCCATAAAGCGCCGCTCGTCTCTCAAAAAAAAACTCCCGCGGAACATCGAAGTTCCCCGGGACTAAATTTTTGGACCGTATTCCAGGCTTCCAGCTAGTGGTTGCCTTTCCCGGCTTATAATTGTGGAGGAATAATCAGCTCATCCCCCGCTTGCGGCTCCACTTGTCCGAAGCCAGGCATCGGGCTGGCGATCGCACCATCCGCCGAAATATCTGAAACCTTCACCTGGCCGAGAATCCCCGTGTTTCTACGGATCGCCAATACCGTCCCTGTCTGAACGTGCTCTGGAAGGACGATTTCAATCGTCGCAAACCCGCCGAAATCCGGATCGCTGACATACTCCTTCACGCGGCCGATGAGTAATGCATCGCGGATCATTCGGGCGCGGCGCAGCTCGTTATCGCCCTTTTCCAGCTCCCGCTGGCCAATCAGCCCAGCTTCGTCCCGATACGTTTCCGCCTTTTTCTCGGCATCCTCTTTTTCCGCGGCAAGGGCCGCGATTTCCGCCTCTTTCTCGGCAAGTTCCGCTTTCATTTTCTCCACGTCGCTAGGCGGCGTAGGCGCAACTTCCGGGGCGGAGCTTTCACGCACTTCCTGCAGCTGCTTCTCCAGTTTCAATCTATCTTGTTCGATACGCAGCTGCTCGATTTGACTACGCAATCGCGCCAACTCCTCCGGTGGTGCATTCCGCACACCTTCATTCATGCCTTGGAAGGAGAAAACCACTGCTGCGAGCAGCAGGGCAAAAGTCGCTCCCAGTAATATCGTCATCGTGTTCACATGGCGAAAATGTCTAGCTCCGCCAATAATGTCAACGCATGTGAATCGCGGCGAATCCTATAAAAAATCCCGGGTCGTTTACAGATGAGTGTTGGACGTTCCGCTCTACCTGTTCAATTCTCAGCCCGTGGACTTATTCTCCGACATCCCGCAAAAGGAAACCAAGGCGATCACTGTCACCCAGGTGGTGCGGAAAATGAAGCGCGCCATCGAATCAGGACTTGGCCGGCTCTGGATCGAAGGAGAAATCTCCAATCTTAAAAAACAAGGCAGCGGTCACTGGTATTTCTCGCTGAAGGATGAGGGCTCCCAACTCCAGTGCGCCATGTTCAATGCACGGCGCAAAGAGGGCTCCGAAGCACTCGAGGATGGAGCAAAGGTGAAAGTCTTCGCGGAAGCGACTGTCTATGAAGCACGCGGTCAGCTGCAGATCATTGTTGAAAAGGTGGAACGGGCCGGATTGGGGGACCTTCAGGCAAAATTCGAGGCACTGAAGCGAAAACTGAACGCGGAAGGCCTCTTCGATGCGGACAAAAAGCAACGGCTGCCCGTTTTCCCCCGCACGATCGGGATTGTCACCTCCCCCACCGGCGCGGCGCTGCAGGATATCCTTAATATCCTCCGTCGCCGTGCGCCATGGGTTCAGCCGGTGCTTTTCCCGGTGAGAGTCCAGGGCCGGGGCGTGGAGCGGGAGATTGCCAATGCGATCCATAAGCTTAATTCAGCTGAAAAATACGGCTATCCAGCCTGCGATTTGCTCATTGTCGGCCGCGGTGGCGGCTCATTGGAAGATCTCTGGTGCTTTAATGAGGAGATTGTCGCCCGGGCCATTTCCGCATCGATTATCCCCGTCATTTCGGCCGTCGGCCATGAGATCGACTTCACAATCGCGGACTTTGCGGCAGACATGCGCGCGCCTACCCCAAGTGCCGCTGCGGAGCTGGCGGTTCCGGATTCCGCGGAGCTTTTCAGCCTGCTGGAAACCGCGAAAAAACGCATGACCCGTGCGATCACCAGCCTTCTCCGGGAACCTTCCCAACAACTCGATTCCCTGCGGGATGCCTTGGCTGGCACGGTGCGAGCCTGCTTAAGAGAGCGCGAACAGCAGTTCCGCGAGTGCGCGATGAGACATCAGGCCCATCATCCGCGTAGAGTGATCGATCGCCGGGAGGAAAAGGTCGTCTCGCTCAAAAAAAATCTCTGTCAGCTCGTTTCCCACCAGATAAGCGGGAGCGAGAATCAACTCGAAAGATTGCAGCATTTACTTCGCACCCTCGGCCCGGAATCTGCCTTCCAACGAGGCTTTTCCATCACCCTGGACTCATCAGGAAAAATCGTCCGCTCCATTCACCAGGCAAAATCCGGCGACCAACTCCGGACCAAACTCTTGGATGGCGAGGTCCGCTCCACCATCCGCTAACTTCACAAGAATCACCGTATGCTATCCGCCATCAATCCCGTCGTCAGCCTTCAGCTTCCCGCAGCGATCACGATCCTGTGTTATGCGGGAGTCATTTTGCTTCTTCTCATTTTGCTCCTCCAATTCCGGATCAGCGGTCAGCTCGCCGCCTTATCCGTCCGTATGAGCAAGGAAAGCCGGAGCGTGAAACTTGCCGATCCCGATGCCGAGCCGCAATCCATCGAGGCGGGTCCGGGCACACCTTTTGAGGAATTTCTCAATGAGGACCCACAACGAAGGAATCTGGCGAAAAAAGAACAGTTCAAGGCTTACCGTAAATGGCGTGCCGACAAGGGTCTGAACTGGTCCGCATAAGCTTGGAAATCCAATCTTCTCCTTGCCCTCATGTCATAATTCATCTTCCTTTGGGTTGAAAAACGACAACTGGAAATCTCTCATGAATCTTACCCTAAAAGTCTGGCGTCAGACCGGCCCGCGATCAAAAGGCAGCATCAACACCTACCCTGCCGAGAATATCCCAGCCGAGGCTTCGTTTTTGGAGATGCTCGATATTGTCAACGAGCGGCTCATTGAGGCAGGCGAAGATCCCATCCATTTCGATCATGACTGCCGGGAAGGCATCTGTGGTGCGTGCTCTCTTACAATCAACGGCATTCCCCACTCCAAGGACCGTGGAATCACCACCTGCCAGGTTCACATGAGAAAGTTCAAGGACGGAGATACCATCTGGATCGAGCCGTTCCGTGCGCAGCCGTTCCCAATCATTAAGGATCTGATCACCGATCGCTCCGCTTTCGACCGCATCATCGCATCCGGCGGCTACATCGATATCCGCACCGGATCTGCGGTGGACGCAAACTCCCTGCCTATTGCCAAGGACGATGCTGACAGCGCTTTCGATGCCGCGGCCTGCATCGGATGCGGTGCCTGCGTCGCTGCCTGTAAAAATGCTTCCGCCATGCTTTTTGTCGCCGCAAAGGTCTCCCACCTCGGGCACCTTCCACAGGGCCAGCCAGAGCGCCAGAAACGGGCACTTGCGATGGTTCGCCAAATGGACAGCGAGGGCTTTGGAAACTGCACCAACCAATACGAGTGTGAGGCTGCCTGCCCGAAAGAAATTTCCGTCGATCACATCGCCCGCCTCAATCGCGATTACGGCAAGGCTGTCCTCGCGGAACAATTCGTCTGATCTCCGCGCGACGGAAGTTTTCACGCAATAAAAGCCAATCTCGGCACTCATATTTCCATGAAACTTACTCTCGGGATCATATTTTCAGCATTCACCTTCTTCTCCAGCAGCATCCGCGGAGAGGAGCCAAAAGCCGACAAACCTATGGAAACACTTAGCGAAAAACCATCCGAGCCGACTGCCAAAGTGGTGAAAACCGATGAGGAATGGAAAAAGATTCTGACACCGGAGCAGTATCGAATTCTTCGCCAATCCGGAACCGAGCGTCCCAATGGAGAGGTTTATCGCCAGTTCAATGAGCAGGGCGAAGGCACCTATCATTGCGCTGGATGCGGAGCCCTGCTTTTCTCTTCAGCTGTGAAGTTTGATTCACATTGTGGCTGGCCGTCATTCTACGATCCTGCGAAGGCCGAAAATGTGACCACCAAACGCGATGAATCGGCTGGAATGGTCCGCATCGAAGTCAATTGTGCCAAGTGCGATGGACACCTCGGCCACGTTTTCGAGGGAGAGGGCTTCGATACACCAACGGATCAACGCTACTGTATCAATGGAGTCGGGCTCAAATTCGTCCCTGCCGAAAAATCCGGGAACAAAGGGAAATAGACACAGGCAATTTTCCAGCCCAGCCGGAAGCGGAACCACCGTCGGCTGGGCATTTTTCGTTTTCGTGCATTTATCCGCAAAAATTGAGGTTTAAATCTTGCTCATCTCAAAAACGATCATAATCATTGCCGGGCAACGGCGGCTTGGCGGAATTGGTAGACGCGCTCGACTCAAAATCGAGTTCCTTGTGAGTGTGGGTTCGATTCCCACAGCCGCTACTTCTTAATATTTTTTATCCGGCAACGAAAATTTAGCCAATACCTCAGCATGTCCACTCCGCGAAGCATCGGCATCATCGCAGGCAGCGGAGTCTATCCTGAGACCTTCGTCCGCGCTGCAAGAAAGGCAGAGCCCACAGCCCGCCTGGTTGTGGTTGGCTTCGAAGGGGAAACCCGCCCGGATTTGGAAAAACAAGTGGAGGCCTACCAGTCGGTCCGTGTCGGCCAGCTATCAAAACTGATTAAATTCTTCGTCAAAGAAGGCGTTACGGAAGCTGTGATGATGGGCCAGATCTCACCGAAGAACCTTTTCATGCTGCGTCCGGATCTCCGGATACTCATGATGCTGGCCAAGGTAAAAAAGCGAAATGCCGAAAGTCTTTTTGGAGCTATTGCCGATGAGCTGGCCAAAGACGGCATCACCCTCCTCCCTGCGACCACATTCCTTGACGAAAACCTCCCTTCCGCGGGACACGTCAGCGGTCCCGCGATCAAGCCCCGCACCTTGGAAGACCTCGAATACGGCTTTCAGATTGCCAAGCAGACATCCGCTCTGGATATCGGCCAATCCGTGGTCGTCCGCCATGGCACCGTGCTCGCAGTGGAAGCCTTCGAGGGGACGAACGCCTGTATCCGCCGTGGCGGAGAACTCGGGCGCAACAAGGATACAGTTTTGGTGAAAGTCTCCAAACCAAAGCAGGACTTCCGTTTCGATGTTCCGGTAATTGGGCCGCAAACAATCGAAACCTGTGCGGAAGCTGGAATTATTGCCATTGGGATCGAGGCGGATAAGACGATTCTGCTCGAGATCGATGCCGTCGCCAAGCTGTGTGCCCAGCACAAGATCGCCATTCAAGCATTGTAACCGGGACCAGTGTCTTGCCGTTTCACAACTTCTCGACACATTTGAAATGTTCTTCAGCGATTTGATATCCCACAAGCTCGGTGCCATGCTGACGGCGTGCCTGATGGTATTTCCGATGGCGTGTGCGGAGGAAATCCCAGCTGGAAAATTGAAGCCGGTAACTACCGCCGAAATCGATGCGGCGGTGAAAAGAGGAATCGATTTTCTCGTCGTGGATCAAAACAGCAACGGCTCCTGGGGCAGTGCCACCCATACCAAAGACATCAATATCTACGCTCCCCTACCCGGCGCCCATCATGCGTATCGGGCGGGAGCATCCGGGCTAGCCCTCTCCGGCTTGATCGACTCTGCGGACAAACGCCCATCCACGATCGCGAGTATCGAAAAAGCCTCCGCATGGATGGAGGAAAATCTGCCCAAGCTACGCCGCGCGGATCAAACGACCACCTACAATATCTGGGGACATGCCTACGGCACACGCGCATTAACACGGCTCTATCTACGTGAAAATGATGCGCTGAAGAAAGCCCGTTACAAGGCGCTTGCCCAGGAACAGATCAATCTCGTCAATCGTTACGAGGATATAAACGGCGGCTTCGGCTATCTGGATGTCTTCGACGGTTTCACCTCGAAAAGGCCTACCGGCATCACCACTTCATTCGGCTCGGCGACAGTGCTTCTCGCAATGAAAGAAGCAAGTGATACCATGGCTTGCACCTTGGACAAAAAGGTCGTTGGCACTTCTCTGGACTCCATCAAGCGCCAGCAGTTTCCCGATAAATCCTACGCCTATTCGCACGAGCACATCATGCGCCCGCGGTTGCCCATCAACCGGCCGGCCGGTTCTCTTGCCCGATCCCAGGCATGTAATGCAGCGCTACGTGCCTACGGCCGGGAGGGTATCAGCGATGACGTGATCACTGAGTGGGCGGATCGTTTCCTCGCACGCGAGGGATGGCTTTCGATAGCCCGCAAGCGCCCGATGCCACACGATATCCACTTCCAGATTTCCGGGTATTTCTACTACTATGGAATCTACTATTTTACGGAGTCCGCTCGATTTCTCCCCCCGGAGAAACAAAAGCAATACGCGCAAGAGCTGGCGACGCTGATCCTCTCGAAACAGGAGAAAGATGGCTCCTGGTGGGACTATCCACTTTATGATTACCACCAGCCTTATGGCACAGGCTACGCGCTAATGGCTCTCGCCTGGTGCAAATCAGCAATGTTGGATCACTAGACGCAGCCTTCCCAAGCCGCCGCGCCTTTCCCCAAAACGGAATATCCTTTCCAGTCCCAGAGCTGGCGTTTAGTTCATAGGTGAAATCAAACCCATCTCCAGCCCATGAGCCGATTACCCACCGAGGAAGCAAAACAAGAATACTGGCGTGCCAATCTCCGCTGGTTGGCCATTTTACTCAGTATCTGGTTTTTTGTTTCGTTCGGTTGCGGAATTCTTCTCGTCGATTTCCTCGATAAATTCACTGTCCCGGGATCGAATCTCAAGCTGGGGTTCTGGTTTGCCCAGCAAGGTAGCATCTACTGCTTTGTTCTACTCATTGTCGTCTATGCGGCCGTGATGAACCGCCTGGACCGCAAGCTACTATCCCACACGGATGCCGAGGAAGGCTCCTGATCCTTTTCATTAAAAAAAAATACCCAAATGGACGCCAGAATCTGGACATATATTTTCGTAGGAATCTCCTTCGCCATTTACATCGGCATCGCCATCTGGTCGCGCGCAGGCTCGACTGGTGATTTCTACGTGGCGAGCGGTGGAGTCCCTAAAATAGCCAACGGCATGGCGACGGCTGCCGATTGGATGAGTGCCGCCTCGTTTATTTCCATGGCCGGATTGATTTCTGTCATGGGGCGCGACGGAGCAGTGTATCTGATGGGCTGGACGGGAGGCTATGTCCTCCTCGCGCTACTACTCGCACCGTATCTTCGAAGGTTTGGAAAGTTTACCGTCCCGGATTTCATCGGAGACAGATACAATTCCGGCACGGCCAGGATTGTCGCCATTTTCTGCGCGATCTTTGTTTCCTTCACCTACGTTGCGGGTCAGATGCGCGGGACCGGCGTGGTTTTTTCACGATTCCTGGAAGTCCCGGTGGAAACCGGCGTGATCATCGGGATGGTGATTGTCCTATTCTATGCCGTGCTAGGCGGTATGAAAGGCATTACCTACACCCAGGTAGCCCAGTATTGTGTGATGATTTTCGCCTATCTCGTCCCGGCGATTTTTATCTCGATCATGCTAACGGGAAATCCGATTCCACAGCTGGGTCTGGCCTCCGATGCGCAGGGCGAGTCAATTGGCCTGGTGCAAAAGCTGGATGAACTTAGCACCGAGCTGGGCTTCGCCGAGTATTCCAGCGGACAAAAGCCCATGATCGATGTTTTTGCCATCACCCTCGCATTGATGGTAGGCACCGCAGGGTTGCCGCATGTGATCGTTAGATTTTATACGGTCAAAAAAGTCAGCGACGCCCGCAAGTCCGCCTTCTGGGCGCTGCTCTTCATCGCGATTCTCTATACGACGGCTCCGGCAATCTCAGTTTTCGCCCGCACCAACCTCCTCAACACTGTTTCCGATCAGCCTTACCAGGAAATGCCTGCCTGGTTCAAAAAGTGGGAAAACTCCGGTCTCATTGCATGGCTGGACAAGAACAACGATGGAAAGATCCAATACGACGGTAGCGGAGACGCCTTCGAAAAACACGCCAGCACCGCCAAGGTAGAGCCTGTCTTTGTCACCAATGACCCTCCGAACGAGAAAGGATTTTTCGGCGAGCGCATACTTTACAATGAACCAACGGATTTCAGCAACGAACTCTATGTCGATCCGGACATCATGGTGCTGGCCAATCCGGAAATCGCCCAGCTTCCGGGCTGGGTGATCGGACTTGTTGCGGCTGGCGGGCTTGCCGCGGCACTTTCCACGGCAGCCGGGCTTCTATTGGTGATTTCCACCTCCGTGGCTCACGATCTGGTGAAACGCACACTGAATCCCTCCATCTCGGATAAAACAGAGCTCCTCGTCGCCCGGCTCTCCGCCGGAGTTGCAGTGGTAGTAGCCGGATATCTCGGGATTCACCCTCCGGGTTTTGTCGCACAGGTGGTCGCATTCGCCTTCGGCCTGGCAGCTTCATCATTTTTCCCGGCAATCGTGTTGGGAATTTTCACGAAACGGACGAACCGCTTCGGGGCGATTGCAGGGATGCTCAGCGGCATCACCTTCACGGCAACCTACATTTGGTATTTCAACTTCGGCGTGGGGGATTTCAAAGGCACTCCGGATCAATACCTTTTCGGGATTTCCCCACAAGGCATCGGATCGGTCGGAATGTTGATCAACTTCGCGGTGGCAATTTCCGTATCCCGGTTTACGCCTCATCCTCCAAAGCATATTGAAATGCTTGTCGATAGCATCCGCCTTCCCCGGGCTGCCTTCGGAAAGGCGGATACCGGCCCGAGTCATTGATCAACCAAAAGAATGGAATCACCTCTATGTTAGCGTTCTCCAGTTGCTGGAATAACAGTCGCCACACCGAAGGCGAGGCGATGATCGAAGAAATTCTTGAGCTGGGATTTTCCAATATCGAGCTATCCCACGGGATGACCATCGCAAAGCTGCCAGGAATCCGGAAAGCTTATGAAGCAGGCATGTTCACCTGCTCCGGAGTCCACAATTATTTCCCCTCACCGGTGGAGGTGATGATCGATGCGCCTGATGCCTACGAATACACTTCCCATCGCCCGTTCGAGCGGAAAAGGGCTATGGAAATGACCCTCAAAACCCTCGAACTCGCCGCAGAATTCAAAGCACAATACCTGGTTCTCCATATGGGTTCCGCACCGATGAGCAGTGCGAAGTTTACAAAGCCGCTGACTAAGCTAGTTGCCGCCGGTGAACAGCGGGATCCGAGCTATATCAAACAGAAGATCAAATTCATCAAAAAGCGGGAGAAACTAGCGCCCCTTTATTATCACCGGGCGATCGAAGCGCTGGAACACCTTGCCGAAAAAGCCCAGGAATACGGCGTAAAACTGGCAGTCGAGTCCCGCTCACGTTTTGAAGATATGCCAAATGAGCGCGAGATGCTGCAGCTTCAGGAGCACTTCAAGGATCACCCCGCCGTTGGCTATTGGCACGATTTCGGCCACGTGCAGCTCAAGCACAATCTCGGTTTATTGGATCATTATGAGTGGCTGGAAAATGTTTCACCACACCTCATCGGAGGCCATGTTCACGATGTGCAATGGCCTGCGCGGGATCATCGAACCCCATTTACCGGAACCTTGGATTACGAGGCGATTCTGCCATTCTTCCCTGCCGGATGCCCGCTGATCTGGGAGCTCAGCCCCACACGCGAGACAAACGAGATCAAAAACTCGCTGGAAATCTGGAAATCCCGGTTTCCCGATCGCTGCTGAAAAGCCAAAGGTTTTCTCCGCGTATATTCTTTCCGTGAATCAACGACCTCACATGCCGTGCTGGGGACGGAAATTTTTTCGGATCACCGTCTGGGCCGGATGAAGGATCATTTCCATTTTATTTGACCCCGCCCGCGATCCGTGAGATATCCGCCTCACACAGTTGAGACTGATTCTCAATAAAGAGCTATGAATCGCATCGCTACCATCACTTTCACGCTCCTCTCATCATTCCCCGTCATCGCCGCTGAGCAAGACGCCGGGATCATCGAGCTCCGGGAAACCATTTCAAAGGTTGTAGATACCCAGAGCTTGGAATCTGCTGAGCGCCTGAACTGGCAGGCTCGAAAAGAAGAAATGTCCGCTCTGCTGAAACTGCACCGGAAGGAATTGGCGCTACTGGATGAGGAATTGGAAAAGGCAGGCCAATCCGCGCCCGGCCACTCCGATGCCACCGAGGAAATGAAGGCTGAGATCGAGGCGCTGAAGTCAACCCGCCGTCTCACCTCGGAAGCTGTCGCCAGAAACGTCCCCCGCACCGTTGCTCTCGCAAAATCTTTCCCGGCACCTCTCTTGAAAGACTGCGAGCCGGAGCTGAGCACACTTTCTGTCTGGGACTCCTCAAGTGAGCCGCGCGAAACGCTCCAATCGATACTATCGGTCATAGCGAAGGCCCAACAATTTAACCGCCGCCTTACTCGAAGCTCCGAAATCCGTGATAACCGCGAAGTTGAGGTTCTCTATCTAGGGCTTGCCGGCGCCTATTACGCAGGCAGTAAAAAAACCGCGGGAACCGGCAAACCCGGTGCGGAAGGATGGACCTGGCAATCACGGCCGGAAATCCATTCCGAAGTCCAAATGGCCTTCGACGCACTCGATAAAAAACGTCCGCCGAGCATGGTGCGCCTCCCTCTGGAGCTGAAGTAATCCGGTGCATCCCGCCAATATCTTCCACAACTTTCCATTGCCCTTTTTCTCCATGTCCTCCGCTCAAAAAATTACTTCGGCAGTCTTGCGCATCCGCATGATTTCTCCGCTGATTTTACTCCTGGCCTCAGGTCCAAGCCACGCTGAAACGTCAATCGAGGATGCCCTCAAGGAAGCCAAAAGCGATCTTAACAGCACTCTCGCCACGCTTGAGAAAACCCGGACGGAAATAGCGGCCGAAAAACCGGAACTATCTGCCGTCTTCCAGAAAATAGAGCAAGAACTCCGCGAAAAACGCCGCCTGGCACGCATTGCCAGACTGTCCAAAGACGATCGCGCGATGGAGCTCCGTCAGCTACAGGCCGATCTCAATACCCGCCGCCAAGACGCCACCTATCTTGCCGGGCTACTGAAAGATCATGCGTTGAAAACAACGACTCTCAGCATCCCGGGAGCGGCCACTCTGGACGTTAAACCTGAGACTATCGCCGCCAGCGCGAATGTTCCCGCCGAGGCACTTGCCGCACGTCTCTCGATTTTGGACGCATCCCTGTCACAGCTGGAAGAGCTACTTGGCGGCTCCACAGCCAGCGGACAAGCGGCTGACCCGGAAGGAAAGATTCTCGACGGCACACTCGCGGCGTTTGGCCCGGTTTCCTATTTCCTTTCATCCGATAAATCGAAGGGTGGGGATATCGTCGCATCAAAATCCGGTGGCGCCCCGAGCTTTGTTCCCGGCGACGCAGCGGCAATTGCATCGTTGATCTCAGGTAATGAAACCACTCTCCCGCTCGACCCCACCGGAGGAAACGCGAGAGCCATGGATGAAATCGACGGAGGCCCGCTCGATCTTGTGCGCAAAGGTGGACTGTGGATCTGGCCGATCATTTTCCTCGCCGTTCTCTCGATCATTTTCGGATTGATCAAGCTCTCCCAATTTGTCCGTCTCCGCGAGCCATCCGATGCATGGGTCACAGCGATTCTGGCTGCCCTGCGCACGGGAGACCGCCAAAAAGCAGCCCAGCTTGCTATTGATCAGAATCATCCGGCCGGCCCGGTCATGGAAAAATTGGTCATCGTCTCAGAAAACTCCGCGGATCTCGTGGAAGAGACTCTCTACGAGCAACTTATGAACGTGCAAAGCAAGGCTTCCACGCTCCTGCCGGTGATTGCCATCACTGCGGCGACCGCACCTCTGCTAGGACTTCTCGGCACCGTTTCCGGAATGATTTCCACTTTCAATCTCATCACACTCTTCGGCTCCGGTGATCCCAAGCCGCTGGCCGGCGGCATTTCGGAAGCATTGATCACCACACTGTTCGGCCTGGTGGTCGCCATTCCTGCTCTGGTCCTCCACGCCTTCCTTTCAAGACGTGCCCAAGGCATCGTCCAAACCACCGAGCGTCTTGGCTTATCCTTTGTCAACGGACTACGCGCAAAATGATCAACGCCATACAACTTACCTTGCGTGAGGGCGGCCTCACACTCTATGCGCTGCTGATTCTCGCGGTCACGATCTACTCCATCCTCTTTAGCGTATGGCGCCACATCTCCTGCACGCGGAAGGTCGTTGCAAAGGAGAAATGGCTCATGCCCTCCTCTGTTGGTAACTCACTGCCGTGGAATCGCACCATGCCTTCTCCCCGCGAGGTTCAGCGTAGCTACGCTTCCTTCGAGCTCGACGAGATGGCCTGGGTGGAACGCCGTCTCCCCTTCCTGAATGTTCTCATTTCGGCAGCTCCGTTGCTCGGTTTGTTAGGCACTGTGGCCGGTATGCTCATTACCTTCTCCGGTATGGCGGCAGGAAACGACGCGCCGATTGATACGATTTCCACTGGAATTTCCAAGGCGCTGGTCACTACCCAGGCCGGCTTGGTCATCGCCATCCCGGCGGCATTCCTACTCGCCCTCATTAAACGTCAAACAGAGACCACCCATCTGGAGCTGCAGCGGCAGCTCCACACCAGACTTGCCGAAGTCCGCGAACCGGCCACCAACTCTCTCTGAGATCTCCCATCCAAAGAATCATGCGTCGCTTCCGCCACTCCACCAGCTCTGAAAATGCCAGCACCATCGATATATCTCCATTGATCGATGTCGTTTTCCTGCTGCTGATTTTCTTCATTGTCACCACGGTCTTCGTCAAGGAAACCGGTGTTGAAGTATCAAAACCCCGTGCCGCGACTTCACAGGATCTTGATCGTCAGGCGATATTGATCGCAGTCACAGCAGAATCCAGAGTCTGGCAAGGCGGGCGTGAAATCGGCCAGGACGGAGTCCGCGCAGTCGTCGCGGCACTTCTTGAGGAAACTCCGGACACTCCGGTCGTCATCCGTGCCGATGCCGCCGCACCTACGGAAGCTACCGTGAAAGTGATTGATTCCGCAAAGCTCGCCGGCGCGGCATCCGTATCCCTTGCCACCGAAAAATAGCCCCTTGCTTCTCCCTCCCGCATCATTCTTGTGAATTACCGAGCAGTCATCACCGGCATTGCAGCATCCGCTCTACTCCTCGCGGTGCTCGGCTTTGCCCGTCTTTTTACCGTCACGCCGGATACTCCGGAGCTCTTGGTGCGGGAAATCGAGACTGCCACTGTGGAGTCCCCTCCGCCGCCCCCACCGATGGAGTCCCCTCCGCCGGACGCACCTCCTCCACCGCCTGCTCTTACCCAGGTCAGCACCTTGCCGGATCCCAGCCGCGTCCCTATCCCACAAGCTCAGGTGCCCATGGATATTTCCGCACCTGTGGAGAATTTCTTTACGGATCTTGCTCCGGCACCGCTTCCGGTAGCTCCGGCTCCCGCCCCGGTGCGCCGCGTTGCCGCGCCCAGCAAACCATCCCCGGCTACGCGCCCCGCCCCTCCCCGGAGAACTCCGGCACCCCCCGTAGCCAAGTCCCATTACAGCACGAGCGAGCTGGATGGCACCCCGCGTCTTTTGCGGCACGGCTCCGCCTCATTTCCTTCGTCCCTTTCACGAAAAGGAGTTACCAGAGGAACAGTAGTTCTGGAAGTGGAGCTTTCCACATCCGGCTCGGTAAGCATCCGCAGAGTCGTTTCCTCATCCTATCCAGAGCTGGTATCACCCGCCCGGCGAGTCGCCTCCGGTGCTCGCTTCACCCCTCCCAAGAAAAACGGCCAGGCAGTCAAAGCGATCATGCGCTGGCCCATCGTTATCGAAAAATGAGCAATCACACCGGTCTCAAACTTGCATTCCTCAGCCTTGTTCTCGCAGGATTTTCCCATGCTGCGGAGCCATTGCCGCTCTCCACCTCATACTGGAATGATCCGACGTTTCTCAAATCTTTCAATGGCACCTACCGCATCGAGGCTCGTATCGAGCCCACTCTCACCACAGAAGAACGCGGACTGCTTGTCGAAATTCAAGAGCTGATGGGCGATGAGAAACGCACCCTTTCGCTGGAGAAATTGAAATCCTCCGCTCTCACTGCCAAATCCGCCGCCCTGACTTTCAATTTGGGAAACCTCTATTTTGAAACTGGAGACACCGGAAAAGCGATTGAAGCCTACAAAAACGCTTTGAAGGCATATCCGTCCTTCCGCCGGGCCCACCACAATCTCGCCCTCGCCCTCGTCCGCGAGAACCAGCTGGAGGAGGCACTCACCCACCTTACCGAAGCCATCCGCCTCGGCGATTCCGAAGGCAACACCTACGGGCTGCTCGGTTACTGCCGCATTGCCCGCGAGGAGTGGGCCAGCGCACTCCAGGCATACCGCTTGGCTCAGATCACCGAGCCCGATGTCGCGGAATGGAAAGCGGGGATCGCCCAATGTTTGCAGAATCTTGATGAAAAGGCCGAAGCGGTTGCTCTTCTGGACGAGGTAATCCGGCAGCGTCCCACCGAGGCTTCCTACTCTGTCCTCCAGGCAAATATCCTCATGGATCTGGATCAGCCCGAGGCTGCGGTAAAAGCTCTAGAACTACCCTACCGCCTGAAAATTCTGGATCCGAACGCGACCCTCCTTTTGGCAGAACTTCACCTGCGCGGTGACCGGACGGAAGCCGCCGAACAGGCGGTAACAGCCGCGTTCTCGGATGAGAAAATGCAACCCGCGATTCCCTCGATCCTTCGCTTGATCACTGCGGCTTCGACACGCAGCGAATGGAACATGGTGAAGGGCCTTCTGAAAAAAGCCGAAACCGATGCTCCCGTGCGGGCCCTGCGGCTTGCAGAAGCGGGTTATCTTATCGCCTCCGGAGAGAACCCCGCATCCGGTGCCGATTTATTGAAGAAGCTCACGGAGGAGGAGCCCACCGATGGCGAAGCTCTGATCGCTCTGGCACGATATCAATCCACGAACGGACAGCCTGATTCCGCCGAGTTACTTTATGAACGAGCCACAGCGGATACCACCCACGCCTATGAAGCGCACGTCGAGCTGGTGCGCCTTCATGTCGCCCAGTCAAGATACGCCGACGCCTTAAAATCGGTGGATCGCGCACTGGAGCTTAATCCAACCGATAGTCTCCGCAATTACCGGCAATCACTGTTGAAAACGATAGCAGCGTCCGAGTGATCTGTCGTTCACGCAAGTAGCTCACGCATCATCGCCGCGTCCAGCTTCCTCACGATATCCGAATCCGCCAGCAAGCCGTCCGCCAGCCTCGCCTTTTCCAGCTGCAATCTGTGAATCCTTTCCTCCACGGTTTCCTGGCAGAGCAGCTTGTGGACGAATACCGGCTTGTCCTGACCGATCCGATACGCACGATCCGTCGCCTGTGCTTCCGCGGCAGGATTCCACCAGGGATCGTAATGAATCACAGTGTCCGCTGCTGTAAGATTCAGGCCGGTTCCGCCAGCTTTGAGTGATATCAAAAACACCGGAAATTTTTCCGACTGGAATTGCTCCACCATCTTTCCCCGGTCCTTGGAACCGCCGGTTAGCTTCAAATACGCGATGTTCTTTTTTAGCAGATGCTCTTCGATCAACGAGAGCATCGTCGTAAATTGTGAAAAAATAAGAATTCGGCGATCTTCTTCGATCAGGGTGGCGAGCAAATTTATGAGAAATTTTAGCTTCGCGGAATTTTTCACTCCATCCGCAAAATCCGGCGGGAGCAGCCTCGGATCACAACATATCTGACGTAATTTCAAGAGCGCATCCAGAAAGACAATCTGGGATTGCTCAATCCCTCTGGCAGCGATCGCCTCCCGCACCCGCTTGTCCATCGTTGCACGGACGGTCTCATAAAGATCCTTTTGATCTGAATGAAGCTCGATCAAGTGCACCATTTCGGTCTTCGGTGGCAATTCCTTAGCCACCTGATCTTTCGTTCTTCTCAGAACCAGCGGGGCGATACGCTTTTTGAGCAGATCATTCTTTTCAGCATCCCCCTCATCCTCAATCGGTTTGCGGAAACGGGTATTGAAAATATCTTCCGTGCCCAAATACCCCGGGATCAGGAAGTGCATCAGGCTCCAGAGCTCTCCCAAATGGTTTTCGATCGGCGTGCCGGAGAGACACAACCGATGCTTCGCGATGACCCGACATGCCGCTTGCGCGACCTTTGCCCGTGGGTTTTTGATATACTGCGCCTCATCCAGCACCATGATGTGATACTGGAAACCTAGTAACTTTTCGATATCACGTTGCAGCAGTGCAAACGAGGTAATCACCAGATCCGCATGGGGTATGGATCGAAAATATCTTTTGCGATCCGCTCCATTAAGGACGAGAACGCGTAACCCCGGAGCAAACTTCACAACCTCCGCCCGCCAGTTTGGCACGACAGAAGTCGGTGCGATCACCAGGGAGGGTTTCCCTCCATTCCGGCCGCTGGTCTTTTCCGCCATCAGATGGGTGATGGTTTGAAGTGTTTTCCCAAGCCCCATGTCATCCGCCAGAATACCGTGAAGGCCATGTCTTGCGAGGAATTGCATCCACTGGAATCCAGCCAACTGATAGTCCCGAAGGGTGGCCTTGATTTCCAGCGGAGTCTCGATCTCCTCGATTTTAGAGAAGTTCTCCAGACGTTTTTTTAACACTTCCAGCCCTTTGGGTGTTTCTATTCCCAGTCCCTCCAGCCCGTCGAGCGCGGCCGCATCCAGCGCGTGGATCTGGACTTTGCCGAAGAACTTCGGATCGACCAGCGCGGACAGATGATGTAGCAGCCTCCTCACCCTTCCGATGGGCAGCTTGAGTGCATCGCCATTCGGCAAGGGCGCATAGACATAGCCGCTATTGGGCCGATCCAGGGTCTCCTCAAGAAAGTCCTGTTTCAGCAAACCGGCGAGGATGGGCATCAGATCATAACGCTCGCCATCGACATCGAAACCTACTGATAGGCTGAACCAGCCGCCATCTGAGAAATTTCCTTCATACGCATCCCTCTCGCCATCCGCGGATAGCAATCGTGTTTCCCATCGCCCGGGATCCGCATCGTGAACTTCGTGGCCCACTCCTTTTTCAAATGAAATCTTCCAGCCAGAACTTTCCAGAACATCCACCATTTCACCCCGGAACTGATGCCAGAAGGCATCGACCGTCACCCTTCCCGGATCTGGAAACCATTTGTCATTTCCCTCCTCCACGTTAACCGAGCGGGATTTCATGCTGAGCATAAATCGCCAGGCAGGATTTGATTTCATCGAGGACAAGCCGGTGTCCCGAAGCTCCCGGATCGCCCTCATTTCGGCTGGCGTTTTACCCCCCTCTCCTGCACCAGCCAACGGACTACGTAATTTACCGTAGTTGACAAATGCCTCCGCGTAAATCCACTGATCAAGCTCCTTTTCGCCAAGGGACTTCAGGAGAAGCTTGGTCGCGCGGTCGACCTCGCCCTTTTTCACGACGAGTTCAAACTCCGGCTCCGGAGCATTCTCCTTGTCAGAGACCACTGGCACGCGGTCCTGCAGCGCCAGAGAGACGGCTTCTCCGGCGGATCTCCCGAAAAATTTCCCGAGTTTTCTTTCTTTCGCCATGCGGCCAACCAGTGCGAACCCGTGCTCGCAAAAAGCACCCGCATCGCAGGTGCAGCTACTCTCCAGGCCAAAGCCGCCTCCCTCAGGCCAAAAGAAGGCCTCCGTCTCCGCCTCGAGCACGCGTGCGCTGGCTTCGATCTCCTCATCGCCATCCAGCCGGAGATTTTTCACTTTGGATACAAGTCTCGTGCCAAGACCGCGCACCTCATCATCGAACCTCTCTACCCAGGCCCCTTCCGCTAAAAACTCCTCCAGTGCTGCAACGATCTCCACGCCGGGCAAACACTAGGTTTCGCCCGCGCTTTTATGCAAGCCACGAACGGTTCTTCCGGGCTCCAAATGCTATTGGCTAATCTGACTAGCTGGCACCCAGCATTGACGCTCATCGGCAAGCTGGATCCGGACCCATTCCCCACGCTGCTCAACCACAGAAAACTCCAGTCCATCCCCCAGCGCCTCGTTGAACGCAGCCGCGTATGCGTATCCCGGTCCCTTCCGCGCTTCCACAGCCTCCACAATAATCACGCCCACTGGTTTTGAAGTGAGCAGGTTTGCGAGGTAAAGGCTTCCCAGAATCAGCAATAACACGCCACTCGCAATCACCATCACCGCACTTGAGCGCCGCTCCCGGAAGCGTGCCTTGAGAAGCAGCGCAGCCCAGAAGAAAAGATTCACGCAAACGATAGCGGACATCAGCCACGCCGTTGGGATCTTCTGCCAGAAAGCTCTTTTTACAGGAACATCGGTCGCGACCAAGCCGCGCGCCACAGCAAGGCTCTCCGTCAGCGAGGGATCGAAGGGGCGGTATTCCTTCGCTTTGAGATAGGCGAAAATCGCACGCCCGATGGCTCCTGCCTCAAACCATGAATTCCCGGCATTTTGCCATGCTTCACCAGGGTGTAATCCAGCCTCGGCCGCTGCCTGGAACTTCAATCCGGCCTCTTCGTATGCGATCTGTGAGGCAGGACTTCCAGCCGGAGCTTCCAGCGCATGATCAAATGCAACTTGCGCCTCATCCCATTCGTCTGCCTGCACCCGTGGCGCGATAAAAAGCAAAGCCGCAAGCAACCACAACATTGCACTTTTCGAAATCAGTCTCATCACTCGTGTCGCCAAGTGATCAAGCCCGGAGAAGCGGGCATCAGGATTCCCGGTGCTGAAATCCCGGGCGTCGGCCGCTGCATGCATCGCACCAAGCTCACCGATCTCTTCCTCGCTGGCACCAATTTTCCGCAGAGCTCTTTGTGAATCTCCCACAGTCCAGGTTCTATCCTCCGCACCGAAAGATGCTGCCATAAACCGAAGGAAGGCAGACCATTTCTCCGCATCCCCGGCGGGTAGCTTCTTCATTTCAGCATAGGCTTTGACGCGGGCACCGTAGGCGGGATCGAGAGCTCTCCGGCGGCGCTCACGCACCCAGGGCAGCAAGAGTAAAAATGCAACTGGACCGACCAGTAACAGCACTGGAAATCCCTTCTGAGCCAGGGTGAAGAGTTGGTTCAATACGTCGTTCATAAAGTTTGCACGCTGGTTATGCCAGATCCCATCCGGTTGGGAAGTAAGGGGAGCCACCGCCCCTTGATAAGCACTCAACGGGATAAAATCCGCGCCGTTTTCAGAGCTGACCTCCAGAGGGATTGCCGTTGTTTCCAGGCTCCGGTAGGTCCCGGACTCCGGGTTGAACACCTGAAAAGACATCCCGGGCAGCGCTTGGACGGATGTCGTCAGCGCCCTTAGACGGTAGCGGAAAATAGTGCCTTGCTCGTGCCATAAACGTCCGCCCGCATCGTCCACCAGGAAGCGTCCGCGCAGGCCCCGCTGGCGGCTCAAGGCAGGCAATTCCAGCATTCCATGCGGAGCAGGGCCGCTCAGCTTGATTTCCAAATCCAACAATTCTCCGACTTTCACCTTCCTTGGCGAGACAGACACCTCCAGCGAAAGTGGATCGAACAAATTGCTGAAATCCGCCTGCCTCCCCTCACCCGGAAGCGGGAGGACCTCGATATCCTTGGCGGGAGCTGTCGCGTAGATTCGCTCATAAACCGAGCCCAGATCGACAGGTTCAAACAGGCCGTTATTGAAATAGGCCGCGTATCGCGCAAAGTCCGTGCCTCCGTCCTGCAGCTTGGCACATTCCAGCCGCATTTCATCCAGAGTATGAACACCCGGCGTTTTGAAGCGGATATAAACGGGAATTTCCACCATGCCCAACTCACGGTCGCCCGCCAAAGTGCGCGTGCCGATCACCCGACGCCCCCCTAGCGGCAAGCCGACGTGTTCGGTCTCCGGAGCAGTATTCCGCGGCACCACCACTTCGATATCCGGATTACTGAAAAAGGCGGGAAACCACCTCAGATCGCGCAAAGCTCCGGCTTCGAGTTCACTTTTCCAAACCAGATTGATCCGCAGCGGTTCGCCCACGTAGACCTTTTCTTTCAGCGGAGTGAAACTCAGCGACATTTTCGGAGAGCTCACAGGCTCACCGACGATGATCTGTTCGGGACGGGTCCGGAATACCTTATCGCCTGCAGTGAAATCAATGGCAGGAACGGTGACCAGTCCCGTGCGTCCCGGTAGAAAACGAATGACGGCCGCTGCCTTAGTATCCGCATCGGGGGTCTCACTGATTTCGATATCGAGAATGTGGCAATCGGCATTTCCATCCGGGAGCTCTTCGAATTGATCCACGATGTCCGGGAATACTACAACCGCCGTAGCAGTTCTATCCGTGAACCATGAGCGATCTTTCATCTCCAGATCGATGACCACTGGCTCTCCCGCCGCCACTTCCATTGCCAACATCAGAAATAGCGTAAAACCGTATGTAAGGATTTTTCCCATCAGTAATCTCTTTCCACTTTAGCGGAGCTGGCCTTGCCGCGTTTCTGCTGGCGGAATTGCATGCTGCCCTGCTCCTCGGCCAGGATATCTTCCGCAGAGTAGTTCGGAACCGGCAGCTCCTGCATTTCAGAATCTGCCGCGAGATCCCCCTCCATGGTCATTGAATCCGGCGTCCCTTGATCGGACTCTTCCATTTCGTAGTCCTCGCCCTCATCTTCCATTTCCTCACCATCTTCATCGGACTCGCCATCCTGGGAGTTATTATTCGCCAAAAGGTCCAGCACGGCCCGGATGCGCCGCTCTGCCAGCAGTCCATGAGCGCGTGCCGCCGGCCAATTACTTACGTTGACGAGGTTGTCGATCGATAGCTGTTCCTCGCTGCCAGCCTCTTTCATGAGAACCAGCGGTTCTGTCATTACGCTTTCGACCGCTGGCATGTTCGGGATCGGAATTTTCATTGCCTCATCCAATTGGTTCATCTCGCCAATGATCTCCGTGGTCTCATCCAAAATCTCGGATTGCGTGGTTTTGAACTCGCCGGGCTGTGTCTCGGCCGCAGGATTCCCATCTGCCTCGTGGACCTTATTGTCCAGGTTTTGCTGGGATTCCAGCAAGGCCTGGATGCGTTCAATGAGCTGCTGCAGAGCATTTTCCATTTCCTCCTGAGCCGCCTCTTCCTCGGCAAGCTTCTGCTGCAAACCATCCATCATGCTTGCAGTCATCTCCAGCCGTAAGCTTGCACGGTCCAGTCCCGGGTCTCCCCGTTTCGCCGATAAAAAGGCCAACTGGGCACGGTGGGCAATGGCGAGGGAAGCGGCCGTAGATGTCTCTCCTTCGGCTAATTTCAACAGACACAATCCACGATTAAACTCTGCGGCGGCGAGCTCCGCAGCGCTTGCCACCCCTGCTTCGGTCTTCGCGAAAAGATCGGAAAAGCGTTCACCAGCCTCCTCGTATTTCCCACTTTCCATCACTTTCACAGCCTCCTCAAAAGACGTGATAAACTCCTTCCCGGCAGCCTCAGCCACACTCGGTGTCCACAGCAACAAACCGCATAGCACCGCCACCGCCGCCTTTCCTCTACGAAGCCCAATCCACCCGAACGATCCGCTCGCCTCGCCGAGAATGAGCAGTAAAAGCGCTGGGATCAGAAAAAACACTGCAGCCTCCCGATAGACGCGAATCCCCGATCCGGAGTCTACCGATTCATGGGCCCGAGCCGCAGCAAAATCTTTATAAAGTGTTCCCAGATCGAATGGCCTCGTGCCCACAGCAAGATAATTGACCCGTGCTGTCTGTGAGGCGAAATCCCGCAGAGCCGCATCGTCCAAGCGGGTGAAGATGGTAGCCCCGTCCTCTTCCAGCAGGACTTTGTTCCCCTCCTCGTCCTCCACCGGAATGGGCGCACCATTTTTTTCATCGCCAACACCGAGTAGCAATAGATCCACCTGATGCTCATCAAGAAGCTCCACCATCTTTTCGATCTTCGAGCCATGATCGCCACCGTCTGTCATAACGACCAGATCCTGCATCCCTTCGCGATCCGCCATGAATACCTGATCCACACATTTCTCCACTGCGGACTGCAGGGTGGTCCCACCGAAATCCACGGTGCGCGGTTGGGCCTGCTCAAGCATATATCGCACGAAATCATAATCATACGTCAACGGGCAAAGAACCGAAGCACTCCCGGCATAAACCACGAGCCCCACTCTCTCTGTGCTCATCGCCTTCAACGCATCGCGGAGCGCTTGTTTGGAAACCTCCAGCCTGGATGGTGTGGCATCTTCCGCCAGCATGCTGCGCGAGACATCAAGAGCGAAAACGACATCACGGCCACTGCGGGAAGAGGGCTCCATCCGCGGAGAATAACCAGGCCGGGCTAGTGCCAGGACGAGAAGCACGAACGCCGCTACCCGCAGAAAATCCCTGCGCATCCGGTGAGTGGGAATACCGCCGCCCATCGCTTCCAGCACTGCCATACGACACTTCCGCGCATACGCGAGTAGCCACCACAAAGGGGCGGCCACCAAGGCCAGCGGCAACATTCCCGGGTTCTGAAATACAAATCCTATCATGGCACAATCCTCAACCAGGTGGCTTCCAATACGAGACTCAACAATAGAGCGAAAAGACCGATCGCCAATGGAATCGCCAACCATTCGGCAACCCGCTCAAAAGACCGCACCGATATTTCCGATGTTTCGAGCTTATCGATCTCTTCGTAAACCGAGCGGAGCGACTCAAAGTCATGCGCCTGCCAAAACGCTCCTCCCGTTTCCACGCTAATATGTTCCAGCACTTTTTCCGCAGGGCTCAAGCGGCTGACAGCCACACCATCACGCGGCACCGCCGGAGCATCTCCGAGACTAACCGTATAAATCCGGCACCCCCAATGCTTGGCAAGACCGGCCGCCTCCACCGGAAGGTGTGCGCCGGAATTGTTTTCGCCATCCGTCAGCAGAATAATCACGCGACTTTTGATCTTTGATGCATCCTCCGCATGCGCACCATAGAGGAGTTCTTCAGGATTTTTCAGACGCGCCGCGGCAATTGCCAACGCATCGCCGTAGGCCGTTCCATCCTCGTTTGGACGCTCCTGGATACTGAGATGGCGCACAATTTGTAGCAGGGCATCGTGACCGAGCGTCAAGGGACTGCGGGTATCCGCATACCGGGCAAATGTGATAAGCCCGATCAGATCATCATCGCGACCCTTCAATTTTTTTCCGTCGCCAGCGATGAAGGACTCCACCATTTCCTTTGCCACATCCATCCGTGTCGCGGATTTTCCATCAGCATCCCGGATGCTCATATCCATACTGCTTGAGACATCCACAAGCATTTGAATCGCGATTCCGTCGGTCTGCTCCATATTATAATCCGCCGTCCCCTGTGGGCGGGCAAGCGCGACAATAAAGAATACATAAGCAACAGCCCGGAGCGCCTTCGGCAGCCACAAAAACCGCGCACGGCCTTCTTGCTTGCCTTCCCAAGGCTCCAGCGAGGCTACAACGAGAGACGCCCGCGAACGACTGCGGAAAAGCCACCACAGAACCGGCAAAATCAGAGTCAACACCCAAGGATATAAAAAACTCATCGTGCCACCTCCTTGCGGATCAATTCACAAACAGCCGCCCAATCCGCATCCTGTGCATACGCGACACGTTCCAGAGCCTGCCGAAGCAGCGGCGGCAGGTCGCCGGCCTTTTCTGCCAGTAAACGTTCAATCTCACCCTGCGGTGGAGTCCCGCATTCCGAGATAATCCTCAACCTTTCAGGCAGCGCCGGGGACGCATCAGCCACCGGACCGGAGCCCTGCCTGCTGCGATTCGAGCGAATTTTGAAAACAATTCCGCCACCCAGCGCCAGCAGCACGAGAATTATCCACCCCGCATGGCGCTTTGCCACATTAGAGACACTCTCGGCCGGCAGCGGCTGTGGAGAAAAATCGTCATCCTTGTCACCACCATAGCCGCTTACCTCCAACGGTGGCACCGTCAGCTCCAGCTGAAAAAGCCTTTCACCATCTTTTACTTCAGCAGGAATTTTCGCAAGTTGGACCGTGCCGGGTCGTGTCGGCTGGGCGATCAACGTTTCCTCCAGCACATAGATACCTCTCTCAAAACGGAGCACGCCACTCTCATGCCCAATCCATTCCACCGAGCGATTCGGCGCGGTTTTCAACTCGAAACCAGCGACATCATCACTCCTCATCTTCGCTTTCAGCTTCACCACCTCGCCGATTTCACAGCGGTCTTTCGACCACTCCAAAACAATCTCCGGTTGCGCGGCAATCGCCGTGAACAGAGAAAAGAAGCACAGCAGCGCGCGGAATGTCGGATGGGAATAAACGCTCATCATTCAGCCTCCCGTTTCATCGCGTAACCATACGCTGACGCGCATGGAAAAATCCTGCCAAGCTCTCGACGCAGTCCTGACCGACAGCGAGTTCCATCAAATTCACACCGGCTTCCACCATTTGCTGCCGCAGCACCGAACCATCGTCCCCGTCGCCGGATTTCAAATCCACAACCCTCTGTCTTCCACTTTCCGCATCCTTCATTCTGACCAGGCCAGAGATTTTTGTTTTGGTCACAGACGAGGATTCTATGCGGATCGCATTCATATCATGCCGCAAAGTCAATGCCTGCATCTCCTGTAAAAAATCCGAGCTCAGGAAATCCGAGACCACAAACGTCGCCGAATGCTTCCGGGCCAAATGACCGAAGGTCGTGAACATCTCCGCGAAACCGGTGCCCTTCCCTTGTGGCTGGAAGTTCAATAACGCATCCATGATCCGCATCGCATGGCTGCGCCCTTTCCCAGGAGGAATGATCATCTCCACCCGGTCCGTGAAAAGCACCAGGCCGACCCGGTCCTGGTTTTTTATTGCCGCCATCGTGATGAGCGAGCAGACCTCGACGACAGTCCGCCGCGTCTTTCCGTCCGCTCCGTGCAATATCGATCCAGACAGGTCGACCAGAAGATAGACGAACTGCTCACGCTCCTCGATGTGACGTTTGATGTGGGCCACTCCCGTGCGGGCTGTGACTTTCCAGTCCATGGTCCGGACATCGTCACCCGGCTGATAGGGACGCACGTCCTCAAACTCCACACCACGGCCCCGAAAGACCGACCGGTATTCTCCGGCCAACAGATGCTCGACCGGACGCCGGCACTTGAGTTCCAGAAAGCTGAGGTTTTTATCGAGATCTTCTAACATTAAAGCCGTGGTTTAACTGCGTCTTCCACGCTCAAACAGTCACCGGAACCTTGGAAAGAATCTGATCCAAAATGTCATCCGAGGTCATTCCCTCGGCTTCCGCACGGTAGGATATCGCCAGCCTGTGGCGTAGGATATCGTGGGCGACATCCTTCACGTCCTGCGGAGTCGCATAATCACGGCCCTTCATCATTGCCTGCCCGCGCGCGGCAAGTGATAGGAAAATAGAAGCCCGGGGCGATGCTCCGAAGCGCAGATATCTACCGAGCTCCAGCCCGTAGTTTTCCGGGTAACGTGAGGCATCCACGAGACGCAGGATGTAACGCTCGACTTTTTCATCGATGAAGATTTTCTCCAGAGCCGCACGCATTTCCATCAGTTCCTCAAGTGTCATGATCGCCGCGATCTCCAATAATGGCTGGGCACGCGCCATGCGCTGCATCACGATCAATTCCTCCTCCATCGGCGGATAGCCCACCTTTAGCTTGAACATGAACCGATCGACCTGGGCTTCCGGAAGCTGGTAGGTGCCCTCCTGCTCCACCGGGTTTTGCGTCGCCAGCACGAGGAAAGGTTTGGGCAGCGGAAACGTCTCTTTCCCGAGAGTGACCTGCTTTTCCTGCATCGCTTCGAGAAGAGCACTCTGCACCTTCGCCGGAGCGCGGTTGATCTCATCGGCAAGGAGCAGATTGGCAAAGATCGGTCCTTTTTCCGGCGTGAATTCATGAGTCCGGGGATCGTAGATCAATGTCCCGGTCAGATCGCCGGGCAGGAGATCCGGAGTAAACTGGATCCGGCTGAAAGTGGCATGCACCGCCTTCGCCAGGGTATTGACCGTCAAAGTCTTCGCAACACCGGGAACTCCCTCCAGCAGCACGTGGCCATTGCACAGCATCGCGAGCAGGAGACGATCTACGAGGTTTTCCTGACCAACGACGACTTGCCCGATGGACTCACGGATTTTGGCCAGTTTTTCAGTATGGGATGAGAGTTCAGTCATTATCGAAGTAAAATGGGAAGCTTGCGGGAGACGCAAAACGTGGACATCAGTTTATACGAATCCCAGAGCCGGTTCCTAGCACCCAAAACGCGGATTTGGACACATTTTGCAAGAGATGGCCTTCCGGATGGGAAATTCCTGCGGCTCTGGAATTTAAACGGAAAAAGAGCAAAATCAGCCGCGTTTCCGCTCTAGCATGACCAACATCATGAACGAAAGGATCAGATTCAGCTCCTCGCGCGGGGTCATTTCGCCAATTTTTTCGATCATGAATCGCCCTTCGAAAAAGGCTGCCTTCTTTTCCAAACGCATTGCAGGCTCCCCATTGGAGCGGGTGGCAAGATATTTGGGATGAAATAAATAACCTGTGGCAAGGCCTAGGACGGGGATATCGCCAAGCAAGCCGTCCATCAGTTTCGCGGCAGGATTCTCCTCGCGAATCGAGAAATCCGGCACGTTATCGCCCGGATTGAACGTTTCGTAATGCGCCCTCCAGATCGAGCGCCAGCCTTTCCGGCCCACAGCACCGATTTCCCTTCCGTCCGCATCCGTGGAGACATATCGGGCGGACCAATCAATTACCTTGTTCGCCCGGATATCCGCCAGACGTGTCGCGCGGCTTTTGTCCGTGTAGATCTCCACGTGTTCACGGAATTTGAACATCTTCTGTTTGGTATAAAGAACTGTCTTTCCCGAAGCATCGACAACCGTCGCCTGACTCGCCAATGCCAGAACTTTGAAACTCAATCGCAGCGGATATTGGATTCCCGCCAGTTGCTTTGCGATATCATCCGTTGGAGGTATCCCCGCGAACCTGTCCGCCGGGGTGTTGTGAGGATTTTCATTCATGCAGCAATAGAATGAGAGCCTATAAAAATACCAAGTAAGTAATCACAAATTTTTCATTTGGAAACAATCGGCTCCGACCTTCGACTACCCAATACCATTATCTGCAGCAATCGATCCCACCGATACATTCCCCGCTTGGGCCGCGTAATCCAGCGCTCCCCGAGCAGACAGACAGTCGCACCCCACACTCTTATTTCTCATGACCACAAAATCCTACTTCGCCCTAATAGCCAGCTGCCTCGGACTAGGCATCATCCATGCCGAGCCATTTTCCGCCGATTGGAATTCGCTAAGGAAATACGAACGCCCTCAGTGGTTCCAGGATGCGAAATTCGGCATTTACACCCATTGGGGTCCCTATTCCGCCACAATGGCTCCGGATCACAGCGATTGGTATGGACGCAAAGTCTACGGTGAGAATGGTGAAATGACCAAATTCCATCTTGAGACCTACGGGCCGCTCTCGGAGTTCGGCTACAAGGACATTATTCCGAAGTTCACCGCGGAAAATTTCGATGCGGATGAATGGGTGAAACTTTTCATCGAGGCCGGAGCTCGTTTTGCCGGTCCTGTGGGTGAACATGCGGATGGCTTTCCCATGTGGGCATCAAAGCAAACAAAATGGAATGCTGCGAACATGGGACCGAAACGGGACATCGTGGCGGAGATGGAAAAAGCGATCCGGAAAACCGACCTCAAGTTCATGGTCAGCATGCACCACCAGTGGAAATACGGCTGGTTTTCCAGCGAGCAACCGGAGCCTGACAGCGCAGATCCCCATTATCAGGATCTCTACGGCCCTTCGGTCCCGATGACGGGGTTTTCCACCAAGCAGGCAAACGGCAAGCTTGATCCCATGCGGGTGGATCCGATGCCGGATCAAGCTTTCGCCGATGATTGGCTGGCCCGGGTGAAAGAAGTGGTGACAGGCTACCAGCCGGATTTACTCTGGTTCGATAACCGCATGCAAATTCTGCCGGAGCAGACCCGGAAGGAAATGGCGGCTTTTTATTACAATAGCAGCCATGAGAATCAGCGGGAGGCGGTCCTCAGCTACAAACGCCCGGATCTTATCGTCGGCACGGGCACTGTCGATCTAGAGCGCTCCCGCATGCCCGATATCTATCCGGACCCGTGGCTCACAGATACATCAATTGCGAAGAATACTTGGTCTTATGTCACTGCGCCGGAGTATTACTCCGCCGACAGGCTCACGGACGATCTGATCGACATTGTCAGTAAAAACGGCTGTCTGCTGCTCAACATTGCGCCGGCTCCGGACGGCACCATCCCCGATGAACAGCGGGAAATTCTCCGCAGTATGGGTGCCTGGCTCAAAATCAACGGCGAGGCGATCTATAGCTCCCGCCCTTGGTTCGTGTATGGCGAAGGCGATACAAAAGCAGGAGGAGACGGCCATCTGGGTGATCTGAAATTCAATGGATTCGGCCCGGAAGACATCCGGTTTACAACGTCCGGCCAGACGCTCTACGCCATCGCTCTGGATCGTCACGAGGATAACGCACCCGTGACCATAGAAGAACTCAGCGAAACTGCGTATAACGATGAGATCAAAGGCATCACCCTTCTAGGCTATTCCGGAGATATTACCTGGACCCGAGACAAACAAAGCCTCTCGATCACCATTCCGGAGGATTTTGAAAATTCGCACGCCTACGTTTTCAAGATCCACCGCTGAGAAGATCCAGCATAGCTCCCGCAGCTATCATCCCAAAGGCACCCGTCACATGCGTCACCGTTCCATATCCGGTGGCGCAGTTCAGCCGCATATCGCTGCCTTCCGGCCGCTCGCAGGAGACTTCCCCATCACTTCCCGGATAGACGGGAGGCTCGTCTGAGAAAACTGCGGTGATCCCCATCTCCTCTGGTTTCGAACCCATTGGCACGCTGGCAAATCCGTGGTGCTTTCTTAGGTTCTTCCGGAGCTGATGCAGCAATGCATCCTTCCCGGAAAATGCCAGATCACGTATGGAAATCCGCGTCGCATCCCTTCTGCCGCCTGCCCCACCGCAAGTGACGACAGGAAGCCCCCGCTTCCGGCACTCCGCCAATAATAGCGCCTTGTGCTTCATTGAATCGATCGCATCCACCACGCCATCGACTTCACCGCCCAGAACCTCTTCGACAGATCGCTCGGTAAAAAAGCCCTCAATGACTTCCAAAACACAATCCGGGTTGATCGCCCGGACGCGTTCCGCCATTGCCGCCGTTTTCTGACGGCCGATTTGCCCATCCATCGCATGTAGCTGACGGTTCACATTGGTGATGCAGATCTCATCAAGATCCACCATCCGGATTTTCCCGATGCCGGATCTGGCCAGGGCCTCGACCGTCCAGGAGCCAACACCTCCGATCCCCACCACGACAACGCGCGCACCGGCAAAGCGCTGCAACGCATTTTCCCCATAGAGCCGGGCGATCCCACCAAACCGATTCTTCACTTCTTCACTGAGCATCCGCCCGCACCATCCAAGCTCGAGCTCTACCTTACAATGAAGTTTTCACGGAAGATTTCCCTATCAAATTTCCCAAAGGCGGATTTTTAAAAACGTCTATGTCAAAGAACTGCTGTGTCGATAATATCCGATTTTCTCTCTTTACCTATTTTCTGTTAGATGAAACATTCCCCGCGACCTATGGGTGCAACTATCAATAAATAACATTTTAGCACTCTGTATGGCATCGATTTCGTAATGAAAATAGCGCCTACTCCACTTAATGAATCCGAACGTATCGCAGCATTGTTGAGTTACGACATTCTCGATTCAGAATTCGAGCGTTCGTATGACGAGCTTACAGAGTTAGCTTCCATCATGTGCGGGACGCCGATTTCTCTGATCAGCCTGATCGATTCCGAACGCCAGTGGTTCAAATCCAAAGTGGGATTGGAAGCCAGAGAAACGCCCAAAGAGCTTGCCTTCTGTGCTCACGCCATTTTGCAAGACGAGGTCTTTGTCGTGGAAAACGCTCTGGAGGATGGCCGCTTTGCCGATAATCCGTTGGTCACTTCCGATCCCCATATCCGCTTCTACGCGGGTGCTCCGCTAATCACCTCGGAAGGGCACAAGCTGGGCACTCTTTGCGTCATCGATCGCGTTCCCCGGCAGTTCGATCCGCATCAAAGGAAGTCTCTGAGTATCCTTGCCAAGCAGGTCATGAAGCTCATCGAGCTCCGCCAGGTATGCCAGCGATTGCAAACCTACGGACAGGAAATGCTTGCCGCGAACAATGCCAAAGACCGCTTTTTCTATATTATTGCCCATGATCTGCGCAGCCCTTTCAATATCATGACTGGCTATGCAAAAATGCTGGAGGACAGTCTGAACAGCCCGGAGCTCGCCGACTCCAAGGACATGGCAGAAGAAATCAGCCAGTGCTGTAAATCCACGCTCAAACTCCTCAACAACCTACTTGAATGGGCAATGTGCGAGTCTGGAAAAATCAAGTATCGCCCTTCACTCATTGATTTTGAGCACCTTGCGGATGAAGTAAAAGGCTTGGTGAGCGGTATGGTCTCAAAAAAATCCATCACCCTGCGGATGGAAGGCATTCAGGGCCTGGAGGTTTTCGGAGACCGGTATATGCTCTTTTCGGTCCTTCAGAATCTTCTTCACAACGCGCTGAAATTCACCCTTCCTGGCGGGAGCGTGGTCCTCAAGGTCACAAAAACCGCCACCCACGCACACATTTCGGTCAGCGATACAGGAGTGGGAATTCCCGAGGGAGTATTACAATCGTTTCTCAATCTCCAGGAAAGCATCAGCACAGCGGGAAC
Source organism: Luteolibacter algae (assembly GCF_042683045.1). Taxonomy (NCBI): domain Bacteria; kingdom Pseudomonadati; phylum Verrucomicrobiota; class Verrucomicrobiia; order Verrucomicrobiales; family Verrucomicrobiaceae; genus Luteolibacter; species Luteolibacter algae. The sequence continues at coordinate 634,942 of NZ_JBHUIT010000002.1, read as the reverse complement.
CGCTGGAGAGAAAGGCACCGGACTGGGCCTTCTATTATGTAAGCAATTCGTGGAAAAAAACGGTGGCCGGTTGAAAATTGCTTCGCGCGTCGGTGAAGGTTCCACTTTTAGTTTCGATCTTCCTCTGGCCGTCCAGAATGCCTCCTCGGTCGCCTGAATCTACTCCCTCTCACAGCACCAGATCCGCTGCTTCCGCAACGATCTCGTAGGAGCGTTTTCTATCTTCCTGATCGTAAAAACCGGAGTGAATGATCAGCTCGTCGGCATCCGTCGCCGCGACAAATTCCTCCAACTGGGATTTTACCGATCCCGGACCACCAATAATTGATGCGGCCAGGAAATCATTAACCGCGGATCTCTCAGCCGCATTCCAGCGCCCTTCCATCGACTCCACCGGAGGAGGGACAGGTGTCGGGGCATTTCGGATCAGGTTGAGGATTTGCTGTTGTGGAGATGTCGCAAGATGTCTCGCGGTTTCATCCGTATCCGCTGCAATTACCGGCAGACCGATCATGACATACGGCTTAGCCAATGATCCGGAAGGTTGGAACTCCTCTCGATACAACCTCAAAGCCTCATGCAATAGCCGCGGAGCAAAATGAGCGGCGAAGGCAAACGGCAGCCCAAGGAAAGCCGCAAGCCTCGCACTGAACGTGCTTGATCCCAGAAGCCACACCGGCACGTGGGAATCAGCCCCGGGGATGGCTTTCAATTTTTGCCCAGGACCCGGGGTCCCGAGGAAAGCGAGTAACTCCTGGACCTGATCAGGGAAATCATCGGCTGCGGAAGGATCCCGCCTCAGTGCCCGGGCCGTCATCTGATCGGAGCCCGGTGCACGGCCCAATCCGAGATCAATCCGGCCGGGGAAAAGCGCCTCCAAAGTGCCGAATTGCTCGGCAATCACAAGTGGCGGATGATTCGGCAGCATGATCCCTCCGGAGCCGATTCTGATCGATTTTGTCGCCGAGGCCACATGCCCGATTAGGACGGCGGTCGCAGCGCTCGCAATCCCTGGAATATTATGGTGCTCCGCCAGCCAGAACCGCCGGTAGCCGAGCCCTTCGACATGGCGCGCTAGATCCACACTGTTACGGAAACTTTCCGCAACCGTTCCCCCCTCGATGATTGGCGAGAGATCCAGGACCGAAAGGGCGACTTCTGATAAATTCTTCATTACGATTTCTATGGATCCGCGGATCCGCCGCAAGCTCGTGGTGGCTCCACGGCCAGTCAAATTTTATCCCCCCCCCTTTGGTCCGACCAGGAACCTTCCCGCTTGCCGCGAAAGCATGGGGGGGGCATTTTCCCGATGTGCCAGAAATTCTCATCACCCTCGGCGATCCTGCAGGAATCGGGCCGGAAGTCATTGATCAAGCCCTGTCTTCCAAAAGCCTGCCTGCCGGGTTTACCTTCCGTGTCATTGGCGATCGCTCAGCCGGCAAGCCGGGCTTTCCGGATAAGAAATCCGCCAGCGCTGCCCTAGATGCACTGAAGGAATCCACCCGGCTACTACGCGAGACTGATGCGGCGGCAGTGGTCACCGGCCCTGTTTCGAAAGAAGGACTCCAATCCATCGGTTTCCAATACCCAGGGCAGACCGAATTCTTCGCCGCCGAGCTCGGTGCGGAAAAGCATGGAATGCTCCTTACCGGCCCAACGCTCAGCGTGGGGCTCGCGACGATCCATGAAGCTCTCGCCGAGGTCCCCCGCTTACTAACCCACGAAAGCATTCTTGAGATTGGCCAGCTCACTGCAGAATTTCTGAAACAAAAAGGGTGTGCCGGACCCCGTATCGCAGTCTGCGGATTGAACCCCCATGCAGGCGAAAACGGCACGTTCGGGAAGGAGGAAATCACCACCATCGCACCGGCAATCGCGGCCCTCAACGACCTTAAGCTGGCTCGCTTCACCGGGCCGCACGTTCCCGATGCGATTTTCCGCGACGCAGCCCAGGGGAAATACGACGGGGTCATTGCCATGTATCACGATCAAGGCCTGATTCCCCTCAAACTATTGGATTTTGATGAGGCCGTGAACGTTACCCTCGGCCTGCCGAAACCAAGAACCAGCCCTGATCACGGAACCGCATTCGGAATAGCCGGCAAAAATCTCGCCAGTCCGGCATCCATGTTGGCAGCGATCCGGCTCGCCTGCACTTTGGCCGGGCGGTGACTATTTTCGAACTCCCAGCCCTCTGTAGATACAACCGAAGAGCAGCCAGCAAACGACGATCATCGAGGATAACACCCACCAGAAGACGTCCCAGCCCCGGCCGCTTTCATCGACGACAGTATCTCGTAGCCATCCGCAGAAGAAGGCGCCCACCAGTGGTCCGACGCCGCCGGCCATCACAGCCAAAAGCCCCTGTGCCTGCCCGCGCAATTCCGGTTTCACTCTCCGGTTCAGGTAAACTTGGACCGTGATGAAATAAATCGTGTAGCAGACTCCGTGCATCGCCACACCCGTCGTGTGCCATGCCATGACACCCGTCATTCCCCCGTATCCGCTAAGTGCAAAACGGAGGGCGGAGAGCCCCATTCCCCACATCAGGAGTGTCTTCAATCGATACTTCAGCATCAATGAACCCAGCGCGAACATTGCCACAATTTCACTCCATTGGGCGACAGTCATTGTTGCGGTTGGCGTTTCGTCTCCGAGCGCCTTGAACAGCTCGGGCGAATACATGTAAAACGCTGCCAACGGCACGGAAAAGCAGCCGGTAATGATCAAAACCGCGGCATGATCGCGGTTCTTGAACAGCACGAATCCTCCCAGCCCGAGAGCGCTGCGCCACGATCTACCCTGGCCGAGAGGAGGTGTCGCCGGCAGCATGAAAGCGAGGACACCGGTAACAATCCTTGCCAGCGCGGAGGCATATCCGGAGACGGGGCTGACATCCGCATTCATGGCGTAGCTTGTAAAAAATCCAGCAACCATCCACCCAAACGTCGCTGCGACACGAACCAGAGGATATCGTTTTTCTCCATTGGAAAGATGAGTCAGGCTGATCGTCGTAACCAGTCCCCAAGTCGGGCCGGAAGCAATGGAATACAAGGTGAGTCCGGCAAGAAACCAACCAACCCCGAGATCAAAATCCAGCGCTGCAAAGGCAATGACTAGCGTGATGGAACATGCGAAGGAGCACCACCCGAGAAGCTTCTGCGCCTGCATCCGCTCATCCGCCATCGCCCCACCGATGAGCGGAGACACCAGAGCGCATATCGGCGGAATGGCAAAAGCCCAGGCAATCCACTCGCCCATGCCTTCCGCCCGAAGAAGATTCGTCAGCGCGGGAATCCAAAAGCCCGGCCCCATGCCATGAAAAAAGGAGACGAGCCAAAGCTTCGTAAACACTCCTTTTTTCTCATCGGTCATTTCCACGCGGCTCTGGATAGACGTATTTACTGTTCATGCAAGCGTGTTGCACGATCGCGGGCCCGGAGAATTTCAGCAGCACACCTGTCCGCCTCCGCCAATACAGGGCGGTCACAGGCCGGCGCATCGAAATCTTCTCCAGAGAATCCATTGATGAAATAGCCCTCCGCCTGCAGTTTTTCCAAACCACGAATGACCCGTGAGTCACCTTTCAACCGTGGCATTGGCAACACGCCGACTCTGGCTCCACTCGTTAGTGCCTCATAGATCATCGAAACGGAATCTTCCGTCACCCAAACTTCCTCCACCTCCGAGAGCTTTTCCGCCAACCAACCCGGTTCTGTTTGTTGATGAGGGAAAATTGCCAGTCCCGGGAGTTTCTCATGCAGCTTTGTGATAAATGTTCCGGGCGTCCGCCGTGAATCCGCCACCTGCCACTCGCCATCCTTGGCAATCGTGGAAATTCTCCCGATCAGCCCGTCTTCGTCATACCCATGGGTCTTGGAAGGCCCCCCGATCAAAAAAAGTTTCCCCGATTTTTCGCGTCGCGAGACGCGCACCCGGTTCAATGCACCCTTGCTCAGAATGAGATTCTTTCCTCCGGGAAGATCCGGGAAATCGTGCTCAGGCGCGATGCACCAGCCAAACCAAGCCAACGGTAAGCTTGGCTTCATCAATACGATACTGCACGCGCGGTAGTATCTAGCAAGCCACAGCAACGGGACGTGTGTCGCATGACCTGTCGAAATGACAAAATCCGGCTTCGGGTAATTTTTGCTCTGTTGGAGAGCTGCAGAGGTTCTACTCAAAAAATTCTTCGTCGTATCGAGCCTGAGCAGCTGGATCTCGGCAGCTCTTGATCGCGCAATCGCCTCTGCAAGCCCCAGCGACTGGTTCTCGTGACCCGGCTTGCCATCGCTGATAATGAGGAGTTGGATTGAATTGCTCAATATGCCAATGAAAATGATCAGCGATGCCATTGATGGCAAAGAGAATCCTCCATTTGTGCGACACGATCCCAGGTGCTACTGTAGCTGATGCGTTCTAAAAATATCCGGGGAGTTGTTTCAGCGGTCCTATTCGGCCTCATCCTTCCTGTATTTGCGCAAAATCCCGCAGTGATCGAAACTTCAGAGCTAAAGGACTTTTCCGAGCTGGAGAGCCGGCGTCGCGAGCTACTTGAAACCGCCATTGAAACCGCGAAGGAAGTAACCGGAATGCCCTACCTGTATGGCGGGAACACACCTGCGGATGGCGGATTCGATTGCTCTGGAGCCATCCATTTTATTCTCCACAAAATCGGGCTGAATCCGCCGCGCACCTCCTCGGATCAATACCTTTGGGTGAAAAAATATTCGGAGATCCATACCGTATCGAGCGCTGCCACCTCTCCGGATGACCACAGTCTTGCCCAGTTGGAGCCCGGCGATCTTATTTTCTGGTCCGGCACCTACGAGCCCAATGACCAACGGCAAACAAAGATCACCCATGTCGCGATCTTTCTCGGATACGAGAAAAAAGACGGCCGTGCGGTAATGATCAATGCGACCAATGGCCGCTCGTATCGCGGTAAAAAGGGCAATGGCTTTGGCGTCTACGATTTCCGCATCCCGAGCACGGCGAGCAAGTCCCGTATCGTAGGCTACGGCACCCCGCCGGGACTCCTGAAATAAATCCAAGAGCCTATCTCCGAAGGAACGTGATCACTCGGCAAGGTCTTCATTGTAGAAAACCTTAATGAATTTCATGTTCCGCGTCTCATCAAACCCATGTTCCAGGAATTTGTCCGGCTTTGTTGCAACCGACGATTTTAGCTTCATCTCTATGCCAGTATCCAACTTCATCACTGTTTTGAGCTTTTTCTTGGCTTTGGTGACATCTTTTTTCGAAATCTCGAATTTATCCTCCAACCGCTGGCCCTGCTCTTCCTCCATCTTGCTGCGATGCTCGGCGAATTTTTCTTTCACCTCCGGACTTTTCAGAACGACCTCCTCAAACTCTTTTAGATCGAAATTTTCCTTTTCCTCGAAATAGGTGATCGCATCTCTTGCCGCACTGGATGCGTCCCAGGGCGGAGTCTCATCGTCCAAAGGTTTTGGCGCAGTTTTCTTCTCATTTTCGAGAAACGACACCGCCATATTTGCGAATTTATTCGTCAAAAACGGACTGTCTGTAATTGGCACTACTGCGAGGAAATCCCGCACCCAGAACCGGGATTCCGATCCGCTGCGGTCGAAAGTCAGGACGTAATACCCCTTGGTCGCCAAGTGATCCAGAATGAGACAACCCTTATCAATTTTCTCGGGATTGATCCCCTGCTCGGTATGTAGCTCCAGATCTCCATCTCGCGTGGAAATACTAAGAAAGGGAACAACGCTTTCTGATTTGAGAATGCACAATCCCTGGACCATCTCACCATCCAGCTCGATGTCTTTGATCATCGAAATACAGAGATCGCCGGACTTGATGTTCGGGTGGTTTGATTTGGCGTAGAGGCGTTTTGCGATGTCGCAACCCTTTTCCAATAACCCGCTTTCCGAGGCAAAAATCGCGGCGGTCAGGGAGTTCATCTCGTGCTGCGCAAGTGATGAGTAATGATTGAAGCGGTGCGCGGTGAGATTTTTAAACGGTTTTAGAAAGATGGAAGCCAGCATGGGCTGATCGCTCTCGGTGATTTTGAAAACCTCTTTTGAGGTTTGCAGGGGTTCCTCGCGTTGCGGGTGACCGACCTTTGCGAGAACCAATCCTGTGGCGATAGCGGAGTTGAAACGAATCTTCGATGGCATGGGAGGAGCAAGCTAGTCCCAGACTCGTGTTTGGAAACTCTGAAATTCGGGAAGATTGCATCAATGCAAATTTCCCGGGAACCGGTAGTTCAGCGGAGCTCCCCGCCCATCATCGCCTGATAGGTTGGGTCGATATCGCGGAGCTCGTCGTGGCTCCCATCGCTGATGATTCTGCCATTTTTGAAAACCAGAATACGATCGGCGATGCGGATAGTGCTGAAACGGTGGGCGATGATCAAGGTCGTCCGCCCTTTTACCAGCTCGGCCAGCGCTTGTTGCACCATTGCCTCACTTTCCGTATCCAACGCACTGGTCGCTTCGTCCAGAATGAGAATCGGCGCATCTTTCAGGAAAGCTCTCGCGATAGCGATCCGCTGGCGCTGCCCTCCGGAAAGCAAATCCCCCCGCTCGCCGACAGAAGTTTCATAACCATTGGGGAGCTTACTGATGAAGTCATGGGCGAAAGCTTTCTTCGCTGCCGTTTCAATTTCTTCCCGGGTCGCATCCTGTTTCCCGATTCTGATATTCTCTTCCAATGTCCCGAGGAAGAGCGAAGGTGTTTGAGGAACCACCGCAATATGATTGCGCAGGTCACCTTTCAAAAACTCGCGGATCGAAACGCCATCCAGCTGAACTTCGCCAGCTTGTGGATCATAGAAACGGGGCACCAAATGCGCGAACGTCGATTTACCCGCACCGCTGGGTCCTACCAGAGCAACTACTTGCCCTGCTGGAATATGAAGATCCACATCATGCAGCACCGGAAGCTCATTGTAGGCAAAGGTCACGTCCTTGAAAGTGATTCCTCTCACTGGGAGCGGACAGGGCTTTGGATGCTCCGGCTCCAAGATCGTATCATCGGAGTGAAGTATGAACTCAATCCGGTCCACCGAAGCACCGCCCTGCTGAAAGAGGGAATGAATATTTCCGAGCTTTTTCATCGGCTCGTAGGACATGTATAACGCCATCCCCAAGGCGAGGAATCCCTCCAAGGTCATGCCTGCCCGGACACCGAAGTAAAGCGCTGCGGCAAATCCTGTGGCGGCAACCACTTCGATGGAGGGGGAAATAATCTGACGATATTTCACCACCTTCATTCCCAGCCGGAAAATTTCGGCAATCCGGCTCCGAAAACGGCTGACCTGCATCTCCTGGAGATTGTATGCCCGGATCTCAAGGGCTGATTGCAGGCTCTCCGATAGCGATGCGGATAAATCTCCCCCCTTTTCCTGCAAGGCACGGGCTCTCCGGGTGAGCTTTTTCCCCGCGGAGCGAATCAGAAGGATACAAAGTGGCACCGTGAGGAGGGCGATGAGTGCGATAAACGAACTGCGGTCCTTGAAAGCCAGATAGCCGACAGTGGCCAGAGCGAACAGCAAGGTTGCCGGCTGTTTGATAAGATCGCTGGACGCCTGGGCGATCACCTGTTGGAGCATCTGCGTGTCATTCATCAGCCGCGCCAGCAGATCTCCGGATTTGTTGCGCTTGAAAAAGGCCAGAGGAAGCTGCTGCAGCTTCACGAAAAGATCCGTGCGGATCGATTCCACAACCCGCATCCCCGCATGCTGGATGAAGTAGGCGTTGGTATACCCGGCGATCGCGCGGACCAAAAAGACCGCAGGGATCCACAAACAGGTGTAAATCAGCAAATCCTGCCTGGAAATCTCACCAATCCTGGACGTCAACCATGCAACATACCATTTCGATTGATCCACATTCTCATTAAATAGAACGGGAAAAACCACCTTGGTCATCAGCGGCAGACCTGCTCCCGAAGCTGCCGCGTATATGAGCCCGGCGGTTACACCGAGCGCGAACTGACCTTTCACCATCCAGAGATGGCGATAATATGGGAAAAACTTTTTCAATGGCTTGTCCGTGATTCTTTTCCACCTGCCACTTCCGGGCAAGCAGCGAATCGCACCACCCGCCAACGCGAGGGTGCGCAGGGTGACCACAATCAGCTAGATCACACTTCCAGAAGCAAGCGGTGCGGAGCTTCCAGATAGTCTTTGATCCGGATCAGGAAAGTAACGGCTTCCTTGCCATCCACCAAACGGTGATCATAACTTAAGGCCAGATACATCATCGGACGGATGACGACCTGCCCGTTCAGCGCAACCGGACGCTGCTGGATGGTATGCATACCGAGGATCCCGCTTTGTGGAGGATTCAAAATCGGGGTGCTCAGGAGAGAGCCGTAGACCCCGCCATTGGAGATGGTAAAGACCCCGCCTTGAAGATCCTCGATGGAAATCTTGCCGGATTTTCCCTTCGCGGCGTAGTCGAGAATGTCCTGCTCGATCCTGGCAAAGGATTTCTGGTCGCAGTCCCGCAGCACAGGAACGATCAGTCCCTTATCGGTGCCAATGGCCACTCCGATGTCATAGAAATGGTTCTCAATCACATCCGTGCCATCGATACGGCCATTGATCGACGGAACATCTTTCAACGCCTGGGTCACCGCTTTCACGAAGAAAGACATGAAGCCTAATTTTACTCCATGCTTCTTGACGAACTCCTCCTGGATGCTCTTCCGCAGTTCCATCACCGCTGACATGTCGACTTCATTGAAGGTCGTGAGGATGGCGGCGGTCTGTTGTGCATTCACGAGATGTGTCGCGATTTTGCGACGCAGCATCGACATTTTCTTACGGGTCGTGCGGCCTTCACTGGATGTGGCAGCCTGGGCTTTCTCCTCTGGAGCGCTCGCCAATACGGAGAGATCCGGCTTTTGACGGGAAGTTTGGGAAGACGCAGCCGGGGCAGGAGCCTCGTTCTTTGCAGGTGTTTCCGCTGGAGCAGCTACCGGGCTGGAGGCTGGCTGCGGCGACGGACTTGCCGCCGCTCCGGATCCAGGGGTAATGGTGGCAATCACTTTTCCAATGGCCACTTCTTCACCTTCAGGTGTGAGAATTTGTATGGTTCCGGAAACAGGAGCTTCCAGTTCATTGGAAACCTTGTCCGTATCCAGAGTGACGAGAGTTTCTCCTTTTTCGACATACTCCCCGTCTTTTTTGCGCCATGCAGCCACGTTGGCCGAAGTGATCGATTCACCGGCTGCGGGAACTTTGATTTCCACAGGATCCTTCGAGTCTACGGCAGGCTCGGGGGTGGAAGCCGGGGCGGCCTGGGGCGGAGCTTCTCCGGTGGTTTCAAGCTTACCAATGATAGTCCCGATCGCGACCTCTACACCCTCTTCCACGGTGATGCTGAGAATTCCATCGGCCTCAGCCTCGAGCTCATTGGAAACTTTGTCCGTCTCCAGACTTACAAGAGGCTCCCCTTTTTTGACGGAGTCACCATTGCGTTTATACCACTTGGCAATATTTGCGGAAGTGATGGATTCGCCGGCGGCCGGCACTTTGATATCGATAGCCATGATAAAAATAAATAAGTGGTGGGAAAAATCAGATTTCGAATGCTTTGCCAAGCAGGGCTTTTTGCTCGCGATAATGCATCGCCTTGGAGCCGGCAGCAGGACTTGAGCCGGGCTTGCGTCCTGCATAAAGCGGTTTGCTGCCCAGGGTTTCCTCAAGCAATGGCGCGATGTAAGTCCATGCTCCCATGTTCTTCGGCTCCTCCTGGCACCAGACGTAACGGTTTACATTCGGGAACCGGCTCACGATGGAGCTCACCATTTCGCTGTGGAAAGGGTAAAGCTGCTCCACACGGATGATTGCGACATCCCCGAGGTTGTGTTCCTTGCGGTGAGCCGCCAGATCGTAATACACTTTCCCCGAGCAGAAGATCACCCGATTGACCGCCGAAGGATTTTCGAAAGGAGTCGGGTCGGGAAGAATTTCCTGGAAGGAAGTGCCTTCTAGGAAATCTGATTCGCTGGAAACGGCTTCCGGGCGGCCAAGAAGGCTCTTCGGTGTCATCAGGATGAGCGGCTTACGGAAGTCACGACGCTTTTGACGGCGTAATGCGTGGAAATATTGGGCCGGAGTGCTGAAATTTCCCACAATCAGGTTTTCCTCCGCGCAGAGCTGAAGGAAACGCTCGAGGCGGGCACTGGAGTGCTCCGGTCCCATGCCTTCGTAACCGTGCGGAAGCAGCATCACCAGATCGCTCGGGGTCTGCCACTTCGATTCAGCGGAGGAAATAAATTGGTCGATGATAACTTGCGCACCATTGGAAAAGTCTCCGAACTGGGCTTCCCACATCAGCAGCATACTCGGATATGAAAGCGAGTAGCCGTAATCGAAACCAAGCACCGCAAATTCGGAGAGAAGAGAATTGTAAACGCAGAACTTCGCCTGATCCGCCGATAGGTTTTCCAGCGGGATGTAACGCTCGCGGGTCTCGTAATCGTAGAACACCGCATGACGCTGGGAGAAAGTGCCACGTCGGCAGTCCTGGCCGGAAAGCCGGACCGGAGAGCCTTCGAGCAACAGCGATCCGAAAGCCAGAGATTCGGCAAACGCCCAGTCAAAAGGTCCGCCATTGGACAGGGCTTCCACGCGGCGCGGAATGAAGCGCTTCTTCAGCGTTGGATTGAGCGTAAAGGTATCGGGAACATTGGTGAGAACTTTCCCGATACGCTGTAACATATCGCGGTCAATTCCCGTTGGAACCGGATCATGGTTGTAAGGTGGTTGGATCACCGCCGTGGAGCCGCTGAATACAGTGCGGTCACCGGCTTCGGAAAGCTTCACCATTTTCTGGTGACCTTCTTCCAGTCGATCCCAGATTGCCTGCTCAAGAGCGTCCGCATCCTCTTTGCTGAGCACATTTTCCGAGACCAGCTGACGCTTGTAGACCTGGCCGAAGGTCTCACGGGCGGCGATTTCCTTGGCTACGAGTGGCTGGGTGAACGCCGCCTGGTCCGCTTCGTTGTGACCCTGGCGGCGATAGCAATACATATCGATTACCACGTCCCTTCCGAATTTTTGCCTGAACTCCAGTGCAAATTGAGCCGCCCAGTAAAGCTCCATCGGCTCCTCCCCATTGACGTGGAGGATCGGTGCTTCAATCATCTTCGCCACATCTGTCGCATAGGATGAGGAGCGGGCATCGGCCGGCATGGTGGTAAAGCCGATTTGGTTATTGATGATAAGATGGATGGTTCCGCCGGTGCGGTAGCCCGGAAGCTGGGAAAGGTTCAACACCTCGGCGACAGAACCCTGTCCGGCAAAGGCAGCATCGCCGTGAAGCAGAATTGGCAACACACGTTTGCGGTCTGTGGCTACACCATCATCTCCAAGCACACGCTGACGTGCCCGCGCTTTTCCTTCTACCACAGGATTGACAGCCTCCAGGTGACTTGGATTCGCGGCAAGGCTAACGCGGACATTGCCGTCGGGAAACTCGCGGATGCTCTCGTAACCCAAATGATACTTCACGTCCCCATCGCCTGCGACCAGGCCCGGCTCATAGTTGGGCGTGAATTCGTAAAGCAAGGTCGTCAGAGACTTGCGGACAAAGTTTGCAAGAACGTTCAAGCGCCCGCGGTGCGCCATCCCCATCTCAATCTCAAGAACATCCTGACGCGGGCAGTTTTCCAGAATTGCGTTCAGAACGACCATGGCGCCCTCGCCTCCTTCCAGGGAGAAGCGTTTTTCCCCAAGGAATTTTTTCGCGAGGAAATTTTCGAAAGACTCCGCCTCCAGGAGCCAGCGGAGGGATTTGATCTGTAGTTCCGGGGTTTTTTCCGCACCTTTCGAGCCATGATGCTCGATACGCTCGCGCACCCAATGGCGGACGGTGGTGTTGTGAATGTGCATGAACTCAAATCCGATGAAACCGGAGTAGGTTCGCTTGAGCGCCTCGACCATATTTGCCAAAGGCATTTTTTCACCATCAAAGAAAAACGGATTGGAGGCCTCGCGGTTCATTTCCTCCTCGGTGAATTTGTACTCGCTGAGGCTCAGGCGCGGGTTGATCTCCGGCTCGTCATCAAGCGGATTGATGCGCGCCTGTGTGTGTCCAAGTGTCCGGTAATTGTAGACCAGGCCGACGACCTTTCCGTTGAATTCCAGATCCGCGCCAAGCTCGGGCGGCGCATCGGAGAGAACGGCAGACTGTTTCTGGACAGAGGCTTCAGCTTGAGCGGGTGCCCCCTTTTGTTTTGCCTGGGTCACGCCAAGTTCAAAACCTTCGAAAAATGACGACCACGTCGCTTCCACGGAGCCGGGGTCTTCGCACCACTGTGCATATTTTTCGTCTAGCAAATCCGCATTTAGTCGCGCCGAAACCGATGAATTCATGAGCTTTATGTTGAAGAGTACTCCGGCAAGAGGAAATTCCCGCTTGGCTGTCCGTGCACGGACATTAGTTAAAGGTCTCGCAGGCTTGCGTCAATCATTGCAGACTGAAAATATCCCCGCCGCACCACCCCGCATGATCGAAGTCACCAACCTATCCAAACGCTACGGCCGCCAGCTCGCCGTCCGCGATATTTCATTTTCCGTAGCCCGAGGCGAAATCGTGGGATTCCTCGGCCCGAACGGAGCCGGTAAAACCACCACGATCCGGATGCTCACCGGCTACCTGCCACCTTCAGGAGGCTCGGCAAAAATCGCGGATTTCGATATTTTCCGCCAGTCCATCGAGGCCCGTAAGCGCATCGGTTATATGCCGGAGAACGTGCCGCTCTATGATGATATGCGGGTGCGGGAGTTCTTGTCTTTCCGTGCCCGCATCAAAGGTTTGTCCAATAGTGATGCGCGCAGGAGAGTCTCCCATGTCATCGAGACCTGTGGACTGGAGGGCGTAAGACGGAAAATGATCAAGACACTTTCCAAAGGCTACCGTCAGAGAGTGGGCCTGGCGGACGCACTGGTTCACCAGCCAGAGCTACTCATTCTCGACGAGCCAACGAATGGGCTGGATCCAATCCAAATCCGCCAGATCCGGGAGTTGATCAAGCACCTCGCCCTCAATCATACCGTTTTGATTTCCACCCATATTCTCTCGGAGGTGGAAATGATCGCAAACCGCGTAATTATCATCGATTCCGGAAAAATCAAAGCGGCCGACACTCCCCAGAATTTGATCGCGGATATGCGGGCCGCCGGCCGCGTGCAGTGTGAGATACAGGCACCGGCTGAAATCACCACCCCCGTCCTCGCCAATCTCCCACATGTGAAAAAGGTGAGTTCCGAACCTCTTGAGGACAACTGGATGCGCTCCACGCTCTGGTCGGATTCCGGCTCGGACACCCGGCAGACAATTGCCTCGATTGCTTCGGAAAACGGCTGGCCGCTGCGCTCGCTATTCCGGCACGAAGCGACGCTTGAGGACGTGTTTGTAGAGATGACGCGGAAGGATTAATTCCGCTCCAGATAAACGGGAAATACATAGGAAATCTCTGCCTGGCCGGAGCCGTGCTCTCCACAATATTCCCCGCCGAGGCGCGCTATGAATTCCTCCTGCCCGGGAAGCTGGGACGCGCGCTGAATCTCCCCGTCTGCATCCGGAAAAATCCATCTGCAGCGGAAGCCAATTTCCTGTGGGCTTGCGGAAATATTCACCTCACTGGGAGAAACCTTGTAGGAAGTCAGCATTTCACCGAGAGCATCCCCGAGCATTCGCATATCTGTGAAGATCATCTCGGATGTCGCTTGATTGATCCATTTTGCACTGGAATCCGGCAACAGCCGCATAGCCCGGGTGCTCCATAGCGTGTATAGATCCACCACCGGCACGGCCTTCTTTTCCGGCTCCACGAAGCGCAATGCCAGCGACTTCAAGGAATTTTCGATACTACCCATGTGCTTTCTCAACCGCGCCAATGAGGTCTGCACTTCTGCAGCAGGCGCTAAAAAGCCCAGCTGAGCGATCTCAATCTCCTGCGCATTGAGCTGATTGCGGAGATCGTGCGCAAAACGACGAATAATCGCTTCTGTAGCTTGCGGACTGAACGACCCCGGGGACGGATGGCTGATGGATGACATAGTTGGCTCGATAGAATTAGACCGAACACAAAACTAATTATCCAAGCGTATATATGTCGACCAGATTACATATTTTTATCGTAAAAAGCGCCCTCCAATACCTCCAGCAAAGTTTCCAGCTTCAAGGGCTTTGCAAAATGGCGGTCGAAGCCTGATTTCCTGGATCGCAACTGGTCGTTTTCCTGCGCATAACCTGAGATCGCGATCAAGAGGGCGCTTTCGAACTCTTGCCTGCCACGTAAAATCTCGGCCAGCTCGTAACCGTCGATTCCCGGCAGACCTAAATCCAGGAGGAAAACCTCTGGCTGGAATTCCCCAGCCATCTCCAAGGCGCTTTCTCCATCGTGGGCGATTCTTACCTCGAATCCCCTCATTTCCAGGATTCTAGCCAAGCCATGGGCTGCATCTTCCAAATCATCGACAACCATCACCCTCCGCTGGTTTGCCGGGGCGGCTTCCCGCGGAGCTTCCACTTCCGGCGGAGAAGGCTCGGCATGCTCGTTGAATGGGAGACAGAAGGTGAATTTACTGCCTTTTCCCATACCTTCACTTTCCGCAAAGATCCTGCCGTGGTGGAGATCAACCAGGGATTTCACAACGGTAAGACCAATGCCAAGCCCTCCCTGGGAGCGGTCAAGCGTCGTCTCAGCCTGCCGGAAAAGATCAAAAATCTGGGGTAAAAGATCGGATCCCACACCGACGCCATTGTCCTCGACGCTTGTGACGACCTCACCATCAATCAATTGGGAGCGTAGAATAATCCGACCTCCCTGGGGGGTGTATTTCACGGCATTACTCAATAGATTTCCGATGATCTGTTCCAGTCTCGCCTCGTCTCCCAGGACCATCAGGGGAGTGTCCCGCACCTCAATGACAAATTCGTGCCCGTGATGGATCACCTGCGGGCGTATCACTTCCACGCATGACTGCAGAACTTCGCGCAGATCCACATCACTGAGCCTCAGATCTATCCGGCCGCGGGTGATTCGCGCAACGTCGAGCAAATCATTTACCATGTAATTAAGCTGGAGACTCTGGCGATCGATCACCTCCGCCGCCCACTTGCAGGATCTTTCGTCATCCTTGGATTCGCGTCCTATCAGGATCGCATGCCGGATCGCAGCCAGAGGATTCCGCAGCTCGTGGCCGAGCATGGCCAGGAATTCATCCTTCCTCTGGGCAGCTTCATGCAAACGAGCCTCGGCATTACGCCTCTCCGTGACATCCGTCACCAGTGCCACAAGTTCATTCCCACCTTCTGTGTCTCCAGCGAGGCGGGAAACGAATTTCCTCACCCAAACCACCTGCCCGTCCTTGCGGATATAGCGGTTCTCAATTTCGAAGTTATCGATCTCGCCTCTACCTAATCTTGTGACCGCAATATAGTTTTCCTCATGATCCTCGGGATAAACCAATGTCGAAAAACAGCGCCCCACGAGTTCCTCCTCGGAGTAACCGATCAGTAGGCTGTAGGCGGGATTGCAGCGTTGGATCTTGCCAGCTTGGTTGGAGATCACGATCCCTGTCGCCGCATATTCAAAGACCTGGCGGAATCTCTCCTCACTGGCGGCGATGGATTCCGCAGCATTTTTTTCAGCGGTGATGTCCAATGCAGCCATCATTGAGCCTGCCGGGATACGGGTCCCGGATTCCATCCTGAAGTAAACTTGTTTCCGCACCCGCAACCATCTTACTCCGCCATCAGGCAAAATGATCCGGTGCTCGATGGCGCAGCCTCCGTCCCCGGTGGGATCCAGGCATTTTTCAATCTCATGGAGCACCTCATCCCTGTCATCCGGATGTAAATTTTCGTAGATTTTGTGACGGGGAATTTCCACCGCATCATCACCCAGTGCATACATCTTCGCCGCCTCTGCAGACAACTTTGCAAGGCCCGTGCTGTAATTGACCTCGGAAAGCGCCAGCCCGGCAACCTGGACTCCAAGCGCCAGACGTTCCTCGCTCTGACGAAGATTTTCCCGCGCGAGCTTCCGTGCTGTGACTTCTGTGGAAGTCCCGATAATCTCCAGCAGTTTTCCTTTTCGATTTCTGGTAAAAGGTGTGTCGTGGCTCTGGAACCATCTCCATGTGCCGTCTCTATGCTTCAGGCGGTAGTCGATATCCAGCCGCTCGCCATCGGCAGCCAAAGCAAGCCTTTTGTAATGCGCGCTAAACAACGGCCCGTCTTCCGGATGTAGAATATCACTGAGGAAATCCGGCCCCATTTCGTGCACCTCCTGATCGGAGTATCCCAGCGCTTTGCCGATCGGCCGGTTTGCCCAGACACTGCGCCGCGTTTCCAGATTGAAGACGTAAAGCACGCTCGGCATTACAGAAGTCATCCGCTCAATGAACAATCTCTGGGTTTCCAGCTCGGTCTGCGCTTTCACACGGTCACTGACATCCTCAATGGAGGCGATATAAACCGAGGCCTCTCCATTATCATCCCACAGGAGAGAGACGGAGATATTCACCCACACATAGGTTCCATCCTTCCGGATATAGCGCTTTTCCAAGGTATAGGTATCCAGCTCTTTTCTCAAAAGCTTCTGGGAAAGGACGATATCCTCCTCCAGATCATCCGGGTGGGTAATTTCCGCAAAGGTCATTTCCCTGAGCTCCGCTTTGGAATAGCCCGTGATCTCACATACGCTGTCGTTCATGCGCAGCCAGCGGCCGTCAACGCCTACGTGGGCCATCCCGATAGCGATTTTCTCAAAGGTCTCCCGGAAACGTTCTTCGCTGAGCCGGAGCTCTGTCTTGGCCTGCATCAGCGCAGTGATTTCACGACCTTCCGGGACGATGTAGATCACATTCCCTTGCTCATCCTGAATCGGTGAGAACGAAAGATCGAAATACTCCCGCTTTCCATCCGGCGTGATGATCTCGGATGCAAACTCGACGAACTCACCTTTGGCCGCGCGTTGGATCGCGGAGTGGACGAGCTCCGGCGCTCCATCCGTGAACTCGAACCATACCGCTTCCCAGAACGGCTTTCCGATAACCTCCTCACTCTTGCTTCCGGCAAACGAAAGCAAAGCCCTGTTCGCCTCCAAAACAATCCCGTCCGGCCGCAAAAGTCCCATGTATTCATGGGTGCCATCATAGATCGCACGGAGTTTGGACTCGGATTTCCGCAGGCCCGCCTCTCCTTTGCGGCGCTCGCTGATATCATTTCCTGAAGGAATCAAATGGGTGATTTCTCCATTTTCATTTCGCAAGGGAGATAGCTGGAAATCGATCCAAAGCATTTCTCCATTTTTTATCTGCACCGGAACATCGTAGCGCACAAGCTCACCCTTGAGCGCCCTCTCGCAGGATTCCTTCAGCCGTTCCTGCATCTCTTCCGAGTAGTTCCACCAGTAGCAATCCCAGAATTTTTTTCCGATCACCTCTTCAGGGCTGAGACCTGCAACACTCAGCGGAGCTTCGTTTGCCTCGATGAGAGTCCCATCCGGTAGCAAAACCCCTACGAAGGCGAAAAGACTATCCAGCACTTGCTTCAGGAAGCGTCTATCCTCCACCAGTTCACTCTGGGCCTTCAGACTGTCTCCGCTGCTGACATAACGCTCCACCGCATTGCCGATGGTGGAAACCAGCGCCCCTCCATTCATCCACTCCAGGCCGATCGTGTCCTGAGCTCCGGCCCGGATGTATCTCACCGGCTCTCCGGAGCCTTGACTGGTCAGAACCACTACCGGGCAAACTGGCCCATCGCCTGTGCAATAAAGCGCGGCGAGTAGCTCGAAAGCATCCATATCAGGAAGATTTTCCCCCAAAAGCACACAACAGGGCTTCCCGACGCGGGTATTTCCCAGCATCTTCATGGCTGCCTCACCGGAGTCCACCTCGGTAAGCGTATATTGATAATCCCCTTGGACAGCGTTCAGCGTGCTCCGCACGGCATCGCGCGTTCCCTCACTCCCATCCACCAATAAGATTCCGATCGGCGTTTTCAAAATGCTCCGTTGAGTTTGCGGCCCACCCAGAATAATCCGAGCAAACCAGTGACAATGATAATCGTGAGCCAATGGGACCACAGCGGAATCCGGTTCTCAAGCGGCCGGGGCTCCGGCAATGCATTGATATCGCGGATCAGATCCGGCAATTGATCCGGTGAGATACTCCGTCCCCGCGAGACTCTCGAGATCTCCTCCAGCACATCAGGCCGCGCCGGCTGGCCGGTTTTCTCGATATCCACGCCCTGGGCCAGAAGGATCGTATCTGTCGGAAAATCCTCCGCCCCCGCTACCGTCGCCCTAAGCTTCCACTCGCCCGGCAGGCCCACCCGGAACCTTCCGGTATAGGTTCCCCATTCCGATTCATTTTTCTGAAGCTCGATCCGCTGGCTCCTGCCCTCCGGGCCGGTGATATCCACTGAGAGAATTCCGCTTTCAAGCGGTGCTCCATTCGCATCAAAAGCGTTTGCGCTGAGAGTGACCATTTCTCCCGGTTCAGGCCTTTCCGGAGTGAAGAAGAGGCGAACCCGCTGACCGGAAGCCATATTCCGCTGATAGCTCATCCATCGGGCAACCTGCCCCCAAAACCGGTAATGATATAGATCTTCCACTCCCCTGCGCCAGCGCCACGCGGAATCGATTCCCATAAAAAGCACTTTTCCACTGCCTGCCGCCTTCGTCACCAGCAAGGGCACTGGCCCATATGGTCCCCGGCGGTTTCCATGGACAGCCAGGACTTCCGTCCCGCCCTTTGCGCGGATCACCGGCGCGTGCCAGAAAAATCCGGGGAGCCGACGCCATATTTCGGGATTTTCCTCCTCGGAATCGCCCAGCATCGTCAGCAGGGAAGCACGCCCTTCCGTGGTGAGATTCAGCGGAGTTGCCAGCGCTTCGGGGAAGCCTTGTTTGTTTTTTTCATCCATCACCACCGGCATCAGATCCGAAAGGTCGCTATCCAGGAGTGTCATTTGATTGCCCTGGGATCCCGGCAGAAAGACCACACCAGCTGCTTGATTCTCCACCAGACCTCTGATCTGCGTGCATTGCTCCGCGGTAAGCTGATCCGGTCCCACTCCTACATCCCCGAGAAAGACCACGTCATATTTTGAAAGTTCCTCGAGATTTTTCGGAAATTCCTGAATGTAGTTTAGCCCCTCCGCAGGCCCTAGCTCCGGCCTCAGCAACAAGCAGGAAAGTTGCACCCCAGGATCCCTGGAAAGCGCATTCCTAAGGAAGCGGTATTCCCACCGCGGTAGGGTATCTACAATCAATACCCGGATTTTTTCGGGTCTGCCGGCAATGGTAAATTTGTGGGCATTATTTGCGGAGACCAGCTCGCCGTCTTCCACCGGAAGAGAAAGTTCCAAGGTTGAGGAACCCTCCTTTTCCAAACGCCAGAGAATTGAGTCGTAGGTCTCGGAGTTTGGCGACAAGACGACGTTCTTCGAGCGCTCCCGACCGGATTCATCCCTCAGGCGGACGATCGTTCTTACCTGCCGATCCAGCGATGAACGTATCGTAAATGGAATCTGCACGTTTTCTCCGATGATCCCGTAAGTCGGCGCACTTACTGCCAGAAGATCCAGATCCGGCAAACGCGTCTCGCTACCTATTGGGATGGTAAAGATCGGCACCTCCCGCAAACGGTATTTCTGGGCTACTCCCACGGGCGGCTCCCCGAGATTGAAATCTCCGTCCCCCAGCATCACCACAGCGCGCAGATTACTCCCGTCTTCCAATAATTCCCCGAGCGGGGCACTCATATCCGTTCCGCTCAGGCCCTCCTCCGGCGGACTGGCAAACGCGGTGGAAACAAGATCATTCGCACCATCCGAGCGCAACGGCGTCCAAAGCTCGGAAGCCAGAGCCTTTTTCACCCACTCCTCGCGGGAGACAATCTCGCCCGCTTTGCCGTTCTCCGAAAGCGCATCCGGGAGCGAGGCATCCAGCGTCTGCATGGATTTGGAATCGTCCCAAAGTATCGCTATCCTCGGTTTCGTCGTCGGATTGACCACTGTCCTCCACTCCGGCTGCCACAATAGAATTACCACAAATGCCGCGATTGAAAATCTCAGAAGCTCCAGACCCGCGGTCCTTCGTGGATGCGGACTGCGCCGCCATGACAAAAAGCAAAGAAACGCCACAATCAGCAGAGCAAAAATGCCCAGCCATAAAGTGACAGGAGACGGATTGAGATGAAGCAAAAGTATCGGTGGGCAGAAGTTGGATATTAGCTAACCGATACATGGCTGCAGAGCAAGAGGCGATGAATCTCCAATTTCCCGCTCTTGACCGCGCCACAGCTACGTTTAGCCTCACACCACTCATGGCAGGTTTCTTCAAAAAGCTTTTCAACCAGATCACAAACCAAGCGGAAGTCGATTGGGACGAGCTGGAGGCAAATCTCATCGCGGCAGATCTCGGAGCGAAACTCAGCACAGGAATTGTAGATGAACTCTACGATCTGGGCCGTGAAATCTCCGCCAAGGATGTGGTGGATGTCACCCGGAAAAGGCTGTCCGGAATTCTACCGGAAGACAGCCCTGCGCCCGCTCCCCGCGCAAACGGCAAACCGACAGTCATTCTTGTCGTCGGCGTGAATGGCACGGGTAAGACCACTTCCTCCGCAAAACTCGGTATGTGGCTGAAAAACCGCGGGCATTCCGTCACACTCGCCGCCGCCGATACCTTCCGGGCCGCGGCGGTGGAACAACTCCAACGCTGGGGCGACCGCCTCGGCATCCCTGTCGTAACCGGCAAGCCGAACTCGGATCCTTCATCCGTTTGTTTCAAAGCGCACGAACAGGCCATCGCCAACCAAACCGAGTTTCTCATTTGCGATACCGCCGGCCGCATACATACCCGCCACAATCTGATGGAAGAGCTTGGTAAAATCCGCCGCACCATCGCCAAGCAGGATGATTCCGCACCTCATCTCACACTTCTCGTCGTAGATGCCTCAACTGGTTCCAATGCCCTCAACCAAGCGAAAGAATTTCATAAAGCCAGCCCGCTTGATGGCCTTATCATCACCAAGCTCGATGGTTCCGGCAAAGGCGGGATCGCCTTCACGATTTACGATCAATTGAAAATCACCCCGCATTTCATCGGCACCGGCGAGGAACCCGCGGAATTTTCGATTTTCGAGAAAGAACGCTTCGTCTCTGAAGTGCTGTAATCCGCTACCGGCGTCTTCCTTGCCCAATCCCTTTGCAAAAAATCCCCAGTCCAATGCTCAAACCACTTTTCGCTCTTCTAGCACTTTTCGCACTCTCTCCACTCCATGCCAGTCCGGCGGAGGCTGAGCGAATTCAGCGAAGCTTTGAGCTCACTGCGGATACCTGGGCACTGAAATACAAACTGGCAACCAGTGAGGAGGAAAAGCAAGCCCTGCTGGCAAGCCAACCGGATCGCTCTATTGCAGCGGCTGAGCTATGGAGGAACACCGTACCCTCCCTGAAAGAGGAATGGTCGATCCCTTTTGCCGCATATTTTCTCGATCTAACCGACAATCTTACGATCACTGATGCCAATGAGAATGTTCAGCAAGCCTTCAGCGCTGAACGGCAGCGAGTTATCGACTCATTCGCCCAGAACCATTTGAACAAACCCGGGATCGCCCCCTTCTGCATCGCCTTGGCGGATACCGGGAATCCACAGGCACTTTCGATCCTTGAAAAAATCGCCGCCCAAAATCCGGACGAAGCGACGCAGGGGGTTGCAGCACTTGGTGCGGCAATGATCATGAAGACACTCGGCGACGAGCCGGAAGTCATGAAAAAAAGGCTAGGCTATCTGCGCAAGGCCATCATCCAGTCATCTGACCAAAAAGTCGCGGACCGCAGCATCGCGGATATCGTCTCGGATGAATTGTATGTCATCCGTTACTTATCCAAAGGACGCATCGCTCCGGACTTCACCGGCACCGATGTTGCGGGCCGCACGGTGAAACTATCGGATTCCAGAGGCAAAATTACCGTTCTGCTCTTCTGGGATGCCTCCACGCAAGACACCGATAAAATCATCCAGCTTACGAATCGTCTGGTGGAAAAGCATGCGGACAATCCTGTCAAAGTGCTCGGAATCACCCCCGAATCGTTGGCCCGCATCCGCGAGCTGCAAGCGGATGGATCCATCAAATGGGACAACATCATCGATCCTGCGGAAACCCTCTCGAAGAACTACAAAATCGCAATCCGTCCAGCGGTTTTTATCATCAATGCCGAGGGAAAGATCGAATACACGGGACTTCCAGGCTCCTTTGTGGATCTCACACTTGATGCTCTGCTTTCCGGAAACTGAGGGATGGATCCCCGGTTTTACTTAGCCTGGTCCCACGCCATCCTCCATTGAACCGCACCCGTGTCATCTTTCTGAAAATCTTTAAATGCCTGCTGGCAATATGGATTTTCGGCCTCATTTGGTTCAACGGCCCCATCGCCGGCCACAACCTCTGGAATCCCTTGCTGGCAATCCTGTGGCTGATCGCTTTGATCCTAGTCATTTCCAAACTTCCAGCCGGGAAAGCCATGATGAGTGGCCAGCTTGCCTTTTTCGTTTTGCCCGTTGCGGTTTTCAGCCTGATAAGACCGAGCAACCATCGCGATTGGCAGGTTTCGAGCTCGCGGACGCCCTATGCAACACTCACCGGAAATCTGGTGACGGTTCACGAGATCCGTAGTTTTGATTACGACGCAGATGGGAATGAAATTCCTCATTGGTCCACCCGCACCTATAATCTCGAAAACCTCGTGGCCATGGATGTTTTCATGACCCACTGGAAGTCCGATTATGCTGGGCACCCCTTGTTCAGCTTCGATTTCGGTGCCGAAGGCCATCTGGCATTTTCCATCGAAGCCCGTTTGGAAAAGGACGAGAGTTACCAGCTCCTCTCCGGTCTCTACCGCCGCTACGAGCTCATTTACATCGCTTGCGAGGAATCGGATGCCGTTCGGGCCCGCTCCCACTACAGGGACAACGAATCCGTCCATATTTACCGCACCATTGCCAGCCCGCAACAGGCACGCGCACGGTTCATGGAATTCGTGCGCACGATGAATCAGTTGCGCGAAAAACCCCGCTTCTACAATATACTAACTTCGAACTGCACCACGGCCGTCCGCTCGCAGATGGACGGGGGCTTTCCCATGGATTGGCGAATTATCGCAAATGGAAAGCTCGATGAACTACTGTATGAACGGAATATCCTGGAGACGGCCGGATTGTCATTCGCGCAGCTGAAAGAACGCAGTTATCTTGATCCGCTGGTCATTGGAAACCCAGGCAAGGAGCGATATTCCAGCCGGATCCGTGATGGCCGCCCCGGTTTTTGATGCCGGAGTTTTCAAGATTCCAGGCACAAAGAAAAGGCGGTCCATTACAGACCACCTTTCCAAACCTTGAAAAACTATGAAAACAGAAGCAGGAAAATTATTTAACGCCTTTCTTTGAGAGACGTGTTCCCTTGGTAGCACCTTGGCGAGCCTTGAATTTAGGATTCGACTTGCAGATGACATAGTTTGTGCCTTTGCGGCTGACAACTTGGCAATCAGCGTGACGGCGTTTGGCGGAGGCAAGGGAAGAAAGAACTCTCATGGCGGAAATTGGTTGAAAATTGGATCGCTACCAACCTGGTGGCGGGGCGCGGAATCTACGGTTTGCACGGAATTTGTAAAGCCACTTTTCACTATAGCCTCCATTTTTTTAAAAAAGGTGTCCAAATCCACTCCCTTGCTCCACAACTTGTGCGTTTTAATTCCGTGCCAGCGGCCACAGGATCGCTATAAGCTAGCGTCATGCCGTTCAGCAACTTCGGGCTCGAGGAAAAAATCCTGAGAGCCATCAAAAAAGTAGGTTACACCCAGCCCACACTTGTCCAAATCGCCGCCATCCCGAAAGTGATGGCAGGCAACGATGTCATCGCCATCGCCCAGACAGGGACAGGTAAAACCGCAGCCTTCGTTTTACCTATTCTGAACCGGCTTTCCGAGGTGGCGAAAGGGGGCAAAATCCCGGGGACGAGGGTGATGATCCTGGCTCCGACCCGGGAGCTGGCGATCCAGATCGTGGACAACATCGAGTCCTATGGACGCCATCTCGCCATTCGTGTCGCAGCCATTTATGGCGGAGTGGATGAGATCTCGCAGATCAAGGCACTCCGAAAAGGAGTCCATATCGTTGTCGCCACACCGGGCCGCCTGATCGATATCATCGAACGTCATAAAATCGATTTGAGTGCCATCCAGACACTGGTGCTTGATGAGGCGGACAGGATGCTGCACATGGGCTTCCTGCCCGATATCGAAACGATTATCGAGACACTACCCCGCCGGAGACAGACGCTAATGTTCTCCGCCACATTTCCAAAAGAAGTCGAATCTCTTGCCAAACGCTTCCAGCATCAACCGAAGACCGTCCAGATTGGCAAACGTTCGGAAGCTGCGGACACGGTCGATCAAAGCGTCTACGAAGTGCCTCCCCATCTCAAATCAGCGCTGCTTATCGAGCTATTGAAAGACCCGAGATTCGAGAGAGTTCTGGTATTTGTGCGCATGAAGGATGGCGCGAACCGATTGACGGATATTCTCAAATCCGCGCGGGTGAATGTCGCAAAGCTTCACTCCAGCCGAACGCAGGAACAGCGGGAAAAGGCGCTGCAGAATTTCAAGGATGGCAAAACGCAGGTGCTCGTGGCCACCGATATCGTGGCCCGCGGTATCGACATTGATGGAGTCACCCATGTGATCAACTACGATTTCCCCGTCAATCCGGAGGACTACATCCACAGGATCGGGCGCACAGGCCGCGCCGAACATGCGGGTGAAGCGCTGAGTTTTGTCCCGAAAGGGGACCTCAATCTACTGGGAATGACTGAGTTACACATCGGCCAGAGATTAGCGCGCAAACGCCTCCGCGGATTCGACCACTTCGCTAAAACTCCCGCCAAGGATGCGAACATGCAGCCCGCCAAAAAGGACTGGCGCAAACGGACCCGGGAGATGGAAGCCAAGAAGTCCGCCAAAAACCTTCCGCACAAAAAGCCCACCGGAGGTAGAACCACACGGTCCGCGCCAAAGAAAAGCGCCTCCCGGAGGAAGAAACCATAGAATGTGGCGCATAAAAGAAGGGCATACGATTCAACGCATGCCCCTTTTATCGAACAGTTTTCCAAGCAGCCACTGGCTTGGACCAAGGGGTTATTTCTTTTTGATTTTTCCGTCGCGTTCGACGCGTTTCACTTGGCGGGAAACGCCTCCGCTTTCCACAACGGTGAAAACCCCGTCGGCACGTTTTGCCAGATCCAGCATGTGGCTCGCGGCTTTCGGTTCCATAAGGGCCACGGTATTGATGACGATGTTTTTCTTCTTTGCTTCGCCACCCAGCTCCCGTGTCAGTTTTTCCATATCCCTTCCGTTCATCAATCCATCGGTCATAAAGAAAATGATCTGAGGCGGCGGTTCCATCGCCATCGCCATTTTTAACGGATTTTCCCAATCGGTGCCATAGCTCAGCGGAGTGCTTTGGATGATTTCCAGGGATTCCTTGATCGCTTTTGCGCTATATCTCAGCCAGCTGGCTTTTTCGACGGATCTTTTGGGTGTCCATTCGCACGCACCGGCGCCTTCCCAATCGTAATCCCTGCCACGTGGCGTTGTGACCACTCCGGTCCCTTCACCTGTATCCTTGCTCAGGCGTTTTACCTTCACCTTATCCCCCGCCACCCATGCCGGTCCCGAAAAGAAGATCATTGCAAACTGGGAGCCGGGGGCCAGCCCCTCGACGGATTTACTCAGTTCAGCTCTCATCAATTGTTCACGCTCTCCATGCATTGAGCCGGAATAGTCGATCACGTAGGCAATGCGTTCCGCGCTAACCTCCTGATTGAAAAAGGTGGCACCGCCTCCTCCGGAAGTCCCGAATTCAGTGCCTTCACCCTAGCCGGTGCCAAATTCCATCGCATCTCCAAAATCCACGGATTGCGTGTCTTCAAATGAATCGACAGTCGGGATCGCAGTCGCGGCGGAAGAGCTGGAAGTAATGACCTTGGACGCGGCGGAAGAGGGGGCCGTAGGCTTGCGTTGGATCACGTTTTGGACCTTTTCCGTAACCTTTTCCGATTCCTCAATCGCTGCCGCCTTATAGGTGACGATCGTAGGAGTTTCCTTGATCAGATTCGGAAGGAGAAAAATCCCGAGGATGAGTGCGACTCCGACGATTACCAAGACAGAAGTGGTGATGGAAATAAGGGTCGAAATCCGTTTCTGACGGATCAGTTTTTGTTTAGCTTCCTCGCTAATCTCTACGTGAATACTCATGTCTTAGGTTTTTTGTGCTTCTGCATCAACGTGGTGCAAAAACGATTTCTTAGGTCTTTATGAAGCCATTACGCATCGAAATACCTGCTTTGGGACAATCCCTGGAAAATAAGACATCACGAGTCCGCCAAACATCAGCGGAAGACACAAAAAAAGGTATGCGAAAATCTTCCGCATACCTCTGGGGTTGATCGTGACTTTCTGACTTTCAGATCTTATTTCGTCTTCAAAGTGCCGTCCCGCTCGACTTTTGTAACTTCCCGAGAAACTCCACCGCTTTCAACAATGGTAAAGACTCCGTTGGTCCTTTTGGCCAAGTCATACATGTGAACTGCGGCTTTTGGTTCCATTAGTGCCACTGTATTGACCGTGATGCCCCGTTTCTTGGCATCGCCTCCCAGGTCACGGGTCAATTTTTCCATATCGCGCCCGCTCATCAAACCGTCTGTCATGAAAAAGATAATCTGCGGAGGCGGCTCCAGGGCGATTGCCATTTTGAGAGGATTTTCCCAGTCTGTTCCATAACTCAAGGGCGTGCTCTGGATCACTTCCAGCGTTTCCTTGATCGATTTTGCACTATACTTGATCCAATCCGCCTTCTCCACGGATCTCTTCGGTGCCCATTCCGAGATGGTTTTCCCTTCCCAATCATAATCCCTGCCGCTTGGAGTCGTCACGACGGCTTCACCACCAGCGCCGCCTTTATCCTTGTCCTTCTCGTTACGTTTTACCTTTACCTTATCGCCGGCGACCCATGCGGGGCCGGAAAAGAAAATAAGCGAGAACTGCGAGCCAGGAGCCAATCCCTGGACAGATTTGGTGAGCTCGGCTCTCATCAGGCTATCGCGCTCACCATGCATCGAAGCCGAATAGTCGATGACATATGCGATGCGCTCGGCACTTACTTCCTGATTGAAGAAAGTCGCACCGCCACCGCCGGAGGTGCCGAATTCCGTGCCTTCCCCCCAACCTGTTCCAAATTCCATGGCATCGCCAAAATCGACAGACTGGGTGTCTTCAAAGGAATCCACCGTCGGGATCGCCGTGGCAGCTGGTGAGCTGGAAGTGATTACTTTGGAAGTTGCGGATGAAGGAGCCGTTGGCTTCCTCTGGATCACGTTTTGGACCTTTTCTGTAACATTCTCGGTCTCTTCAATCGCAGCCGATTTATAGGTAACAATCGTGGAAGCTTCCTTTACCAAATTCGGCAACAGGAAAATGCCTAGAATCAGGGCAACCCCGACAATGACCAGAACCGAAGTGGCCATCGAAATGATGGTCGAAATCCGTTTCTGTTGGATCAGCTTCTTTTTAGCTTCCTCGCTAATTTCTACGTGAATACTCATGGATTGATTGCTCCGCTTGGATTGATGCAGGTTTTAAATCTTCGATGTGATTGATCGGTTCCTTGGATGAGGTTGGGCGGGAATTTGCTACTCTCGTTAACAATCCACAACCACATATTTACAAATCTAGCGCATCATCCCGAAAATTCAATCGAAGGTAGTTTGCCCTGCTCTTGTCCCGCTTGCGGTCAGTAACGCTAAACTATCATCAGAAATTTCGGAATGGCCTTTCCACCACTTTATATGGCCGAAATTCTCGGCGCAGTGATCTTATCGCACCTACAGGATTTCCACGCACACGGCCTCCCGAAAAAATCATATCGAGGCATAGGCCTGGACTGAATCACAGGTGCACACGAGGTTTCTGTCTCCGTGGACATTGTCGATCCTTGAAACCGATGGCCAGAACTTGTGATTGCGCAAATATGGCAGGGGAAAGGCCGCTTGCTCTCGGGAGTAACCGTGTGACCACTCATTGGCACAAAGCACACCGCTGGTGTGGGGAGCATTCTTCAGTGGATTGTCCACTCGATCCATCTCACCTCCGATGACTGCGGAAATTTCTCCATGTATGGAAATCATCGCATCGCAGAACCGATCAAGCTCCGCCTTGGATTCGGATTCGGTAGGTTCGATCATGAGAGTGCCGGCTACCGGCCAGGACATCGTCGGGGAGTGGAAGCCATAATCCATGAGCCTTTTGGCGATATCCTCCACGGTGATACCGGATTGGTCCGAGAGTGCGCGGCAATCGATAATACATTCGTGTGCGACCAAACCAGTCTTACCGGTATACAGAATCGGGAAAAAATCGCCCAACCGTTTGGCAATGTAGTTGGCATTCAAAATGGCAATCTCTGTTGCATTTTTCAGCCCCGCCGCTCCCATCATTGCGATATACATCCATGAGATTGTATTGATCGAGGCACTCCCATAAGCCGCCGAGCAGACAGCATGGGTCTTGTCTTCCATGGAAAAATGACCGGGAAGAAACTCCACCAGCTGCTCGGCCACTCCGATGGGCCCTACCCCGGGGCCACCACCACCGTGGGGAATGCAGAAAGTCTTATGTAGATTAAGATGGCAGACATCGGCACCGATCAGGCCGGGAGAAGTCAGGCCGACCTGGGCGTTCATATTCGCCCCATCCATATAGACCTGCCCACCGGCTTCATGAATGATCTCCGTAATCTCACCGATCGTTTCTTCAAAAACTCCGTGAGTGGACGGATACGTGATCATCAGGGCGGAGAGCTTGTCACGGTGCTTCTCAGTCAGAGCAATGAGATCAGCCATATCGACATTGCCTCTTTCATCGCATTTCACACCGATGACTTTCATGCCAACCATCACCGCAGATGCGGGATTGGTCCCATGGGCGGAAACCGGTATCAGGCAAACATCCCGGTCACCTTCGCCGCGGGATTCATGGTAGCGTTTGATCGCCAATAGGCCTGCATATTCTCCTTGCGAGCCAGCGTTCGGCTGCAGGGAAACCGCCGCAAATCCTGTGATTTCCGCAAGCCAGTTCTCCAGCTGGGTCAGCATTTCAAGGTAGCCTTTTGTCTGAGATGCTGGGGCGAACGGGTGGATTGTGGAAACTTCCGGCCAGCTCAGGGGGAGCATTTCAGAAGTTGCGTTAAGCTTCATCGTGCACGAACCAAGCGCGATCATCGATTCATTCAGAGCGAGATCCTTCGACTCCAGGCGCTTGATATAGCGCAACATTTCCGTTTCAGAATGATACGAGTTGAAAACCGGTGCGGTAAGGAAGCCCGAGGTGCGCTGCAGGGATTCGTTCCATTCATTTCCGGATATCGCCTGATCTGCGGAAGGAATCTCAAAAAGCCTGCAAAGCGACCAGATATCGGCATTCGCCACCGTTTCATCCAAGGATATCCCCACATGCGATCCATCAATAAAACGTAGATTGAAGCCATGCTCCGGTGCCGCTGCCACCAATTCCTCCGCTCTTTCTGTTTTGACGACGATGGTATCGAAAAATGCCCCGTCTTCGACCGCATAGCCGCCGGAAACTAGAGCTGCCTTCAGCCTGCGTGCCTGGGAATGGATTTTTCCTGCAATTGCCTTCAATCCCTCCGGGCCATGATAAACCGCATACATGGATGCCATCACCGCGAGCAAGACCTGCGCGGTGCAAATGTTGGATGTTGCCTTGTCACGACGGATATGCTGCTCACGGGTCTGAAGCGCCAGCCGGTAAGCCGGGCGACCTTCGGCATCCACGGACACGCCAATCAGGCGACCGGGCATCTTGCGCTTCAGCGCATCCTTGCAGGACATGAAACCAGCATGCGGGCCTCCGAACCCTAGAGGCACTCCGAAACGTTGGGAGGAGCCGACACAGATATCCGCTCCGAACTCACCTGGTGATTTCAGCAGAGTCAGCGCAAGGAGATCCGCAGCACAGATGGTCACTGCCCCGGCGGCTTTACACGTATCGAAAAACGCGGAGAAATCATCAATCCGCCCGCGGGTATCCGGATACTGTACGATCACAGCGAAAAGTCCATCGACGGAGGCAGGATCGAATTCCTCCCAATCCCCGACAACTACCTGGAGCCCGAGTGGCTCCGAGCGGGTTTTGACCACATCAATGGTCTGCGGATGACAGCGATCAGAGATGAAAATGGACTTTCCCTTCGGCTTCCCTGAAAGAGCGAGAGTGACAGCCTCCGCAGCTGCAGTCCCCTCATCCAGCAGTGATGCATTGGAGACATCCAGGCCCGTGAGATCGGTAACCAATGTCTGGAAGTTCAGCAATGCTTCCAGGCGGCCTTGGGCGATTTCCGCCTGATAAGGCGTGTAAGCGGTATACCAGCCGGGATTTTCCAGGACATTCCGGAGAATCACCCCTGGAGTGAGCGTGCCATAGTAACCTTGTCCGATAAACGACTTGAGAACGGTATTCTGGCTCATCCAGGCACGGAGCCATGCGAGCGCTTCGTTCTCCGATAAAGGCTCAGGAAGATCCATATCGCCGGACATGCGGATCCCTGCCGGCACCGCCTCGGCAATCAGCGCGTCCAGTGCGCCATGGCCCACTAATTTCAGCATCTCAGTTTGATCGGATACGGATGGACCGATGTGGCGGGGCAGGAAAGAGGAAGTAGCAGCCATGGTTACGGCTTTGCTAATGACGTAGGAATGCCCCCGCTGCAACCTTAGATGTTCTGCATTTTCTGCAAAAACTGCGGAGGTTCAGTTTGACCGCAGACATTTCCACACGACTTTGGGATATGTCTGAAAATAAAAATCTCATTGCCGAAGATGCTATCGCCAAACTCCAGGAGCTGGTGAAAAACGCACCTACATGTATGTTCTCCACAGGATTGGGGAAAGCCCCGTTCCATGTGTGCCCGATGCAGGTCCAGGAAGCCGATTACGAAGGCCGCCTTTGGTTCTTCAGTGGAGCGGACAGCACCCACAATGCCCAGATCACCGCGGATTCCCGGGTTCAGCTCATCTTTGCGAACAATCCCGATATGGAATTTCTCACAGTCTACGGGACCGCCAGCATCTCCCATGATCGCGCCCAGATCGACAGACTTTGGAATCGAATGGTCGAGGCCTGGTTCCCGGAAGGAAAAGACGATCCGAATATCAGTCTGATTTGTGTCCAGCCAGCCCTCGCCCATTATTGGGACACGGAGGACGGAAAACTGATCACGATGGCAAAGATCCTCACCAGAGCCGCGACCGGCGCCGATATCGAGACCGGTGTGGAAGGCGATCTCAATGTCTGATCCAGGCCTTTTTAAAGCTGGCTGTAGGGCATCGAAAAAGTATCACCATCTTCGATTTTGCCGCTCTGCAGCCCTTTTTTAAACCACCGCATTCTTTGCTCCGATGAACCGTGGGTGAAAGAATGCGGAACCACTTTTCCTTGCTGTTTCTTCTGGATCGCATCATCGCCGATCGCGTTCGCGGCACGCATGGCTTCCTCTATGTCCTCGCGGTCGACCCGTAAGTCATCCATGGAATGATGAGCCCACACACCGGCAAGAAAATCCGCCTGAAGCTCCAGTCTCACCGAATATTGGTTGTAATCCGGCTTCCCGCGCATCGCCGCCACCTTTCCGGAGGTTCCTAGAAGATTCTGCACATGGTGACCCACTTCATGGGCGATCACATAAGCCTGGGCAAAGTCACCCGGGGCCTGAAAGGTTCGCGCGAGCTCATCATAAAAACTCAAATCGATATAGATTTTATCATCGCCGGGGCAGTAGAACGGCCCCATCGCCGCATTGCCGGTTCCACACGCCGTTCGCGTTTGCCCGCTATAAACCTGAAGTCCGGGCTCCTTGTAAGTCCTACCGATCCGGGAAAATTCCTGTGCCCAAACAATTTCCGTCTGTTTTAGGACAACTCCGACAAAAGCATATCGCTCCTGCTCAGCAGCACTGTAACTCGCCGATGAGCTAGCAACTGGCGCACCTCCCATCAGACTGTTCAGATCCACAATTCCCATCTTCCACAAAAGTAGAAAGGCGCCACCTGCCACGAGGATTCCTTTGATCCCGAATTTTCGTCCGATCAGGGAGATCAACCCCATCCCTATCCCGCCACGACCGCCGCCCATACCGGCCCGGCCCGCCCCCCGTGCATCCTCAACGTTCGTGCTCCCGCTTCGACCTTTCCATTCCATAAAACAGAATTATCCGCAATTCGCCCACTGCGCAAGATGTCTGAGCCGACCCTCGGGAAAAAACTCACCTCAGCTCCACGGAGGATTTTGCCAGCGCCTGCGCTAATTTGTAGCCCTTCGCATCCGCATCGCTTCCCATTTCGGAAAAAAGCGTCCGGCAGCGGGTTATTCCACGGCTGGCTATATACTTGGCGGTATCCAGCGATTGCTCATCGCCTAGCGAGTGGGCCCGGGAAATCGAAAGCGAAATTGCCAAGAGCTCCGCGCCAATATCCACAATCCGGGCAAGCAACAACTGTTGGCGATCGAGTTTCGGGCCGTAGCGGGCCATGGAGTGCAGAATTGTCCGGGCGAGCTTCCGGCTATATGAGGAAACTTTCCGCAAATGTCCTGTCAGCTCCGCATTGAGATCATGAGGGATGCCGGAACTCAGCGGCAGCCAGCGCTTGGGATACCAGCCGGAATAAAACAGCCCGGCCGACAGCGCCGTCTGCAGACGCTCGGGAATTTCTTTCCGGGTATCAAGCGCTGCCGCCCCCCGGCGCAAATGCGGATCCAGCACCTCGCGCGCGATGAACAAGTGCATAATTTCCGTCGAGCCTTCGAAAATCGTGTTAATCCGGGAGTCTCGCATCAAGCGCTCGATAGGATCCGGTGTTTCTCCGCGATTCCGTAGAGAATCGGCCGTTTCATAACCACGCCCCCCTTTGATCTGCATCGTCGAATCCGCACCACGCCAACCTGCCTCCGTGCCCCAGAGTTTTGCAAGAGCGGCCTCCAGACGGATATCAGAGGAATGATCCACATCGACCAATGCAGAAGTATAAAGAACCAGAGACTCGGTGGCGAATTTGTCCGCAGCCAGATCGGCCAGCTTTGCAGCGATCGCAGCATGTTTGGAAATTTCCTGTCCCCATTGCACCCGTTCACCAGACCACTTCAGGGCCATCTCCAGACAACGATCCAGCAGGCCAACACAAGCGGCAGGAAGGGTAAGCCTCCCCGTATTCAAGGTCGTCAATGCGACCTTCAACCCCTTTCCGGGTGCTGAAACCACATTTTCCACAGGGACCCTCACATCCGTGAAACGAACCACTCCGTTATAAAGCGCTTTCAGCCCCATGAAATGGCAGCGGGTCACGATTTCAACGCCCGGCTGATCCATCTCTACGATGAAAGCCGTAGTCGCATGGGGCTTTTCCGGAGTCGAAGTCCGCGCCATGACGATCAGCGCAAAGGCTTTGAGGGAATTTGTGCACCAAAGCTTTTCCCCATTCAAAACGTAGTGACTTCCGTCTGCCGAGAGAATCGCCTCCGTGGCCATGCGGGCGGGATCCGATCCCACCTCCTTCTCCGTCAGCGCGAATGCGGAAACCCCTCCTTGAGCGCATCGCGGTAGATACTTTTCCTTCTGCGCATCTGTCCCGAAGACCAACAACGGCTGAGGCAATCCAATCGATTGATGGGCAGAAAGAAGCGCGGTGAGATTCCCACAATGCCCCCCGAGAACCATCGCCGCCCGCGAGTAATTTGTCTGGGACAATCCCAGGCCCTGATACTTCTCCGGGATTTTGATACCGAACGCCCCGAGCTCCGCCAGCCCTTTGAAAACCGAATCCGGAATCTCACCATCACGATCTATCGCGTCCGGATCCGTCTTCTCATCTAGAAAATCCCGTAGTTTTTCCAAAAACGCATCACCCTGTTCTCTGTCCTCGGCAGGCTGGGTAGGGAACGGGAAGACGATGGAAAAATCCGGAGCGCCATCAAAAAGTGAGGCCGCAAAACCAGACAACTCGCGCATATCACGCGAGGACTCCGCCAGCTCCAGGGCGGCGCGCTGACCTTCTGACATTTTGCTGGTATCAATCATTGAGTCGGACATGGCTTCAGGTGTGTTGAGGTTTGGGTTTTGAAGAAATCATCAGGATCTATTTTCCAGCGGACCACCACGGAATGGCGGATAGCCGGTCCCGAGCACCATCGCCAGATCGATATCTTCCGCAGTTTCGGCCACCCCTTCTTCAAGGCAGCGCTCGGCCTCGGAGGTCATCAGCGAGGCGAGGATTTCCCGGGTATCATGCGGTGCGTCTTCGGTGCCCGTCTGAAAAGAAATGGCCTCGGCGTTCACTGCCGGGCTGGCATCGTCATACACGTAAAAACCACTGCCACCCTTTTTCCCGATATGGCCCGCATCAAGGAGTTTCTCCACCACCCGCGGGATCTCCATTCGGTTCGGAAATGCGGCCGCCAAAGTCCGTGCCACGTGCATCGCCACATCCAGGCCGACTTCGTCCAACAACCTCAATGGCCCCATCGGCATCCCAAAGTCGAGCATCGCTTTGTCAATTTCCCCGGGATCACCTCCTTGCTCAAAGAGTGCTGCGGCTTCCACCAGGTAAGGCATTAGAATTCGATTTACTAGAAAACCCGGAGTATCACGAACCACGACCGGAAGCTTGCCAATTCCCCGGACGAATGCCACAGCCGTGGACAAGGTCTCATCCGAGGTAAAATCCGTGCGAACGACCTCGACCAATTGCATCCGATGCACCGGATTGAAAAAATGAAGTCCCACCAATCGATCCGGATGCGGCACACCGCTGGCCAGCTCATGAATCGGCAGCGCGGAAGTGTTGGTGGCAAGTATCGTATCGTCCGCGCAGCGGGAGGCCAGGTCAGCAAAGATCCTTTTCTTGATCGATAATTCTTCGACCGCAGCCTCAATCACCAGATCACAGTTTCCCAATGGAACCCTGTCACTCGTTGGATGAATCCGATCCAAGCCCCGAGCCACCTGATTTCTTGAGAAAACGTGACGCTTCCCTGCCTCATCGTAGAGTTTCCGGATATTTTCCATACCGCCGGCCAATGCCGCATCGGAGACATCCTGAAGGATGGTTTCGATCTTCCTCGTGCTCAGCCAATAAGCAATACCAGAGCCCATCACCCCGGCTCCGATCACTGCGGCACGATGAACCGGACGTGGATCCGCCATTGTGTGCCGGTGCTTTCTT
This sequence comes from Luteolibacter algae, assembly GCF_042683045.1. NCBI lineage: Bacteria > Pseudomonadati > Verrucomicrobiota > Verrucomicrobiia > Verrucomicrobiales > Verrucomicrobiaceae > Luteolibacter > Luteolibacter algae. The sequence continues at coordinate 599,574 of NZ_JBHUIT010000002.1, read as the reverse complement.
GCCCTCTCCTGCAGGAAGAAGAGGCGTATCAACTGTGCTGTCTGAGGTAATGGCGCGAGCTTCTCGATCGCTTCCCGTTCCGCCTGCTGGGATTTTTCCCGCGTGTGCCCGATTGATGCCACCGCGACCTCCAGGGCAGCCTCCGGCCCGGGATAGTGGCCTCGCGTTTTCTTGAGTAATTCCTTGTGTGCCTGGACTCGGGTCAGCGCAGCAACGGCCTGGTTATGAATAATCGGATTATGCGTCAGGTGCCGTTTGCCCTTTTCGATGTAGGTCAGCGCGTGCGCTTTGAGATGCTCGGCAGGGACAATCTCATCGACCAATCCCTTGCGTTTGGCATCGGCTGCGGAATGGAGTTTCCCCGAAAGAATGACGGGCAACGCATCTTGTAGGCCCAAAAGATCCGGCAGCCGTGTGGTCCCGCCCCAGGCAGGAAGAATTCCCAACTGTGTTTCCGGCAGTCCTATTTTTGTCGCGGAGGCATCGCTGGCGATTCTCCAATCACATGCCAGAGCCAGCTCGTATCCCCCGCCCACGCACGCGCCGTGGATCGCCGCAACAGTTGGATATGGTAGGTCCGCGATCCGATTGAAAAGTGTTTGCCCAGTCGTGATCAGGCGGCTGAGTTTTTCGCCACGGGCTGTCGAAAGTTCTTTCAAATCCGCTCCAGCGATAAAAATTCCCGGCTTTGCGGAGCGTATCAGCAAACCAGTGATTTCCGGTTGAAGCGCGAGTTCATCCAAGCGCTCTCCAAGCTCGGCCAATGTCGCGGAATCAAAAACATTCGCCGAAGAGTCCGCGCGATCAAAAACGAGGACGGCAGTGGTATTGACGTAGGTGAGAGTGATGTTTGACATGGCTTCTGGCTGCTAGAAATTGATACAATTACGGACGTTCAAGATAGAGGGCAGCTCCCTGGCCTCCGCCGACACAGAGCGATGCGAGTGCACGTTTCCCACCGGTTTCCCACAGTTGATCCAATGCGGTTAACACCAACCGTGCTCCTGTGGCACCAACCGGATGGCCGAGGGCTATGGCACCACCGCGGCGATTGATTTTCTCCAATGGGAGCTCGTAGGCCGGGAGATCGAGCTGATGGGTCTCGGGTTTCTTCAGGGAAGCGAGCACCGCCAGGACTTGAGCTGCGAAGGCCTCGTTGATCTCGATGATATCGGCATCCTCCGGAGAGATTCCATGAAGCTGCCTGGCCCGATGAATGGCATGGACAGGCCCCAATCCCATCCGGGCAGGATCACATCCACTATAAGCATAGTGAGTTAGCCTGCCCAGAGGCTCTACCCCCAATCGCTCTGCCGCAGCTTCGCTACCGACGAGCAACGCCACCGCCCCGTCCGTGATCTGTGAGCTATTTCCGGCGGTCACCGTCCCTGTGATTTTATCGAAGATCGGGCGCAACGTTGCCAACTTTTCTTTCGTGGAATCCGTGCGAATTCCGTTGTCTTCCACCACCGCGCTACCCCGCGTGAAAACCGGAGAAATTTCACCGTTCAACGCTTCCCTGGAAGCCAGCGCCTTACGGTGTGACTCGGCGGCAAACTGATCCTGCATTTCCCGGGAAATGTTATACTCGCGCGAAAGCAGCTCCGCGGTATCGCCCATGATCATTCCGGAGAATGGATCCGTAAGTCCCAGCTCCAATCCGATTCTGGGCTTGAAATCCGAGATATTGAAGCTCGCTGCGGCTGAGATTTTCTGTCCCGAGGATTTTGCGCGATTAAGCTCGGAGAAATGCAACGCTGCCTCATGGGGAAAGAGCAAAGGCACATGGCTCATACTCTCTGTCCCGCCAACGAGGAAAAGATCTCCCTGGCCAGCCAAGATCCGCTGATGCGCGGTCGTGATCGCCTCCATACCGGAAGCACAGTTCCGGTGCACGGTGACCGCCGGCACATGCGCCGGGACTCCTGCTCTCAGCGCGATGATGCGGGCGATATTCGCAGCCTCCGCAGGTTGTGCCACGCAGCCGAAAATCACTTCGGAAAGCTCTGCGGGATCGATCCCCGTCGCGGTCAGTAGCGCGGAAGCAGCGGAGCGCCCCAGATCATCGGCAGTCAGATTTGCCAGATCCGTTCCGATTTTGGAAAATGGCGTGCGGGTTGCGGCGATGATGAACATAAACTTCGGGGGTTGGTGCTGAATGAAACCAAATTTACTGGATTAGCAGTATTTCATGGAAGTATATCAGTTACATTTCAGGAGTGGATAAAAATATCAGGTATTCGGTGGATTTTGCTTCACTGGCTTTTCGGGCGGTTATCCAGGATTTTCTGCTCCTTCAATTGCTTGCCCACGCCCTGGAGCTCCCGCATTTCTTCCCAGCTATGGAATAAAACGTCATTTGGGGCAAACTCGGTGGAGCGCTGGAATCTATCGAGAATCGCGTCGCGAAGCTGGGCTTCATCACCCTTCAAAACCACGGCATGGACAAGCACCACATCACTCTCCATGGGATCGTCATTCCTTTTCCGCAGTTCCACCTGCCATGCACCCAGACCCTCTGTATCATCGAGGATATTCTCCAGTGCATTGAAGTCCACGAGAGTTCCCTTGAGCTTGTCGATGTGCAGGTTCTTGAAATCCGATACGCGGGAAATTTTCCCAAGTAACCGCGGGCATGTGCGGCCGCAATGCGGGCACGCTTCATAGGTGAGTCCTTTCTCGATGAGATCACCCGTCCGGTAACGCAGAACAATCGTGCCGCGGGAGTCGAGCTGGGTGAGGACGATCTCACCGGGATGTCCGTCCGGGACTCTGTTTCCGGTCTCGGGATCAATGACTTCGACAAACGCCATATCAGGATAAACATGAAATCCCGAAGGCTCACCCTCCGCCGTTGGCAGACATTCGGTGAAAGCGATTTTTGCCTCGGTGAAGCCATATGTGGACATGATATGGACTTGCTCCGCGCCCATTTCCGCACACAGTTCCTTAAGCTTCCGGCGCATTCCAGCTGGCACCTTTTCACCCCCCAGCACCAATCGTTTGATATTCTTCCAGCGAGAGCCGGTGGCCATCCCTTCCTGCAGAAGGTGATAGAGAAACGTCGGCATCGCAATGATCGCCTCGGGATCGATCTTATCGATAATCCGGATATTTCCTTCCGTGCCGATGGTTTTCCCCCCGCCGGTGGAAAGCATAAAAGTATTGTGCCCCATGCTCGCATAATGCGCCTGCCAGAACGCCAGATGGGGTGCGAAAGGAAAAGCATTCACGTGGCGGAACGAGGCATCGGACTGGCAAAGTTCCATCAGCCGGCGGCCTCCCTCCGTCAGCCTTTCGATATCATGCGCGGTATAGAGGAAAGGAACCGGCGCGGCCGATCTGCCCGTTGTGCTGGTCAGCAGGATCGGTCTCAATTCCGCCTCGAGAGCCGCTTTGGTAGCGGCTTTGCCGGTGGTGAGTCCTCGGAAGATCGTTCTCCACTGGGTTTTTAAAATCGCCTCGTCAGGGATGATCACAAAATCCCTTGGAACCTTGAAATCCACCTTGGAGGTAAACGGCAGATGCACAAGGTCATCCGTGGTGCGGATATCCCGGGCATCAATTCCCAACTCCAGAAACATCTCTCGATAAAAGCTACAGAATGGCACAGCACGGGTCTGCAGGAAACGCTTCAAAATCGCGTTCTGACGTATGTGGATACCTTCAGGCGACGCGGTCGCCCACCATGCTGTTGTCTGCTTTTTCATCGGGTTGGGTTTCGAGAAGTGCGCGGATTTGATCGAGGTTCTCCAAGGTCACCTTACGGCCAGCCTCGATGAATCGCTCGAAATTCGAGTAGTCATTCCAAGGGGCGAAAAAGTGCTCGGGACGTAAACAAAGATCCGCGCGTTTCAGTGAGTCATGGGCGATCCTTACCTGGGCACAGCGGATGGACTGGCGAAAGGTATCGATGATATTCCCCTGGGCCAGAAAGTTGATATTCCGGTTGATCATCGAGAGACCGCGCCGAAACATCGAGAAGCGCTCCACCTCGTCATCATCACGATACATCCCCGCATCCACCTCTTCAAAACTGGGAATAACGGATACCGCGATCACACGATCCACGTCCGAGAACTTTTGCAACGCCCCCACCGGCACCGGATCCACCACACCGCCATCCACGCAGCGGCGTCCGTTGAGAACCACTGGTGCGATGATTCCCGGCATCGCGCACGAAGCGTGGACGGCATCCGCGATCTTCCCACTGCGTAGGACCAGGCGTTCCTTCGTATCCAGGTCCGCGGTGATCACCAGGAGCTTGCGTTTCAAATCCTCGAACTTCAGGTCACCCAGTGATCGCTCAAGATGGGCCTTTGCCTTGAGACCATGGAAAAGCCCACGGGTTGGCGGAAAAACGGGATCCGCGAGCTTCCAGAGCTGGCGGCGATCGTGCATTTCCTCGGCTAGCTCGGCTAGAGCCTTCCCCGAAAAACCAGCTGCCCAGAGCGCCCCGACGTAGGAGCCCATCGACGAACCGGAAATCGCATGAACTTCGATTCCGTTTTCCTCAAGAACCTGGAGCACCCCGACGTGCGCGAGCCCGCGAGCGCCCCCGGAAGAGAGCGCCAAGCCGAGCTTGAGCTTTGCGGGAACATCTGTCTCCAGTGGTCGCTCTTGCCGGTTCGGACGGGGATCGCCCTTTAGTTTGCGAAGAATTTTTCCGAACATGATTGGTGAAGCGTGTGGACTTAAAAATTATTTTTACAAATCCAACTAACACTAACCAATGCACCCGGAATGGCAAACTATTCCCTTCTGAATCAGGTAGCTCCGCCACAGACCTCAAGCCATCGGCCTTACAAAAAGTAAACTCCGCATACAGGCAAGCATCACGGATGACGTAGGTGCGAACTGCTGTAGCGAGATTCGAAACGAAACGGTTTCCGTCACTCCGCTTTAGCGGGCACAATGAGCGGGCACAATGTCTCTAGCGTTTCTTTGCTAGGAACATCGCCTGGGAGAACCCGTTATTTTTTGGGGTCGCGGTAAGGAGGTGGTTCGGTTCGCTGCGCACGAATCCAATTATTACGGCTGCTCTGAGGTGCTTTTGAGTCGGTAGAACCGCTGGCTGGTCAGTGACGAACCTGTGAGGCGGACAGGGAAAGAGCGGAGGGCTGAGGACGACGGGATGCCCATAGGCCTCCAGTTCTGCAGGTCGTCGGAATATTCGAGTTGATGGGTGCTTCCGGGGTCGCAGGGGAAATCGAGAGAGATGGTTTTATCGGAAAAGGTTTCCAGAGTTGCGCCGTTAGGTCGGCTTTCCGATAGAAGCGGATCGGTGCCAGCGATCCATTCGGAACAATTGGAGAACAAGTCGCCATCAAAGTCAGCCGACCGATCGTCGATACCGACGACGAAAGGCGCACCTAGCGCCGCTTCCGTGGTATCGGGAATCCCGTCATTATCCCAATCCTCCTGGATGGCCTTGATGACCGTGTAGTCGCCCGCGATGTAGAGAACCCCGTTTTCATCGACATCAAGACCACGCGGACTTGAGAGACCTAACGAATCGGGCGAGAGCACGGTATCGGTGCCGGCTTGGAATTTCGGGCCACGGAGGGTGGTGACCGTGCCATCGGGGCGGATTTTACGAATTTTCCCGGTGGAGCCACTGGCTTCATCAGAAACATAAAGGTTTCCAATCCGATCAAGTGCAAGTGCCCGGGGCCGGTCAAAGCGCGCGGTGGAGATTGGTCCATCCACCCACCCCGGTTCGCCATTGCCAGCCACGGTCGTGACAATGTTATCGACTCCAATCCTACGAATGCGGCGCCCCGAATATTCCGCCACGTAAACGATGCCTGCATCGTCCCGGGCAATCCCCACCGGAAAGTTGAAACCGGCTTGCAAAGCCGGCCCATCAACAGACTCCGCAGTTCCGCTTCCTGCAAATGGGGTTCCGACATGAGATGCGGTGATTCTCTGGATGCGATTGCCCGTGGAGTCCGCCACCAGGAAGCCCCCGGATGGAAGTGAAACCAGATCGGCAGGCACGATTGAATTCACCTCCCACCTGTCGCTGGCTACGCTCGAAGGAGGCAGGAAGTGGATGACATCCCGGGTTCCAGCGTCCCCCACTGAGAGTTTACCCTCGGGGGTAAGGGCGATCGATTGGAAAGACTGGGTATAGCCTCCGGTGTGATACAAGGTCGATTCACCGCCGCTTATTTTCCAAATATTATGCAATCCCACGGCGTAGAGTGTGGAGTCATCTTTCCGCACGACATCGGCAACGCTGCTTAGGTAGCCCGTGCCTATGGTTTCAAAACGGACTTTTTGAGCCGAAATACGCAGAACCTTGAGACTGGCGGAGGCCGTTTCCATCTGCCCTTTCCCCGCCAGAACCCGGATGACCGTATTGGAGGGAAGCTCCTGCGGGCCGGTCCAAACGGGAGATTGGAGCGTGGGCATCGTGCCATCTGTCGTATAGTGGAGAACCGCGCCGGAAGTCTTACTGGTCAGTCCGATAGGATCGTAAAGGTCGCTCCATGTGCTGGAAAGAACCGGTGGATCCACAATCAACCTGAATGTTTTGGCGGTGACGGACGAAGCCAGCCAGCCGGAGCCCGACTTGAAAGCGATGGCACTTAAAGTCAGCGAACGGTTGATCGGAATTCCGCTCTCCGCCGAGTAGAGCGGACTGTTTTCGTCAGGAAGCGATCCATCGATGGTGTAGCGTATGGTCGTGCCGGGGGTGGACTCGCTGAGTTCGATGGTGGAGTAGTCGTTGAGGTAACCATTGCCACCGCTGATTTGCACCCCGTTCGGCCGGAGTGTGTAAACCGCCTCGCTAGCAGGGCTGGGCTCAAGATCCGGCCTGAGGGATATAGCTTTGAGTGTGAGAGGGTCGTTTGCATGCACCCATATTCCCGGGGTGAAAACAGGACTGCTTTCGTCCGGAGTGCTGCCATCCGTGGTATAATGGGTGACTGCTCCCGGAACATCATTCCCGATCGTATAGGAAACGCCGCCAATATGGGTGCTCGTCGGCGGAGTGATGAGGGGCGGAGGCAGAGTGTCCGCAGTGCTGATCCGGAAGATTCTTTCGCTCTCGTAATCGGCGAAGTAGATTTCGCCAGCCTCATCCTTGCCGAAGGTGGAAATATTATAGGCGGTATCCTTGAGCAAGGCGACGCGCCCGCCTGCGGCAGGATTTTCCATCCCCCAGATACGGCCTGTCTGGAAATCGCCGAAAATATAAAACCCTTGAAGCCGGGGATCCGAACCGCGGTAGGTCTGCCCCCCGGTAACTGAGGAGCCGAGGGTGTGATCGTATTCAAATACTGGTGGCACAAGGGCTCCGGTGATTTCCTGTTGGACACTGAAATCGAGGGTGCCTTCCTTGACCGACCAGCCGAAATTAATCCCCGCATTAATGGAAGCTGAAGGGATGAAATCGATTTCCTCCCGCTGGTGTTCACCCACATCTCCAATGAAGACATCTCCGGTGAGTGAATCGAACGAGAAGCGCCAGGGATTTCTCAGTCCCCAGCAGAGGATTTCGCGGGAATTGACATTGTGTGTTGCGAACGGGTTGGTTGCGGGAATCGAATAGGGCAAGCCCGGAGAGGTATTTTCCACATCTATCCGCAGGATCTTTCCCAACCTGTTGGTAAGATTTTGGCTGTTCTGATACGGATCGCCGCTCCCTCCGCCGTCGCCAGTGGAAATATACAGAAGCCCGTCCGGCCCAAACGCCAGCTGACCGCCATTGTGATTGCGCTCCGGCTGCGGGATGACAAGAAGGATGGTCTCGGCCCCACCGTCAGCGACATCCGGATCGGAACCCATCTGAAAACGGCTGATTACCGCGGCCCCGTCCCCCATGCGGCAATAGTAAATTATAGAAGCACTTTTTCTCAGCGAAGTTTGGCGGAAAAGCTAGCCCCAGAAGACCCTGCTCTGCGTAGGTGCCGATCCTGTCACCCACATCGAGCAACGGGGTTTCCAGCAAGGCTCCGTTTTTCAAAATTCGGATTTCCCCATCCTGACCAACGAGAAACAATCTGTTGCTTCCGTCCGCTGCATTCTGGATGTCCACAGGCCGGGGAACGCCGGAAGCCACGGAGGTGAACTCTAGGATGGGCCAATTTGGCTCGGCGGCATGGGAAGCAAGCATGCATCCGATCCATCCTAAAACGAAAAACAGTGGAACCTTTGTGATGGAACAATGCAATGCCATGAACAGAAAATTGGCAGAACCCACGCCAAAGTCCAGATGTGGTTGCAAGTGGCTTTCGTAGAAAAGGATGCCTCTTCATCCTCGCCAAAACAGCTACCTTTTCTTCGCCTGGCCCATTGCTTGGCTAAACCAATCGTTGCCGGGTGCCTGCTGCTGGTTGCGGTTTCCTCCACCATTGTTCTGGCGCTGCGGACGGCGATCGTTTCCGCCCGGGCTGCTATTGCGCTGGCGTGGCTCGAAATCCGGCTGGGACTTCATCGAAAGGGAAATCCGGTTTCTCTTGAGATCCACTTCCATGACTGTCACCTGGACCTTCTGGCCGACTTTCACGACCTCGCTCGCATCCCGCACGAATTGATCGGAAAGATGGCTGACGTGGACGAGGCCGTCCTGGTGCACGCCGACATCCACGAACGCTCCGAAGGCTGTAACATTGGTCACGATGCCCGGTAGCTTCATTCCCACTGTGAGATGCTCCGGCTTTTCAACGCCCTCGGCAAAATTGAAAATTTCAAACGCTTTCCGCGGATCCCGACCCGGCTTTGAAAGCTCTGAAAGAATGTCCTGGAGTGTGGGCAATCCGACCTCCTCGGAGATGTATTTCTTCAGATCAATTTTCTTCCGCAGGGAATCATCCCGCATCAAATCCGCGACCCCGCAGCCAAGATCCTCAGCCATTTTTTCGACCAGCGCATAACGCTCCGGATGGACTGCCGAAGAGTCCAGGGGATAGGCCGCATCACGGATGCGCAGGAATCCGGCAGCTTGCTCGAAAGCTTTTTCACCAAGCCGCGGGACCTCCTTCAGCTGGGCGCGGGAAGTGAATCCACTGTTTGCCGTGCGGAAGGAAATGATGTTCTCGGCGAGTGAATTACTCAGCCCGGAAACATAGGCCAAGAGATGCTTCGAGGCGGTATTGAGCTCCACGCCGACACCGTTCACACAGCTTTCAACCGTGCCATCAAGAGAGGTTTTGAGAGCGCGCTGATCGACATCGTGCTGGTATTGCCCTACGCCGATGGCCTTCGGGTCCAGCTTTACGAGTTCCGCAAGAGGGTCCATGAGACGACGGCCGATGGATACCGCGCCGCGCACAGTGACATCCTCGTTGGGAAATTCCTCACGTGCCGCCTCCGAGGCGGAGTAAATGGAAGCACCGCTTTCGTTTACCATGATCACCTGGATCGAGGCGGGAAGTTTGAGCTTTCTGACAAAAGCCTCCGTCTCGCGGGAAGCGGTGCCGTTGCCGATCGCGATCGCTTCGATCTGGTATTTTTTCAAAAGGCCAGCCAGCTCCAGAGCCGCTTCATAAGCCTGATTTTGGGAGCCTGCCGTGCAGTGCAGGACCGTGTGATGAAGCAGGTTTCCCTGAGCATCCAGCACGACGGTTTTACAACCGGTGCGGAAGCCCGGATCAATCGCCAGAGTGCGTTTCCGCCCGAGCGGGGAGGCGAGCATCAGCTCACGAAGATTGTCTGCAAATACCTGGATTGCGGTTTCATCCGCACGTTTTTTGCCGAGAAGACGCATCTCCGTCTCCATGGATGGCATCAGGAGGCGCTTGCAGCCATCTTCCACGGCCAGGCGGACCTGCTCAGCGCAGGCACCGTTTCCGGAAACCCAATCCGCTACGGCAATCCTTGTCACGCGCTCCAGCGGCACTTCGATGCGCATGAAAAGAATGGCTTCCTTTTCGCCGCGACGGATCGCGAGCATCCGGTGGGAAGGGATTGTCTTGAAGGCCTCGGACCACTCAAAGTAATCACGGTATTTTGCCGCATCCGCCTCCTCCTCTTTGCCATACATGATTTTCGAGGAAACCGTGGCTTCCTCCTCGTAAATTTTCCGGACCTGGCCGCGTAGGTTCGCGTCATCGGCTACACGCTCTGCAATGATGTCACGCGCACCTGCCAGAGCATCTTCCACGCTCGCCACATCCTTTTCCGCATCGACATACTTGGCGGCTTCCTCTGTGGGATCGGCGCCCTGGTTTTCGAAAATGTAGTCTGCCAGCGGCGTCAAACCACGCTCGACCGCCTTGGTGGCACGGGTTTGCCGTTTCGGGCGGTATGGCGCGAAGACGTCTTCCAAGGCGGAAAGCGTCAATGCGGCAAGCACCTTCTTTTTCAGCTCATCGCTCAAAAGACTCCGCTCCTCCAAGGATTTCAGAATGGTCGCCCGCCGTGCATCCAGCTCCGCAAGCTGCATCATCCGGTCCCGGATGGTCTGGATTTGCAGCTCATCGAGCTCTCCGGTCGCCTCCTTACGATAGCGGGAGATGAAGGGAATCGTAGCTCCTTCGGCTAGCAGTTTGGCTGTGGCGGCAACCGAGGAGAGCTTGATGCCGGTCTCCCGGGCAATGAGTTCGAGATGGGCTTGGGAGGAAGTTTCTGGCTTGGAGTCGGACATGGCTTTCGGGCGGGTTTTATGCCAGAAGCCTTGCTGGTGGCAAGCGATGGGTGGAGGAATCAGAAAAGGGCCACCTCCTTCCTGCCGGAAGCCTGCGGAAATCTTTTCATTTCCCCCGAAAAATCCATCAAGAACCTCCTGGAACCTCGGTCCACACGGCAACCGTTTAGATCGCTCCTTCCGGAGATTTTTCTCACACCTTTTGGAAACGATTTTCCAATATCCAGTTCGCGGCTATTCTACGGAAGACGCATGCCCCCAAATCTCTCGAGAACCCGCTCCGATCTCTGCGAAACCCACGCGGAAGAGCTCGCGGGTGCCATCACACACGCCGTCGGCCTGCTGCTCAGCATCATCGCGCTGATCGTTATGCTGAAAATTTCCATCGGCGATCCATGGCGCACCATTGGCGGTGCCGTTTTCGGTAGCACGCTGGTGCTACTCTATCTTTCATCGACCCTCTACCATTCCTTCAGCGGACCGAGGACAAAGTCGGCGCTCCAGATCATCGATCACTCCGCAATCTATCTCCTGATCGCCGGCACCTACACTCCCCTGGCGCTCGTCACCCTGCATGGTCCCTGGGGTTGGACGCTGCTAACCATCGTTTGGACTATGGCGTTGTGCGGAGTGATCATCAAATCCGTGATGAGGAAAAACCGCGAGCACTGGATCTCCACCGCGCTCTATATTTTCATGGGCTGGCTGGTGGTCGTCGCTCTCGGCCCGCTGATCAAAGCCATGCCCACAGGCGGGCTTGTTTTATTGGTTTCGGGCGGGCTTTGCTACACAGGCGGAGTCGCCTTTTTCGCCTGGCAGAAGTTAAAATACAATCACGCGATCTGGCACCTTTTCGTTCTAGCTGGAAGTATCTGCCATGCGCTGATGGTCATCCTCCACGTGCTTTCCTGAAGCCTTTCCCGCACCCCCGGAAACAGGCGAAGACAGCTTCCGAAAAGCAACAAAATTCCCCGCATGAACCGCGGCCCTTCAGCCCGCTCCGGCGTCCAAAAAGCCAGCCAACCGCTACCTCCCTGCCAACCGCTTTCCATTGATCAGCTTCAGCAACTCCGCCGTAGCCTCGGCGTCACACAAGGCCCGGTGATGCGACTCCAGCGGGACCTGGAAATACTCCGTCAGTTTCCCCAGACTGTAGGACGGCAGACCGGGGAAAAATTTCCTCATCGCCACCACCGTGCACAAGGTGGGCCTGCGGAAATCTTCACCGATCCGCGCGAACTCCTGCCTCAGAAATCCATAATCAAATGACGCATTGTGTGCCACGAAGACCGCGTTCCCCACGAAGTCCCGGAAGGCATCCGCCACGTCCTCGAACTTCGGTGCGCCCGCCACCATCGAATCGGAAATGCCTGTCAGGCGCGTGATGTTCCCCGGGATGCGGCGCTCCGGATTCAGCAGCGTGCTGTATTTCGCCACCACCTCTCCACCGCGTATCCTCACCGCACCGATCTCCGTTACGCGATGATGCGCCGCCCGACCGCCTGTGGTCTCGATATCCACCACCACATATTCCTGATCCGGATCGGCGAACCACTCCACCCTCACCACCCCGACCCGGAAGCCCGCCGCCTCCAGCGCCTGGAGCTGCACCAGCTGGTGCCTGCGTATTTGATCACCCTCCGCCTTCACCTCCACAAAACGCAAGCCCTCCGCGCCCACCACCATCAGGTCCGGGTAACCGATCATCGTCTCCCCCGGCCTCTTCGCCATCCGCCGCAGCACTGCCGCGACCGCCCTCGGCGGAGCATGGGCCAACAGCTCCCGTATCACCTCCATCGTATCCCGTCTCCACCGGAAAACCCCGTTCGCCTTCCCGCAATGTGCGCCTGCCACCGCCTCCAGATATTCCAACGCCGCACCGGTTTGCAAAAGCTCCAGCCGTGCCTCGATCGCCGCCTCGTTCTTCCGGAAAAAACTTCCATCGCTCAGCTGCGTCGGCCTGTGCTCGAATTCATTGTGCTTCGTCTCCCCGTTTTCCCCCTGCAGCTCCTCCCAGAAAAGCAGGCCGAAGAGCGAAGCCCACAAATGGTTCTCCGTCCGGTAAGCTCGCTTCCTTTTCCTCCTGAAATGATTCGCCGCCGCTTCCTCCGCACTATCCCGGAAAGCCTCATCGATCTCTATCACCGGCGCCGAGCGCAACATTCCCGTAAGCCGTCCCACCTTACGCCCGCCGAATTTCCGCGCGTGGAAATCCTCCGCGAACAGCAGCTCTTCATCGGAAGATGGCGAGGAAATCATCTCCTCCAGCAGCCGCTCCGCCTCCTCCGGCTTCCCTTGGGAAACAAGAATCCGACAAACCCGCTCCCGCGCCGGATGCGCCGAAGTCTTCCGGTAAACCCCCAAAGCCTCCCCGGGAAATCCCGCCTGCTCCAGCCGCGCACCCAGCCGGCAGATCTCCCGATCGCGCTCCATATCCACGCCAGCCCCGGCTCCTGCCACCGGCCAATCCTCCAGCCCCGCCGCAATTTCCACCAGCATCTCTCCATCCGCCACGGAGATAGCCTCCGAAAGTTTCGCGTAGAAAAACGAATTCACCGCCGCCTCCCTCGTGGGGAACTTTACTTCGAACGACGATTGCCCCGCCCGCGTCTTCACAATCCCCAGATCGCGCAGCGCCAGCGCCTGCAGGTTACGCCTCTGCTTTCCAAAAAACAGGAAGAACAGGAATTCCAGCGTCTCCACCCTCTCCTGCACGATGAATCCGCCCAGCAACTCATCGCCCAGCACCCCCGTTTCCCCATCCCCGCAACCCTGCACCAAGCCCAGCAGTTCCCCCTTCGTCTTCGAAGAAAGCCCCTTCATCGGCTTCAAAATATCCACAATCTCAGGCCGCGTCAGCACCGCGACGATGCCGCGCTCATCCGCCCGCCCCGGCTCCCTCACGAACCCTGCCGACCGTAATACCGCCAACACCCCCGCCACATCCGGCAGCTCCTTGTATTTCAGCGAGGAAACCCGGAACACCGAGCCCGACCGGTTCGCCAGCCGCACCACCATCGCCCGCGCCTCGACTCCCAGCCCTCGGAAGTCCGCGATGAATCCCCTCTCCTCCCCGCCAAACAAACCCGCACAATTCCCCTCCAGAAACGCCAGCATCTCCTCGAAATGATCGAGGTAATAAAAAGGTCGGAGGATGGGAAAACTTCTAGCCACAGCGCTTGGGGGAAAACCCTTACCCCCGGCGCCATTAAAGTTCAAGTGAACAGTTACAAACATATCATCGCGCACCCATCGGACTCCCGTCTCAAAACCTCATAAAGTCCGCTCATCATACGATTATAATCGACCCTCTACATTCGCAACTTTAATGAAAAACTCCACAAATTTCTCGCTCGTGATATTTATTTGGATAATATGATTCCATCTTTCCCGATGGAGAATCATTCCAATAAAATTAATCTAGCTGTCGCAAGGATAGCCGGCCTCGTGAAGGGAGGAAAATTCACGAAATTCATCGATTTCATCGAGTTTTCCAACTACAAAAATTTTCAAAAAGGCTTGAGAGTTGAGTTTTTGTTCCCGTTGACGGTTGTGGTGGGGCAGAACGGTTGCGGTAAAACATCTCTCCTTCATGCACTTTATGGCGCACCAGGTGGAAAATCCCCGGGTCGATGGTGGTTCGGAACTTCGCTTGATCCGATCGTCGAAGAACTTCGTACTTCACAGAAACGAAAACGCCGGCTGGCGACTGAAGAAAAAGCGGCATTTTGGTATGGCTACCATGACGTGAGCGGCGTAGCCCGCGAAGTAGTGAAAATGCGCATCTTGAAACCAGGAGACCCTGACTATTGGGAGCCAAGTCGTCCGATCGCTGCATATGGCATGCAACTCAATGAGGATAAATCGCGAGATACCGCGATACAAATGCAGTCGGAATATTTCAACCTTAAGACCCAACTCAATGCTTTCGATCGCGCTTTTTATTATTCTGAACCAGAAGAGTTAACAAAAAAGATTCTTTATCTTGCCTACTGGAAAAGTTTACGAGCCTTGGGGCGAAAAAGCGCAGCGAGAATCCAAGACTTCATTCGCTACAGATCTGAAAAGCTGAGAAAAGTGTTGGTTGAGGGAAAAGAAATCTCCCATAGAAGCTGCAATCAACACAAGCAAAGAGTAGCCCTCAGTAACGAAGAGCTAGAAACAATCAGTTACATAATCGGGCGAAAATACACGCACGGATACATTTTAGAACATCGATTTTACGGCAGTTGGGGAATATCTACCTATTTCCGGACAGACGCTCGTTCATACTCCGAAGCCTTTGCCGGAAGTGGCGAGAGCGCAGTCGCACAGATGGTTCACGAAATTATGTCTGGAGCGTCAAATCGATTGCTTCTCATTGATGAACCAGAAACTTCACTTCACCCGGGAGCCCAAGAACGGCTACTCGTTTTTATCCTTGATCAGATTGCCTCGAAGTTCTTGCAAGTAGTCATATCAAGTCACTCCCCTGTTTTTGTCCGCCATCTTCCTGAGAAAGCAATACATGTCTTGCACGCCAATATCGATGGCAAAGTAGAACATCGCCAGAATATTAGTCCAGATGAAGCATTTCACTCTATCGGACATCCGACGGAAAATGTGACACAGATCTATGTGGAAGACATCCTAGCAAAGCAGATGCTGGACGCCGTTATCAGCGCTGAAGGGGAAGCTTTTTCGAACCGATTTCATGTGAGCTACAGCCCCGGCGGAACCGGTGACATGAAACAAGATGCCGCAAATTTGCAGTATCACCGATTCGCCCAAAGAGTTCACTACGTCTTCGACGGGGATCAGGCGCTTAATACGAAAAATATCGAATTGAACAACATTGGAATCGACTCTACCTGCGACGATATTGACGAACTAATAAAGGAACAATATGGTTCTAAAATTTCGTTCCGTCAGAATTCGAATATGAACGAGGATACAAAACGCGAAATGCGCATCAACTTCATCAAATTTGCAAATACCCATTTCCACCTTCTTCCTTTCGACACCCCAGAGGCAGCTTTGTGGGACACCGACACAGCAATGGTTTTAATTAAGCAGTTCGCCACTGATTCCGACAATATTCCTGAATTCGAAAAACTTAAGCCAAAGGAACGATTTAGAGCCGTGACAACTTTAATACAGCCGGACTTCGCTCAAACCGACAGCAGAGAGATCAACCTTATCCAGAAAATGTTTCTCAATCGATTCGTCTCTGAGAGGGGCGAGGCATTTGAGAACCTTCAGAATTTAATCCGCAAGATTTCTGAAAATGCTTGAGTGTATCGATTTGTTTTGTGGCGCGGGCGGGTTAAGTCTCGGACTGCAGCGAGCAGGAATCACTGTAAAACTGGCTACTGATCTGGACGCTGGATGCGAGGCGACTTACCGTAGGAACTTTGGAGACTCTCCCTTTCTTCGCGGGGATATCACCGAACTGCGCCCAGAGGAATTTCTCGATCATGTTGAGTCAAGGGAAAATCTAATTCTCGCTGGTGGTCCACCCTGTCAATTATTCAGTCGGCTGAATAAATCCCCGCGTTCCAATTCACGAGAAGTTGCGGCCTATATGAACTTAATTCGATCGATTAAACCCGCACACGTGGTTTTCGAGAACGTTCCGGCAATCAAGTCTCGATCCGATGCTTGGAATCTGGTTATCACCACACTCAAAGATGAAGGCTATCATGTTGAGCACGGTATTCTCAGAGGTATTGATTTTGGTCTTCCGCAGAAACGAGAGAGGATGATCGTCCTCGCATCGCGGAACAAGATCGGATTGCCAATGGGGGAATATGATCAACCAAAAACTGTCCGCGAGAAAATTGGTGAATTTCCTGATACATCAGACACAATCCCAAACCATGTCTCGTTAAAACTCTCAGCCGGAAATCTCGCTCGGATAAGGCAAATTCGTGCAGGAGAGAACTCGCGGGCCAGAGGAACATCATTCAGCGACAGTTATTCCCGTCTGCACTGGGATGCGCCTGCTCCGACGATAACCACAAAATGTATATCTTTCTCAAACGGTCGCTTCGGGCACCCCCAATATGATCGTGCGCTAACAGTTCGAGAAGCGGCTACTCTTCAAGGATTCCCCCACGACTTCATTTTTTGCGGCGATCTTTGGAGTTGTGCCCGGCAAGTTGGAAACGCTGTTCCACCTCCTATAGGAGAGGCACTGGGAAATGCTATCTTTGCATCCTATTGAGGTGAGAGAAGAGAATGTTCAGTCTCCGTTTTTTTATAATTTCACTGCCAAAAGCCTCAGCTTCCGGTCGGGCGCTGAATACGGACGGCGGTGTCGAGTTCTAATTCCCACTACCATATCGCTTTCCATAGGACCGCGGGTCTTCAGCCCGCCCCGGAGGACCTAATATCCGGAGTTTTGCATAAGTGGAATTTTATACCATCAATATGAAATTGTATTGGCGGGTCCGCTATTTTCCTAAGGATAGCGCTATGTATAAATGGTTGTTTTTTGTGGTCCTGGCGTTTTCTTCGGTGGCTTGCTCCAAGAAGGAGGTTGTGAGCTCCGAACCGTTGGAGGAGGAGGAGTTTTCCGAGTGGTTCGATGTTCTGGACACCACGTTGAGATCGAACGAGGTGAGCGGGAGCTACACCTGTTGGCGGAAGCTGGAGGGACGGAACCACAATGGGATCAGCCAGTTCCGCTGGGTCTCGGAAGACAGGCCGCTGGATAAGTCTTTCAGGTTTGCCATGCTGTGGAACAAACGTGTCGAGGACTACTACGAGGAAGGCAAGGAGTGGCATCTCAAAGGTTACGAGCGTGTGAGCCTGAACGTGTTTGTCGATGCTTCGGGGATTGCGAGATATCAGGCGATCTGGATCTATCCAGCGAAGCCAAAGGAGAGCGTGATCCAGGCATCAGCGCTGGACGAGGATATGGCGGCCGCCCGTGAAAGCAGATTCACCCCTTGGGAGAGCAGTCCAGTGCTGCAGAAGAGATTCGACCAAAGAGAGAAAAAGACCTGCCCGCTCTATCAGGAGATGGATAAGAACCGCCGTGGCAGATCCATCTATACCGAACCCGGCGAGGGCTTCCATTTTGCTGCCCGTATCTTTTGCAACAGAGTGCGCTTCCTGCGCTTTCACAGGGAATACACCGAAGCCGGATTCAAGCTCCTAAACGTCTCCACGGCGCCCGATGGGAACTTCAGCACCCAGTATTCGGCAGTTTGGGTCGCGGAAAAGGATTTTGAGAGAGCTGTGAAAATGCAGGCGAAGCTTGGAATCGCAGTGGCGGATCCGATCACCGAGGAGGAGATGAGACTGGAGATGAGGAGGTAGTTGCTACGGGGGGACGTGCTCGCTATTCCGGAATCCCTCCATAAAAGCAATCTGCCTGCTAGCGGCTGCAGATGACCGATTGCGCAAGTGCCCTAGCCTTTTTTCGCGCGCATGTTGTTGAGGGGAGTTTCGAGATACTTCCATGAGGCGAGAGTCATCGCCCAGGTTAGTGCGGCGAAGCATGCTGTGCGCAAGGCTGCCTGCGGGATGGAATCCGCATAGGGGCCCCACCAGAGGATTGGCAGAGTTTTCCCGAGGATGATGGGAGCCAGATTGTGATAGAGGTAGATCCCGTAGGAAAGGAGCCCGACCTTTTGGAGGAAGGCGGTTTCGAGAAATCTGCCGGCGATGTTTTGCCAGCCGATGGATGCGGTGGCGATCACTCCGCAGAGACCCACCGATAAAATGCAGGCGTAGAACGGGCCGATGTGATTGGGCGGCAGACCGAAATGGCTGCCGTATTCCAGGGTAAGAAAGGTGCCGAACCCGGCGACGCCAAGGATTTTCCAGAGTCTGCTGGAAAGTGGAAAGCCACTGTGGATGAGGAGCGCCATGAGCCCACCTATGCCGAAGTAATCGAACGAGCCCCAGCTGATCTTGCCCGGCCAGACGAAGGGCGGCATGAAAAGGTGCTCGTAGTAGCGGGAGAGCGGCGCGATCGCGGTGAAAAGGATCATCGCCATTGGCAGAAAGCGGCGCGGGGTGAGCCAGATGACAACCGGCCAGAACAGATAGAACTGTTGCTGGATCGCGATCGACCAAAAATGTGAGGTTCCGTGTGGCCACTCTCCGATGAGAGCGATGTGGAAATTCGTCAGGTATAGTAGATACCAATGAAGATTGTGCCAGAGCTTCGGGGCCAAGAAAATGAAGGCGATGCCCAGGGCCACGTAGTAGGGAGCGATGATCCGCAGCCCGCGGCGCCATTGGAAATTTTTCCATGCCTGCCAGCGCCAGGAGCCGCCATTTGCGGCAGCCTCCGAGCGATCCCGGATGCGGAGTAAGGAGCCCGTGATGAAATAGCCCGTGAGGACCAGAAAGAAGTAGAGCCCGATCTCGTAGGGCAGATTGAAGTTCCAGGCTTTGGGAACCCAGTGATCCCAGCAAATCCCAAGCATCGCGAGGGCACGGAGACCATCGAGCTGGATTGCGCGGTTGCTGGGCGGCTTGCTCATATAGGGGAAAACTAAAAGCGGACTACCCCGGAGAGGCAGCCCGCTTTTGGAAAGAGCTGGAGAACCCGGCTTTCGGCCGATTCTCCATACTATGAATTAGATGCCTTTTTTAACAACGTCATCGAGGAGGTCAATCACGCGGTTGGAGTAGCCCCACTCGTTGTCATACCAGCTGACCAGCTTGAAGAAGGTGCTGTTGAGCTCGATGGAGGAGCCTGCATCGTAGATGGAGGAAGCCTTGTCGTGGATGAAGTCGGAAGAAACCACCTCGTCTGTGGTGTAGTTGAGGATGCCTTTGAGGTAAGTCTCGGACGCCTTTTTGAGAGCGGCGTTGATCTCCTCAAGGGAAGTTTCTTTCTCAGTTTTCACGGTGAGGTCAACGCAGGAAACCGTAGGAGTAGGAACGCGGAACGCCATACCGGTGAGCTTGCCTTTGACTTGTGGGCAAACGAGAGCCACTGCTTTTGCAGCGCCAGTCGCGGAAGGGATGATGTTGATCGCCGCGGAACGGCCACCTTTCCAGTCTTTCTTGGAAGGACCGTCTACAGTCTTCTGGGTAGCGGTGTAGGCGTGGATGGTGGTCATGAGACCTTCCTTGATGCCGAAACCTTCTTTGAGAAGCACGTGAACGAGTGGTGCAAGGCAGTTGGTGGTGCAGCTTGCGTTGGAGATGAGGTGATGCTTCGCAGGATCGTATTCGCCGTCGTTTACACCTTGCACGAAGGTGTGAACGTCGTCGCCTTTACCAGGAGCGGAGATGATGACTTTTTTCGCACCAGCAGTGATGTGGCCTTGTGCGAGCTTGTCTTCGACGAAAAGGCCGGTGGACTCGATGACTACGTCTACGCCGAGCTCTTTCCAAGGGAGACCTTCCGGAGTGCGTGCGGATACGACTTTGATCTCGTGGCCGTTAACAACGATGATGTCGTCTTCTTCCAGTTCCGGGGAAGATTTCTTGGAGGATACTTCACCGTCGAATCTGCCTTGTGTGGAGTCATACTTGAGAAGGTATGCGAGGTTGTCGGCAGGAACGATATCACCGACTGCGGCGACTTTGAATGTGGTGCCGAGGTGGCCTTGTTCGACGAGTGCGCGGAAGACGAGGCGTCCGATGCGTCCGAATCCGTTGATGGCGATAGTGGTCATATGTTTGCTTTAAGTAGTCCGGAGACTGGTTGTTGAAAACGCCGCGGACGGTCCTTCCGCCCGCGGCGGCGGAACTTTGCATGGATTTTTCCCAGCGTCAATACTGCTGTATGGCGAGAACCCACGGGGTTTTTCCGGAATTTCGGGAAAAGCGGTATCGCCGCCCTTCTATGCCGAAATCACTTTGTAAACCCCGGTCTCGATGACAATCCGCGGCCTCAGGCCCAATTCCAGCAGATGAGCTTCATACGGAAGCTGGCGGTTGGCGACGATCTGGAGGCTGCCCCCGCGTTTCAGGGAGGCGGCCGCTACCGAAAGAAATGCTTTTCCGAGATCCACATCGCGCGATTGTGCGGTGTGGAAGGGTGGATTGATGAGGATATGATCGTATTTCTCCGGGAGCCCCTTGGTGACATCGTGCCAATGAAAACCCGCGGGCGCCTCCGCCGGAAGGTTCTTCCTCGCACAGGAAAGTGCGCGGGCATCCGCTTCAAAGAGATCGATCCGGGAAATATTCGGCAGCTTTTTCAGCGCGGCCTGACTGAGAAAACCCCAGCCAGCACCGAGATCCGCCACGTGGCCGCGGACGGAATACGAGAGATGATCGATCAAGAGCTGCGAGCCGGGATCTACATGACCTGAGCTGAAAACCCCGGGCTCCACGGTGAAATCCGTATCGGGGATCAAGCGCGGCCGGGCCAGCTCCCGCCATGCGTCCAGCGTGGCCGCATCCCATGGTTTCGAGCGATCGACACAGAATGCGCGGCACTTGTTTTTTGAAAATGAGGACAGCAGCGTGGTCACTTTTTTCAGCTCTTTTTCATAGCGGGAAGCACCAGCGGTATTGGCCAGTGAGACCAGTAGCACACCGTCCGGCGCCAGCAGATCATGTGCTCTGGCAAATCCGGCGAGAATCTCATCCTTCGATTTCCCAGGCAGGAAAAGGATGGTCGAAAACTCTCCGGAATCCGGCACGGTGGAAATTTCCACACCCATCTCCCCGCAGCTATCCGCCAGAGGTTTGAGCGGCTGGCAAGCGGTCAGCCGGGGAATCGCAGCGAGATCGGGATGAGCTTCCGCTCCAAGAAAAAGCGTGGCTCCGCCTTTTTCCGGGAGTTCCTGACGGGCGAGAAAAAGGGTCTCCAATGCGGGGTTCATTATCGCAACAGTTTTATGAGTTCGGCCTCGATGATTTTATCGCACTCCTCGATCTGCTTGATCCGGCGCGTCTTCGCCTGCTCCGCAAGCTGCTCAAGGGCATCGATGTCATAGAGGTAGACCTCCTCGATTTCTCCCACCGAATGATCGATATCCCGCGGGACAGCGATATCGATGAGGAAAAGCGGGCGGAACTTCCGTGCGCGGCGGACGGATTCCACCTCCTCCTTGTGAATGATCGTGTGGGGCGCACCAGTCGATGAAATGACGACATCCACATTCTTCAAAACTTCCAGCCAGTCATCGAAACGCACCGCCCGGCCCTTCATTTCGGCAGCCAGCTCTATCGCGCGGTCATGGGTGCGGTTCGCGACAATGACGGATTTCGCGCCGCGTGAAACCAGCGCCTGGGCGGTCAGACGGCTCATCTCACCCGCCCCGAGCACCATCACCTCGCTGTCCTTCAGGTGGCCGAAGATTTTCTCCGCCAGCTCCACTGCAACATTCCCAATCGAGGTCGATCCCTCCTGGATGGAAGTCTGTGTGCGGACTTTCTTGCCGACGCTGAAGGCCTTTTGGAAAAGCTTGTTCAGCATCGCCCCTGTCGTCCCAGCCGCATGTGCAGCCTGGTAGGCTTGTTTTACCTGGCCGAAGATTTCTGTCTCGCCGAGCAACATGGAGTCCAGCCCGCTGACAACCTGGCATAGATGTCTGGCCGCCTCTTTCTTATCGTAACGGTAGAATGGCTCCTCATGGCCGTGGACTTTTTCCGCGAGAGCATTCTCCAGGCGCCTCACCGCATCCCCGGCGTCTTCCGCAGCGAGGTAGAATTCCGTCCGGTTACAGGTGGAAACCACGACAGCCTCCGGAGCACCAGCCATATCGAGAAGATTCTGCGATGCCTCGCCAAGCTTCGTATTCCCCACAGCAAAGCGCTCGCGCACCTCGACGGGTGCCGTTTTATAATTCAATCCCAGGCAGACGAGTTCCATCAGACAAAAGCAAAAACCCCCAGAGAAAGGACGAAAAGCGCGACCGCCGCGATGGCGAACCGACGTCCAGTGATACCGCGAACCCGTTTCACGATCATCAGCACGAGATAGCCCACCCAAACCGCAACCGCAGCGATCAGGTGTCCCATGGCATCCTCACCATGTGGCATCAGCAAGCCTGCCAGGACCCCGAAGGTCAGCAAGCCCATCCCCAGCCACAACAGTCTTTCCAGGGAAACCAGCAATTCCCGCACGGGCGGCAGGTTCCGGAAGAGCCCACCTTTCAGATGATGCTCCTTGAGCTGGTGATCCAGCACCAGAAACATCACCCCGGCCACAGAGGCAAGGGCGAGTGCCCCGTAGGCAAGGACAGACATCGCGGAATGGGTCTCACCCCAGAAATTTGTGTTCAGGATCTTTTCCGGCGCTGCGTGAAGCTGCCCGGGAAAAAGCGCCAAGCCCTGGAAAATCACCACCACAGGAGCGGTGAAAACCCCCAGGAGGGAGATCCGGTAAACAGGACCGACCAATAGGTAAAACAATGTCAGCGACCACGCGAGAAAGACGGAAATCTCGCCGATGCTCCGTAGCGGGCACGCGCCGCGCATTTCACCGCGAACGGCCAGATAGCCCAGCTGGCACAGCAGCACGCCTATCATCCACCAGACGGTCCAATGACTTTTCTCCCCATGCCGCAAAACCAGCAGTCCGCGCACCCCGGCCACAGCGGCGAGGAGAGTAGAAGCGATCAAAAACCAGCGGTCCATGGCCTTTCAATCGCCCGAATGTGAAGAACTTGCAAGCCCCGAGAAAAGGACAGGCGGCGTTGCGCTGTATTGAGGCATACATTGGGCGGCAAGCTACCCGGCCAAAATTTTCCCATCACAGCTCAATGCGCTTCAGCCATTTCTCGCGTTTGAACCATGTTTCCTGCCGTTTCGCGTATTGGCGGGTGGCAAAAATGATCAATTCCTCGCACTGATCCCGGGAAATTTCTCCCGCGAGGTGCTGGCGGATCTCTTTCACGCCAATGGCTTTCTCCCAGTTCCCATGGATACCGGCCAGCTTCGCGACCTCTTCGATCGCGCCCGAAGCGAGCATTTCGCGCGATCTCCTGGCGATCCGTTCATGCAGCTCCGCCCGCTCTCGGACTAGCCAAACACCCTTTAAAAGCGCTTCTTTTTCCCGTGTTTTCCGCTCCCAGCCATCACGCAGGGCGGAAACCTTCCCTCCGGTGAGCAGACAAATCTCCAGCGAGCGGGAGACATACCGATGATTCTGCCGGTTCACCTGGGCCGCTTCCACCGGATCGAGCTTCTCAAGCTCTTCCAGTAATTCCGCAACAGGCTTTTTATCCATTTCCGCACGTAAGGCCTCATCACCCTTTGGCAGCGGCGAGGCACCGTGGGTCAGAAATTTCAAATACAAACCGGAACCACCGACAACGATCGGGACCTTCCCGCGTGCCTGGATATCCGCAATCACCGGCGCTGCCATTTCGGAATATTTGCCGGCATCGCAATGCACTCCCGGCTCCAGGATGCCGAAGAGATGATGCGGCACCACAGACTTCTCCTCATCGGAAGGAGCCGCACTGATCACCTCGATGCCGCGGAAAAGCTGATAGGCATCCGCGTTGACGATCTCGCCATCATGCTCCGCCGCGCAGGCGAGCGCGTGGGAAGTTTTCCCGGACGCAGTCGCCCCGCAGACATAAATTGGTGCAGGCAGCTCTGACATGCCCAGACTTCAAGCAAGATCGGCGAGCACTTTGCAAACGGAAACTGCTCATTGAGGGGAAATCCGGTTGGGATACTCCCCTATGGTTTCTCCCGGACCTATCCCCGCCGGCGACGGATCAGAAGACCGGCAATTCCTAGACTGGAAAGGCCCAGAACCGAAGGCTCGGGAACGCTGATCGTGACGTTATCGATAATTCCACCACCTATCGCATCCGAGGCAGCGGGCCCACCGTAGAAAAACTTCACACTCAAAACATCGTAGTCCTCGATGTTTGTCCCGCCGAAATTCAGCTGACGGGAAAAATTCATCGTCGCACCAGCTACGCCAACGGCTGTAAATCCCCCGCTATTTCCGTTCCCGGTTTTTACGCTACCATCGCTTAGATCTATCCATGTTCCACCCGTCCCGACGGCCCGGGATTGGTAACTCTCGAAGTTTAAACCCGTAAAAAAACGGTCGTCCGCCAGCGGATCAGTTCCTAACTTGTGAGCAACGACGAGAATATCCAGCGTCAGGTTATCAGCCGTTAATGCCGCGGCTGGTGCGGTCCAATCAAAACTAATCGTGAAATTGGAGCCCGTTTCCGTCGTAATCATGTTTGCTTGGGCGATACCAAACTGATTGTCACCGGTCTTCGTCGCGTTCTCGGCAGCTGCAGACCATGCCGTAGAATTTTTTACCGTCCAGCCCAGACCAAGTGCGTTATACTGCAAGTGATTCGGCCCTCCGCTAGCACCGTTTATCGACGTGTTGGAAAAATCGCCGTTGATGAGAAGCGCGGCTTGCGATCCAGCGCTGATGACGAGCGATCCTGCCAGAGTTATAATAATTTTTTTCATATTCTTGGGATTTTGGGAAATATGCATTCGAAGGCCGTATACCGAAAATACAGACGAAATGCAAACATCGTTCTCATTTCTTTGTAGAGACTCCCTTCTTCTGGCGGCGCATCGTGGGCCCGCCTATCCAGCAATGGGCTTGCAATACGTGGAGAGCTGCCGAACTTGGCGGCATGGGAATTCCCTTTGATAACACCTACGTGAAGCTGCCGGAGCGCTTTTTTGAAAAGCAGGAACCTGCGAAAGTTCCGGATCCCATCCTGATGCGGATCAATCTTTCGCTGGCTGCGGAGCTGGGAATTCCCACCGGATGGCTGGAGCAAAACGCACTGGAGGTTTTTTCAGGAAACTCTATCCCGGAGGGCGCGGAGCCAATCTCGCAAGCGTATGCGGGCCATCAGTTCGGCGGGTTCGTGCCGCGCTTGGGCGACGGCCGGGCAATCCTGCTCGGCGAGGTGCTCGATAGGCAGGGCAAGCGCCGTGATATTCAGCTAAAAGGAGCTGGCAGGACTGCATTTTCACGGGGTGGCGATGGCAAGTCCGCACTCGGCCCGGTGCTGCGAGAATACATTGTCAGCGAGGCGATGACTGCTCTCGGCGTGCCCTCGACACGCGCACTCGCCGCAGTTTTCACCGGAGAGGCCGTGCAGCGCGAGACGCCCCAGCCGGGTGGTATCCTTACCCGGGTTGCCGCCAGTCATATCCGGGTCGGCACGTTCCAATACTTTGCCGCACAGCAGGATACCGAGGCACTGCTTTTGCTGGCCAATCATTGCATCGAGCGCCATTACCCGCATGCCGCCGAGGCGCAAAACCCGATTCTCGCGCTCCTCGAAGCGGTGATCGAGGCGCAGGCGAAACTCATCGCCACGTGGTTGCCGCTCGGCTTCATCCATGGCGTGATGAATACGGACAATGTCTCGATCTCCGGAGAAACGATCGACTACGGCCCGTGCGCTTTTATGGATGATTTCCATCCCGATTGTGTCTTCAGCTACATTGACCGGAACGCCCGCTACGCGTGGGGAAACCAGCCGACTATTTGCCATTGGAATCTCACCCGTTTCGCGGAAACCCTGCTACCTATTCTCGATCCGTCTGCGGATAGAGCCAAAGAGCTGGCCCAGGAGGCTATGGGAAAATTCCTGGATCTTTTCCAGCTGCCGTATCTTCAGAATTTCCGCGAAAAGCTGGGGCTGGATCGGGAAATCGGGCTGGAGAACAGCGCGGCTTTTGTAAAATCAACGCTCGGCATTCTGGCGAAGGAAGAAGTCGATTTCACACTGTTTTTCCGACATTTGACGCGACTTGCAGCAGATGATCCAGCGGCAGACATCAGAGGGCTTTTTAAAAATCCGACAGCGGCGGAAAGGTGGCTCAACGATTGGCGAGACCTTCCAAAAGCTGCGGATCGTGTGGATCTGATGCGTAGCCGCAACCCGATCCGTATCCCGAGGAATCACCGGATCGAGCAAGTGATCGAAGAAGCCGTGGATGGAAAGCTAGCGGCTTTCCACAGATTGGTCGACGCCTTGGCGAAGCCCTATGAGGAAAACGCCGATTACGCCGATCTGGAAGCAGCTCCGCTACCGCATGAACGGGTGCAGAACACCTTTTGCGGCACCTAGCAGAGAACGCCTGACAACGCTCACATCACGAGGGCAAAAAGTGTTGGGCACCTCTTTCCTAGAACGGGAATTTTCCGCCCTTGCCACCTTTTCCGCCAAACGGATTGCCGCCCAATCCTTTCATCATGTCGCCCATCGGTCCGCCGCCACCCATGGCTTTCATCATGTTCTTCATTTTACCGGGATTCTTCATCATCTTGCGCATCTCGGCGAATTGCTTGATGAGCTGATTGACCTGTTGCATGGATGTGCCGGAGCCAGCCGCAATGCGCTGGCGGCGGGAGGCCTTGATAATCTCCGGGCGGGCGCGTTCCTGGGGAGTCATGGAAAGCACGATCGCCTCCGTTTTCTTCAGCTTGCTGGTATCCAGCGCACCGGCGGGAAGCTGCTTTTTGATTTTGTTGAAGCCTGGCATCAGGCCGAGGAGACCTTCAAGAGGACCAAGATTCTGGATCATTTTCATCTGGTCGAGGAAGTCATTGAAATCGAATTTTCCTTCCTGCATGCGCTTCATTGAGCGCATCGCATCCTCTTCGTTCACCTTATCGGCCACGGATTCCACCATGCTGACGATATCGCCCATGCCCAGGATCCGGTCCGCCATACGAGATGGATGGAACTCGATGAGCTGATCGAGCTTTTCGCCCTCGCCGGCGTATTTGATCGGCTTGCCGGTGACCTCACGCATGGAAAGTGCCGCACCGCCCCGTGCGTCGCCATCCAGCTTCGTCAGGACGATACCGGTGATGCCGACGGCTTCGTCGAAGTGGGTCGCCACGGAAACCGCCTGCTGGCCGGTTGCCGCATCGGCGACGAGGAGCGTTTCCTTCGGCTGGAGAAATTTATTCAGCTCGATGAGTTCCTTGATGAGTTTTTCATCGATTTCCTGGCGCCCGGCGGTATCGAAAATAAGCACAGTGGCGCCTTCGCGCTCGCCGAAGGAAATCGCTTCCCGGGCCACCTTGATCACATCCGTCTCACCCCTCTCCGGCGCAAAAACGGGGACATTCACCTGCCCGGCGAGAGTTACCAACTGGTCGACAGCGGCAGGGCGATAAAGATCGCAAGCGACAAGCAACGGCCTGCGGCCTTCCTTCTGCAAGCGGCGGGCAAGCTTCGCGGAGGTCGTGGTCTTACCGGCACCGTTGAGGCCGACCATGAGGATACGCGCCGGTGGATTGAGATCCAGCGGGACATTATCGCCACCGAGGACACGGGTCAGCTCATCCTGGAAAAGTTTTACAATCTGCTCGCCGGGCTTGATCGACTTCAGGACCTCTTCCCCCATCGATGCATCTTTGACGCGGGCAATCAATTCCTTCGCCACGCCGAATTCCACATCAGCCTCCAGAAGGGCGATGCGGATATCGCGGAGAGCATCCGTGATATTCTTTTCAGAAATTTTTCCGACACCACGAAGGTTGCGGAAGGACTTGTCGAGGCTGTCGCTGAGGCTGGAAAACATAACTTGGGGAAACTCTAAGTTTTAAAGGTCAAAGCTCAATGAAAAGAAATCCGGAGAAAACTTTTATTCATCGGGCAGATAGGCCGCACCACGGTCGATCTGGAAGCTCCAGCGCAGGGGTGTCTCTGTCTCTTTGCCGGAAAGATCCTTCCAGCTCACCAGGACATTGCAAACCGGCTGGCGCAGGCGCCGATTCACCTGCCAGGAGAAAATCTTGCCCTCGCTGGCATAGTTTGCCGGGACCTCGCCAAAGCCGGCGACCTGCATCCTCAACGTCGCCATATCGATGTTTTCCGCCTTTGAGAAATCGACTTTGATTTCCGGCAAACGGGAATTGATGATCGCTCCCGGCTGTGGCTCCACCGGATATTCCAGCTCCTTGATCATGCCAGCGATCGAGCCTTCCGGCAATGCACTCTGGGAATCCCGAAAGCTCGTGGCGAACTCGAAAATCTTATCGTAGTTTCCAAGAATAATGTAGCGCGGAAGAATATTGTTCGGCAGCGAGCGCTTCACCTTTCCCGGCTGGACGGTGAAAAGCTGCGTGTAGCCGACTTGTTCCGCCTTGCTGAGCATTTCTTCGGTAAAGTATCCGCCAGGATAGGCGAAGGTCGTCACCTTCACGCCAAATTTTTCTTCAAGAAAACGCCTGGACTCCCCCATCTCGACATCCAGGAACTTGTCGTAGGATTCCGCACCGCGTTTGCGGTTGTTTTTCACCGTTTGCGGAAACGGATGGGTCGTGGAATGGCTGCCGATGTTTGCACCATTCGCCATCATTTCCTTGATCATCGCGGTGGTGAGCGCCTTGCCACCGCCATCAACGTAATTTTTGTAGAGATAGATGGTAAATGGATAGCCGAACTCCTTGAGCACCGGATAGGCCTCCGTGTAGACGGATTTCCAACCATCGTCCAACGTGATCACCACAGACTTCGCCGGAATGGATTTTTCGCCGTTTTTCCATGCGATGAAATCTGACATCGGGATGACCGAAAGCCCCAGCTGGCGGATGACTTCCATTTGTTTGCGGAACTTCGAGGTGCGGATACGCATGGCGGTCTCGCGCTCGGTCTCGGAAAAATCATGATAGCCAAGCACGGAAACCCGCACTCCATCGTCCGGAACGTCGAGGTTTTTGATCGGTTGAGCCGCCGGCAAAACATCCGGCGTGTCCTCTGTCTGAGCGCCCAGACCCAGCCACAATGCCGCCCAGATTAACGTGATCGCCTGCAATCTCTTCATTTCGGGCTCAGCTTACCTTTCCGCCGCACTCTTGCAATGCAAAGGAAACGACTTTGGGCACTTGCATTTGAGTCCCCGAGCCCACTTATTAGCTGCCTGATGGCAGACGGCTCAGTTCAACCGGAATTCCCTTGGCCCGCATGGATGCGCAGAGCCAGGCTCGTCCCGGAGAAGCCTCCTGCGCCCCGGAAAACGCCCGAAGCTCCGGCCAATGCCGATAGTGAGCTGAGCAACTGGTGCCGGGAAAAAGCCACCGAGCTAGCCCTGCCAGAGCTCTCCGCAAAAGTCTGCGTGGTCTGGAACCCACGGATGCGCACCACCGCCGGCCGCGCATGGTGGCCGACAGGGAAAATCGAGCTGAATCCCAAGCTCAGGGATTTTTCCACAGATGAAGTCTGGCAGACGCTCAAGCACGAGCTAGCCCACCTCATCGCCTATCAACGGAGCGGTCGCCGGAAAATCCAACCACACGGCATCGAATGGCAAAAGGCATGCGCGGATCTCGGTATAGCCGGGGAGAGCGTCCGCCATTCTCTGCCGCTGAAAGGCCGCCGGATGGAGCGAAAGCTAGCCTATGCCTGCCCGGTCTGCCGCTCGGTGGTCCGCAGGGTCAGACCGCCGAAGCGGGCCATCGCTTGTTACCAATGCTGCCGCGAGCACAATGGAGGACGGTTTCACGAGCGTTTCGAGCTGATTAAAGTCCCCGGCGATTCCGCTTAGCAAATTTGCAGCGGGAGCAACCCCGAATCCTCTGGATGGTGCGGATCACGTGAGTGGTTCGCTTTTTTTATGGAAAATCCTCCAAATTAACACAAATTAGTTGCATTACTTCACTAACGCAACTTTTATGCGTTTATGAACGTAGCGCAAGCCACGAGAACGAGCCCCGGATTTACCCTGGTGGAACTTCTCATCACCATTGCCCTGATTGCCGCTCTCGCGGGCTCCGGTCTGGCGGTTTTTTCCACGATCAAAGAAAAGGCGGAGCAAGCCACTTGCCTGGGAAATCTCCGTCAAATCGGCCTGGCGGTAATTTCCTATTCGCAGGATCACAACTCGTCCTTCCCGCTGAGCACCCACCAGCTGGATGCGTCCAATATGGACCAGGGCTGGATCCACAGCATTTCTCCCTACCTTGCCGATGTTGACCAAATCCGCATCTGCCCTGCCGATCCGAAAAAGGCGGAACGTCTCGCCAGCAACGGCACCAGCTACCTACTGAACAGCTATCTTACCGTTGAGAAAACCGATCCTTTCGGCAACCCGCTATCCGGCGGTTTTACCAAGACCCATCAGCTCCCGGACCCAGCTCGCACGCCGCTGGCCTTCATCACGAATTTTGAAAAAGGCACGGGCTTTACCAACGATCACACTCACTCGGAAAGCTGGAGTTCCTGGCAATCCGTGGTCCGCGATATCCAGCCGGATGCCTTCGGCGGCGATGACAAGCCAGACCGCAGCTCCGGAAGCTCCAACTATTTATACGCCGATGGCCATGCGGAACAGATCTCCGCCACCACCGTCCGCAAATGGATCCTCTCCGGCCATAACTTCGCAAACCCGCTCTCATTCCAAAAGAACTAGACCATGAATAATCTTCCGTTGAAATTCCTCCTCTTCGTCCTTTCCGCCGCCCCTTGTCACTCCGCCGTAGTGATCGGCGCCGGTCACCTGGACATTCATGCAAATCTGACTGCCGGCGGGGACTGGGAAATTTTCATCCAGCATGATGAGGTGGGCTCCCCCCAACCGACCCGTTACGAGGCCGATACAGAAAGCATCCTTTACCTACCTCCGGGGAAGGAACTCACCAGGCCATCCGGCAGCGCGTGGGATTTCCTTGGGATGGGAGCGGGGGAAAATGTCTGGATTTTTCCCGAAGGGCAGGACTCGGATCTCGTTTTCCCGGGTTTGAATACCGAGGGGATTTCGAGCACCACAGTGGGAAGCTGGACACCGGCCCACAGCCTCGTTGGAACAGGCCAATGGATCGAGTTCCGCCTCCTCAGTATGACCTACTCGGGAGAGGGCACAGACAATCATTTCTCCATGTGGAAATTCGCCGGCGGTCCCAATGTCTGGATCTCCACGGCAGACGGAATTTCCACCGATGGCAGTGCGGACTCCTATTTTCTCTCCCCGGGCGGGCACAGCCACATGAACTGGGGATTCAGCAGCGAGGGCATTTACGATCTCACTTTCGAGGCCCGCGCAGTCCTCCCGGACGGGAAAGAAACCGTCAGCGACCCCTTCACCCTGCGCTTCGGGGTCAATGCCGTCCCGGAGCCAGGCTCAAGCATCCTCCTCGGCCTCGGCGCGCTACTTCTATGCCGCCGCAACCGCTGAGCCTTCACCCCACCGCAAGATTTTTCTCCATAGATACATGAAAATGAAACCATACCACACCTCCCTAAAAAGCATCGCAATCGTTCTCGCTATGACAGCGACCTCACAGGCAGCATCCACCCTGCACCTTGCCTTTGGAGTGGATGTAAATCCCACGAGCTCCAATCTCAATAATCTCCGC
This sequence comes from Luteolibacter algae, assembly GCF_042683045.1. NCBI lineage: Bacteria > Pseudomonadati > Verrucomicrobiota > Verrucomicrobiia > Verrucomicrobiales > Verrucomicrobiaceae > Luteolibacter > Luteolibacter algae. Next base: position 567,754 of record NZ_JBHUIT010000002.1, on the reverse strand, counting down.
GTCCGGGATTTGCACGATGACCACTATCACACCTTCACCCAGAACAATGGTCTGCCCGGCTCCCACGTCCCAGAGCCTTTCAGCATCATACCCGGTGTCGAAACCGTGACCTTCAACCTCGCGGCGATGGAGATTTCCCCCTATCCCAATGCCAGCTACTCGACCAGTCTCACACCAGCGGGAGACTTCCACCTCGTTCTCGTTTCACGAAATGGAATCGGCTCGGACAATGTCAACATCGGCTTCTGGCACGGGGACCACACACACTCGATGACGGCCGGCAGCGAAGAACATCTCAGAACCGACGAAATCCACACCATCCAATTCTCCTTTGCGCCGGACGCGCAGCAGGGAGATTACTCGGCTGTCTTCAAAATCGTGGACGAGAATGGGAATTACGGGGACTCCCAGCTGTTCACGCTTAATGTGAAGGCAGTCCCGGAGCCGTCTTCCGCTCTTTTGATCTGCTCAGCTCTCGGGCTCGGCCTGCTTCGCCGCAGCCGCTGACCGACAGGGCACTTTTTTCCCGCCTGCACAGGGGAAGGGAGTGTCCATTTTGTCACAGCGGAGTTCTGCCAATTTCAAGCCTTCATGGGATCATCCATTGCGCAGACTCCATGGCTTCTTCTTGTTTGTGTTGATCGGTTTGTTTGTGCTCGGTGGCGGGTCGCTCAGGTGGCCCGCCACTTTTTTTCCATTGACTGCGAAAATATGAAAATATTGTCGTCTTTTCTCCGCTTATCTTTGCGATAAGCATAAACCGATATTACCATCCAATACATGAATCCAGAAATTCTAAATAACTTCCAACTGTCCTATATCATGGGATTTTCCCCGATGTTGGTCATCCTGATGGTCGGCTCGGCACTAGCCAGCTGGCTGGTTAGTAGCACTTTGAAACGCCGTTTCAGCGAGTATTCTCAAATCCCCATCCGTTACACGGGTGCACAAATCGCAGAAACCATGCTGCGCGAAAGTGGCATCAACGACGTCCGCGTGATCAGCACACCCGGTAAACTCACCGATCACTACGACCCGACGACCAAAACCGTAAACCTCAGTGAGTCTGTCTACGCGATGAACAACATCGCCGCAGCAGCCGTCGCCGCACACGAATGCGGCCACGCGGTTCAGCACCAGAAAGCTTACGCATGGCTGACATTTCGCTCGAAAATGGTTCCAGCGGTCCAGTTCGCCAGCAGCGGTCTGAACATCCTGCTGGTAGTTAGCATCTTCGCTTCGGCATTCCTGCAAACTCCTCTTTTGCTCTACGCATGGGTTGGCCTTTTCGCAGTGACCACACTATTTTCCGTAGTGACACTTCCTGTCGAGTTTGACGCTAGTAATCGTGCTCTCGCATGGCTGGAAAGCTCTGGTGTCTCATCCAGTATGGAGCATGAAAAAGCGAAAAACGCGCTCTTCTGGGCGGCGATGACTTACGTGGTGGCTGCGATCAGCTCGATCGCGATGCTCATCTACTACGCCTCCATGCTGCTTGGTCGGAGGGATTAAGCCCCCCCTTTCGGAGATTAACTTAAAAAAGGCCGAGCACCTGTCGGGGTGCCCGGCTTTTTTGTGAATTTTGGGAAAAGATTTCAGCCAGGTAAGCCAGAAATCATGCAAACCACTTGGGCTCGTTGCCGGGCTTCCACTTGATATTGCAACCGCTGCTAGGCACACCAGCTTCCACGGAATCGCCAGCCAGCATCGCATCAACGGCCTTTCTTAACTCAGCACCTGTCGCCGGCTCGCCGGATTTTGGGCGGGTGTTATCGAACTGACCCGCGTAGGCGAGACCGCCGGTTTCATCAAAGAGGAAAAAGTCCGGTGTGCATGCCGCGCCATAAGCTTTCGCCACCTCCTGGCTTTCATCGACCAAGTAGGGAAAATCCCACCCGTATTGCCTGGAGAATTCTTTCATCGGCTCCGGGCCATCCTGCGGGTATTTTTCCAGATCGTTGGAATTGATTGCCACGGTTTTCACTCCTTTTTCTGCGAGATCCTTCGCCATTTTCCCCAATGGATCCGCCAGATGGATCACGTATGGGCAGTGATTGCAGACAAAAACGACGAGCGTTCCATTTTCACCGGCACAATCCGAAAGTGAAAACACCTTGCCCCAAGCATCCGGCAACGCGAACGCGGGAGCCTTGTCTGCAAATTTCAATTCAAAGGTCGATAACGTTTCTGCCATAAACCTTTCTTAGAGGCGCAGGCGCGTGTCCGCAACCCAAGTCTTCCGCCAGATTGCAGTTTGAAAATTCCAGGACTCCGCTTAGATATCCGTGTGCTCAGCCCAGAAGAAAAAGCCCGCTACTCCCGTCACCTAATAATCCCCGGCGTAGGTATGGAAGGCCAGATCCGTTTGAAAAATGCTTCCGTCCTGCTCATAGGAACCGGTGGTCTTGGCTCCCCGGCCGCTTTGTATCTTGCCGCGGCAGGGGTGGGAAGGCTTGGCCTCATTGATCCGGATACCGTTGATGTCTCCAATCTGCAGCGCCAGCTTCTACACACGGATTCGGCGGTGGGGAAATCAAAGCTGGACTCCGCCGCCGCACGCCTGAGGGAAACCAATCCGCATATCGAGCTGGTTCTACATCCGGTCCGTTTCACTCCGGAGAACGCCCTGTCGATCGCCAATGGCTACGATATTATCCTCGATGGCTCCGATAATTTCCCCACCCGATTTCTGGCCAACGATACTGCCTTTTTCCTGAAAAAACCTCTGGTTTACGGAGCGATCCACCGCTTCGACGGGCAGATGACTGTCTTCGCACCCCATCTAGGCAGTCCGTGCTACCGCTGTCTACTTCCGGAAAGTCCCGCCCCCGGCGCGGTGCCATCCTGCAATGAGGCCGGTGTCCTGGGAGTCCTTCCGGGAATCATCGGCTCGCTGCAGGCCATGGAGGCAATCAAGTTGATACTGGGCGCCGGTGAACCACCTCTCGGCAACATTCTCATCTACGATGCCCTGAAAACGACCTTCCGCAGTCTTCGTCTTCCGCACGATCCCTCTTGCCGTCTCTGTGGCTCCGCCCCCACCATTACTTCCGTCAGCAACGCGGAGACCAATGCTTCCGCTTCCTGCGCCGTAACCGATCCAAATATGAAAGCCATTACCGCATCCGAACTCAAAGACATGCTCGCCGCCGATGATTTCAACGCTCTCCTCATCGATGTCCGCGAGCCGGAGGAATATGATGTGATCAATATCCCGCAGGCAAAACTCGTGCCGCTTCAAACGATCCCCACCTACGCGAAAAACCTCCCGAAAGACACCCGCATCATTCTCCACTGCAAGGCCGGAATGCGTTCCGCCAAAGCCTGCGAATATCTTTCATCCCTCGGGTTTACCGATGTAACCAACGTCACCGGCGGGATGGATGCCTTCCAACGGCTCTGATTAAAAAACAGACCTCCGCCGGCTCTCCCGCCCCGCGTTGCGGCGCTTCTTCGCCTTCACGATTTACATTCATCCCTTTTGCCCCTTCATTCGCAGCCCTTCGCCAGCACTCGCGATTAGATCTCTTATGTCCACCCTTCTTTCCGCGAACGAAATCCGCCTCGCCTACTCCTATCAAAACCTTTTGGACGGCGTCACACTTGCTGTTGCCGCCGGGGAAAAAGTCGGCCTGGTGGGAAGAAACGGCTGCGGGAAGTCTTCGCTTCTGAAAATTCTTACCGGAGAGCAGCAGCCGGATTCCGGAGAAATATCTTTGAGACGCGGGATCCGCACGGGCTATCTTCCGCAGGAATTCGAGTTGGATCCGGAGCTATCCGTCCATGAAAACATTGCCGCGGGAGCGGCGGATATCGTGGAGGCCATACGCCGTTACGAAAACGGAGATGGCACGGAAAAGGAACTCCACGATTTTCTAGAGTTAATCGATCACGCGGATGGCTGGAATCTGGATGCACGCATCACGGCTCTTTCCAACGCTCTCGGCACCCCGCCACTGGAGGCTCCCACCGGGCCCCTCTCCGGCGGGGAAAAACGCCGCGTCGCGCTCTGCCGCGCTCTCGCCTGCCAGCCGGATCTACTTTTGCTCGATGAGCCTACAAACCACCTCGATGCCGAGTCCATCCGATGGCTGGAGGATGTGCTCAAAGGTTTCGCCGGAGCCGTCATTTTTGTGACTCACGATCGTTATTTCCTGGATGTCATCGCCACCCGCATTATCGAGATCGATCATGGCAAAGCATTTTCCCATACTGGCAACTACACCGCCTATCTGGAAAGCAAAGCCATCCGCCAGCAGATTGCAGAGCAGTCAGAGCGCCGCCGCCAGCGCTTCCTCCGGACCGAGCTGGAATGGGTCCGCGCCGGGGTGAAAGCCCGCGGCACGAAACAGCGCACCCGCCTGGATGCCTTTTACGAAGTGGAGGGAATGGAAGCCCCTCCCGAAGAGCGGGAAATGGATTTGTTGCTGCCTCCTGCGGCGGATCTTGGAAACGTCGTCATCGAGCTGGAGCAAGCCGGCGTAAATGTCGGCTCGGACACCCTACCGCGCTGGCTTTTCCGCCATCTGGATCTATCCATCCGGCCCGGCACCTGCACGGGAATTGTCGGGAAAAACGGGGTAGGCAAAACGACCTTGTTGAAGCTTTGCCTGGATCAATTGCAGCCCACCGAGGGAACCGCCGTTCTCGGCAAGCGCGTTAAGGTAAATTACATCGACCAAACCCGCATGCAGCTCGATGGCACGGGCTCGCTTCTCGACGAAATTTCCGATGGCAACGAGAAGGTCCAGTTTGGAAATGAAACCCTCGGAGCGAGAGCCTACCTCCGCCGCTTTCTTTTCAACAATGAACGCATCAACGAGCGGGTCGATCTTCTCTCCGGCGGGGAACGCGCCCGCCTGATGCTTGCCAAAGTCCTCAAAACCGGCGGCAATCTCATCGTCCTCGATGAGCCTACCAACGATCTGGATCTTCCCTCCCTGCGGATGTTGGAAGAAGCACTCTCAAGCTTCGGCGGGAGCATCCTATGCGTTTCCCACGATCGATATTTCCTCGATAGGATTTGCGATCAAATCATCGCCTTTGAAGACGATGGCATCCACGTGACGCCGGGCAACTATTCTTATTACCTGGAGAAACGCCAGCAGCGGGAAGCAGCACAAAAAGCCCAGGCACAGGCCTACAAGGCGCTCAAGATTCCGAAGCCCCAAGCAAAATCCGCTGATAAACCCCGCCGTCTATCCCAGAAGGAACGCGCTGAACTGGAAGGGATGGAAGAACGGATCTCCGCAGCAGAGGAAGAAGTCTCCACCATCGAAAGCCGTTTGAACGATCCGGACTTCCAGCTCAGCCACTACGAAAAAATTCCGGCGGAAATGGAGAAGCTCGAAGCTGCCAGAGCCACTGCCACAGCACTCTACGAGCGCTGGGAAGAACTCCAGGCCATTGCGGATGCCGCGGAGGTAATCTAACATAAATCATTAACCTCACAGATTAACTCTTGCTAATATTTCTAAAAATCAGATTTATATCAGTTCATTAGGGCCTAACAAAAATCCCACATGAAAGATATCCTTCGTATCGCCTCTCGGCTGACGCTTTGTGCCACTCTCATCCTCGGCGCCTCCTGCGACAAGATTACTTCCACGGCAGAAAAAATTCTAAACGAGAGGGAAACGGCAACAAGCCGCCGGACACTCGAAAAAGGAACTCCGGGGCCGATCGAACACATTGATACCGCGGAAAGAATCGAAGCCGCGAAACTGATCACTACGGAAGATCCTGCAAACCATGAGATCCGTATTTTCACGGCTGAAATCCGCGGAGCTTTCGATGAAGGTAAGTTCGATCAGCTGGAAAAAATTGCTGCGGAGCTGAGAAACTCTAGAGCCCTTTTTCCGAATGGTTCCTGGAAATCAAAGGTTTTCTATGATGCTCTGGATAACAGATTTAACCAGGGCGAGGATTTCTGGCTCACTGATTTCAAAACCTATGAAGCCTGGGAAAAAGCGTTTCCCAACTCGCTGACAAGGCGGATCGGCCTCATCAACATGCTCACCGAGTATGCCTGGCATGCGCGCGGCAACGGATACGCAAGCGATGTGACACGGGAAAATCACAGACTCTTCCAGGAGCGTCTGGCGATGGCGGCGGAAATCTTCGGAGAGACCCGGAACCACCCGGATAAGGACGCCTGCTGCCAGCTAGCGGCAATGACAGTCGCGCTCGGCCAGGGCTGGCCAAAGAAAGATTTCCAGACATTGACCAAGGAGGCCTTGGCAATTGATCCCACCTTTTGGCATATTTATCCCTCCCACTGCTATGCGATGCTGCCCCGCTGGTATGGCGAAGAAGGTGAATGGGAAAAAATAGCGCTGGAAGCGGCGAATGCCCCGGGCGGCTTGGGCGATGAGGTCTACGCCCGTATTGTCATCAATCTCAGCAGTTATTACGGAAATATCTTCCGGGAGTCACGGGCCCTCTGGCCCAGAACCCGCGATGGCTTGGCTATACTTTCGAAAAAATATCCCACCTCTCTGGAATTCCCGAGCCAGACCGCCCGCTTGGCGACCATGGGAAACGACCGCGCACTCGCCAAAGCATCGTTTGACCAGATCGGTGAAAAATATCTGGAGAGCGTGTGGAAAAAGCCTGAGCGCCTGGTGCACTTCCGCACCTGGGCGGAAACCGGAAAATGGTAAAAGCGCCCCTGATGCGCAGACATCAGCGGGGACGAGCTGCTTGAGGGACCTGGTGCGAACCAGCAGTAATTCCGGACATCCGGGATATGGGCACGATTCATGCTTCAATCCGGTTCGTATGAATTTCCATCATACTCAAAACCAATAACGAATATGACTCCCATTTCCGCCCTAAAACGATGGATTTTAACCCTGTCTGTCCTCGCTGCTTCCGCCACTTCCGCCTTCTCCCAACAAGACGCGCCCGCCTTTGATACGGGGAATACGACGTTCATGTTCGTTTCCAGCGTGTTGGTCCTATTGATGACACTACCGGGCCTGGCACTTTTCTACGGCGGCTTGGTCCGCTCCAAAAATGTTCTCTCGATCCTGGTTCAATGCCTGGCGATGGCAGGCGTGATGAGCTTGCTTTGGGTCATCTATGGCTACTCATTTGCCACCACGGATAATAATTCATTCATCGGTGGTGCATCAAAGATTTTCCTGAAAGGAATCACTCCCGATAGTGATGCCGGCGGCTATCCGGAAACGATTTATATCATGTTCCAGCTGACTTTTGCCATCATTACCCCGGCTCTGATCATCGGCTCCTTCGCGGAGCGCATCAAGTTTTCCGCGGTAATGATCTTCAGCATTATCTGGTTTACCATCTCTTATCTGCCGATCTGGCACATGGCTTGGAATGCGAATGGGTTTTTCCATCGTTTCCATGTCCTGGATTTTGCCGGCGGCACGGTAGTCCACATCAATGCTGCTGTAGCCGGACTCATCGGCTGTATCATGGTTGGTCCACGGAAAGGATTTCAGAAAATCCCCCTCACTCCGCATAATGTGCCGCTCGTGATCATCGGAGCAGCGCTACTTTGGGTCGGCTGGTTTGGCTTCAATGCTGGCTCCGAGCTCGCAGCGGATGGCACGGCGGGCATGGCAATGCTGACCACCCAGACATCCTGCGCCACGGCCATCGTGGTCTGGATCATTATCGAGAGAATTTTCACAAAGGTTGTCACCGCTGTCGGCGCCGCTACCGGTGCTGTGGCAGGATTGGTCGCCATCACTCCCGCTTCCGGGACGGCTGGCATTCCCGGAGCGCTTTGCATCGGGGCGGTCTCCGCGATCGTCTGCTACTTTTTTGCCATCAAACTGAAGCACAAGGTCGGCTACGATGACTCGCTGGACGTCTTCGGAGTTCATGGTGTGGGTGGAATTGTGGGAGCAGTGCTCACAGGTGTGTTTTGCTTTGAAAGCATGGGTGGCTCCGGAGCTTACAATGATTCCATCGGCATGGCCTCGCAGGTGTGGGGACAAATTGTTTCCATTCTGATCACCATCGCGTGGAGTGGTGTGGCGGCATTGATCGCCTTTGGAGCGGCGAAATATACTGTCGGCCTCAGAACAGACGAGCGCAGTGAGGAAAGTGGTCTCGACCAGACCGATCACGGAGAAAGCGCTTATACGGATCTCCACGGCTGATAGAAATTCCGGAAAACGGTTTTCAAACGTCGACCTCCACATGAAGGTCGGCGTTTTCTTTTTCCCGTTGCCAATCATTGCCATGACAAATCACCCGGACATCTCACTTCCCATCCGTGCCGCTTCTGAAACCGCGCTTGCCCATGGCTTATCCCCTGACCGCTGTGAGATCCTTCAAAATGGCAACACTCTGGTGCTGAGATTGTCCGATACCCTCGTCGCACGTGTGGTGACGGATCTCGATGGGCCGCGTCAGGGAAGCGAGTGGTTCGAGCGTGAAAATGCGATCGCCCAGTATCTGGCAAAAGCCGGAGCTCCAGTGATCCCGATGCACGACAAAATTCCTCCCGGCCCTCATCAGCACTTGGGCTACACACTCAATTTCTGGCAATTCGTATCTGCCATCGACGAGGAGCCGCCCCCTTCCCTCATTGGCCGGACGCTCTTCCAATGTCACGATTTACTCAGGCATTTCCCGGATAAACTCCCCGAGCTTGCGATACTTACCGAGAGCTTGGAACTATTAGAAACCCTGGAGCAAAAATCGCTTTTCCCGGGATCCACCCTCGAGCTTCTCCGGAAAAGACTCCGTAGCTCTCTGGCAGAACTCAAATCCTTCCCGCATCAAGCACTCCATGGCGATGCACACGGCGGAAATTTACTTAACACCACCATCGGCTTATTGTGGACCGACTGGGAGGATACATTCTGCGGGCCCGTGGAATGGGACATTGCATCCATCATCTGGAATGCGAGGATTCTCGAAGACGATCAGGTGAAGGCCGATGGAATTATCACCGCCTATTGTGCCGCCGGAGGAATGATCCATGAAGAAGCGCTGCATCAGAGCCTTATCGCCCGGGCGGCGGTGATGAGCGCATGGTATCCGGTCCTTTATCCCAATCCATCCAAAGACAGAAAGGAAAAGCTGCAAAGCAGGCTCGACTGGCTGGCCGATATCCGCTGAGCAAATTACTCCAGCGTGGTGACCATGGAATTCACCCGCAGAGTCCTTTTTACCTCAAAAGTCACGTGTGCCAGTAGTTCTGGAGCCCGATTATTGAATGGGGTGATTGTGAGTATTTCAACGGTATAAACGCCATCATCCTTCACCAAACCGGGCAGATCGGTCAGGGTAAGCACGGCCGTTTGCGGAGCATGCGTTTTATATGCCACAACCGTGGACGGCAGTGGAGTCCCGACTGTTCCGATGACGTGCGGCCCCTTGTAAACCTGTGCGTAGGTAACGCTATCGGGATAAATATTTCTCACAGAAAATCGGCCGTCGGTCGGTGTGGCGGTGTAGCGCTCCCCCTCCTCAATGCCTGCCACCTGCGCGATTGCAACCGGCCAGATCTGGACAGTTGCCTTCGCCAGCTCGGAAGCCGGACCCGTGCCGGAGTTCAAATATACAGTAAAGCTTTCCTCGCCTACCGCCAGACTCGGACTGTCCCCGGGCAATCTCTGGAGAACATTGTTTTCAACAAAGGTTCCATTCTGGCGGAAAGTGAATACATCCGCATACGTTCCCTTCACTCCATTCAACTGGTAGGTCACCGGATCCGACGTCGCGTAAGAGCGGGAGGCGTAAACGGTTTTCGCGTAATCGGGGACGTCCGGAGTGTCCTGCAGTAGCCCGCTGACAGTCAGGCGCACTCCGTATGGCTTATCCGCGCGAGTGCGGGCCGGGTAATATGGATCCTCGGATAAAATCTGCAGACTAGCGGCCGGCAGATAGGTGCCGACAGCCTTTTCATCGAGCTTTTTGAGCGTTTCCGTTTTGTTTGCCTCCACGACGGTCGTATAAAGCTGAAACACTGCGGATTCAGCGGAAAGCGGCCTGGACTGGACACTGCCGCTATCGTTCGCAACCGGAATATCATAAACCACCGACTGTCCGTTGATCGTCTGGATTTGCCGGATAAAACCGTTGGCCGAGACAGAGCACAGGCCTAGCAGGAAAAGGAGCGAAATGCGGGATTTCATGGTGAAATTGGACAGATGGTTTCGGTGAAGTTCGATGAATGGAAGAGAGTTACTGTGCTTTTGCCCGGAGGACTGTGATAGGACTCCTATCGTAGACAGCGATGACGATGAGACCAGCTTTCGCAGCAATTTCCATTTTCTCTGCGTTCAAGGCCTTGTCTCCCGATACCTCGTCAAGTGAGACATCCATTGTGGTGACCATTCCCGTGTATTGGTTCAAAAATTCGCTCCAGGACATCAAAGTCCCCTCCGGTGCGGAACGAAGAAGGCCTTTGTGCGCATCGGGCAGATGGATGATCGAGTTTTTTGGCAGGATGACATATTTTCCATCCACGACTAAAAAGTCTGAATAGTCCGCCAGTTCATACCCTTTCCTCTGATCCTCCGGTGCTGCAAAGCCGCCGAAGTGTGCTTGTTTTCGCTGGGCCTTGATCTCAGCGTCTGAAATTGCCTTACCTACAGGTGCCTGGCGTTCAGCGGGGAGAAACTCGATTCCCTGTCCACTCCCGCTTTGGGCGGTAGCCTTGGCTGCAAACATACCGATCACCAGTGCGCTTGAAAAAAGAAGATCCGTGGTTTTCATAAAATTTCGCTGGCTTATTTGCTGCTGCTTGGGAAAACGACTTCTCCGGCCTTGTCATACCCCACGAAAGGAGGAGTGATCTCGGCTCCACCGCTTCGGTTGATGGAGTAGCCAACCGGGGTCACATTCCCGCGCAGAATCGTCTCGCTGGTCACATTGAGTTTCCCGGTAACGGAAGGAGGCCCTGTAAGATACTCGCCAACCACATAAAAGTAGCCACTGGGATTGCGGTTGGGAATGGCGGAATCCTGGCTACCCGCCAAATGGAATACCAATGTCACCTCCGGGTAACCAAACATTTTGTTGGTCTCCCAGGTATCGCCATACAAGCGGACCGGCCCCGACGTAGCACCCGGTCTGTCACCGGTTACTTCCAATCGTTTCGGATAATATTGAGCCCAGTTTACCTGCAACTTCACCGATGAATAGATATTGGTGTTTGCGCCCAAACCACCAATCCACCAGCCCTTGCGGAAACGGCGATTGGGATCAGCGGGATCGGGAAACGCGCCATCGCACTGGTCACCGAGCGTAATCACGCCGGCGACTCCTAAAATTTTATAGCTATAAGGACGCCCGGCGTAGGTGCCGATACCTTGTCCATGGGAATCAAGCAGGATCGGAGCGGCCAGATGAGGCGCCCAGCAATAGACTTTTGCGCCTGTGCCTGCTTGAAGGGAAACACCGAGACCGAAAATTGCGGCAACGATAAGGGATAGTAGTTTCATTTGTTGGGGGGGGAGCGATAGATGCCTTTTTTGCAAGAGCCATCTATGAAGGAAACTTACCCTGTTTCCGGAATTTGAGCATTACGCCTTGGCGTAGCTCCCGGCAGTTTTTTGAAAATTTCTCAAAAAAATATGGAAATGGCATTTCCCGCTGTGAGCCAAGCGTGACAATTTGCTTTCTCTCTCTGCAAACAGATTGAAAGTTTGTCCGGCACGTGCAACTTTCCGGCGTGATTCCGCCTTCCGCCTCATCATCCGCCAAGTCTGCAAAATCGAAGTCCAATAAAGCATGGTCCACCGAGAAATCCTCGGAACTCTACGGAGTCGAAAACTGGGGGCACAAATTTTTCAGCGTCAATAAAGACGGGCATGTTGTCGTCAAACTGGAAGACGGCGAGAATCAAGCCGAAGTCTCCCTGCATAACATCATCCAAGGGCTGCACGACCGTGGGACGCATCTCCCGGTTTTGCTACGCTTCCGGGATCTGCTTCACTCGCGAATCACGGAAATCAACGAGGCTTTCAAGGAAGCAATCCGGCTTACCAAATACCAGGGCAACTACCGCGGTGTCTATCCGATCAAAGTCAACCAACAGCGGCAGGTCATCGAAGAAATCGCGGAATTCGGTAAAAAATATCATTACGGCCTGGAGGCAGGCTCCAAGCCAGAGCTGATCGCCGCCCTCGCACACATGCACGACACAGAGGCCTACATCATCTGTAACGGCTATAAGGATGAGGAATTCATCGATCTTGCACTTCATTCCCAGAAAATGGGACTGAAAATCATGCTTGTTCTGGAAATGCCCAGCGAGATCGACCTGATCTTGGAACGTTCGCGCAAGATGGGCATCCTGCCAAACCTCGGTATCCGTATCCGCCTTTCGACCAAAGGATCCGGTCATTGGCAGGAATCTGCCGGGGATAAATCCGTTTTCGGTCTCAACGCTGCCCAAGTTATCGAAGTCGTCGATAAACTGAAGGCGTCTGGCCACCTTCCGTGTCTAAAAATGCTTCACTATCACCAGGGAAGCCAGATACCGAACATCGCTGCGATTCGCGAAGGCTGCACGGAAGCAGTCAGGATCTATTGTGATCTGGTTAAGGAAGGTGCACCAATGGGAGTCCTCGACATGGGTGGCGGGATGGCTGTCGATTACGATGGCTCCCATACAAATTTCGCCTCATCCTGCAACTACTCCATCCAGGAATATTGCACAGACATCGTGGAAGTTGTTGCCCAGCAATGCGACAAAGCCGGGGTAAAACACCCGAATCTCATTTCGGAGTCCGGCCGGGCCGTCGTTTCCTACTATTCGGTTCTCGTTTTCAACATCCTTGATGTCACCTCTGCCCAGACATCTGAAAAGGAACCGGTCATGCCGGAAAATCCCCCTCAAAACCTGATCAATCTCTTCCATGTTAATAAGGCGCTGAACAAGAGCAACCTGCAGGAATGCATGAACGACGCCGAATACTATCGCGATCAGGTCCGTGCGCAGTTTGTTTACTCCGCCGCCACCCTGAGGGAACGCGGCACCGCCGAAGCCTGGTATTGGCATATCCTCACCCGGATTTCCAATATGATCGCGGAAATGGACGATATCCCGGAAGATCTCAAGGAGCTTTCCAATGGCTTGGTGGATTTTTACTATGGAAATTTCTCTCTTTTCCAATCCCTCCCGGACTCCTGGGCAATCGATCAACTCTTCCCGGTAATGCCGATTCACAGGCTTGATGAGCGACCAAAGCACCGCGCTGTTCTGGCGGATATCACCTGTGACTGTGATGGAAAAATCGATCGCTTCATCGATAAGGAAGACGTGGCGAAAATCCTTCCCCTGCATGATTTCAAGCCAGAAGATCCTTACTACGTTGGCATTTTCCTTGTGGGAGCCTACCAGGAAACATTGGGAGACCTCCACAACCTCCTGGGAGATACCAACGTTGTCGGTGTCCATTTGGAAAACGGCAAACCTGTCTACACTCACGAGGTAGAAGGCGATACGGTGGCCGATGTTCTCAGCTATGTGGAGTTCGATCCCAAGGAGCTCGTTTCCAAGTTCCGTAATTTTGCGGAAAAAGCCGTTTCAGACGGCCGGATCTCACCCAAGGAACGCAAGGAGATCCTCGATCTTTATCGCAGCGGTTTGGCAGGTTACACCTACTTCGAAAGCTGAACTCCACCCCTGTCCCTTCCCTGGATCTAATTGGATTCATCGGGATTCTGGCTCCTTGATCAGGAGCCTCGCCTAGAAAGCGGAATCACCGCTTGCCAGATCCGGCTGCAGCCGTTTCTCTCCCGATATGGAATCTCACGAATGGAACGAGCGCACAGACGAAGGTAAACGCTTTTATCGGGCCAATTATCATGGCCAGGAGTTTCGTATTCTCACCACACTGAAAAGCGATCCGGATTGGGAAGTTCTGGAAGAGCCTTCCGAAGAGGTATGGCGAGCACTTCGCGATATTGTCTGGAAAAAATATCAACGTAAGCGATGCCCTTGGGAGCGCGTGGCACTTTTGGACAAGATCCTGGGTGATGACATCCCCAAATAGCCGCATCCAGTCCCGCAATTTTTGCAACACGCTAAATCTCCAAAGATATTTAAGAGTTTTGCACTAAAAACAAAAGTGTAACTTAAAGAAGCTACATAGACGGAGCGAAAATGGGTCATAGCATATTCACGAATCCGCTTAATCCCCTATTTTAAAAGGGTTACATCTCGTTACAGGTTCCAATCCATATTGAATCATCCAGTATATTTAAACTATTCAGCTATCTATAATAGCGTCGATCAATTGATACATTAGCTCTCTTGGGGTAAAAGTTCGCGTCAACTCCCCCCAAGACATGAAATCAAAAATATGCGCTTTATGCGCCACCTTCGTCGCGTCCGCTGGCTTGGCCTCTGCCCAGTCATTTACCTACAATGCTCAGGATCTTAATCACGATTCCGTGATCGATCCTGGTAACTTATCTTACAAATCCTCCATCGCCTACATTGACGATTTTGCTCTGATGTATAATCCCGGCAGCAAATCTCTGGATGTATCGGTAACTCTGAGTAAGAACAACCACTCTCCTGATGGTTTCTGGTTTGTTCTGAGCGATGGCCCGAACCCGAAAGATGATAAGAACCAGTATGCGATCTTCTATTTCGATGCTTCCAAGGCATCTCCGATCGTGACCGCATACGTATATGATGGGAAAAACAATGGAGACAGCTGGAGCAATCCGGGCAGTCTTTTGGCTTCCAGCCAAACCGGAAGCAGCCTCACCGCCTCCGCCTCAACTTCCGGCGATATCTCCACCTATCAATTCAACGCAGATGTGAGTGCGATCAATGACAGCAGCCTATGGCCCACTTCCTACAACCTTGGCAGCGATTGGGAAGGCGCCCAGTTTGGTGAAGAAGTCGGAATCTGGTTTCACACCTTTGAGCTGGCAGAAAGCAGCAAATACCATAAGGACGGATCAATCAAAAAATTGAAGATCAAAAGGGACGATTACTTTGATACAAATGCCCAGAAAACAGTTCCCGAGCCTTCGGCACTGATGCTCAGTCTTCTCGGCGTCGGCTTACTGGCACGTCGCAAACGCTAAGTAGACCAGGCTTCTGACTCCTAATAAAAAACGGCCCGCCTGGAAAGGTGGGCCGTTTGATTTTAAACTCGGATAAACCGGAGATCGCAGAACGCTAGTGGGAGAGAGGATTCTCACCGGATGCGTCTCCCAGATGTTGTTCTTCCTGAGGCAGGAATTTCTTGAAACGCGTTTTATCAATAGCCTTCATGTAAGCCTCCGATGGAGAAATGAGTCCCTCCCTCAATTTCGACCAGATGGACTCATCCATGAATTGCATTCCTTCGTTCTTACCGCCGGTAATAACATCATAAAGTTTCTGAGTGGCACCTTCACGGATGATAGCCGCCACCGCAGGGGTGCCGAACATGATTTCGTGAACAGCGACACGCCCTGGCTTATCCACCCGCTTACAGAGAAGCTGGGCGACAACACCCCTCAAGGAAGCGGAAAGCATGGTCCGAACCTGTCCCTGCTGGTTGGCAGGAAACACATCGATAATCCGGTCAACTGTTTTGCGGGCATTGTTGGTATGCAGTGTTCCAAATACCAGCAAGCCGGTCTCTGCCGCCGTAAGCGCCAGGGAAATGGTCTCCAGATCCCGCATCTCACCTACAAGAACAATATCCGCATCCTCCCGCAGCGCGGCACGCAAACCATCGGCGAAGGAAGGGGTCTGAATCGGAACCTCCCGCTGGGTCAGAATCGAGTTCTTGTTGCGATGAACAAACTCAATCGGTTCCTCGATAGTGATGATATGCCGGGAAAAGTTCGTATTTATATAGTCGAGCAAGGCCGCAAGCGTGGTTGACTTACCGGATCCTGTGGGGCCCGTCACAAGCACGAGGCCCGAGCGCATATGGCCGAACTCCTTTACGATTTCCGGCACGCCGAGTGCCTCCAGCGGCATGATCTCCGTGGGAATCAGACGGAAAACGGCAGCCAGACCGTTCTGTTGCTGAAGGTAATTGCACCGGAAGCGGGAATCTTCATTCATCTCGTAAGCAAAGTCCAAATCGCCATCCCTTAGGTAACGTTCGAAAGCCTTGGGATCACAAATTTCGGCGAGAAGCTCCTTGAAGGACTCACCTTCTAGAATGCCTTCCTCCGGAATAGGCACCACAGCACCATGGACTCGGATTTTAGGTGGCTCTCCTTCGGACAAGTGAAGATCGGAACCTTTACTAGCGATGAGATGTTGGAAATAGGCGTCAATTCTTGCCATAATTAAAAGGGTTTAAAAAATATTAATATGCGGAGTTTTGCTTAGGACTGAAGGAACGAGCGCATCTGCGCTTTATCATCGGAGCGGAAAAGTAACTCCTCCGCACTGATCAATCCTTTGATATACAAACGGCGCAGAGACTCATCCATCGTCACCATACCTACATGCTTACCGGTCTGCATCACCCCGGGAAGCATGAAAGTTTTTCCTTCCCGGATACAGTTGGACACCGCCGGTGTGTTCACCAGAAGCTCTGTGGCAAGGACCCGGCCATTGCCGTCAATAGTCGGGACCAATTGCTGGGAAAGGATCCCGCGAAGTGATTCCGAAACCATGATACGAATCTGATCCCGCTGATCGGTGGGGAAAACGTCCAGGACCCGATCAAGCGTCCGCGGAGCATTTCCTGTGTGCAAGGTTCCGAGAACCAAGTGACCTGTTTCCGCAGCAGTAAGAGCAAGCTGAATGGTCTCCAGATCGCGCATTTCTCCA
This sequence comes from Luteolibacter algae, assembly GCF_042683045.1. Lineage (NCBI taxonomy): Bacteria > Pseudomonadati > Verrucomicrobiota > Verrucomicrobiia > Verrucomicrobiales > Verrucomicrobiaceae > Luteolibacter > Luteolibacter algae. The sequence continues at coordinate 551,019 of NZ_JBHUIT010000002.1, read as the reverse complement.
ACCATGATCACATCCGGATCTTCCCGGAGCGCTCCGCGGAGTGCCCGCGCGAAGGATTCCGTATGCTTGTGAACCTCCCGTTGATTGACGTGACAGCCCTTGCAGCCGAAAACGTATTCGATGGGATCTTCCAGGGTGAGGATGTGGTCCTCACGATCCTGGTTGATGAAATCGACGATCGATGCGAGCGTTGTAGACTTTCCCGAGCCCACTGCTCCCGTGATGAGCAGGAGTCCGTTTTGATAACGGGTCAATGGAATCAAGTGCTCGGTAGGCAGCCCGATTTCCTCCATGGTGCGGATATTCCCATTGATCACGCGGAAGGCCATATCCAGACCGAGACGTTGCTTTACGATTGAAGCACGGTAGCGGCCGTCTGTCCCCACGTATGCAAAGTCAATATCGCCATTTTCATCCAGGCGCTTCCATTCTTCCTCACTCAGGAATGAACGGACAAGTCTTTCGGTATCTTCTGCGGTAAGAGGCGGATGATCCGGCCAGATCGGTGAAAGCTGGCCATAACGGCGCCACGCTGGCGGATATGCGGTAGCGAGATGTAGGTCTGAGCAATCATACTCGCGGCCGAGCTTTAGATATGCATCAACGTGGTCCAAGACTTGGTGTTCTGACATTGTCGAAGTAAGGGTTTAAGGGATATGGGGATATGGGGATAAATTTTATTTGTATAAGGAACGCAATATTATCAAACAAGTTAACCAGCGCCCGATAGACCGCTGGTTAACAAACAGAAACTCCAGTCCCTGTCAATATGGAGGTATGGATCTATCTCGTTTCTTGAGAAGAGTGCCATTTGCCAGCTGGGTCCGGAAATAATCTTTGAGCAATTTGGTCGCGTAGATTTTCGCGGCGGGCTTGGCCATGGTAAGTCCGAGAAGGAGTAGACTTATCAGGAAGTTCCGCTCTTTTTTTACCGTTTTTACTCTCTCGGGTGTCTTTTGTTTGTTTTTCCCTTTGAAGAGAAAGCTTCCCAAAAAGCCTGCAGCCAATGAGCCTCCCACCCATTTTACTGGCTCCGCCTTGAGAGAGTCTTTCATTCGGGATGGCACATCAAGCTTGTGCTTAAAATGCGCATGCGCCTGGCCTAGCTGGGCTCGTGAAATTTCACTGAGCCGGATCAACTCTACCATATTTACTGTTTTTTTAGTTGATTGAGCCATTCGCGGTCTTTGTCAAATTCAGCACGTGTTAGAGGAAAGGAGGGAGCGGTTTTTCTGCCACCCAGCAATATCATGATAACTGCCACAAGAATATGAATTCCTGCGATTATGAATGCAGCGTGATACCATGCCAAAGCTGTGACGGAAGCTATACCACCCACAGCCCCTGCCATTAATAGAATCCAAGAGAACAGAATCGCGATGCCAGCTATCGATAGGAAAATGATCTTCGATACACCTGTCTGAGCGGCTTGCCTGGATTCCACCTGGAATATAGCCAGTCTGGAAGAGATCAAGCATGCCAATGCTTCTTTCCAATTCGTAGGTATACCATCGCTGCTATGGAAGGAATGATCCTCCAGATCAGGCGGATGGGATTGTGAAGTCACAGAGTCGTTACTCATGCATCAAAAGGATTACTTGGATAAGCAAAAATCGAGACCAAGCCCGCCATAGTATAACTGGCAAACTTGGCCGCAAGTTTCTGCTAGGGTGGATCCCGGCGGATGATTCGATCTAGCGACGGGTAATTAATCCGATGAGAAAGCCGACACCGAGTGCGCTAAGCACTGCCTTTGTAGGATTCTGGCGGATGTAATCCTCTGCGGTTACGTGGATCTCTTTGGCTTTCACCCGGGTGTCCACCCATTGTTGTTGGGCGGTTTCACGGGCATGATGCGCCTTATCAGTCGCGACTGTTTTGTAATGCTCCGCTTTTTCAGTGGCAGCCGCTTTAAGCTGCTGGGCACGCTCTGCAGCATTCACCTTTAGAGCCTGCGCCGTCTCTACCGCCTTATCCTTCAGATTGGCGGCTTGTGCCTCTGTGGTTTTTGCAAAATCCCCCGCTGCGGAGCGTAGATCGCTAGCCGCCGAAGATACGGATGGAGTGGTGGACGGAGAATTGGGCGAATCGATTCCAGGACTGTTCGAAATTGGATGTTCGTTCATAAATTTTATATAGTTGATAATTGAAAGCAGTAGAGAACTAGCAAGGCATGTTCCAATGAGATGCTACACCTAGAAATCTATGGCGCAAGAAGACAATGGAAGCCTGGACATACCCAAATCCTGGCGCTCATACTTTTGCCCGACCTGCATTCTGCAATGCAAGTGCGGGCGTTTCCGTGCAACTTGGCAATCTATCGTTTGAGCTGATTTTCAATACGCTCAATTCTTTCCCGAAGGCCTGGCTGCTTATCCAGCTCAGCCGCTACTTTCTTGCAAGCATGGATGACTGTCCCATGATCGCGCCCGCCGAAGGACTCACCGATCTCCATCAGCGAGTTGTGCGTTAGGCTTCGGCTCAGATACATCGCGATCTGGCGCGGAAACGCGATACTTGCCGGGCGCCTACGGGAAATCATATCGGCGAGGCGGACATCGAACGTCTCCGCAACTGCCCGCTGGATACCATCAATCGTCACCTGCCGGCTAGCCTCCTCCTGGATGAAATCACGCAGCAGATACTCGACTTTTTCCACCGATACGCTTTCTCCGGCAAGCGAGGCAAAAGTCGCCACACGGACCAGCGCACCTTCGAGCCGACGAACATTCGAGCGAATTTTTTCCGCAAGGAAGGCAAGAACGGATTCGTCGACTGCGACTTTCCATTCCATGGTTTTCTTTCTCAAAATCGCCATCCGAGTCTCAAGCTGGGGAGGCTGGAGTTCCACGGCGAGACCACACTCGAACCGGGAAATCAGACGGGGCTCAATACTTTTGATTTCACATGCCGGGCGGTCACTCGTAAGCACCACCTGATGACGCCCATCGAGAAGCGTATTGAAGGTGTGGAAGAACTCCTCCTGGGAGCGCTCTTTTCCCGCCAAAAACTGAACATCATCAATCAAAAGGACGTCAGAGCTACGATATCGCCGGCGGAATTTTTCGATATCACCCTTGCGGATAGCCTCGATAAATTCGTTCGTGAATTTTTCACAGGTGAGATAAATCACACGGCTGTCGGGACGGCGCCGGAGTATCTCCTGGCCCACGGCGTGCATGAGGTGGGTCTTACCCAGGCCGGAGCCACCGTGGAGGAAGAGCGGATTGTAGCCCACGCCGCTCTTTGTCGCCACCGCCTCACATGCCGCATGTGCAAATTGGCTGTTATTCCCGACGACAAAGCTTTTAAAAGTATAGCCCGGATTCAAGCCAGATGCCTTGACCCGTTTTTCCAAAATATCGCTTGGAAGCTCCTTTTTCGCAGTCGGTTCGGAGGGCTTTTTCGCGCCCACCGGGGACTGTCCGCTCGCCTCCTCGGCTACGAAGATTTTGACATGGTGCAACCCTTCGCAAACTTCGCTCGCGGCCAGAATAAGCTCCGGCAAATAATTCGTTTCTATCCAGACCTGGTGTATCTCACCCGGCACTGAAACCATCCCCTCACCATCCTCTGCACCCTCCCAAGATGCTGCGCCAAACCATCGCTGAAACGCATCAACCCCAATGGATTTGCAAAGAAGTGTGGAGATTTTCTTCCATTCCACGGATCCGTGCGGCGCCTTGCATGCGCTCACCACATCCACTTCTTCCGCAGGACTCGTTCCTGCTGTTTCCATCTGTGCTTTATTCATGATCAAATTTGAAATTGCCGTTCACCTCCCCCTCTCGGCGGGAGTCCGTCAGGCAACTGTCCGATCAGCATGGGCAGCATTTTCACCAGCTGAAAATCCTTTTTCGCCACACCCCAGAGCGAGAAACTTTCTCCCCGTATTCCACAAGCGTTCCACGGAGAATTTTTTTAAAAACTTGACGTAAAAATTTATTCGGACCTCTAAACTTTTAACCTCACTAGATGCGGAGTTTAGCCCTAACTTACTCATTCTAAGTTGATTGCAATGTGTCAAACCTGTGACAGAAGACTAGATCACAGGTTTTGCCGGCCGTTTCGCCAGCAAATACCCACAGCCAAAGGTGATCAGGGTCGTCACTGGCCATGCCCATGCGTAACAGTAGACTGGCAACAATCCCGAGCCACCATCATTGAGCTCCAAGGTTGGAAGATTGGCCAGCCACTCAAATGGCCAGCCAGCTTTTATCCAGAGGACCCATAGATCGATCCTCACGAAGGTCACTAGCAATACAGATAGAATGCTGCCGAGCACCAACCCGCGCATACTGCCCCGGCCGATGAGTGCACATAGCAGAATCCCCAACAGAGGACCCATGGTGTAAGTCGTCATTCCGAAGGCCAGGGGTAGAATTGGAATATCTTCCCTGACGAGGTTCAGCAATTGCGTGAATCCCGTGAGCGCCAATCCCCAGCCCACGATGAGAAGGCGGGTTTTGCGCATCAGGTTCATCTCGGAGAGCTCTTGATCGGTTCGATTCTCGGGATGATAGATGGCGGATAGCGTCGTCTGGCTCAGAGCAGCCAGAATAGAGTCCAAGCTGGAAATACAGGCGGCAAAAATACCTGCCAGCAGCAGTCCACTGACTCCCGGGGGCAGCACCGTCACAATCCACATCGGAAAAATGAAATCATGCTCCGCGCTGGCACGCACATTACTGTTAGCAATCGTCTCCGCACCTGCTTTGACCAGATTAGCCTCATCAGGCGTGAACGGATGATTGTGATACCAGACGAAAAGCGCAGCCCCCACCATCAACATCAACAACGTCAGCAACTGCCCGAAAGAGCTGTAAATCAGCGCTTTTCCCGCCTGTTTTGCATCGCGGCAGCAAAACATTCTCTGGGCATTGAGTTGATCCACACCGAAGGCGGTCAAATTCTGGAAGGGCACAGCAATGACGGCCACCCAGAAGGTGAATTCCAGCTCACGCCTGAAGCCCCAGGTGAAATCCCAGGTTTTGAGGCGACCGTATTGGCCGGCAGTTTCCCAAAAGCCAGACCACCCGCCATCCACTCCGCTGATAAGCCAAAGCAAAGCCACCGTGCCACCAATGGCGAACAGAAAAAACTGCATGACATCCGTCCAAATCACCGTCTGCATCCCCCCCATCAATGTCCAGCCGATCGCAAATACTCCGATGATCACGATACTCCACTCGATCGGGACTCCTGTGACAACCCGCAGAGGAATCGCCGCCACGAGCACTCGCACGCTCTGTCCGAGAACGCTACCGAGAGTGAAAAGCACCGTTGCCAACATCTTGGTCCCGCTCCCCAACCGTTTTCCCATATAGTCGTAGGGACTGTAGATCTCCTGCTCGTAATAGACCTTCACGAACCATTTCGCGACGAGGAAGCGCGCAAAAATCGAGCCTATTCCCCACTGCATATAGGTGAAATCACCATTCAGCGCAAACAATGTGCCCGGGACACCTATAAACGTCACCCCGCTGATCTCGGTCGCGATGATCGATCCCGTAACCGCCCACCATGGCAAAGACCGCCCGCCAAGGAAAAAGTCCCGGATGGTTGCGTTTTTACCGCGCATGACATGGCCCACCCATGTCGTCAGCAATAGATAGCCGATCAATACAGCCCAGTCCCAATACGTGAATTTCAGATGAATAGCGCTGAGAAACATGGGCTGAGGCTAGTAGTTCCTTTTCCTTTACCAAGTTTCAAATTGATTCCACGGATAGTTCCTTTTCTGTTCCCTTTAACGCTATCCCCGTCTTAAATGTCAGCCATGGAAGAAAAGCCCGCCCTCCCTACCATCGTCCAAAACGATCCGTGGCTTGAGCCACAAACCGAGTCCATCCGGCGCCGATCCGAGAGATTTGAGAAAACTCTTGCGGAGATTCGCGAAAAATCCGGGTCGCTCGCCGCCTATGCCCGCGGCCATAAATACAGCGGAATCCATTTCAACCCAACCGCGCGGCAGTGGATCATCCGTGAATGGGCGCCGGAGGCGAAAGGCATCTCTCTCATCGGAGAGTTCAATCATTGGAACCGGGATAGCCACCCTCTGAGCAGAAATCCGGATGGTATCTGGGAGCTGAAGCTAGAAGGCCCGGAACTTACCCATGGTGACAAAATCAAATTCCACATCCATGGCGCGGATGGCTCACGGCTGGACCGTCTACCTGCCTGCCTCACCCGTGCCGTGCAGGACCCGGTCTCCCACGATTACACCGGTCAGATCTGGGCTCCTGAGAAGGCGTATGAGTGGAAACACAAGTTTGACCCAGCAGCCATCAGCGCTCCGTTTATCTACGAAAGCCATGTCGGCATGGCGGGCGAGGAGCCACGGGTTCATACCTACCGCGAGTTTGCAGATAACGTCCTGCCGCGCGTTAAAAAAGCCGGTTACAACACCGTTCAGCTCATGGCAATCCAAGAGCATCCCTACTATGGCTCCTTTGGCTACCATGTTTCCTCCTTTTTTGCCGCCTGTTCACGCTTCGGCACACCGGAGGATTTGAAATATCTCATTGATACCGCTCATGGAATGGGGATCGCCGTGCTTTTAGACATCGTCCACTCCCATGCGGTTAAAAATATCTCCGAAGGTCTCAACAATTTTGATGGATCCGGCCATCAGTATTTCCACGGAGGAGAGAAAGGCGATCACCCGCAATGGGACTCCAAATGTTTCGACTACAGCCGCCCGGAAGTCCGCCAGTTCCTGCTCTCGAATGTCCGCTACTGGCTGGAGGAATTCCGCTTCGACGGATTCCGTTTCGATGGTATTACCTCCATGCTCTATCACTCACACGGGAATCGCGCCTTTGGCTCCTACGATGATTATTTCGGAGAGGATGCCGATGAGGACGCGATTCTTTATCTCAAGTTGGCCAATGAGCTCATCTCTGAAATCAAGCCCGGCGCGATCGTCGTCGCCGAGGACATGTCCGGGATGCCGGGATTATGTCGACCAAACCACGAGGGAGGCATCGGCTTTACCCACCGGCTTGCCATGGGCATTCCGGATCACTGGATCAAACTACTGAAAGATCAGCGCGACGAGGAATGGAACCTCGACGAGCTCTGGGGAGTAATCACAAATCGCCGTTTTGGCGAAGCAACCATCGCCTATGCGGAATCCCACGATCAGGCATTGGTAGGCGATAAAACCATCGCCTTCCGGCTGATGGATAAAGAGATGTATTGGCACATGGATCTTGAGAACGAGCATCCGGTTATTGAGCGTGGAATCGCCCTTCACAAAATCATCCGTCTCATCACCCTCGCCTTCGGAGGTGAAGGTTGGTTGAACTTCATGGGTAATGAATTCGGCCACCCGGAATGGCTCGACTTCCCGCGTGAAGGCAATGGCTGGTCCTACCATTACTGCCGTCGCCAATGGTCCTTAGTGGACAATCCAAACCTCAAATACCAATGGCTTGCAGAGTGGGACCGGGATTTGATCAAACTGGCCCGGGACCGGAAACTTCTACAAGCCGCACCCGCCCAGCTGCTTCATGTGGATCACGAAAACAAAATCCTTATTGCCGAGCGCGCGAACCTTATCTTCATCATCAATTTTTCGCCCGATCGATCAATTCCCGGCTACGGAGTCGCCCCTTACAAAAAGGATACCCATTCATTGCTCCTGGATTCCGATGAGAAAAAATACGGAGGCCACGGCCGCCTTGATCATGGGGTCGGCTATCCCCTCCACAGTGACGGTCAGATCAAATTCTACACCACCTCCCGCACAGCAATCGTTTTAGGATAAAGAAAAGTAATTGGATTAAGTCTCCTATAACTCGCTGTCATCAATTTCATCGAAGAGATCATATGAGGGTTTTTTCCCCGTTTTTCTAAAGATCGCAGCGTCAGCGACCGCTTCCCTTAGCCAGCTCATTTGACTCATTGCGGCGGGAGTAATAGCTCCAATCAAAGCGTCAATGATGCATGGGCGCCCAAAACTATCCCGCATTATATTTCTATCATGAAGATCACCCACCACCCATGGTCGGCCGTTTAATGAAATAATTGCCACGTTTTGTCGAAAGCCTCCACGACTTGGAACAATTGCTCTGATGGCCGATATCGCCGTCCTTAAATCATCTTTGAAATCTTTAAATGGAGTAGCTAGCGGTTGCTTTGCGACCAAGTAGTCTCCACTATCCGCCAAACCTACAATCTCTGTAGCAAGAGCTCCAGCATCATTGAGAACGGATAGCTTTGTCAAAGTGTGGCGTAAATCCGCATCCCGAAAATCAATTTGAAATTCTTCGTCCTCAGTCATTCGATCCAGGACTAATTTTTTCCCGAGAGCACCTGTGTTCCGAAGATTGAAAAGTTTGTACACTACCCCGTATTCTTCATCCCAGTAGGGTTCTGCTTCTGCACCAGATTTTAGAGGGGTTAGATACGAGCTATTTAAAAAACCTTCATTGTCATAATTAAGGCCTAGGTTTGAAAGCTCTATAAGAGGGGTTTCCCAATCATTTAGCGCTCGCTCAAAGGAGTTTGTCCAAACATCAACCGGAACCTGTTCCCCCGGTGCATAGCTCTGAGCTGCTTCAAGGATGCCGCTTGTTCGTGCTGCGTTAATGGCTGAACAAGTCGCTCGCTGAGCTTCTCCAGTCTTGTGTCCGCTGATAGCGGTAGGTCTGCCTGTTCGGAAATCGAATGATAAGTTTTCGACCGTTCGTTCATATTTCGACATTTTTAATTTTCACAACCGCGGGACGATAGGCGCTGATTCCATTCAAGGAAAGCCATCATTTCGCAGTAGCATCAACCAATCAGACTCATATCCGCCCATTCCTTTGGAATCATACTTTCCCTCCCAATCATTCTAGGCTTTCTTTAATGGAAGCCCCCTCTGCCTTTCTGATACTTTGTCCATGAAAACACTCTTCCTCCTTTTTTTCCTGATTACAGGATTTCTGCCACTTTCCGCGCAGCAGACTGATGAGAAACCCACATTGGCAAAAGTCGTCGTCATTCCCATCCGGGATCAGATCGCACCGCCGGAGCTGTATATCCTGCGCCGCGGCCTGAAATCCGCCATTGAGGAAGGCGCGGATACCGTGATTCTGGATATGGAGACGCCCGGCGGTAGGCTGGATGTCACCTTTGACATGCTCAGCGCCATCGAAAAATTTCCCGGCAAGGTCGTGACTTACATCAATAAGGAAGCCATTTCCGCCGGCGCCTTGATCTCGGCGGGGACCGATGAAATCTATTTTTCTCCCAATGGGATTATCGGCGCGGCCGCTCCCGTTTCGGGCAATGGCGCGGATATCGACGAGACAATGAAAATGAAGATCGTCTCCTATCTGAAGGGACGGGTCCGCTCAATCACCGACGGCAAAGGGTATCGGGGAGAAGTCATTTCCGCGATGATCGATTCCGAGCACGAACTGAAGATCGATGACGAAGTCTTGAAGCCAAAAGGCGAGCTGCTCACATTGACAGCCACAGAAGCCCACAAAACGTATGGTGAAAATTCCGAGCCTCTTTTGGGAGCTGGGATCGAGCCCTCCATCCAATCCCTTGCCGATACCCTCCTTGGTAAGGGCAACTACACATTGACGCGTCTGGAGCCGACTTGGTCGGAAAAGATCGCCCAGTATCTCACTTCTCTTTCTCCAATTCTTCTGGGCGCTGGACTTTTGCTGATTTTTATCGAATTCAAAACTCCTGGATTTGGCGTTTTCGGCATCAGCGGTGGTATCCTTCTGGCCATTGTTTTCTTCGGGCATCATGCAGCCGGCTTGTCCGGCCACGAAGCCGCGATCTTTTTCTTCCTGGGCTTTGCCATGGTTCTCGTGGATGTCTTTGTTATTCCCGGTTTCTTTGTCCTCGCGATTCCCGGAGCCCTCCTGATGATCGGCTCACTTTTGTGGGGAATGTCCGATATCTGGCCCGAACAACCGATCCCGTGGAAGAGTGACTTCCTCGTCCGCCCGCTTGTCAACCTACTCACCGGAGCCGCCGGTTCCGTGGTTCTCTTTGCTGCATTGTTACGCTTTATGCCGCGCGGGGGATTATGGGGAAAAATGGTTTTAGATAGCGCGATAGGCGGGGAGATGACGGCCTCCCACGCAGCTCGCTCGCAGCCGTCTCTTATTGGTGCCACCGGTCATTCCGTCACTGCATTATTCCCCTCCGGCCAGATCGAGATCGAAGGCGAACGCTATGATGCCCGGCTTGCGCTGGGAACCGCAGGCCCCTCGACCCCCGTGAAAGTTATCGCAGTCGGCGAGTTTGAGTTGAAAGTCGAGATACTCTCGTGAAACCCACCTTTGTTCTCCAGTATCTCCACGTATGACACTCATCATCTTCCTTTTCGCTCTCGGCATCTTCCTTCTCGCGGCAGAAGTGATGGTTCCCGGCGGAATTTTGGGACTCGCCGGCGGTTTCCTGCTTTTCACCGGATGTGTCGCGTCCTTCGTCAAACTAGGCCCCATCGAGGGACTAATCGCTATCGCAGGCTCTTTGGTGGCAGCCGGTGTCATTTTTTACATCCAGTTCAAAATCCTGCCGAAAACCCGTCTGGGGAAACGCTTTTTCCTGAATCGGGAAATTTCCGGCACCTCCACTGCGTTGAAAGATGATGCTCGGGATTTGATTGGCAAAACCGCACAATCCGTCACCGTCCTCTCGCCCAGCGGCTATATTACCGTCGGAGGAAAACGCTACGAGGCCCGCTCGCAATCAGGACAGATCCCCAGCAATACCGAACTGGTCATCGTAGAGGCAAATCACTTTCAACTCATCGTCAGAACCAAACAATAATCATCATGGATACCCTATCTACCATCGCACTGATCATCGTGGCCATCATCGGCCTGATCATCGCATTCATCATCCTTTCATTCTTCAGCGTTTGGCTCCGGGCATGGCTTGCCGGCGCGTATGTCGGCTTTTCAGATCTCATTGCCATGCGCCTCCGCCAGGTTCCCTACGGCCCGATCGTGGACTCACGGATCACCGCCAAAAAAGCGGGCATCGAGATCGAAATCAACGAAATCGAAGCCCACTTCCTCGCCGGCGGTAACGTATTACCTACCATTCAAGCCCTGATCGCCGCCCGCAAAGCAGGTATTGAGCTCGATTGGGACCGCGCCTGCGCCATTGACCTAGCGACCAAGGGCTCCGAGAAATCCGTCGTCGAAGCTGTCCGCACCTCTGTCGATCCAAAAGTCATCGATTGCCCGGCGCCATCCTCCGGCCGCTCAACAATCGACGGCGTATCAAAGGACGGGATTCAGGTAAAAGTCCGCGCCCGCGTGACGGTCCGCACCAACCTCGATCGCTTCGTTGGTGGCGCGAAAGAAGAAACCATCATCGCCCGCGTCGGCGAAGGTATCGTCACAACCATCGGCTCCGCAGAGACCTACAAGGTCGTCCTGGAAAGCCCTGATTCCATTTCAAAAGTCGTCTTGGCCCGCGGCCTGGACGTCGGCACCGCATTTGAAATCCTTTCCATTGATATCGCGGACGTGGATGTGGGTGAAAACGTCGGAGCCCAGCTTCAAGAGGCCCAAGCGGAAGCCAATAAGAACATGGCCCAAGCGGAAGCCGAAATCCGCCGTGCGGCAGCTGTCGCGCTGGAGCAGGAAATGATCGCCCGCGTTGCTGAAATGAAAGCGAAAGTTGTCGAAGCGGAAGCTCAGGTGCCGCTGGCTCTCGCGGAAGCATTCCGCTCAGGCAATCTTGGAGTCATGGATTACTACCGCATGGAGAACGTCAAGGCGGACACCACCATGCGGGACTCGATTTCGAAATCCGAATAACTCGAAAAGGAGAGCCGGCCACCCGCCGGCTTTTCCACATACTGGAAGAACCCCCGCCCCTTCCAGAAGAGGGCGACTCATCCTTGCCAAGCACCCGTTCCCTGACGCAATCTCCCCGCGTGAGCGAATGTAAAAAACTAGGAATCGGCCTTGCAGGCTTTGGGACCGTGGGTTCCGGCGTGTGGAACACACTTGAGAAAAACGGCGATCTCATCTCAGACCGCACGGGAAAAGGGGTTTCTCTCCAGATTTCAAAAATTCTCGTCCGTGACCTGGCCAAAACACGCGCCACTACCTCGACCGTCCCCCGGGAGATACTCACTACCGATTGGCACGAGCTCGTCCAGGACCCGGCGGTAGACATCGTTGTCGAGCTCATCGGTGGCACTTCCGATGCCTTCGAGATCGTCGCGGCCGCCCTGTTGGCGAAAAAGCCTGTCGTCACGGGCAACAAAGCCCTGCTCGCGGAGCGCGGCGTCGAGCTATTCGCCATTTCCCGTAAAATGGAAACGCCGATTTTCTTTGAAGCCGCCATCGCAGGTGGCATCCCCATCGTCAAAACCGTCCAGGATTCCTTCGTCGGGAACCAGATCCACTCATTCACCGGTATCATCAACGGCACCTCGAACTACATCCTCGAGCAAATGACCCTCCGCGGCATCGACTACCCCGAGGCCCTCCAGGAAGCGCAGGACTTGGGCTACGCGGAAGCCGATCCCGCCCTCGACGTCAACGGCTGGGACGCCGCCCACAAGGCGATACTTCTTGCCACACTGGCCTACGGTTTCCCCATTGATCCGGAACAAATCTACGTCACTGGCATCGAGCAGGTCCGCCCCACAGATATCAGTTTCGCGAAGTCCCTCGGCTACGTCATCAAGCTCCTCGCTATTGTCCGCGAGCGTGATTGCGGAGCCGTCGAGCTACGCGTGCAGCCTTCCTTCATCGCAAAAAATCACATCCTTGCGGCCGTCAACGGAGTCTTCAACGCTGTCGCTGTCAACGCGGATGCCGCCGGTGAATCCCTCTTCTACGGCCGGGGAGCAGGCCAAGGCCCTACCGCTTCCTCCGTCGTCGCCGACCTCGTCGAAGCCGCCCGCGACCTCGCCCACACATCCCGCCACCGCGGTTTCCTCCCATACCGCGAGGCCGGCACCCTGGTCCCCATTGAGGAAACCACCACTGCTTATTACGTCCGCTTCGATGTCACCGATCAGATTGGTGTCGTCGCCCAAATCGCCAGCGTCCTCGCCAATCACAGCATCGGCATCTCCGGCACCCACTCGCCCGTCGATTCCTCCAATCCCGATGCGGAATTCGTCGATATGGTTTTCCTGCTCCACACCTGTCCCTTCGGAAAGCTCACGAAGGCTCTTGCCGAGATCGAGGCCCTGGATTGCACCAACTCCGCACCCGTGGTCTTCCGCATCGAAAACCTTGGCTGAGCAGCTTTTCCAGGAATTTGAAGAATGGATTACATCTCAAAACGATCCCGAGGCAATATCTCTGACATCGGAACCATCGATTCAAAAAATCATCCTTTGCAACCGTAGCGTCCCGGCAGTTTAACCTCTCCCCCACATTCCAGTCTCCCGCTGATCATCCGGCACTAGCATCATCCTCTTTCCCATGTCCTACCTCGTAACCATCGGCCTCGAAGTCCACGCCCAGGTGAATACCGACACCAAAATGTTCTGCGCCTGTCGCACCTCATTCGGCGACGACCCGAACACCAACACCTGCCCCGTCTGCCTTGGATATCCAGGCGCATTGCCCGTCCTAAATCGGCGCGCCATCGAGAAAACTCTTCTCACCGGCCTCGCTCTCGGTTGCGGGTCTCCCGAATACTCACGCTGGGATCGAAAGAATTACTTTTACCCGGACATGCCGAAAAACTACCAGACAACGCAGATGGATTTTCCCCTTTGCCTCGGCGGTGGTGTGCCCCTCTTTGACGATTGCTACCCCACTGACGCACGCAAGGACATCAAGACCCCGAACAAAGTCGTCCGGCTCAACCGCATCCATCTCGAGGAGGATGTCGCAAAATCCACCCACCTCGCCACCACCTCTCTCATTGACTTCAACCGCGCCGGCACGCCGCTGATGGAGATCGTCACAGAGCCGGACATCGAGTCTGCCGAGGAAGCTTTCGCCTACCTCCGCTCCCTGCAGATGATCCTCCATTCCTGCAACACCTCGGATGCGGATCTGGAAAAAGGAAACCTTCGCTGCGACGTAAACATCTCCCTGCGTAAAAACGAATCCGATCCTTTGGGCGCGAAGGTAGAGCTGAAAAACCTCAACTCCTTCTCCGCCATCCGCCGCTCCATCCACTACGAGATTGAGCGCCAGACCGAAGAACTCAATGCCGGAATCCCCCAGATCCAATCCACCCGCCGCTGGAACGACGATCTCGGCGAAACCCAGCTCATGCGCACCAAGGAGGATGCCCACGACTACCGCTACTTCCCCTGCCCGGATCTCCTTCCCATCGCCACTGAGCCGCTTTTGGAAAAAGTCAGGCCGCTCGTCCCCGAACCGCGCCTCGCACGCATCGCCCGCTTCGAGGCCGACTACAAGCTCAACAAAAACTCCGCCGCAGAGCTCTCCTCCAGTCTCGCCACCTCCGGCCTTTTCGAGGAACTCGCCGCTAGCTCCCCGAAGCCGCAGAAGCTTGCGAACTTCATCCTCAACACCTACCTCGGTTCCCTCAACCAGGCTGGCTTCACCATCGAGACTTCCCCGATCTCCGAGGCGAAATTCAAGCAGATTGCCCAGCTCACCTCCAGCGATACCCTCTCCACCGGCCAAGCCACAGAAGTCCTCGCCGAACTCCTCGAAAATCCCGATCAGGAAGTTGAAAAAATCGTTGATCAAAAAGGATTCAAACCCGCCTCCGCCGGAGACCTCGAAGCCTTGGTGGATGCCGCCATCGCCGAGAACCCCGCCGAAGTCGAAGCCATCAAGGCCGGCAACGAAAAGCTTCTCAACTTCCTCACTGGAAAAGTCATGAAGAGCGCTCCCACCAAGCCCAACCCCAAACAGGTCACAGACCTGCTGCGAGCGAAGCTTTTGTAATCCGGATAAGGGCAGGCGGCTTAGTAGATCAGAAGTTGGCAGACCTATCCCTTCGCCACGATATTCCCATATCGGTGCAGCGTCTCGCTAATTGCCTGCTCACGCAGCCAAGCCGGCCACTCCAATCTGGCGTTCCATACCACAGAAGCTGCCGCGATCCGGATCCCCGCCTGGTTTGCGGCCCTTCTCAGCTCACCGGATGCGTTGGGGGCCCTTAGAAGATCGATGGTTTTCGGATTCTTGGGAAACCGTTCCAACAGCTCAATTTCAGACTCCACCGTCGCCCGGAGCCCGAGCTCTTCCATCCACTCACGACGAATTTCCGAGGAAACCTCATACGGCACTCCAATAGCTTCAGCCACGAGCAACAAACGCGCCGCATCGCGATCGCTCAATCCTGCCTCAATACGCACAAAGGCTCCTTTGAATTTCCGGTAGCGGAAAATGTTCGCCTCGCACCGCAACGCACTTGGATCGTGCTCCACCCCGAATTCCTTTTCCTTCCAGAACCTGTCGCTATGTGAAATGGCTACCAACGCTTCCGATTCAGCCGGGAGGGCCCGTTGCAGTTTTTCCAGAAAAGCATCGCTACCAGCCACCCCCTTTGCAGGCAGCGTCACGTTTCTCCAACGCCCGAACTGCGCCACATAGTTTGGACCACCGGCCTTCGCCCCGGGACCGAAGTAGGATCGCTTCCATCCGCCGAAGGGTTGGCGTTGAACAATCGCTCCGGTGATAGGTCGGTTCACATACGCATTCCCCACCTCCACCGTTTCTTTCCAGAGGCTCGTTTCCCGATCGTCGAGCGAGTGGATCCCACCCGTCAGACCAAACGGCGAATCGTTCTGGATCCGCATCGCATCCTCAAGATTTTCCGCACGCACCACCCCCAGCACCGGCCCGAAGCATTCCGTTCGTTGAAACCACCCACCCGGTTTAACCCCGATCTTGATCCCCGGTGACCACAGGCAAGGATTTCCATCGATCATCTCGGGCTTGAGTAGCCACTCTTCACCTGGATCCAAGGTGGTCAGCGCGCGCTCCAATGCCTCCCCCGGAGGTCGGATAACGGGAGTCGCGAACGATTGGAAATCCCAGGAAGGTCCCACCACCAATGAAGCCGCAGCATCACGCAGTTGCCGACGGAATCCCGGGTGATCATAAATTTCACCCTCCACGATGGCCAGGGATGCAGCCGAGCATTTCTGGCCCGAGTGCCCGAAGGCACTTTTCACCAGATCTTTCACTGCCTGATCCAGATCCGCCGCTGCGGTAATGATCAGTGAATTTTTCCCACTGGTTTCCGCAAAGAGATGCAGCTCAGGCTTCCAGCCCAGGAACATCTCCGCCGTCTCGTGCCCACCTGTCAGAACCACCGCACCGACACGGTCATCCGTCACCAGGGATTTCCCAAGCTCGTTATCCGGGCACGGCAGGAACTGTAGCACATCCCGCGGAATACCCGCACGCCACAGCGCCTGCACCATTACCCACGCGGTGAGAACCGTCTCGGGGGCGGGCTTCAAAATCACCGTATTTCCAGCTACCAAGGCTGCCAGCACACTGCCACACGGGATCGCGAAAGGAAAATTCCACGGGGGAGTGACCAGCACCGTTCCGAAGGGCTCCAGCTCCGCACCATCGGACTCTATACTACGCGCATAGTAATTCGCAAAATCGATCGCTTCGGAAATTTCCGCATCTCCCTCCATTACGCTTTTCCCGGCATCCTTCACCATCGTGGCAATCGCTTCGCCGCGGATCTTCGCGAGCTCCACCGCCACATCTCGTAAAATCTCAGCACGCTTCGCAAAGCCAAGAGCCACCCACTCTCCACGGCATTCCACAGCACAGGCGAGAGCCCGCTCAATCTGCTCCGCGCCAGCCATCGCATGCATGTAGGAAACTTTCCGGGGGATCGATGGATCCTCCACCGTATCATTGCTGAATCCGGCCTCCTCCGCTCCCGCGATGACCAAAGGCACCACTGGCACCTCAGCCTCTTTCACTTCCCTAACCTTATCCCGCGCCCATTTGGAATTTACCCGCAAGGCCCAATCGGTATCAGCCGCGTTTTCAAATGCCGCAGTCTCAGATTGCATGGAAAACGCTTCGCGGTTCCGGTCTTCGTGCCGTTTCGGCTCCGCGCTGACATCGTCCTTCCTCGCACAGGCGGCAAGAAATCGCGCCTTCTGTGATTCCCAGGCGGAATTGCCCTTCTCGATGCTGAAAAGATCATGGAGAAAATTCTCCTCGGAAGTATTCTCGTCCAGCCGGCGCACCAGGTATGCGATCGCATGGTGGAAATCCTCCCTTCGCACAATTGGCGCATAAAGCAACAACCCCGAGGCAGCATCCCGCACCACTCTCGCCTGGTGATTTGCCATACCTTCGAGCATTTCGAACTCGATTCTTTCCTTCACTCCTTCCCGTTCCCGCAGCAGAAGCGCATAGGCGACATCGAAGAGATTGTGGCTTCCCACACCGATTTTTACCGCAGCCGCATTCTCCGGTTTGCAGCCTTCGTGGAGCATTCTTTTGAAGTTCGCATCCACCTCTTCTTTGGACGAGTAAGGGGCGGTTTCCCAGCCATGCAGCTCGGAATCCACCGATTCCATCGCCAGATTCGCGCCTTTCACGATGCGGATCTTAATTCCCGCGCCACCTCTTTGCTTCCGCGCTTTCGCCCAATCGTTGAGCTGTTTTTGGAAACTCCAGGAGTCCGCCAGATACGCCTGAAGGACAATTCCCGCCTCCAGTTCCAGAAACTCCGGCTCGTCAAGCAACTGCTGGAAGACATCACAGGTAAGCCTCAAATCCCGGTATTCTTCCATATCGAGATTCACAAACTTTGCCTTACCTTCCACCGGATTTTCCATCGCTGCACGATAAAGCCTGCGCAGCCGGGTTTTGACTTCCTCCACCGTTTCCTCATAAGCGACAAGATGGATCTGGCTGTGTATCGCGGAAATTTTCACCGAGATATACGTGATATCGGGGTCCGCGATGCGGTCCAAAACCGCTTGAATCCGTTTCTCCGCCTCCTCTTCTCCCAAAATCGCCTCGCCCAGCAGATTCAGATTCATGCGCATGCCGTCTCTCGCCCGCTTTCCGAGGAGTGGTTTGAGCTTATCGTTCTCTGCGGGCAAAATCACCGACGAGCTTTCGTGCCGCATGGCTCCGGTCACCGCCGGCATAACAATTCCCGGGAAAACAGCCGATGCCGCAGAGCCCACAAACATTCCGGCGCGTTCGTGCGCAGACAGATATTCCGGCACGCCGAAGGTGCTCACCAGGTTCCGGAACTGTGAGGCGGATCGTGCGGAGGAAGGTGGACGGAAGACCTGATCTGCCATCGCCAGAGTAAACGCTTTTCCGGATGCGTCCTTCATCATCCGCGCGAGCTTCGCACCCTGGCGTTTTTCCGGCCCGTTCATCGCCACCCGGCTCTCCCCGAGCAGCTCACCAGCCAGCTCCACCGCCATTTTTGCAAGCAGTGCGTCGTCCTCCGGATGATTTTTTATTTCTGAGATAAGCTGGTTGGATCGGGTATGCTTCATGAGGAAAATTTCGGCTTTTCCCGATACAAAATGCACCGGGAACTAAATGATCCGCATACCATGACAGAGAAGCACAAGTTATCAAACGCTTCTCCCCCATCGACAGACTCTCCTTTCCACGCGTCCATCCTTGTAGTTCAATTTCCCCGTCTTAAAAATCCGCTCATGAACTGCACAGCCATCATTGTCGCCGCCGGCTCCAGCCGCCGCATGGGCTTCGATAAATTAGCCGCATCCCTTGGGGGTATCCCGGTCCTTGCCCGCACGGTCGCCACTTTCATGGATTGCCCGGATATCGCCGAGATCATTCTGGTGACTCCGCAGGAACGGATGTCGCTGCTGGATCAATCGCGTTTCACCAAACCCCTGATCCGTATCGATGGCGGGGAAGAGCGTCACCTCTCGGTAGCAGCCGGCCTAGCAGTGGTTTCCGGAAAAAGCGATTTCATCGCAGTGCACGATGCAGCCAGGCCACTCGTCTCCCAAGCGGATATCGCCGCGACCGTGCTAGCAGCAAAGGAGCACGGCGCTGCATCACTGGCCAGAAGAGTGACGGAGACCCTCAAGCGCTCCGACGACTCGGATTTCATGATCGGTGCCATTTCACGGGAAAACCTCTGGTTCATGGAGACTCCCCAGATTTTTCAAGCCGATCTCCTACGCTCCGCCTATCGTCACATCCTGGAAGAAAATATTCTTGTGACCGATGAGACCTCCGCCATCGAAGCTTTGGGAGAGAAGGTGAAACTCATCCCTTCCACCTCACCCAACACCAAGATCACCACACCTGCGGATCTCCAGACCCTCTAGCCACGCATCGTTTTGCCGGGATCCCGAACCTCTCCTGCGAAATGCCTGAGATTTGAATTGGGATTCCCGCGAAACACATTTATCCCTCCCACACATCCGCAAGCCTGCGGAGCAACCTTTTTCCGAAACCGTGCCTGCCACCTATTCCACCCACGATCTACCCGGCGGTCCACGCCTCGCACACTCCCATCTGCCGGAGTCTGAATGCGCAGCCGTCTCGATTTATATCCCGGTCGGCTCCCGGGACGAGATCGGGAATATACCCGCGGGGCTCGCCCATTTTTCCGAGCACATGGCCTTCAAAGGCACCAAGACCCGCTCGGCAAAGGAACTCACCCTTGCCATCGAGTCCGGTGGAGGCCAGGCAAACGCGGCTACCTCAGAAGACCACACCGTGTATGAGGCCCAGGGTGAGGCAGAGCTCATGCCTGTGCTCATCGAAGTCCTGGCTGATATGGTCTGGCATTCCACCTTTCCATCCAACGAAATCGAATTGGAACGCGATGTCATCGGAGAAGAAATCACCATGATCCGGGAATCTCCATCGGATCACATCAATGACCTTCTCGCCAGCGCCCTCTGGCCCTCGCACCCGCTCGGGCAATCCATTTCCGGCTCTCTGGAATCCATTGAAAAAATCTCCCGTTCCTCGCTCAAGCATTTCGCGAAGGAGCATCACTTCCGGAAGGATCTGGTCATCGCTACCGCCGGTCCGATGAGCGCTGAGGAAATCCTGGCCAGCCTGCTCCCGCAGATGCCTAAAAAGTTTAAAAAGCCCGCCTTGCAACAGGCCTACAGCCCTTCCCCCTCACGCGAGATCATCGAAAATCGTCCGACCGATCAGCTACAGCTAGGCCTTGCATGGCATACCCCGGGCAGACATTCCGGGCAACGGCACGCGCTGCGCATGCTTTCCCTGATATTGGGAGAGTCCTCCTCTTCCCGTCTTTTTACCGAGCTGCGCGAGGAACGTGGCCTTTGCTATCAGGTGGGTAGTGAAACGACTCTTTTCCATGAAACAGGTGCCCTGCAGATCCTCGCAGGGCTGGATCCGGATTCCCGTGACGAGTCAATGGAGACCATCTTTCGCGAGACACAGGATCTCGCCGACAACGGCCCACGTCCCGGCGAACTGGAGCGCGCAAAACGCCTTGCCATCGCCCAGTCGAAACTAGCTTTCGAATCCACCGCCGCGCACGCCGCATGGGCCGGTGAGGGGCTGCTATTTTACAATCGGATCCCATCACCCCAGGAAGCCCGTGAAAATTTCCTCAATGTCACCGGGGAACAAGTGCAGGCCATCGCGAAAACAATTTTCGCCCAACAGCCCGCCACTGCGGAAATCCGCTCCTAGCCAATGCCTTTCCA
The DNA here is from genome assembly GCF_042683045.1 of Luteolibacter algae. Lineage (NCBI taxonomy): Bacteria > Pseudomonadati > Verrucomicrobiota > Verrucomicrobiia > Verrucomicrobiales > Verrucomicrobiaceae > Luteolibacter > Luteolibacter algae. The sequence goes on along the minus strand of NZ_JBHUIT010000002.1, from coordinate 530,411 downwards.
TCCATTCGGTTCCCAGCATTTCATCACATTGGGCATTGGTTTTGCGATCATTGCCGGATTGATTCTTTTTGCAAAACGTTCGGAAAGAAATCAGGGCATTGTCACCGCACTCCTCGCATTTCTGTGCCTAGCTTCCTATCCCTTCGCGCTTTTCGCATGGCGTGGATATCCGGTATCGCTGGACAATGTCCTACCGCTGCATCTTTGTGATCTTGCGGCGATCGTGGCAGGCTTCGCGCTTCTCACCAAAAAGCCTATTCTACTGACGCTCACTTACTTCTGGGGGATTGCCGCAACCACCCAGGCACTGCTCACACCCGCCATTTCCCATGGTCCGCCCAGCCTCCCTTTCATCCACTTTTTCGTCCAGCACTTCGCCATTGTAGCCGCCGCGCTATACATTCCTATCGTGCTAAAATGGCGCCCTAAGGCACCTTGGTGGCGTTCCCCGCTGGAGGTTTTCGGGATTTCCATTCTCTACCATGTATTCTCCCTCGCCGTGAATACATTGCTGGAGACAAACTTCGCGTTTTCCTCACGTCCTCCGGATAATCCTTCACTGATCGATCATCTCGGAGCATGGCCGCTCTATCTTTTTGCGATGCAAGGGCTGGCCCTGCTGCTTTACCTCCTACTCGCCCTTCCTTTCCGGAGGAGAGCCTGATTGGAACTAGAATGTTCACCGCTTGAAACGATGGGTTGCCTGTCGCGGCTCTTATTTCCGGCCTCGTAGGCGGAATGCATTTTCCGGTTTCCGGCCTTCCCATTCTAGTGTCTCTTACTGGCATGCCAGAGCAAGCCCGCAACCGCCCCAGAGTCAATGTCCGCCGTCCGGATGTGATGGAGCTCGTCTCCGCAGAGGTCGCTGTCCATTATCACTCAAGCCTTGTGGAAAAAATCAAGGATCAGGGCGGCAAGATCACCCATGGCAATACGACACTGCTTCTGGCACAGGACTTCGGTTTCTGCTACGGAGTGGAGCGGGCGATCGATCTCGCATACGCGTCCCGGAAAGTTTTTCCGGACAACCGAATTTTTCTCATCGGGGAAATCATTCACAATCCGGATGTCAACCAGCACCTGCGGGACATGAATATCGTCTCTCTTCCGTGGAAAGAGATCGATGCAAGCTACGATCAGCTCGAACCAGACGACGTGGTCATTGTCCCGGCATTTGGCGCTCCCACTTCCTTCATGGAAAAGATCCAGGAACGTGGCTGCTACACCGTGGACACAACTTGCGGAGATGTCATGAAGGTGTGGCGGCGGGTTCGTGGCTATGCCAAGGAAGGCATCACCTCGATCATACACGGCAAGGAAAACCATGAGGAAACCCGCGCTACCGCCTCTAGGGCACTGGGCGAAGAAAAGAATGGACACTATCTGGTCATCCTGACGCTCGCGGATACCGATCATGTCTGCAATTACATACGCCACGGTGGTGACAAACAGGCATTTCTCGATCGTTTCAAGGGCTCCTACAAGCAAGGTTTCGATCCCGATCTACATCTCAGGAAAATCGGTGTGGCCAACCAGACAACCATGCTGAAGAGTGAAACCCAGGAAATACAGAATCGGCTGGCCCAGGCCATATTGGACAGGGATGGCTCTTCTGAAAACTTCAGTATGTTCGATACCATCTGCGGCGCCACCCAGGAACGGCAGGACGCACTCTTCACCATGTTGAAAACCAGGATGGACCTCTTACTCGTTGTCGGCGGTTACAATTCATCCAATACCGCCCACCTCGTGGAAATCGGGGAAAAAGAGCTGCCCACCTTTTTCATCCGGGATGCGTCACAGATCACCTCGTTGGGCTTGATTGTTCATTACGATCTGCATCACGCGCAGGAGACGACCACTGATTACGCGGAAGTATTCTCGGGGAAAGATCATATTACGATAGGGCTGACAGCCGGCGCCTCGTGCCCGAACAACCTGATTGAAGCAGCCGTGAGGAAAGTGTTCGATCTCAGGGGGACGCCGCTCGAAATCTAAAACCGGGGGACCGGCCAGCTAGCCAGCCCCCCGTTTCCGCGAAAAGGCAATCAATCAAGGTCCATGACCATCACCTTTGCCCACATCTCGCGATGTCCGCCGGAGAATGCGTCGTGGATGGGATCCGCTTTCTGATACTTCTCGTGGGACTCGAGATCATTGAACTTGAGAGAAATTCCGTAATCCCATGAATGGTCTGTCACAGGCCGTGACTCCGTCGCAGCCGGTTTTCCCCAATGGCCGGAAGCCGGGTTCGGGGATTTTACAAGCTCCGTAAGAGCCGCCTCCATGCGGGCACGGCCCTCATCGTTCTTGAATTCATCTTTCAGCCAGAAATATACGTGGTGTTCCATAGACCCCGAGCTTGCCAGCTTGGTCACAACTGGCAACCCGTTTCCGGTAGAACCAACTACAGATATTTCATGAAGGCGGTGTAAACCTCCGAGGGGATATCCAGTAGCCCGTAGTCCTTCGAGGAGACGAACAGAAGGCTTTGCTTTCCTTTACCGAGAAGTTGGCCTTCCGAGCCAAAGATCTGATGCTCGAGGGTGCAGAATTTCCGGTTTGCTTCCGCCACTTTGATTTTCACCGTGATCGTATCGAACTCACGGCTCTCGCGGACGAATTTGTGCTCAAAGGAGCGGGTGAGGATATAGAATTTGGTCGTTTTGAGATCGAAATCCGGCATGGCCGCATTGAAGAAAAGCTCACGGGTTTTCCCCACATACATCGGATACATTCCAAAATAGACATTCCCGACGGAGTTCGTATCCGAGTAGGTCGCAATCATCGAATAAACGAACCACTTCCCTTCGAAATGCCCTGCCAGATCATGTGTGCCGCCTGGTTCAGGGGCGGAAACCACCGTTTTCACCACGGCATGCTCGGGCTTTGAAATCGCTTTGATCGCCGGAATTTCCGCGGCAGCATCCATGACCTCCCCGGCTTTTTCGGTCACCAGCCGGAGCAGATCCGTGGTCACGACCAACCATACCACGTAGGCCAGGGGCAAAAGGGAACCCAGATACATCAAGGCATTCTGATCAGCCATATACCCGAAGGCGAAGATCACGAGACACAAGCAAGCCATCGAGAACATCCGGATCTGTGGAAGCGGTTGCTGCGAGTTTGGCACGAAGCAACGCGCAATCGCCAAAGCCGCGTAGCCTACGAAGAAAGATGCGAAAAACACCATGAAATACTCCAACTCGAACTTCGCGAAATATCCGATGATGGTAATGATCGCGATCAGGAAGAAGGTGGGAATCGGAGATGAAACGACCTGTTTTGGAATGATCGAAAGAAGCATATTCTCACTTTTTTCGACGTTTTTCTCAAGGAACCAGCGAAGCGCCACATAACCGCTATCCAAGGTGGTAAGAATACAAATACAGAGGAAACCAAAGTAGGCGGCGGGAAGCCAGGAACCTCCCGAAAAATTCGCTCCGCTGAAATATTGGACCACGATGTGATGTCCGTAGGTAAGGTCATCCAGGGAAGACTGGTTCGGCACCACAGTCCCACTTGCATTGCCCATCACCCACATGGCCAAAGAGCCATGGAAAAGTAAAAGCAGAAAGAAGATTGCCCCGCCGAAAACATAGCTGAGCCGGATCGATGTCTTTTCCCGGTGGATCTGGATCGCACGTTGCCAATGCTGCAGATCCAACCAGGGGCCGAAGAGCAATCCTACGACCAACGGAACGGCAAGCCCCCAGAAACGATTCGAGGTGTAGCCATACTCTCCGCCCAGCCCCGCCGTGCCTTCACCCAGATTGGGAGGACTCAGGGAAAACAGAATCGTGACGATACAAAGAACCAACAAACCGCCCAGCAAGGCATGCCCAGCCTTGATTTTCCGGATGCCAAACTCCTCACCGAGCAAGCACCCGACTGCCAGCAGAACAAAGACCGACATACACACGGCGAGCGCCATGACTGCGGCACCGCTCAGGGCATCCATGGATCCCAATAGCGGGACAAAAAGGTATTTCACCAATGCAAACACCGTCAGGGACAGCGCCACGATCTGATAAATATAAAAAATCAGCCGGAAAGGTTTGGCAAATTTATCGAAGAACAATGAGAGCGATTCCTGGCCACCCTGGTGACGATTTGCCACGATTTGTGTCAACCAGCCAAAAAGCATCAGGCCGAGCGCGTTCGGTATGGCAAACATCAGAAGCCCCTGCATGCCGAACATGAAGGAAATCTGAATACTGAAAAACAGTCCCAAGCCCCACATCCAGGCCAGCGCAACCGAGTTCCCCCACAGCAAAGCATTCAACCACCGCAAATTCATCCCCCAAACAACTGCCAAACCTTACTTTTCGCAAGCATCTTCCGAGCCGACCTTTACTGCCTCAATTCCTCCCCCTGCGGGCGAATCGCCACACCTGATAGGATTCATTGAAATTTAGTGTTTAAAGTTCAACCTTTCCCCTTTTAACTCTGCCGCTCAGCCACCGCGCCATGATCGAACACTTACGCAAATACACCGGACTTATCATCGTCCTCTTCGTCCTAGTCATCATCGGATTCGTTTTTCTCGATTCTAGCACCATGCGCGCATCCCGCGGAGGTGCACCGGTTTTGAAAATCGCCGGCCGTAGCTACACAGACAAAGAATTCCGCAGTCTCGGCTCCTCCGCCTACGAGCTGACCCAATCCTTGGCCCAATCCGGAGACTTCCAGCTCTACAGCTTCCTCTTCACGCTTTCGGGCGATGCACAGTCACAGGAACAGGCGATGGAGAACTTTTTCACCAACCGCATCCTCCTGCGCAGCTCCAAAGAGGAATTCGGTATTTATCCTGGCGAGGAGGAGATCGATTCTTTCATCCGCCAGCTACGCGCATTCGCAGGTCCTGACGGCGCTTTTTCCCCGGAAGCATACCGGAATTTCGTAGAGAAAGGCATTGGCCGCCTGGGACTTACCGAAGGTGATGTCCGCGAGCTGGCCTCCGATGTGATCACCCAGAAGAAACTGGGAGACATCCTCGGCTCCGGGTTGACCACCAGCAAGGAGATCATCGAAAAACGCGCGGCTATCGATGGCGAACGCATCAAGGTGAATATCGCCCGGATCGACATCGCACCTATCGAATCCAAAATTGATCCTTCCGAAGAGGAAATCAAAGCCTACTGGGAAACCATTCAGGATGCTTTCAAAACTCCCGAAAAGCGCAGGTTCAGCTACATCCTGGCAAAGCCAACCCTCCCGGAAGAGCCTGCGGAACTTACCGAGCCAACAGCAGATGCAAGCGCGGATGCAAAAGCCGAGTATGAGAAAAACAAGGCCTCCCGTGCCGCGGAACTCGCTGATGCACGCCGCAAGGCACAGCTTGAAACTGACGCCAAGGTCGATGATTTCCTCTACCAACTCGAAAGCCAAAAAGAGCTCAGCTTCAGCAAGCTAGCTGAAAAGGACGGCTGGGAAGTGAAGAACACCGAGCTTTTTGCGGCAAACGAAGCGCCGCCAGAGCTGAACCTTCCCCTACGCTCGACCAGCACGCAGGGCACTGCGGTAAACGAGCTTTTCCGCATGTCGGTCACCTCGGATCCGTTTTCAAAAATCTCTCCAGCCATTGCAATTGGTGAAAACGAATGGCTCATCGCACATCTGGAAGAAGTCGAGCCAAGCCGCACGCAGACCTACGAAGAAGCTCGCGCGGATGCCCGGGCACGCCTCATCGCGGAAAAATCCAGCTCCGCGCTCAAGGAAGCCGCCGACAAAGCGGTTGAGACCATCAATAATGCCCTCGCCGATGGAAAATCTTTCCCGGAGGCTGCGAAAACTGCCGAAATCACGGAGGAAACCGTGAGCCTCTCCGATGTCACCGCCACTTACCGCGGAGATACGACGAAAATCCCATCCAATCTTTTCGAGGCGGTAAAATACACGGATCCCGGAACACTCGCCGATCCTATCCTGGAGGCTGACCGCGCTTTCATCGCCCACGTAGAGAGCCGCGAATACGTAAAAAGTGAAAACGCCGAGCAGCAAATCCAAACGCAGCTGGAACAAGCCGAGGAGTCCAACAAGATTACCGCTTTCACTTCGTGGCTGAATGCCAAACACGAAGAGGCAAACGTCCAGCAACTTTATAAACAATAGGGAAAACCCTCGGAGAAGGCGTCCATCGCAAGTTTTCCTGAGAGCACCAGAGCCCATTTCACTTTCAGATTTTGACAACCGAGAACCTTCAAGACCTCTTCGATGACGCGAGCGGACATCTGGCTATCGGCGAGCTGGAGGAAGCTACCGCACTCTACCGGAAATGCGTTGCCATCGATCCAAGCCATTTTGATTCGTGGCACGCCCTTTCCATGGTGCTACTGAAAACCGACCAGCTCAAAGAAGCTCTTGGCGCCTCTCTCCAAGCAACCTCCCTTCAGCCAAACGACCTACTTGCCTGGACGGCTCTATCGCAAATCTACGTCCGCATGGGAAACATCCCGGAAGCAGAAGCCGCGAAGGCAAACTCACGTATCCTCTCCATGGGCGGCAAAGTCGTCCGAGACCAGCCGCCAACCGGGCACTGATCCAACTCATCACCATTCATCTTCATGTTTTTCCTAACCACGGCCATCGATTATACCAACGGCTCTCCACACATCGGCCACGCCTATGAAAAAGTTCTAGCTGATGTCATCGCCCGCTACCGCCGTCTGTGCGGTGAAGAAGTTTTCTTCCTCACAGGTGTCGATCAACATGGCCAGAAAGTCCAGCAGACCGCCGAAAAAGAAGGCATCACTCCTGCGGAATTCGTCGCACGCACCACCTCGAAGTTTTCCTCTTTATGGGAGAAAATTGGCGTCGAATACGATGGCTGGGCAGAGACAGTTGATCCCCGGCACAAGGCTTGTGTTCAGGCGATTCTTTCCGATCTGTATGCCCGTGACCAGATTTACAAAAAATCCTACAAAGGCCATTACTCAGTCCGGCAGGAGCAGTTCCTCACGGATCGCGATCGGGATGAAGCAGGGAACTTTGGTCCGGAATGGGGCGAGGTTACAGAAATCGAGGAGGAAAACTACTACTTCAAACTCTCCGACCATACTGATTGGCTGAAAAACTTCCTGGAGCAGTCCCCGGACACCATTTTGCCCGCATTCCGGAAAGCGGAACTGTTGAATGCCCTGGATCGCAATACCGGCACGGATCTATGCATATCACGCCCCAAAGATCGCCTCACCTGGGGAATCGAACTCCCCTTTGACAAGGATTTCGTAACCTATGTTTGGTTCGACGCCCTGATCAACTACATCTCTTTCGTTGGCTACACGCCGGACGATACTTTGCCCGAATTCGCCGAAATCTGGACCGACAGACCCGTGCACATCATCGGCAAAGACATTCTGGTGCCGGCGCACGGTATCTATTGGTTGGCAATGCTCCATGCCATTGGATTTACCGATGAGAAAATGCCGCAATTGCTCGTACACGGATGGTGGAACATCCGGGGCGAAAAAATGTCCAAATCCCTCGGCAACATTATCGATCCAGTGGAACTTGCCGACACCTTCGGCTCTGACGCACTCCGCTATTATCTGGTCCGCGATATTCATACCGGAAAAGACTCGGACTTCGATCTAGATCGCTTGGTGATGCTGTTCAATACGGAGCTTGCCAACGAGCTGGGAAATCTTTGCAACCGCGCCTTGAACATGAGTAAACGCTTCACGGACGGAGTGATCTCCTTCGGCGGATCACTCACGGATGACGACAAAGCTCTTCAGCAATCGCTCAAGGAGAATACCGAGGCATATCGCAAGGCCATGCAGAATCACGAAATTTCCATGGGTCTCGAAGCTCTCAATCGGCACGTGGTGCATTGCAACCAATACGCGGAGCGTATGAAACCGTGGGAACTGAACAAAAATTTGGAGAACAAAGACCGCCTCGCCACAGTGCTTCACCACCTTGCCGAGTCCGTAGCTCATTGCGCTATTTTGCTATCGCCAGTCCTTCCAGAGGCCTCCCGGAAGCTGACAGCCCAGCTCAATCTCCCGAAGTTGAATGATCTCAAGCTTGATGATCTGGAATGGGGATTAATCCCTACAGGTCATGAAATCGAGAAACCTCAACCGGTTTTTCCGAGAATCGACACCAGATCGAAGGAAGCTTGAGCCAAGGAATAGAAATGCCGGATTCCATCTCTGAAATCCGGCACAACTTTTCTTAAGCTTCTTCGAGCGCTTGCCTGACTTTCCGGCGCTCCGAGCGATGGCCAATCTGACGGATTTGTTTCGGGCTTAGTGTCTCTTTGCGTTTGCGCCATGGCTGCTCGCATTGACCAGCCATGAGGCAACCCAGCGGCCTGATTTCCGCGATTACTTCCGCGAGACCATATTCAGTGATCTGCCGCCTCACATCATCCGCATTCTTGTATGCGACTGGTGTTTCGCTCAAGTCCGCCACTCCCGAATACCAGCGCACATCGATTCCTGATGTCGATTCCGCCAGCACCCGTTCCCGATCCGCCGCCTCCGGATATTTCCTCAGCAAAGCGGTTCGAGATATGTTTCGGCCCGCCCCGTGGGGCGCGAAAGACAGATACTTCTCATTGTCAGCTCCAAGAACGAGTAGAATCGGCTCCGCCATATTCAAAGGAATCAAGCCAAGCTTTGGCCGTCCCATATCATCCCTCCAGGCAGGAGTCGCTCCTTTTCCGTGGTAGAAAAGATCTCCCCGCTGCCAGACGAAATTATGTTCGTTGCCAAATTGAGTCACGGCTTCGGCACTGATTTTATCCAGGAACCTGCGGTGAATCGCACGATGATTCGCCAGCGTCCACCGGGATACGTATTGCAGAGCCTCCCAATATTCCCGGCCTGTCGCAGACTTGGCATCCAGCCATGCCGCAGCCTTGGGAATACCCTCGGCCACCCTTGCTGTTTGCTTTTCCGCAGCGATCTGCCCGCGCTTGTAGACATGGGCTCCGAGACTGCGCGATCCGTGATGTGTTACCAGCACACGCACCTCTCTCGGAGCGCATGGATCACGCAGAGAGAAGCTTTCCGCGAGATTTGCATATCCCGTGAGACGTAATAGCGCGATCAATTCCGCGTTGATGACCATTTCCCCAATGTAGGCAAAATGATTGCCATCTCCTTGATCGGCGATCTGCATTCTTGCGCGGTTTTTCAGCCCTTTGAGGAATGGATTCTCCCAAACGTCTTCATCTAAAACCGGATCCGGAACCGCATCCTCATAGGTGCGCCCTTCCGGGCCGAAACGAGTCACCGAGCGCAGGGCATCCAGCTCGGCCGAGACATCTGTTCCACTCTCGTAGAACGTCGCATACATAGAACAGCAGATGTCCGCAGAGTGGGCCGATGGAATGATTGCATTTTCCGCAACCACTGCGGCACCAACCGGTATTACAGCCTCACCTGCTCCAGACGGGCATGCGTCAGGAAGGATCACTCCGCTCTTGATAACCGGGGATCTCAGCAATTGATTCATTTGCCGACGCACATTTGCGATGTTTTGTGTTTCCCCGTCATTCGCCGAGGAAATCGCTTCGGTAAAAGCTGCCGGGACAGCTTTCATCTTGAGTTTTTTTACGGGCTCCCCGCAATCGCGCTTGAGCAGCTTCAAGGCATAGCGCGGATCTTTGATACCGCGGGCTTCATATTCCGCGATGTGCTCGAAGAGTGTTTTGAATATCCGCCCCGGTTCATATCCGGCGGCGATCAGGTCTTCAGAATTCAGTAGGTTCATTTTTCTACTAGTTAATGGGATGGTAGACGGACTCCAAATTACGGGAATCGAGCTGAATCATGATTCCTCAGATAACAGATATCTCAATTCACGAGACTTAGCGTCCATTTATAGTGAAATAATTTACAAATAAATACATAGTGGTGCCATGGCCCGGAATCTATATGTCCGGGCAAGACTGCTATAAACAGATATTCACGCCAAAGGGCTTGAATCTAACGGAGCAAGAGTTTCGGTCCAGATCGGTGGAAGGATTGATAAAACATTGGAACGGGATTAAAAAAGTGGTGTTAAAATTTAGGCCAATAAAAAAGCCCTACTTCGGAATGAAGCAGGGCTGAGAGAATTTCCTTTTATTCGTGGAGTTCTAGACACTTTCGTGCCATTGCCTGCTTCTAGTATATACGGGTTTGACGAGTTTCCCGGCTGACTGGGAGCGATCACAAACAAGCCAAGACATCACCATCATACCTTTGCCCGCCCGGGAGTGGGCGGTTGCGGTGGCGATGATGGAAGATTGCTTTTTCATGTGCAGGTGAAGCTAACTGGGCGGAATAAGATACCATTGACCAACATCAGTCAATCAATAATATATAAATAATCGGAAAATTCTCTAATCCTTAGATCATACATCAATGACCGGACCATTTCCTTCTGAGGTATCTTCTTTAGGGTCAGCCTCTTGTGTTGAATCCTCCGCCTGGGTAGTGGAAGAGTCTTCCGCATCTTCACCGTCTGGAATCACCAAAGAGATATCCTGAAGTTTCTCACCCGGTTTGAGCGTAAGCAGTTTCACACCCTGAGCATTGCGGCCCGTGGTGCGAACCTCATTGACCCGGATGCGTATCGACTGCCCGGTGGAGGTCATGAGCATGAGCTCGTGCTCTTCCGTAACGGCCAGAGCGCCCACCAGGGTCCCGGTCTTTTCGGTGACCTTCATGGTGATAATGCCTTTGCCGCCACGTGACTGGGTGCGGTATTCCCCAAACGCCGTGCGTTTCCCCAGCCCATTCTCCGAAGCAACAAGAAGCGTATGCCCTTCCTCTACAAGGGCAAGACCAACGACATAGTCGCCTTCGACCGGGCGGATCCCCATCACACCCTGCGAAGAGCGACCGAGTGGGCGGGTATCCTGTTCCGAAAAGCGGAGGCTGATACCCTCGTGGGTGACGAGGATAATTTCGTTATCCCCTTTTGTGAGGCAAACCCCGATAAGCTCATTTTCTTCCTCAAGGATGATCGCGATCGTGCCCGCTTTCCGATAGTTGCGGAAATCGTTGAGCGCGGTTTTTTTGACCTTGCCGGAGCGAGTCGCGAAAAAGACATAGCCCGCATCCTCGCGGAAAGTAATATCGTTACCATTGTCATCGACAGCCCGCTCCAAGCGTAGCATCGCCGCAATCTTTTCGTCGGGCTGGAGATCGAGCACATTCCGGATGCTGCGCCCAACAGAGGTGCGGGAGCCTTCCGGAAGCTCGTAGACCCGCTCCACGTAGAGACGACCCGTGTTCGTGAAGAACAGGAGATAATCGTGCGTTTGGACCGAGAAAAGATGCTCAACGAAATCGTCTTCCACGTCTTTGGCGGTCGCTTTGGTCTCCATCCCTTTCAAACCTTTTCCACCCCGTCCCTGCAGACGGTATTCCGTAGCAGGTGTGCGTTTGATATAGCCACGATGCGAGAGTGTGACGATCATCGCATCATTTGCGATAAGATCTTCCATAGCGACCTCGCCGACTGCTGCGACAATCGGGCACCTGCGTGGCGTCGCGTATTTCTCTTTGATTGCCTGGAGCTCGTCTTTGATGATATTGAGCACCCGCTCCTCGCGGGCAAGAATATCAAGAAGGTCCGTGATTTCGATCAGGATCGTATCGTATTCACCCTTCACTTTGTCGCGTTCCAGACCGGTGAGCTGATAGAGACGCAGCTCGAGGATCGCGTTGACCTGGCGTTCCGAGAAAACATATTTATCGCCGTGGACGGCAGCCTGGGAGCGAAGAAGTATCCCCAATCCTTCGGCTGTCGCGGTGGAGAATTCGTAATCCGCCAGGCGTTGGCGTGCTTCCTCCCGGTTTTTGGAATCCCGGATGATCTTGATGAAATCATCCAAATGCCCGAGAGCGAGGAGATAAGCCTCCAGCAATTCGGCCCGCTCCTCGGCTTTTCCGAGAAGATATCTTGTGCGGCGGATCACCACCTCGCGGCGGTGCTCGATATAGCAGTCGATCGCCTCCTTCAGGGACAGTTGTTTTGGACGGTTTTGATGAATCGCCAGCATGTTCACGCTGAAGGAAGTCTCCAAGGCGGTGAGTTTGTAGAGCTGGTTGACAACGACCTGCGGCCGCGCATCACGTTTCAGTTCGATCTCAATGCGGGTTTCCTCATCGGAAAGATCACGCATTCCCGAAATACCGGTGAGAACCTTCTCATTCACTAGTTCCGCGATCCGCGTCTGAAGCACCGCGCGGTTTACACCATAGGGAACTTCACGGATGATGATCATCGATTTCCCGTTCTCGTTTTCCTCGATCTCGACTTTTCCCCGCAACCGCATGGAACCACGGCCTGTGGCAAAATAATCCTCGATGCCACGTATTCCGCGGATCTCGCAAGCCACCGGGAAATCAGGCCCCTTGATGTGCTCCATGAGCCCTTGGAGATCGATATTCGGATTATTGATCATCGCACAAATGCCGTCGATGACTTCCCCGAGGTTGTGCGGGGCAAGGTTCGTCGCCATGCCCACCGCGATACCGGTGCCGCCATTGACCAGGAAGTTGGGGAAAGCCGATGGTAAAACGGACGGCTCCTTGAGGGTGCCATCATAGTTGGGGATAAAATCGACCGTATCCTTGTCCAGGTCATCCATCATCGCCATGCCAAGAGGATGCAGACGCGCCTCCGTATAACGCATGGACGCGGCGGCATCACCTTCCACCGATCCGAAGTTTCCTTGCCCATCGACGATGAGTTCCCGCATCGACCATGGTTGCCCCATGTTCACCAGCGTGGTATAGATCGAGGAATCGCCGTGAGGGTGGTAGTTACCCATGGTTTCACCGACGATTTTCGCGCATTTCACGTGGGATTTGGAAGGAGTCACTCCCAGCTGGCGCATGGCAAAGAGCACCCGGCGTTGGGAAGGTTTTAGACCGTCGCGGACATCAGGTAGTGCCCGGGAAATGATGACGGACATCGAATACTCCAGGAACGACTGGGAGAGCTCGTCGGCGACGTTGATGGGCTTGATGGAATCGTTGGACATGTGAGAAAAAATTACTGAATCGAATGGCGGCGAAGGGAAGGCGAAGGGCAACTTTCCCGCCGGGTGGAGATATTATTTTGAAGATGCCGGTGGATCGGTCTTGGGGCCGGGCGGTTTGATATGCGTGCTGAGGCGGTGATGGAGAGATTCCAGCTCAACATTCAGGAGGCGTGCGTCTTTCCTGCTGATCGACTTTTGTCTTTCAGCGGCGCCGAGCCAGAAGGCAGCTTCCGCAATACAGGAACATGCCGCCCGGCGGGATCTGCGTATCTCGGGGTAATCCGAGCTATTTCTAGCCTCAGCTATTATCGCGATCAGCCGATCCACTGCGTGAACAAGTTTCGTCCCTATGAGATCTTTTCCGCTATAATCCCATTTGATGACAGAATTCCACACCACTTCGCCCAGACGAAGCGCATCGCTGTAGATTTCAAAATCGTTGGAAAAATCACTCATGATCGAAAACGGGTGATCCGGAGCCGGATCGGGTGGGAATCAGACATCCAGATTGCGGACATTCAGCGCGTTATCCTCGATGAAGCGTTTGCGGGGTTCCACAACGTCGCCCATGAGGACATCAAACATCTTATCCGCCTCCACCATGTTATCCTCGTCGAGCCGGACGCGGAGGAATTGGCGGGTTTCAGGGTTCATTGTCGTTTCAAAAAGCTGTTTCGCGTTCATTTCCCCGAGACCTTTGAATCGTTTGATCTGCACACCTTTTGCGGAAATTTCGAGAACCTTGGTAAGTATATCCGAGACGACGAAAATCGGCGTGGCCGTCTTTTTTTCTCCATCACCTTCCGTGAGTTCGAAAATCGGCGTATCAAGAGAGAAGAAAGTCCTTGTGTTGAGACCTAGCTCCTCGAGCCTGGAGAAAAGTTTCGCGATGGCCGTGGATTCATGCAGCTCATGAAGCACAGCGCGCCGTGATGGCCCGGTAATCTGGGAGAGTTCCTCATCGGTGAGCTGCTCATCAAAAAGCCCCAGATCCCGGTTCTCCGCGGCGAAGGCACTGAGTGACGCTTCATCCGAATAATATCTCACCGACTCAACGTTACCTTCACGGATACGAACCATATACTCGGGGAGATGGCCGTCCTCCCGCCGGGCGTTGAGATAGTCCTCGAAGTTCCCACCATTTCCTTCGATCGCTTTGGTGAAACGCGAAAGCGATGAGAGATTCTCCAGAATACTCTTCAGCTCATCGGGAGAGAATTCACGGGACTTGTCAAAAGTTCTCAGAGTTACTTCGCCGGCACCCAGATCGATGAGAATTTTATTCAATTCATCGTTATCCTGAACGTATTCCGAACGTTTTTTCCGGGTAACGAGATATAGTGGCGGCTGTGCGATATAGAGATATCCGCGTTTCACCAGATCCGGCATATGCCTGCAGAAAAACGTCAGCAACAAGGTGCGGATGTGGGAGCCGTCCACATCGGCATCCGTCATGATGACGATTTTGTGATAACGGACTTTCTCGATATTGAAGGAGCCATCCTGATCTCCATCACCGATTCCCGCGCCGATTGCAGTGATCATGGACTGGATTTCCTTGTTTTGCAGCGCGCGGTGCAAGCGGGCTTTCTCCACATTGATCAGCTTTCCACGAAGGGGAAGAATGGCCTGTGTCCGCCGGTCCCTGCCTTGCTTTGCAGAACCACCGGCGGAGTCTCCTTCGACAATATATAGCTCGGATTTCGCGGGATCGCGCTCCGAACAATCCGCCAGTTTTCCGGGGAGACCGCCGCCAGACAGTGCGGATTTGCGCACCGTTTCGCGGGCTTTTCTCGCCGCTTCCCGGGCACGGGCGGCATTGACCGATTTCTCGATGATCTTGCGGGCCAATGCGGGATTTTCCTCGAAGTAAGTGTTGAGACCTTCGTAGACAATGGAGGAAACCACGCCCTCGATCTCGGAATTGACGAGCTTTCCTTTGGTTTGCGAAGAAAAGCGCGGGCTGGGCATTTTGACCGAAATGACGCATACCAATCCTTCGCGGACATCGTCCCCGGAGAGCGCGGGATCTTTGTCTTTCAGGATTTTATTGGACTTTGCGTATGCATTGATCGCCCGTGTAAGAGCTGTCCGGAAGCCCGTGAGGTGCGTCCCGCCATCAGCGTTTGGAATAGAGTTCGCAAAGCAGAGGATCTGATCCTGGTAGGAATCATTGTATTGAAAGACGACGTCCGCGAAAACATCCTCCTTCGACTGCTTGCCATCGTAATCAATATCGATTTCACGTTTGCCATGAATGACCACCGGAGAGTCGTGAACGACATTTTTATTCTCGCAGAGCTGGCCGACGAACTCGACGATGCCATCCTTGTAGAAGAATGTGGATTTCTTGGAGGATTCCGGACGCTCGTCTTCCAGATCGATCGTTAGACCGGGGTTGAGAAACGCCAGTTCCCTGAGGCGGGTGGCGAGGCGGTCGAATTGGAAAACTATTGTGTCCACGAAGATCGTGGCATCCGGAAAAAACGTGATCGCCGTCCCTGTGCGCTTTTCATCGGCATCGCCCACGATGTGGAGCGGCTCTGTGGTTTTGCCACGCTCAAAGGCGATCCGGTGGACTTTTCCTCCCCGGGTGATATCCGCGCGGAACCAATCGGAGAGCGCATTGACGCACTTCGCGCCCACGCCGTGCAATCCTCCCGAGTATTTGTAAGCGCCCTGACCGAACTTTCCTCCGGCGTGGAGATTGGTCAACACGAGCTCAACGGCCGGTATTCCGAACTTCGGGTGCATATCGACGGGAATCCCCCGGCCATTGTCTGAGACCGAGATCGATCCATCCACATGAATGGCCACTTTTATCCGGGAGCAATAGCCTGCCAGGTGCTCGTCGATTGAGTTGTCCAACACCTCGAAAACACAGTGATGGAGACCACGCTCGTCCGGATCCCCGATGTACATTCCGGGTCGTTTGCGGACGGCTTCGAGGCCTTCGAGTTTATCGATCTGTCCGGCATTGTATTCCTGCTCGGTTCCGACCTTGGTTTGGGCTTGTTCCGGCTCGTTGGGGATCTCTGACATAGGGCAGAGACAGGGTCTGAAATACAGGGTGCGGAAACAAGGACTTAATCGAGATAAACACGGGATTTTTCAGTTTCCATCCGGAAACCCGATCCTCGATTTGCGCCCAAAACCTACCCCCGGTCAAGCTGTCGCCCACTGTTTCAAATACAAGGTAACGAAAAGAATCACCGCGATTACCGCGAGGGAAACCGCCAGGATCCGCAGGGTAACGAACAACTCGCGACGATCATTGAACTCGTGATCGATAAAACCGTCTGCCCGCACCGTGCCACGGCCCGAGGTAATGGATTGGCCGCGACGTCTGCGCCCGGATGAAACGGGCGGCAATTGCGCATTGAGAGTCCTTACCGTTTCATCACCTTCCTCGAATTGGGATGCATCTATCCAGGCATCACATTTCGGACAAGGACCGCTGACCCCCTTGCGCCCCCCTACAACGACCAAACTCGTTTTGCATGACAAGCATACAAAGCGAAGCGCTGGAGTGTCGGACGAGGCGTCCTTGCCGGGGGAGGAAATCACGGCTTTCCTTACAATATATATATAATTCAGACAAGTTCGAAAAAACACAAAAATCCCTCCTGCATGATGCAAGAGGGATTGTAACAAAGTCTCTTATACTTTCTGTCCTGAGGACTATGTCGGCTGCTCGCCGCGGGCCATCACCACCTTGCCGGTGCGGACGGTCTCGATGATCTCATATTGGGAGAACATAGCTACGGCAGCATCGACTTTGAGGCTGTCACCGGTAATCATCACAACCATCGAAGACGGAGTAAGATCGACGGTCTTGCCGCCAAAGTGCTCGGTAATCTGGAGGGCCGTGGAGCGCTCATCGGAAGAACAAAGGATTTTGATAAGAATCATCTCCTTGGTCACCGAGTTGTTACTGGTGTGCTCAAAGCAATGAATCACATCGATCAGTTTGTTCACCTGCATGATGATCTGCTCGAGTCCCGAAGGATCCCCGACGACTCCGATCGTCATTCTGGAAAAACGTGGATCGCGCCCTTGGGACACCACGAGCGAATCAATATTGAATGCTCGGCGGGAAAACACCTGACAAATGCGCATGAGGACTCCAGGCGCGTTATTAACGAGAATGGAGAGTGTATGGATCGAGCCGGATGGAATGATCGCTGCCGGAGTATCTGTAGTGGTGATGCTCATTTTTGAGTAAATTGGTTGGAACTGTTGTGGGATCAGTAAGAATTGATGCGATGAACGGGATGAAGTAACACCAGCGGACACTGATCACTGCCCGCCGGTTCTTTTTATTCAGCCCCGGAGGTAGATCACGTGGAACCAACAGGTTTCTCCATTTTCTGCTTCGGCGCCTCCGTGATCATATCTTCAAGGGACGCTCCGGCCGGAATCATTGGGAAAACGTTGTCAGTTTTCACACATTCCGCATGGATCAGGATCGGGCCGTCATTGTATTCCAGCGCTTTTTCGAGCTGCTTGGTCACATCCGCAGGGCGCTTGATGTATACCGAGGGGATCCCGTAAGCTGCAGCGAGCTTGCAGAAATCCGGATTACCCACCAGATCCACTCCGGAGGTGCGATCTTCGTAGAAGAGTTCCTGCCATTGGCGAACCATCCCAAGGTAATGATTGTTCAGAACGACGATCTTGACGGGAAGCTTGTGGATGGCTGCGGTTGCCAGCTCGAACAGGGTCATCTGGAAGCCTCCGTCTCCGGAAATGGAGATAACCGTTTTGTCCGGATGAGCAAGTTGGGCACCAATCGCGGCTGGAAAACCGAAGCCCATCGTGCCCGCACCACCAGAGGAAAGCCAGTGATACGACTCGTGGTTTTTATAGAACTGGGCAGCCCACATCTGGTGCTGGCCCACATCCGTGGAAACATAAGCCTCGCCATTGGTCAGCGTATATAGCTCATCAATGACCTGCTGCATCCGCAGACCACCTTGTTTTTTGTAGCTGAGCGGGAATTTCTTTTTGTAAGCATCCAGCTTCGCCTTCCACTCCGTATTGTCATGGCGGGAGATCTTTTTATTGATCTTAGTCAGGGCGGCTTTCGCGTCTCCAACGATCTGCACATCAGGTCGGATCATTTTGCCCATCTCAGCGGGATCGATATCAATGTGAATGATCTTTGCGCTCTGACAGAATTTCGATGGTTGTCCGATGATGCGGTCATCGAAACGGGAGCCGATATTGATCAACAGATCGCACTCCACCATGGCTTTGTTCGCGTAGGCCGTCCCGTGCATTCCCAGCATACCCAGAGAGAGAGCATGGTTCTCCGGGAAAACACCTTTGCCCAGCAATGTCGAGGTAACCGGGCAATCGAGAGTTTCCGCAAGATGCATTAGCTCCTTGTCGGCACGCGCGATCATACAGCCCTGCCCTGCCAGAATCACAGGCCTCTTGGCATTTGCAATCAGCTCGGCCGCAGCCGTAACGGCAGCTTCATCGATATCGAACGCCACTTCCGGATGATAACCCGGGAGATTAAGCGGTGCATTCATATCTCCGGAGAAAGCTCCTTGGGAAATATCTTTCGGAATATCGATCAAAACGGGGCCCGGACGCCCTGTTGTGGCGATGTGGTAAGCCTCCCGAGCGATCCGCGGCAGAGCGTTTGTTTCCTTTACCAGCCAGTTATGTTTAACCACAGGAATGGTGATTCCGAAAATGTCAGCCTCCTGGAACGCATCCTTGCCCAACATCCAGGTCACCGTCTGACCACAGATCACAATCATTGGAACGGAATCCATCATCGCGGTCATCAAACCGGTAACCGTATTGCCTGCTCCAGGACCGGAGGTCACCAGCACAGCAGCCGGCTTCCCGGTCGCACGGGCATAGCCATCCGCCATATGAACAGCACCCTGCTCGTGACGGACCAGGATGAACTTCATCTTCGTCTTGACCGTTTCAAGAGCGTCGAAGATAGGAATAGCTGCTCCACCGGAGTAGCCGAAAATGAATTCGATGCCGAGATCATCGAGCGTTTTGATGAGGGCCTGTGCGCCGTCGATTTGTTCTTTGCTCATAAAAATTGGGGCTAGAGACAGGAAATTGATACATTACATACCCAATAGCAATCCAAAATTGGCATTTCAGAGCCAAACTTGCACAAATTTGATTCAATAATCGTCAAAAATTAGGGATTTATCGGTAAACTCCGGAAATCCACTTCGCAAATCGCTTCAAATCAGCCTTTTACCGGCAAAATTTCATACAGGTTGCACTTGAGGCACAAGTCTCGTAGCAGTGAGGGCAGATGATTACATTTTCGTTATTCAACATTCCTATCCGGGTTCTTCCGTGGTTCTGGCTGACGCTAGCATTTATCGGCGGCATCCACCTTGTGGATAGCAAGCAGGCTATTCTGGAAATCCTCTTGTTCGTCATAGCCGGCTTTATCTCCATTCTCGTCCACGAGTTGGGGCACGCACTAACGGCAAAACATTTTAACCAACGGGTCGAGATCGTGCTACAGGCATTCGGGGGCTACGCTGCCTACTCCGGCGCGCCACTGAGCCGCCCGAAAAGCTTTGCCGTGACCGCCGCCGGCCCCGCGATCCAGATCATTCTGGGAATAATTGTGCTAGTATATATGCGGACTTTTTCCGCGATGAGCCCAAACGCCATTTATTTCCTCAGCGTCCTGAGCGGAATCAGTATTTTTTGGGCTCTGCTCAATCTGGTGCCGGTGCTCCCGCTGGATGGTGGCCGCCTGTTGCAAACGATCCTCGGGCCTCAGCGTATCAAGCTCACCCTGCAAATTTCCATGGTCTCCGCGATCATCCTGGCGCTTGTAGGCTACTCGCTAACCGGAAGTTTCCTGATTCTCATCTTCATGGGCATGTTCGCCTACCAGTCCTTCCAAGCACTCAAAGAAAACTCCTGGCGTTAGCCCCAGATCAGCCGGATTGCAGCCAAGAAGGAGAATCCTACAATCATCCACTCAAACGCCGCCTGCGGCACCCGCCCAATCAACCAGCGCCCGATGGCGATCCCGGCGAACACTCCGGGCAAGAGCTTGGCATTTTCCCAGAGACTATCTTCCGTAATCAGTGCGAGTCTCGCATTCATCGGGACTTTTATAATGTTGATCAAAAGGAAAAAACGCGCCCCGATCCCGATCATTTCCATCTTCGGTATACGGCGGGTGAGAAGATAAAGCTGGATCACAGGGCCTGCCGCATTCGCCAGCATCGTGGAAAAGCCACCCAGCACTCCGGCGCCGAGCCCAAAGCCGTGCGATTCCGCTAATTTCTCGAAGTAAACCGGTTGCATTTTCCGCATCGTCTGGATCAGCACCATGAACAGGACACATCCGCCGATGAGCTGCCGTGCCACTTTATCGTCGATTTCCCCTAGTAGCCACCAGCCAAGGACGAGCCCAAAAAGCGTAGCCGGCAATAGCTTCCACACCGGCTTCCAGGATCCATGTTTCAGAAAAGCCGGATATGCCATCAGATCGGCCGCAATTAGGAGAGGCAGCGCGAGCCCCACCGATGCCTTCGCACCGTAAACATCCGCAAGTATCACTACAGAAACCATGGAAATACCGCTGAACCCTGCCTTGGACAAACCAATACAAAGCGCGGCCAGCATGGCAATCATCAGCATTTTCGGATCGTCTAGCACGGCGGGAGGTTGGACTGGGTTCCCCAACCCGAAAAGCCATTTCAGGATTTCCCGGCAATAGTGCACAAAAAAGCCGCCCGGGTATAAACTCCGGACGGCTGATTTTCAGAAATCAAAGCACTTGATCGGAACTAGCGGCGGCGGCGGCCAAATAATGCGAGACCGCCCAGGCCAAGCAACGCGAGTCCTGAAGGCTCGGGAACCGCAGCAAAACCAACCATATGAAAGTCATTGTTATTCAATACCGTGCCGAACTTCACACCTTTGACTTGCGAGAGATCCGCTACACCGAAGTCTGCGACCGGGACAGCAACGCCATACAAATTCCGGTTGGCAAGTGTCGAGTTCTGGTCCCGAGCGAGATTCATCCTCCCGAAGGCATCGGATTCAGCGATAGAAAGTGCAACGGCATTCCCTAGAAAATTCCCGGCGCCGTCAGTTAGGCGCATACTATCCGGTGCGCCGAAATTGTTACCTGTGGCACCATTGAAAATGACAAAGACCGCATCACCGGAGCCGATAGTGGAAGTAGACCAAGTATATTCATCTCCATCCCCGACATTCAGCGCGCCTGTATCTACACGGCTGTCTGTCTGGGCGGCGGTATAGCCGGGGAATGTCGTGGTCTCGGCATACGTTCCATTCGTAGTGCCCGGATCTCCTGTAAACCCGGTGGCAAATGTCACACTGGTGGAGGATCCGGAGGCGGTTGTAATACCGGTAAGAGTCTGAACGCCGGAATTCAAAGCTCCGTTCGTCCAGCCTTCGGAAGTGGTAATCCCTGTGATCACCGTAGATGCACCATGGCTATGGGCAATAAGGGCACCAATGGTTGCGATAGCAAAAAATGAAATTTTCATGGTAGTTTTTTATAATTTCGCATCCTTCGCCTTTGGAAGGATTACCACACTATAAGACACCATCTGCCCAAGGATTTATATTAGCAAATGCGTAAATTTTATACAAATTTGCGGCAATTCACATTCAGGAATCCTCCTTCAAAATACAAAAAAGCCGCCCGGGATCGCTCCCCGGACGGCCTAATATGAAAATACTTAAAGCAAATTTATCAGAAACTAACGGCGGCGGCGGCCAAGAAGCGCAAGCCCACCAAGGCCAAGCAAAGCGATGCTGGAAGGCTCTGGAACGGTTTCGAAAGAATTAACCTGAACACCTGTGAACCCTGAGGATGTCGGAGAAATTGACTGCACGAATGAGTAAGCACCTGTTCCCGTCAACGCAGTGTAGATGGATGCGTCAACTCCGGTTATTGTGCCCAGTCCTGTGTCAGTCCCGTCAGTAAGGTTCTGAAGACGGACAGAATACGTAGTAGATGCAGCATCCGCTCCTAACGTCAGGGAATAATCATACTTCAAAATGTCCCCTCCATTGAGTTGTCCCGTGCCAATTGTGCCACTGCCTGTAACTGACCCAAAGTTATTGAGCAGTCTGTAGGAGTCTGATTGCGCAAGAACTTGGATATTAGCATCTGCTGCAGTTCCTCCAGTAGCCACGGAAGTGGCTGTGCTATCTGCTTTCAGTCCTGAAAGAAAGAGATATGAAAACCCATTGGTAGTTGTTGTTTGGGTAAACGTTCCACTGAACTGGAGATTTACAGAGTAACTAAAGCTCTGGCCTGCGGTAAGTTTTACAGGTGAGTTGTAAACCGCAATCTGAGTGTTTGTAGTTGTATTGATGTTACCTACACCGGAGACGTCTGCAACGTTCCAACCAGCTTGGGCATTCCATGCACTGTTGGAGTCTAACGAACCATTGGCATAGTCAGGCGAAGTAAATTCGATCACCGCCGCATGGCTTGTGAGAGCAAGCGCAGATGAGACTCCAAGAATAGGGGCAAATTTGTTTTTCATACAATTTTTGTTGATTTCTGAATTAGGGATTTGGGTCAGTTTCGAGAAATCGAGAGATCGTTTTCGGCATTACCAACCTTTCCTGAGAATGCACCAGCTCTCGATTGCATCAAGTAAATTGTCGACAATCTACTTGTTTTTGGGCTTAATTTTCCGATAGCGTAAGGCCTTACCGACCTACAGGCTCCGGCATGCTTCGTTTGATTCGGTATACCTTGCGCTTTCCACTACTGAGTGCGTTATCGCTCCTGATGGCCATTGCCTGCACCTCGCTGGTGCTGGTGCTACCGGGGATAACGATGCGTTTCATCGATGAAATCATCGGAAAAAACCGGCCGGATCTAATCCTTTCCACCGCAGCGCTGGGAGCAGGTGCGATTTTTGCCAGGCAATTACTCTTTACCCTGCGGACCTACCTTAATCATGCCCTTGAGCTCAAGCTCACCCATCGCATCCGCGTGGAGCTTTACGATAAATTGCAGCGCTTACCCATCAAGTGGTTCGATAAAAATTCCTCCGGTGAGATCATGTCGCGGGTAGCCGACGATGTTCCAACTATGGACCGGGTCATTATCGAGGGCCTGGATCAGGCCCTCGCCGCAGTGCTTCAGTTTTTCATCATCCTTGCCTATCTGCTTTACCACTCATGGGAGCTGACTTTGGTCACACTCGCGCCGCTTCCGTTCATAGGGTTGCTTACCGCATGGTGGGCGAAAAAGGCAGAGCCCAAATGGACCGCCTCCTCGGAAGCCTCCTCCGCCCTCAATGCGATTCTTCACGACAATCTCGCGGGCATCCGCCAGATCAAAGCCTACACCGTGGAGCCGCAGGCGCTTTCGGACTTCGATGCCGCTTCGCAAAAACTCGGAGACAAGCACATGGATGTGATGAAAGGGCAAGCCATCGTCTGGCCGGCCGTCTCATTCATCGCCGAGAGCGGCATCATTCTTATGGTGGCCTTCGGCGCCTACTGGACGCTTAATGGGCAGCTTTCGCCAGGCACGGTCATCGCATTTCTCGTCGCCTGGGGCTTTCTGTTCGATCCCATTTCACGGATTAACCCACTTTCCCAGACATTCACCAAAGGGCTGGTCTCCGCGAAACGGATCTTTGCAATCCTCGACACTCCGGATGAAATCCACCTCACAGAAGGGAGTCGCCCGGATACGTTCAATGGTCACATTGAATTCCGCGAGGTGTCCTTTTCCTATGATGGAGAAAGCACCGCCCTGAAGAATATCAACCTGACTGCCCGCCCCGGACAAACTCTGGCACTCGTTGGCGCCACCGGATCGGGAAAATCGACCTTGCTCAACCTTCTCTCCCGCTTCTACGAGCCGGAATCCGGCGCCATACTTCTCGATGGCCGTCCTATTTCCGGCCTCTCCAAGGAGTGGCTCAGAGATCATACCGGCTTTGTCACCCAGGAACCTTTCCTCTTCAATACCAGTATCCGGGAGAATCTTACGCTCGCAAAGCCGGGCGCGGACGATGCGGAACTGTGGAAAGCCCTGGAGTCTGCAAATGCCGCCAGCTTCATAACAGCGCTTCCCGACCAGCTGGATACCATGGTCGGAGAGCGCGGCATCCGCTTCTCGGGAGGAGAAAAACAGCGGCTCTCCATTGCGCGGGCACTTCTGAAAAATCCGCCGCTACTCCTTTTGGATGAGGCCACCTCAGCTCTGGACAATACCACCGAAACGCTTGTGCAGCAGGCATTGGATCGCCTTCGCGGTAACCGGACTTCGTTTGTCATAGCCCACCGTCTGAGCACGATCCGGAATGCGGATCTGATCTGCGTTTTGCAGGAAGGACAGATTGTGGAGCAGGGCACCCACGACGATTTGATGGAGAAAAAAGCGCATTACTACCGCTTGCAACAAAGCAGGGACGGAGAAAGCTCCGGAGATTAGACTGTCAAGTTCCACTTCATTCTAGACCCGTTTCCCCCTCTCCGCTACGCTCTTTCTCTCAACGCTTTATCTACATGGAAACACTCCTTCAACTGCCAGAATCCTCCACGCCCAGCACTCTCAATGAAGTTCTCGCTTCCCTTAAAAAAGAACATTTCGAGGCCCGCCTGGAGTCAAAAGCCTGGGGAGATTGGATCTACCTCGAAGGCTACAAATCGGTCATCAGCATCGAGTCGAACCGTGGCTTGAGCTCATCCGCCACCATCGAGCATGCCGAAGGAGAAGAAGATGGCGAATTCGTGCAATCCATCTTCCGCGCGTTCGGCCGCCTCGGCTGGCACGGAATCGATGATGACGGCGAGTTCGCCCTTTGATTTTTACATGATTTTCAACCGCGCGGCCGATCACCGCGCACCACCTGCCGGGCTCGCATTTTTTGTGACGCCCGGCTTCTTGTTTTCCGGACAAATCGTGTCGGAAAACTCACTGACTTTACTGTCACGCTGAAACGTTTTCCGGCGTGAATCGAATCATGTTTGTTGCGGGCGTTCCTCTGGGGCCTACCCGCCTCATGGAACGTATCTTCCAGTAAATCAGTTCTATATGAAAACATACATAATCGCATTCGCGCTCGCCGCTGGCATTGCCACAGGCGCACACGGAGCGCTTCTGACTGGTGTGACGGGGACCAACAATCTGGTGACATTCGATTCGAGTGCTCCCGGCAGTTATCTCTCCAGCACACCGATCAGCGGCACCCAAAACGGCAATAGTATTACCAACCTCGCCTACAACAGCGACAACGGCAAACACTACGGACTCGATACCTCCGCCAATCTCTATGAGATCGGTCAAAACGGTGCCGCGGTTCTCATCTCAGGTCCTCTCCCGCTCTCAAGTTTCGACGCGGGCTTCGGCTATGACGGATCGAGCGGAAAACTCGTCTTCGCCGCACAATCCGGCGCTGGTATGTCATCCTTCAACCTCAGCGGCGCCGGTCTTGGCACCGTCACTGCGGGTTATGGAATCGGTGATATCAACGAAGGCGCGACTCCTTCGCTGTTCGGCTTCGCGGTCGATCCTATTTTTTTCGAGGCCTTCGTGTTGGATGACCAGCTCGATACGCTCGGCCGCTTTTTCGATCCCGCTCTCAGCGAGATCTTCACGGTTGGCTCCCTGGGCATTGATGTAACCGGACTCGGGGAACTAGAAGTTCTCGATGATGGCAGCATTTTCGCCGTGCTCTCCACAGACGGATTCACCACCGGTCTTTACTCCATCAACGGAACCACGGGAGCAGCCACTTCTATCGGCTCCTTCGCAGATGGTGGCGTGGTCACATTCTCCGCCGTCCCGGAGCCATCGGTCTCCGTCCTCGCCGCACTCGCCGGCTCCCTCATGGCATTCCGCCGCCGCCGCAACGCTTAATCCCATTTCCCAAATTCCTAACAACACTTCCATATGAAATATCAAACATTACTCGTAGCCGGTCTCTTCACCACTGGCCTCAATGCTGGAATCCTCACCACTGAAGGCTCTTATTTTGCCCCTTCTGTGAATTCCGATTTCTCATTCGCCCCTCTCATCACCGTAGGTGACCGTGTCCCGATGAGCGGTGCCACTGCCGGCGAAGAATTTGTCTTCACCGGTATCCCTGATGCGATGGGCATCAACCGCGACCGTGAGACCGGTGAGCGCGTCCTCTATGTCGCTCACGAATTTCCCAACAGCACCACAACATCGCCAATTCCCGGTGCAGCGAAAAAGCTCAAAGGCGCTTACGTTTCCCGTTTCTCTCTCGATGCCGATGGCAGCATCATCGAAGGCGGACTTGCCCACAGCAGCGTTCTCCTCAACGGCACGGAAATCGATAACCCGAATGAGGATTCCTCCTCCGCGTTCTCACGCTTTTGCTCCGGCTCCTTCGCCGGCCGCGATCAAGGCCTTGACCGCCCGTTCTTCTTCACAAACGAAGAGAGCGGCCTGGGATCCGTCTACGATAACTCTTCCGTAGGCGGCGGCGCTCTGTCCGTGGCTGTGGTGGATGGAAAAATGCACACTCTTCCAGCGCTCGGCCGCGTTGCCCGGGAAACCACCATCGTGCAGCCACGCCGCGACCGCCACACGGTTGTGATTTCCACAGAGGATGGCGGCTATCCATCCTACATCTACATGTTCGTCGGGGAAAAAAGCCGCTCCGGCAGTGATCCTATCGCCAAAAACGGACTTGCCCAAGGCAAGACCTACGTTCTCGCATCCAAGGGCGCGAAGGCAAATCCAACCCTCCAAGGGAACAATGGAACGCTTACCCAACCGGGAGCTGCAAATGCGATCGATACCGAGTGGTCCGAAATCCCGAATGCCGCCACCATGAACAGCAACGAGCTCAAAATCGCGGCAGACGCAGCGGGCGGCTTCGCTTTCAACCGCGTTGAGGACTGCGAGTTCGATCCCGCCAAGCCAACCCGCACACTCTTCGTGGGTGCTACCGGCGGCAGCGGAGCGAACACTCTTGGCCGTCTCTACGAAGTATCGCTTGATCCGGTAAATCCTGCCGGAGAAGGAAAGCTTGGCATCGTATACAATGCGGAACTCGTTGCAAAACCAGGCGGCACCTACACCAACGTCTCTACCGGCCGTTACTACAGTGCCAACGGAGGAACCCAATCCAGCGCCTCCTACACCGGTGGCAGCGTTGCCAACGGGGCGGATTATCCTGTCAGCATCGATAACCTCGCGGTCAGCAAGGATTTCATCGTTGTGTGTGAGGACCGCAACAGCCCTGCGGATGCGGTCTTCAGCCAGCATAGCCGCAATGGCGGAGTATGGACGCTGGATCGTAACAATGGAATGGCTGCGAAACTACAGGCCACGTTCAACTACAGCTACGTGGAAGGCCGTGACAACCACAGCGCGATCAATGCGGGCCAGTGGGAAAGCTCGGGTGTGATCGATTCCAGCAACGTATTCGGAGAGGGAACTTTCGTCATCAACATCCAGGCCCACGATCAAACCGTGAACATCCTCGATGCCGGCGGGCAACCTACCAACACCACCAAAAAATCCATGCGCACCACCGCACCGGACGGTAACGGCGGCACGCTTAGCGTTTCGGAAGCACTCAGCCGCTTCAACGAAGACGGCCAGGTTCTTCTCATGCGTCTCAACGTCCGTTAATTCACTATAATCTTAGTATTAACTCCCCGGGTCCCGGCCATGTTTTTGGCCGGGGCCTTCTTTGCCCTCTGCATCTTCTGCCAAAAATATGACTCCGATAGGAAAAAAACACTCGCTGGGCATCGTCGTATTCCTCGCGATTGAAACCGCCCTGACAGTTTATCTTTTTCTAGCCACCCGTAGCGCATGGGTCGCAGCTCCGGCAGCCTTCGCGGTATGGTCCCTGGCGCTTTCGTTGAATCATTTTCTGCGCCCGGCTCCTTCTTTGTCCCGAGCCTCCACCGGCAGGCACTCCTTACTCACGCACGCGATTTATTTTCTCCGCCAGGCTTCCCTGGGCATTGGAAAATCCGCCTTATTTCTCGGCGGGCTCGCAGCCATTTCCTTGCTTGCAGCCGCCACGCCGGCCTTGCTGTCCGCGCTCCCATCCTCCGGCTCCCGGTATCTCGTCCCCACCTTTCTCCCGGTGGTCCTCCTTCTCGCCGGCGGAATCCTCGCTTTCATGGAAATTCTTCGCGGCCTGCGCGGCGAAACCACTACCGGCTTGTCCCCGGAAACAGCGGCCCAACTGGGACATTGGCGTTTGCTCGCGCTTTTGCACTTTCTGTCCGCTGCCGTGCTTTTTGCGGAGGTTTATGTGAAGACACCCTTCCATCAATTTCTCGCCGTCGCCTTCTTGCTGATCACGATGGTCTCAATCATCGAGACTCTCCTTCGCGCCATCGCCCGGCTCTACGTCCCCCGCCGTATGTGGCATCAATTCGCGCCGCTGGGAGTCTTTTTCTACACCAGGTTCTGGGGAGCGCCCTACATTGCGGCCTTCCCTTCCCGTGAAGAATTTGAAGACGCCTTCGCGCTGAAACTTCCTGAAATGTGGATGTGGCCGACTGTTCGCCGCGCAGCCATCCCCATGCTTCTGTGTGTCCTCGGCATGTCATGGCTGGCTTCCGGGGTGCATGAAATCCCCAGCGGACAAAAAGGACTCCTGAGGAACTTCGGTGCCATGGCTGAGAACGCATTGGAGCCGGGTCTCCATCTAACTTTTCCCCGGCCTTTTTCATCGGTCACCCAGGTATCCACGGAACGAATCGAAACCCTAACGCTCGGCTTTCAGAGCGATCCCGGGGAGCCAATTCTCTGGGAAAAATCCCACTACATTGGTGAAGAGCACGTGCTTGTCGGCGGCGGCGACGATTTTCTGGCGATCAGCGTTCCAATTCTTTACAGGATTTCAGATCCAGTCGCCCACGCAAAACATATGAAAGGCACTGAGCAATGGCTGGCCAGTCTTGCGCGCCGTAGCCTCCTCAGCGAGGCCGTCCGCCTGTCATCCTTTGAGATCATGACGACGCGCCGCGAAGAACTGCGCGGCCTGCTCAAGAAAGATCTCCAGGCAGCCCTTGCGGAACGAGACAGCGGGATAGAAATCGTGGAGGTTTATCTCCGTGATATCCACCCACCGGTCGAGGCCGCGCCGGCATTCCAGGAAGTCATGGCGGCAATGGAAGACAAGCTCGCCCAAATTCACGCCGCAGAGGCCCAGGTCAACGAAACCCTGCCCCGCGCACGTGCCAGCGCCCATCAGACGACACTCGTAGCACAAGAAAAGAGTGCCAGCCGGGTCCTGCGGGCGAAAGGGCAAGCGCGGAGGTTCGAGCTCCTTGCGGCAGCCTATCATGCCGCTCCGGAAGTCTACGAAACCAGAGAAACTTTCCTCGCGCTCGATGACACACTCGCCGGCTCCAAGAAGCTGGTGATGGACAGCAATTTCAAAAACGACATGCCTGCCTACGTCGATCTCCGCAAGGTGCTCAACCCCGCATTCATCGATTCCTCGCTACCTGAAACACAAACTCTCGTTCCCGATATCAAAACTTTCAGAACCGCGTTCGACATCGAAATCGAAGGCTTTCTGAAACGCGGCCAAGGCGAAATGCCGGCCGTCATGATGACTCCCCAAGACTCCGATTTGTCCGAGACCGAATAATCAATTCCTACCATGAGTGAAGAAACACAAGATACAGAAAGCCCGGGAAAAAGAGCCACAGCCCTGCGCATGATGATGTTTGCAGCCATAGGCATCATCGTCGTGCTTGCGTCATCCAGCGCTATCGTCAACGAAAACGAAGACGCCATCATTGTCCGCTTTGGAAAGCCTGTGCGCATCATCCAAAAAGCTGGCTGGTATTTTCACCTACCAGCTCCTGTTGAGAGCGTAAAACTCATCGATACCCGGTTGCAGCATGGTTCCATCCGTCTCTCAGAGACTCTCACCCGGGACAAGCGCAACGTCATCATTCCAATGTATTTCGCATGGCGCGTGGAGGAGCCACTGAAGTTTCTCAACAATGTGGAGACTCCGGAAATCGCCACCGCAAAGCTCGATTCGCTCATCACCAGTATGCGGAACTCGGTGATCGGCCGCAACGATTTCTCAGCGCTCGTCGGCCAAGAGGGGAACCGCATTTCAGAGATGGAAAACGAGCTCCTCAAGCTAGCCGCCGCAGATGCAAGAGAGCACTTTGGCGTGCAACTCATCAAAGTCGGGATCACTGAGATCAAGCTGCCAAAAGGCAATACGGAATCCGTCTTCCGCCGCATGCGATCGGAGCGTAAACGCGAAGCATCCACCTACCGCGCCGAGGGCAAAGCCGCCTCCGATAGAATCAAAACCGAAGCGGATACAGAGGCCCGCGCACTTCTCGCGGAAGCCCGCAAAACCGCAGAGGAGATGCGTGGCAAAGCGGAAGCCCAGGCCGCATCGATCTATGCCTCGGCACATGGCAAGGATATCGATTTCTACCGCTTTCTCCGCTCCCTGCAGAGCCTGCGTGCAGTCGTGGATAAGAACACCACACTCGTGCTCGATACCAACTCGTCACCATTCAACCTGCTGCGCCCGGAAGCAGCCGCAAATCCGATGCGGTTCGCGTCCCCGAAATCCGCTCCGGCAAACAATCTTCCGCTTGATCCGGCTGAGCCCGCACAACCGCCATCCCACGTAGCCAATCCATGAAAAACCTCCGCGAACAAGGCCGGATGGTCGAGGCGCTTCTGATTTTTCTCAAACGTCTCACACCGGTAGCAAAATGGATACTCACCATCCTTCTGGTCATCTACGGGTTCTCTGGTATCCGCACCATCCAGCCCTCGGAAAACGCACTGGTAATGCGCCTGGGAAAACTTCAGCCACGGGTTCACGGACCGGGCATGCTCATCGCCATGCCATCGCCATTCGATGAAATTCTGGTTTTTCAGACAGACCGGGATTTAAGCATCGACCTGGATGACTGGATGGCCACCGGTGAGAAGCGCGCAAGCTTCGAGCAAAAGCGCGAAATGACAGAGGCGGAGCGAAAGGAATTCACCATTGAGGCCGGCAGTGGCCAAATGGTTACGGAAAAGCTCTTCGGAGATTTTCTCGATCCCATCAAGGACGGCTACACCGTCACCGGCGATACCAATGTCGTGCAGGGACTTTTCACCCTCAGATACCGCATCGCGCAGCCTTTCGAGTATTTTTCCGCTGGCGAAACCGTGCGCACACTACTCTCGGAGCTAACCTATCAATCCCTGACTCATGCGCTCGCCGCAGACAATATCGATAACAGCCTCACCTCGGAGCGCGGCAAGCTCATCGAAACCGTTGTCCGGACGGTTCAGAAAAATGCCGATTCGCTACAGCTTGGCGTCACCATTACCAACGTCGAGATACGCTCGCTGACGCCTCCGACCCAGGTTCTGGCAGCATTCGAGGACGTGATCAATGCACGCCAGTTTGCCAAAACCCTGCTGGAAAGCGCTGCGGCACATCGCGATCGCGTGGCACGCGCCACCGAGTCCGAGGCAGCCCAAATGCTCTCCCGCACCCAGGCAGCCGCTAACTCCATCGTGGCCACCTCCACCGGTGAAGCCCGCGCTTTCGAAGCCTTTGCCGAGGAGTTCCGCAAATCTCCGGAGCTCAACGCGGATCGTCTCTACTGGGACAGTGTCGACTCGGTCATGCGAAACGTGAATTCGCGCGCCATCCTTCCCTCTGACCGCTCCACCCCCACCATCATGGTCGAGCCCTCACCCGAATATCTACGCTAAACATGACCACTTCCTACTCATTGGATCCTGAAATGAGGCGCAGGCTCTGGCTGCTCTTCGCCTCCTCATCATTCATTCTAACCAGCGTCCTGCTACGCTGGCTCCGTCCGGATCAGCCGGGCATCTCCGGCACCTTCGCACTGGTGGGAGCTGTGCTCATCGCCCTGCCGATTCTATACGACACCATTACCTCCATACGGTCCACGGGATTTGAGGCGACCCAGTTTTACATGGATCAATATGTGCTGCTCGCCCTCGCGGCCTGTCTCGGCACCGGTCGTTATGTCACGGGTGGCATCGTGGCGATCATCCTCGTCTTCGGCCAGATGATCGAGGAAAGAACCGTCATCGGGGTAGAGTTCGCACTGGCAAAACTAAGGAACCTCACGCGGGTCCGGGCTACGAGAATCAACGAAGATGGTAGCGAGGAAGAGATCGATTCCGCCGAGCTCTCAATGGGCGACAGTGTCCGCATCCGCCCCGGAGACTCCATTCCCGCGGATGGTGTAGTGCTCAGCGGCGAGGCGATGGTGGACCAATCCTCGATCACCGGGGAATCCGTGCCAGTCGAAGTTTCCGAAGGATTCAAAATTTTTGCCGGAACCACCAATCTCAACGGCTTGCTGGAGGCGAAAGTCACTGGATCAGGCGAAAAAACCATTCTCGGCCGCGTGCAGGAAATCGTCGAAGAAGCAAAAAACTCCGAGGCGCCGATCATGCGGATGACAGAGGACTACGCGCGCTATTACACTCCTTTGATTCTTCTCATCGCCGCCTCTGTCTTCTTTTTCACCCGGGATATCGAGCGCGCTATTTCCGTGCTGGTGGTGGCTATTCCATGCGCGTTCGTGCTCGCAAGCCCCTCGGCAATGGTTAGCGCGATTGCCAGTGCCTCGCGTCTTGGTCTATTGATCAAAGGAACCCGCCATCTGGAAATGGGCCGCCTGATCGATACCGTGGTTTTCGATAAGACAGGCACTCTTACCCAGGGGAAACTCGCCGTCGAGGAAACCCGGCTCCACTCTGGCTGGAGCGATGAGCCCGCCGCGAAATTGCTCGCCGCCGCTCTTGAAAATCATTCCAAGCATCCGGTGGCAGCAGCCCTCGTAGCTGCGGCGGAAGGTGCGGATTTGCCCGAGGTCACCGGCCTGGAGGAAGTTTCCGGAAAAGGCCTGAAAGGCACGATCGGCCGCAGCAAGGTTCTCATCGGCCGCCAAGCGTGGCTGGAGGGTGAAGGGGTGAAACTGGTCAAAGAAGATCCGGGTTGTTTCAGCCTCGTGTCCATGGCGATCGATGGTCTGCACGTCGCGGATTTCCTATTGGCGGATCAGGTCCGGCCGGAAGCGAAAGAAGCGATCGAGCGATTCCGTTCCCTTGGCATTACCGATTTCCTGATGCTTACCGGCGATCGCAAACCTGTCGCGGAGGCTATCGCAAAAGCAGTCGGCATCACGGAATTTCAGGCCGAGTGCCTGCCGGAAGACAAGCTTTCCCGCATCCGCGCCTTGAGAGAAAAAGGGCACAAAGTCATGGTCGTTGGCGATGGATTGAACGATGCTCCCGCGCTCGCCGAAGGTGATTTGGGAGTAGCGATGGGAGCTCTCGGTAACGAGGTCGCCATCCACACGGCGGATGTAGCACTCATGAGCCACGATCTCCGGCGACTTCCGGATCTCATCCTTCTTTCCGCGAAAACCGTTGGCACGATCAATCAGAATTTGCTCTGTGGATTCATCTTTATTATCGCAGCCATCATCTTCTCTTCCCTCGGTCATGTGAATCCGATAGCCGCCGCGTTTTTCCACGAATTCTCGGCCTTCTTTGTCATTTTCAACAGCGCCCGCCTGCTTCGATTCGACGGCATCCAAGAGCACGAACCATCCATCACCTCCACCACGGAAAACAGCCATGCCCACCAAGTCCCAGAGCCCGCGTAAACTCCTTTTAACAGCGATCCTCGCCGCCGGCATTCTGCTTGCAGCGGTTCTGGTTTACGGAGCGTATTCCAGGTCCCGCGAGCGGAATAATGAAATCGCATTACTCGGAGAAACCGCCCGGAATTCTTCCGGACCCACTGCGGCGGATTTATCCCGATCCAACCCCGCTTCCGCAACGGTCGTGGAAGCAGCATCCGATGATCTCCGCCCTGCACGAACCAAATCGAACCGACGCGAAAATGCGGAATCCGCTGCCGGGACCATGCAAAAAAACGGGGAATTTTGGAGCACGGCGAAACTCCCGTCCAATCTCGTTGTTGCCAGCTTGCCCATTCTTCAGGCGGCGCTGACACCAGCAGGCAATGAATCCGCCGATGGAGCAACTGATTACGCCACCGAGGTGCCGGCCGCATTCGGCGGGGATGGTGATTTCGATTACCGGAAAGCCAATGAGGATCTTTACAACTGGCTGCTAACAGATCCGCAGGCAGCTACCGATTGGATCTCCGGGCAGTCCGATTATTCAAAGTATGACATGGCCTTTGGGATGATCGCGGACACGATGGCATTGAACGGCTATCTGGATACTGCGAAGGAGTGGATCTCACTCATCCCAAACCGGGAGCGCCAGCATGATGCCACGATCAATATGTATGCGGGAATTTATTCACGGGGCGGGGACGTGCCATCTCATCTCACGAACGAGATCAAAAACTCTGACAAGATCGATTAAGCCGATGAAATACCTCACGTTGCTTTTCTTGTCCCTCGGCCTGGCAGCCGGTCAGGCGGATGAATATATCAAAGCTCCCGCACCCGCTGCGGATGAAAACTCCGGCCATGCGATAGCGATGGGTCCTGAGCTTTTGGTCATCGGCGCTCCGGGCTCTGATGAAGACACCGGCCGCGTGGATATCTACCGGAAAATTTCCGGGCAATGGGTATTTGAAGACTCACTCTTCGCCTCCGACAAAGATTATTCCGCCCGCTTTGGGGCGGCGGCGGCAATTTCCGGAGACACCATTGTCATAGGCTCACCATTCCGGGCACATCCAGACGATCCTTCGTTTTTTGCCGATCCTGCCGGAGCTGCCTATGTATTCAAACTCGAGTCAGGAAGTTGGGTGGAGCAACAGAGACTCTCAGGTTCCAACACCGGTAGCAGCGATAACTTCGGCTACTCGGTCGCAATAGAGGGCGACACCATCGTCATCGGCGCACGCTGGGAACAGGGTGCCGAAGATCGCATGCTTGATTCCGGCGCGGCCTATGTGTTTTCCCGCAACGGGAACATTTGGGCAGAAGAAGCCTACCTGAAGGCTTCCAACGCGGGAGAACTCGACGAATTCGGCACAGCAGTCGCAATTTCCGCAGGGACCGTTGCGGTTTCGGCACCTTTCGAAGACGGCAATGGCGCGGAATCCGGTGCGGTGTATCTCTTTGACAAACAAACGGGCGGATGGACGGAGCGGCAGATTCTCCGCGCAGCAGATGCATCTCCGGGGGACTTCTTCGGCTGCTCGCTGGCGATGGACAGTGAACGCATCGCTATCGGAGCCCGCGGCGAGGACGATGTGGCCAATGCATCGGGCGCCGTTTACCTGTTCAGGAAATCCTCTTCCGGCTGGCTGCAGGAAACCCGTTTGAAAAGCGTCATGCCTGTCGCCACCGCCGAAATGGGAACGACGGTATCATTATCTGCCGCCAGATTGATTGCAGGTGCGCCAAAAGATCCTACTGGTGGAAATAATTCCGGCTCGGCTACCCGCTTCAGATTGGCTTCTGGAACCTGGGGGGAACCGGTTCGAATGACCGCCGCCAACCAAGGCCCGGGTGACAATTACGGCAGCGCGGTCAGCATCCAGGGGCTTGATCTCGCCGTCGGCGCAGAGTCGGAGGATGGTGCCGATAATCTGATTTCCGCTTCCGGTGCGGCTTATCTTTCAATGCTCTCGCCCAAAAGCTTTCGGGAATGGTCGATCGCCGAAAACCTGTCGGGCGATCTAGCCGGGCAGGATGCGGATCCGGATCTCGATGGAGTGCCCAATCTCATCGAATACGCGAACCACATGCTGAGCAGTCCGCTTCCCGCTTCCACGTTCTCTTACACGGGCTCGGGAGGGCTTTTCACTTTCAGTCGTCCATCGGAGTTCCCCTCCGATCTCGTTCTCATCGTGGAGCAGAGCACGAATCTCAGGGAGTGGGATGAGATTGCCAGGCTACGGCAGGGAAACTGGACGGGAAACTCAGCGCAAAACATTTTGGAAAACACCCATGGAGAGATCATTTCCGCCACAGTCCAGCCTGATGATCGGCCACCGCTCGAGCCCCGGCTTTTCCTTCGTAGCTCCATCGAATTGACTGCGGACTGAAATCCACCCGGCCACGTCCGCCTGCCTCCCCACGGATATCATCTTGCAAGCCTGCCCGCTGCCGGAATACTTCTGACGCCATGACCAGATTTTGCCGTTTTTTCACATTGTTTCTGCTCCTCACGGGACTGCTTGCCCCCGCCCGGGCTCATCAGGTCGATTCCGTGGAGCTGGAGTTCCTCCGCACCGAGGGCAAATGGAATCTGGAGGGCCTGCTGGACATCGCCTACATGCTACCGGAATCCCGCGGCGTGGAGGGCGCACCACCACTCTTGAGGCCGGAAGTGATTGCCGCACCACCCGCCGAGCACCAGCGCATCGTCCGCGAAGCGGAGAATACCATGCGAAAGCTCTTGAAACTCCGCTACAACGGCAAAGAGCTCCCGTGGACCATACAATTCCCGGATTTTGAAAAAGAACCTTTAGAATTACCTGATGAAACCGGTGATTGGGCACTGATGAAGGCCATCATCAGCCTCGAAGCGCAGCCGGGCCCCGGAAAGCTCATGGTATCGTGGCATGACGATCAGCAATCGGAATTGATCGTAATCATCGAAGAAGGCGATCAACTCGGCCTTTTGAGCGTTTCCTCCGGCATGTCCGACACACTGCTGAACGTCCCGGCGCCCGTGGCGGACAGCTCTGAAAAGGATGCTACTCCCGCCGCCACCACGCCGAGCCGCAGATCCCTTGCGGAAAGCTGGATTGTCTCCGGCTTCTACCATGTCATTCCGATAGGTCTGGACCACCTACTCTTCATCGTCGGCTTGTTCCTGCTTGCCCCACGCCTCAAGCCGCTTCTGGGCCAGTCCTTGCTCTTCACCTTGGCCCATTCCATCACCCTTGCCCTCGCGGTGCTCGGAGTTATCTCCCTACCTTCACGGCTGATCGAAATATTGATCGCCGCCAGCATCGCATGGATCGGCATCGAGAACATCCTGATCAAAGAGCTCAAACCTTCCCGCTATTTCCTGATTTTCGGTTTCGGGCTCCTTCACGGCATGGGCTTTGCCAGCGTTCTCCGCGATAAACTCGGCGATCTTACCGGAAAGCAGGTGGCTCTACCACTCATTGGCTTCAACGTCGGTGTGGAGCTTGCGCAAATCACCGTCCTCATCTGTGCCACGCTGGTGCTGCTACCGCTGCGTAGATGGACGAAAGAAGTCCAGCTCGTCGGGTCTGTGATCGTCGCGCTCGGCGGCTTATTCTGGATGTTCGAGCGCATTTTTGCCTGATTCCGTATCACAAATCTCCAGCCGGGTTTTTCTGAAAGTTTTATAAAGTTCACCAATATTTTTTGAAGATGCGAGTTTGACACATACCGGTCGGCTTGCCTTACTCTTTCCCCTAGCAATAAAACCATAGCGCATGAGCGAAAACGAAAACAAACCCCCGTCCAAGCAGACTTCCAGTGTGCCATTGAAGAAGGAGACAGTCCGTGTGACTCTCAAAGCGGCTGACGCGCCACCGGCAGTCCCCACAGCAACGTTGCCAGTGACTCCACCGCCATCGGTGCCAGTCCGCCCACCGGCACCTTCGGCGACGCCTACAGTTGGCGGGGCACCTGTTGTTCCTCCGACGCCGACTGCTCCCAAGGCGCCTTCCGCTCCCGCTCCTCCTGTTCCAGCAGGACCTCCGAAGCCTCCTATTGCTGGTGGTGCTCCAAAGCCGCCGGGCGCTCCTCTCGCAGGTGGTGCCCCTCCAATCGCTGGCGGAGCTCCGAAAGCTCCGGCTCCTCCTGCAGCGACCGCACCATTGCGCCCCGCAGGTGCTCCCGCAGTCGCCGGTGCGCCTACCATCGCTCTCAAAACGGCAAACAAACCATTGGCCGCAGGCGCTCCAACCATCGCCCTCAAAACCGCCAATGCTCCACTGCCAGGCGCATCTTCCCCGACCCTACCAAAGGCAACTGTCGCTCTTCAGCCACCAACCAAGCCGCTTAGCCCAACTGGTGCGGCGACTCAAGCTACGGCATATAGCGATGATGACGAGGTCGATGAATCCGGCGCGGAAACATTTGTTAACATTCTCGCCGGCGTCGGACTCGCCGCCGCCCTCATCGTTCTCGGCCTTCAGCTGAAAGTCGCGAACACTTGGATCGGATCATCTGATAACGATCGTGCCGGTGAGTGGTCCCAGCTTCTTGATTAAACCCAAAACTCTTTTTTATTATGATCATTGGAGTCATCAACACACTTCTTGCTGCAGCAGTCGCGTATTTCGCATTCGCAGCCAATAGCCTCATCTGATTCAGATCCTTGCCGCCCCCGCAGTCAATCTGTGGCGTAGACATGTGGATCTCTGACATTTCATCGATTCAGAAATAGCCGTAAAGATAAAGGGTAGAAATCACCTACGTGATGGACAACCCGATCTTTGCGGCTTTTTTGTAAACCCTTTCAGCTATGGAAAAACGCTGTTTACTTCTCCACGGAACACCGAATCAGCCCTCCCCCGAGATTTTTTATCCACAGCCCTTGACGTAACTCGGGAGCAGTTCCAGATTCATCCCATGGCACACAACCTTACCGAAGATAACTTCCAATCCGAAGTGATTGATTCAGATCAACCCGTCCTTGTCGATTTCTGGGCAGAATGGTGTGGTCCTTGTAAAATGATCGGCCCAATCCTCGATCAACTCTCCGGAGAAGTCGAAGGACAAGCAAAGATCGGCAAAGTAAACGTCGACGACGCACGTAACCTGGCCGTGAAATACAATGTCAAATCCATCCCTCTCCTCTTGTTCTTCAAGAATGGTGAAGTGAAAGATCAAATCGTTGGTGCTAACGTTACCAAGGAGCAACTGAAAGCGAAGCTCCTTGCGCTTGCCTAAAATTCGCTGCTTTTTCCCAAGCCCCACCCTTGAAAAAGGGCGGGGCTTTTTTTGTATCTCGCATTTGCCCTTTTTCAGGAGAAACTTTTCCTTGAAAAGCCATGCTATCATGAAAAATCTTTCGTTTGTTTTCTCCGCAACTCTTGCCGCTTTCGCTCTTTGTGGAAGCTCCCACACTGTTTCTGCCGAGCCAGAAAACTTCCGGCTTCTCTTCAACGGCCGTGACCTGAGCGGATGGCGAGGTGGTAGCGCAAAAATCTCAACCGACGGGAGTATCACCACCGAGCAAGCTGGAGCTCTCTTATCCACGAAAGCAACTTACAATTCATACATCCTTGATCTCGATTTTCTTCATGAAACCGGTTCAAAGGGAGAGCTGGGTCTGCATTTTCCTAGACCCGAGGATGTCACCGATCAGGAACTGACGATCCAGCTTTACGATTCCGATACCTCATCAGCTGGCTCTTTGAAGGGGTTGGACAATGCACGGGTGCGTGCACTGAAGCCAGCCGGGGAGTGGAATGATCTGCGAGTGATACTCGCGAACCGTAAGATCACCGTCATTCTTAACGGAGTCGAAGTTTTAAACTCAGATCTTGGCGAACTAGCGATTCAACACCCGGATCACCATGGTCTGAAAGCAAAGGCAGGACACATTGCATTGAGCGGAGATCAGGGAAAAAACCGATTTCGAAACATCAATATTGTAGAAATTCCGCTGCACGCGAATGAAGCGGGAGTGCGTCAAGCCGGCTTTCAACCACTCATTGTAGGCAGTGAATTGACGGGCTGGAGATCTGAGGACCCCGAAGGAAAAAATCATTGGTTCGTTGCGAATAAGATTCTCAAATATCCAGGAGACCACTCCGGGGACGCGCACCTTTGGACGAAGCAAAGCTTCAAGGACTTTACTCTGGTTTTCGACTGGCGCTGGGCTGGCGATGGCGAACTTAGCCAAAAGCCGGTTGTCATGGCAAACGGGTTGGAAAAAATTGGCTTGGATGGAAAAAAAATTCTTATTGGCACCGATGAGCACAACAGCGGGGTCTTCCTCCGCGGCAGTAAAAAAAGCCAAGTGAATCTTTGGAACCGGATTTCAGGCTCCGGGGAAATCCACGGCTACCGCATTGACCCGAGACAAAGCCCGGAGACTCGTGAAGCCGTCACTCCAATGCGTCGTGCAGATCATGAAGCAGGCTCTTGGAACCGCATGATGATCCAAGTCAAAGGACAAACGGTGAACGTCTCACTCAACAGCGATGTGATCATAGAAAATGCGATCCTTGATGAAATGCCATTGGAAGGGCCGATAGGTTTTCAAAGCTACGGCTACGCCATTGATTTCGCCAACATCTGGGTGCGGTGTGAATAACCCCGAGCCTCGAAGCATGGTAAATTCCCCATCTCGATTCTTCCTTTTTCCATAGCAGGCAATCGTTAGCTCTGTCTCGTTCTTCTGTGTGCTGGAGATCACTGGAAGAAGGACATGCACCGCAGCAGTATCCTCAGAAGACCACATCTCATGAACGCTTCGAAAGAAATATTATTCACACTAAAAGGCCATGTTCTCATCATACTTTTTTTCATCTGCAACTTCATTTTCGCAGGTTCGGTCTCATACGCCGCAGATGCGTATATCGTAGTCAATCAGGGTTCATTCGCGACAGTGGAAGAAGCTGCCTTTGGCGAAAAGCAGGTTAATTACTTCGATAGTGATCTCAGTGACGAACGTGCAGCGACCGAATGCTATGCTGCGATTGAACTTAGGAATTTTCTCGGGAAAGTTTCAAAATACGATTCATCCGATATTCACTTCACCCCACCGACGAAGCTTCCAGCAGAAGGAGACGTTTTCATCCTTGGAAGCTCAGGCTCGAACAAACTCATCGTTCCGAAAGGAGCCGAAGAATTCGAATCGGACCAAGCGTATCGAATCCGTTCGGTCTTCGAAAACGATAGAATTATCACGACAATCGAAGGCGCGGAACGTGTAGGAACGCTCTACGGCGTATACCGCTATCTGGAACAGCTGGGCATAAATTTTATCGGCCTTGGAGAAATGGGAACGGTGATGCCTTCCGCAAAAATTGAGATCCCGCGGAATCTAAAAATCGCCGAATCACCATCCTTCTTAACCCGAGGCTACTGGGCTTGGGGCGACCGTGATTGTGATCCGGAATTTTTCGAATGGATGGCGCGGAATAGAATGAACTTTTGGACCGCTCAAAATCAACCAGTAAAAACACTCAAAAAGCTGGGAATCAAGCTCACGGATGGCGGTCACCTCATCCAACGGCTTTTTATCAATCCGGAATCTCAATATCGCTACCAGCACCAGCGATTCGATAACGACCCGCAACTGACGGAAGATCCCTATCCTGTAAGCGCGGAATATCTGGGCGACGAAAACCAAGATGGATTGCTGTCCAATTATGAAGCACATCCGGAATGGTATGGCCTCCAAAAAGGGGAGCGTGCCAGGATCATAAAAGACAAAGGAGGCGTCAATTTCTGCACCTCCAATGCCCATGCGCGAAAGGAGCTCGCACGAAATATGGTGTCAGCTCTGATTGAAGGGGAATGGAAATTTGTCGATGTCGTAAACTTCTGGATGCTCGACTACGGAACCTGGTGCGAATGCGACGAGTGCAAAGCCGATGGCACTGAAACCGATAGATTATTTCTAGTCGTAAATGACGTCCTCAAGGAGCTGAAATCCGCCCGCGAAAAGGGATTGCTGAACAGAACAGTGGAAATCAGCGCCATCGCCTATGCCGAGACGTTAACCCCACCCCAAAAGCCTCTGCCCGAAGACTACGATTACGAAAATTCCTCGGTATCCTTTTTTCCAATCCGTCGCTGCTTCGCCCACCCATTCGCGGACGACAAATGCTCGGAGCTAAATCATAGCCAACTCGAAGCCTACGAAAGCTGGATCGAAAGCAACGGGGGACGTTTCAAAGGCAGCATGTTCATCGGGGAATACTACAACATTAGTAAATTTAAATCGCTGCCTCTGGTATTCACCAATGTGATCACGACTGATGTGCCGTGGTATTTTGAAAACGGCGCGCGACACTTTCACTACATGCATGTCCCCACAAAGCTCTGGGGAACCTGGTCGCTGAACCAATATTTGTTGGGAAGAATCTTGTGGGATGTAAAACTGGATACCCCGCAATTTCTGGAAGACTACTATCAATCATTTTATCCCACAACGGCCGACACGACGAGGCAGATGTATGAGCAGCTGGAAATTGTATCCGCCAACATGAAAATCCTGAAACATGATGTCGGGACGCCATGGCATTTCAATTTGGCGGAAAATTTTTTGAAGGGAGATATGTTCCAGCTTGAGCATTTCAAATACGAGCCTACGGCCAGTTCCATCAACCGCGCTCCATCCATGGTGGAGGTCATGCAGGCAGCAACCAAGGCTCACGATCTGATGAAGAAATCGTTGGCTGAGTGTGCTGATGAAACAGAACGGAAACGTCTTTTGGAAGACAACCGGCGCGTCGAATATGGATACCACATGGCGATGTATCTCTACCACATCGTGCGGACAGCGATGTTCCATCAAGAGGGAAACACTAAGCTGGCCAGAGCTGAGTTTATCAAGCTGGAAGCTCACGCAAATAAATTACGGCAAGTCACCGAGCTCGTGAATGTATCTGCTGAAGATGCGAATTCCAAAAATGGTTTCGAAGCCGCTCATTCGGTAAAGCAGTTCAATACATTCAAGAAATTATACGGGAAGAAACACTAAGGTTGTGGAAGCCTCACTCGCGGCTCACCCGCATGAAACGCCGGAGACAGAATCCAAATTTAACTTCTGAAGAGTCTTTCTTACAAATTTTACTGCTGCATTTGTAATCTTTCTAAACCGGACAATATCAGCGGCCGAGGTAACGATTCTAGTGAACCCCGGAATGTCAGTTATGGACGCACAGGTGGACAAGATCCTGGATTCCACGGAGGAAAATCATCTCTTGGAAAATACTACCATTATTTTCACCAGTGATATCTTGGCGAGCAGGGCTTCTCGGCCAAGGTCAGCCTACGAGATGTCTTTAAACTTTGGAGGATCAATCTCCATTCTTTGTAGGAGGCTGGATTTGCCAATTCTTGGGTGGCTTGAAACCTTTGGCTTCCGCTTTAATTTCTTCGCCACTGAGCATTTCCTGTTGTAAATCGCACCACGTTACCAACTTCCCTGCCATCGTTTGGACGATCTCCAAATGATCCGATGCGACATTGTCTTTCTCCAATGGATCTTCCGGCATGCGATACAACCGAACTTCGTGCTTCGTGGTAAAACCTTTACGAAGCTCTGCGCCGGTCACGATCAATTTCCACGGGAAAGAATATAGTGAGGCCTCTTCCGTGCCCTGCCCGTAATAGGAATACCAGTCGCGCTCTTTGAAACCTTCATCATCGCCGCGTAGCAATCCGTTTAAACTCATCCCATCCAGCGGTTTGCCCGGGACTTCGCCGGCTTTCGGATCGATTCCCGCACTATCCAGAACGGTTGGAAGTATATCGATGT
Organism: Luteolibacter algae; assembly: GCF_042683045.1. Taxonomy (NCBI): domain Bacteria; kingdom Pseudomonadati; phylum Verrucomicrobiota; class Verrucomicrobiia; order Verrucomicrobiales; family Verrucomicrobiaceae; genus Luteolibacter; species Luteolibacter algae. The sequence continues at coordinate 487,002 of NZ_JBHUIT010000002.1, read as the reverse complement.
ATCCTATCGTATTTTCTATTTTCCGCCCACCAGGCCATGCCGCAGGCCAGCGCACACAGGCAGCCACCCGCGTGCCACCTTCGAGACAAGTCCCCTTGGTTCCATTCAATGGTAAATTATAGCCGGGAGGATTTAGCCTGCAAAGGCATGTGCGGAGCATTGAACGGGACATAACAAAAATAGGGTGACTCCTCCTTCGCTTTTTCCAAAATAAACGCTGAAGCGGATGCCGCGATCAGATCTGTGGAATAGCCTTCCTTTTCAGACGGCTCATAATGATATGCCAATCGCGTTCCCCATCGCGCGTGTGCTTGAAATAATCGATGTAGCCATTGTAGTGCCCCTCGAAATGGGTAAACCCCTGCGATAGCGGATGACACCTTTCGATATCTCCCTATTTCTTACCGGAGCAAGCGCTTCTCAAAACCCGCCAGCGGCAAAATGACAGATAGCCGAGTCTTCAGTTTCTCAAGCTCAGGCTTTTTCGAAAAAAAGTGTGAACTCCTGTCTATTATAAGTCAGGTGGGTGCGGGCCACGAAAGTCAGACCCGCCTTTTCCGCAATCTCCAGAACTTCTTTTTCCAGGGAATCAATCTCCGGAATAGATTCCGCGCCGGTGGTTTTGAGCGTAAAGATAACGATTCCCCCGGGGTTCAAAAAATCAGTAAGACGTGTGACGTGGGCTATCGCCTGACGTGGTGGTCCATTCATATCGGACAAAATCGCGTCATAGCGGGCTCCCCGTGGCGGGATAAATTCCGAGACATCGTCCCGCAGAAAAGTCAGTGCCTTGTAGGCATTGAGACGCGCATCCAACGGAGCCCGGTCAATTGCCGTGACGCGGTAGTTCCGCTTCAGAAGCTCAGAGGTCATGCCGCCGGGACTTGCGCCAAGCTCCAGCCAATGGCTACCTTCCGGCAAATCGGGGCGGAACATTCCCAGATAATGCAGGGCTTCCGCCACCTTTGCGCCAGCACGGCTGATGGTATCCTCCGCGTTTTGGCTAATGTATTTCGTGCCACCCGGGTAAAAGCCGTTGGACTCCTTCGGGCTGGCCATTCCGCAGAACAGCCCCTCCTTGCCAAGCATGCAGAATAGGGTTTTCCGTGAGGAATTTTGATCCTCCGCAGCTTTCGGAGCACGCTCCGGAAACTCGAACACCTGCAACGCGCGGCCCCGGAAGTTCGAAGCCAAAGCTTTGTAATAGCGCTTCGTCGAACTCGGATCGAGCTGACCTACGAGCATGGTCTGTGGATTGAGACTCTCGAATTTGTAGTAAATCGTTTGGGCAGCTTTTTCAATAAAGCCATCCATTTTCTCCGGATTGCACGGCCATGAGTGCTCCACGGGAATATGCCAGCGGATAAACCTGGCCGCAGGAGAGTTTGTAATTCGCTCTGCGTGCTCCGTCTGGAAAAGGTAGTATTCGCTACCGAGCCGCTTCACCTTTTCCGCAGCAAGGATTTCCAGAATTTCCCTGGTGTAAGAGGAAAAAACTTCCGAGATGCGGATTAGATGGGCGGACATGCATATTGGTGGCGGCGTGTCTACCTGCGCAAAGCAAGTGAACACGCCGCCACGTTTGATTTTTACTTGCCGCGGTTGCTGCGGTCCTCGCCGCTGACGCTCTTGGCGGCACGCTTGCGGGCGTTTGCATCAAGAATACGCTTGCGGAGGCGGATGTTGAGCGGAGTCGCCTCGACGAGCTCGTCGGCATCGATGTATTCGATCGCACGCTCGAGGGAGAAGCGAATCGGCGGGGAGAGCTTGGAAGTCTTGTCCTTGCCGGAAGAGCGCATGTTATCGAGATGTTTCTCTTTCACAGGGTTCACCGGCATATCGCCGACGCGTGGGTTTTCACCGACGAGCATGCCGCCGTAGATGGCATCGTTCGGCCCGACGAAGAGAACTCCACGGTCTTCGAGTGCTTGCAGGGAATAAGTTGTCGCTGTGCCGGACTCCATGGAAACGAGAGTTCCCGTTGTGCGGGTCACGATCTCACCCGCGTGTGGTGCATACTCACGGAAAAGGTGGGACATGATGCCGTGGCCGGAAGTCAGGTTGACGATTTCCGTCTCGAAGCCGATGAGACCGCGAGTCGGAATCAGCGCTGTGATGAGCGTTTCACCGGAAGGCTCGGTTTCCATATTTTCCATCATTCCCTTGCGGTTGATGAGGGACTTCAGGATGCCCTGGGTATATTCGCCCGGAGACTCGATATAGAGGGTTTCGAACGGTTCGAGGAGTTTACCGGCCTCATCCCGGCGATAGATAACCGTCGGACGGGACACGCAGACCTCGAAGCCTTCGCGACGCATTGTTTCGACAAGAACGGCGATCTGCATCGCGCCACGTGCGGAGACATTGAAGACACCTGCTTGATCGGTATCTTCCACCTGCAGCGATACGTTGGTCTTGAGCTCGTGCATCAGACGCTCACGGATGGCGCGGGAGGTCACGTGCTTCCCTTCCTTACCGGCAAGCGGTCCGTCATTGATGGAAAACTCCATCGAAACGGTTGGAGGATCGATTTCCACAAATGGAAGTGGATCCTGCTCTTTTGTGGCGGCGAGGGTTTCACCGATGTCAATATCCTCGATACCTGCCGCGATTCCGACGATACCGCCGGCTTCGCCACCTTCCGAGTCCTCGGTGGCGAGTCCGGAATAGGAAAAGGTCTTCATGACCTTGGACTGTTGCTTGGTGCCGTCCTTGCGGAGGAGCCAAATGGTGTCACCCTTTTTCACAGAGCCTCCGAGGACTTTGCCAACAGCGACACGGCCCACGAAGCTGTCCCACTCGATATTGGACACGAGCATGTGGAAAGGAGCGTCAGGATCTGCCGCTGGCTCCGGGATGAACTCGACGATCTTCTTGAGCAGCGGGGTGCAATCGACACGCTCATCATCGGGGCTGTCCATAAAGTAGCCATCACGGGCTGAACCGTAGGAGAAAGGTGCTTCGAATTGCTCTTCGGTTGCGTCCAGATCGAGGAAAAGCTCGAGCACCTGATCGTGCACCTTCTGCGGATTGGAAAGCGGACGGTCGAGCTTGTTGACCACCACGATCGGCTTCAAGCCTTCCTGAAGCGCCTTCCGGAGCACGAAACGTGTCTGTGCCTGCGGGCCGCCTGCGGCATCCACTACGAGAAGAACGCCGTCCACCATTTTCATCACACGCTCCACTTCCGCTCCAAAGTCGGCGTGGCCCGGGGTATCAACGATATTGATGGTGTATCCTTCCCAGAGAATGGCAGTGTTTTTCGCCTTGATGGTAATGCCTTTCTCCTTCTCAAGATCCATGGAATCCATGGCGCGCTCTTGAGTGGCCTGGTTGTCACGATAGGTTCCGCCCGCCTGCAGGAGCTGATCAACGAGAGTGGTTTTCCCATGGTCAACGTGGGCGATAATGGCGAGATTGCGTATTTTAAGTGACATAACAAAAATAGAGTTCGGCGGCTTTGGGTGCGGGGCTATGGCGGGTTTTTCCTCCACTGGCAAGGCCGAAAGCGCAAAGCGGCATCTTCACGGTGGATTTTTTTACAAATTGTCACATGGTGCACCGAGGATGGAGCGATTGAGCACAAATTATTTTGAAAATGATCCCGTGGAGTGCGCCCGCGGCCTAATCGGCGCCGTTTTCCAATGGAACGGCTGCAGCGGCCGCATTGTGGAAACCGAAGGATACCGCGCCGCCGGTGATGAGGCCTGCCACACCTGGCACCGGAATACCGCCAGGAAATTCATCGCGGAGCGCCGCGCTGGCGATGCCTATGTTTATTTGAACTATGGAGTTCACTGGCTGTTCAATGTGCTCGTCAAAAGCGAGGGTGAATCCGGTTTTGTTCTTATCAGGGCCCTTGAGCCCTTGACCGGGATTGAACAGATGCAGTCCAGACGGGGAAATTTGAAGCTCCATCAACTCACCTCCGGCCCGGGGAAGCTCACGCGTGCCTTGGGGATCGATGGCACGGCCCACGGTGAGAGCTTTCTTCAATCCGGCTCCTGCGGGATCTTCACGGGAACCTCTGGCACGGTGGTCTCCGGACCACGGATAGGCATTTCTAAGGCAATTGATCTGCCATGGAGATTTGGCGAAAAGGGCTCACCCTTTCTCAGCTGCCGTTTCCAATAGACAATTGCATGTAAGGTATTCAAACTCACCTCCGTTGTCTAATAGACCTCTGGGTGCGTTACTTTCTGTTTAACCGCCCACAGACAACATGTCGCTCATTTTTCCCATCAAACCCACCACGCCAATGCGCAAGAGAAACGCTCTGACACTTTCCACTTTATCTCTATTCAGCCTGGCTCCCTCCGCCTACGCCGTGGAGAGCTTCCCGGCAGCCAACGGCTTGGAGCGCACATTGATTGCCGAGCAACCGCTTCTGAAAAATCCGGTATCCGTGTCGGTGGATGTCGATGGCACAATCTATGTCACGGAAACCGCACGCCGCCGTGCTGCGGATCTTGATGTTCGCCAGTTCACCAAAGAAGGATGGGTCCCACGGGATCTCTCTCTCACTACTATCGAGGACAAGGAAAAGTTTTTCCGGGAGCAGCTCAATGGCACGAACAAATTCGGCAGCCAGGATCTCGCGGATCACAACAAGGATGGGAAAATCGATATCGAGGATCTCACCGCAATCTCTGAGCGGATTGTCCGTATTACCGACAAGGACAATGATGGCACCTATGATACTTCCAACGTTTTTGCGGAAGGCTTCAATACCGAGGTGACCGGAATCGCCGCAGGGGTTCTCGCCTGGCGGGGAGATGTTTATACTACGATCGCCCCGGACATGTGGAAGCTTCGCGACAATGACGGTGATGGTAAATCCGACGAGCGGAAATCCCTTGCCCATGGCTTTGGCATTCATATCGCCTACGCCGGCCATGATATGCACGGTCTGACGCTTGGTCCGGACGGACGCATCTATTGGTCAATCGGTGACAAGGGAACCAACGTCACCACAGAAGCCGGGAAAAATTTCTATGCACCCCACACCGGCTCTGTGCTCCGCTGCTATCCGGATGGCTCCGGCTTCGAGATCTATGCCACAGGCCTTCGTAATCCGCAGGAGATCGCTTTCGATCAATACGGAAATTTGTTCTCCGTCGATAACGACTCGGATCAGAAAGGCGAGCGCGAGCGCTTTCTCCACATCACCGAGAGCTCGGACTCCGGATGGCGCTGCTACTACCAATACCGTGGCTCCGATTACAACCCGTGGATGGAAGAAAGCCTTTCCGTGCCTTCCGGCGAGTTCCAGCCTGCCTACATCACTCCCACCAATGGCAACTACTCCGATGGCCCTGCGGGCTTCGCGTTCAATCCGGGCACAGCTCTCAATGAGAAATATCGGAACTCCTTTTTTGTAAGCGAATTCACCCGCGGAAACATCCGTTCGTTCAAAGTGAAACCCAAGGGAGCAACTTTTGAAATGACGGATGAGCACATCGTCCTTTCCGGCCCGATGAATATCGGGATGAACTTCGGCCCGGACGGAGCCCTGTATTCTGCAGACTGGGCTGGCGGCTATCCTCTCAACGAAAAGGGAGCCGTGTGGAAGCTCGACGACCCCTCCGTGGCCCAGACAGCCATTCGCGCGGAGGTAGCGAAAATGCTCAAAGAAGGCCCCGGAGCAGCATCGACAGAAGAGCTGACAAAACGACTCTCACATCCTGATCAGCGCGTCCGTCTTGATGCCCAATGGGAACTGGCCCACCGCGGAGCGAAGACCGAGCTTTCCACCATCGCCGCCTCTGACAGCTCGGATCAAATGGCCGTGATCCATGCACTCTGGGGGCTCGCCCAGCTGAAAGCCTTCGATATCTCCGTTTTTGAAAAATGCACTGGAAGCAAAGATCCCGAGATTCGTGCCCAAGCTTTCCACTATGCTTCGGAAGCTCTGCGTTTCTCACCAGAACTCTCAAAAGTCGCCGAGCGCGGCATCAACCGTGCAATGGAAGACGACAGCCCGCGTGTCCGGTATTTCGCAGCCATGGCTGCTTACAAGTTAGCGAGTCAATCATCGCTGCCCGCCGTTATTGAAATGCTCGCAAACAACGACAACCGGGATGCGTATCTCCGCCACGCAGGTGCGCTGGCTCTCTCGGTTTCCGGGGCTGAGGAAATTACCGCAAACGCGTCCACCCACCGCTCAAGTTCTGTGCGCCTTGCGGCAGCCGTCGCCCTGCGGAGACTTTCCTCACTATTGGTCTCAAAACTCCTGCTCGATAAGAACCCGCAGGTCGTGGCTGAAGCCGCCCATGCCATCTACGATGAGCCTGCGATTCCCGAGGCATTTCCGGCACTCGCCGCAACACTGAGCCTCAACCCGGATTCCGTGGAGCCAACCATCCGCCGTGCCATCGCCGCTAACCGCCGCCTGGGAGATTCTGCTTCCGCAGCGACACTTCTGGAATACGCGCAGCTGGAAGCCGCCCCGAAAGAGCTCCGGATCGCTGCACTCAAGGCACTTGCCTCTTGGGGAGACGGGACCGAGCTCGACAGCGTTGATGGACGCTACTACCCGCTGGAGCCCGCGGATAAGAACATCGCCCGGAGGGCATTCAAAGCCTCTGCCGATGAGCTCCAGAATCACCCCGACAAAGATATTTCCGCCGGTGCGGCTGCCGTCGCAAAATCACTGGGGATGATCGCCGATGAAAAGACGCTAGCCAAGCAGGCTCTGGATACTTCCCTCGATGACGCTCCACGTCTCCGTGCGCTGGATAACCTCAACACTCCGGAATCGAAGCTTTTCAAGAAAACCGCGCTCAGCCTTTTGAAAGACCCGTCCCCAGCAATCCGCACCCATGCAGCGGCTCTGCTTATGGAAGCGCATCCGGAAGCAGTCTCCCAATATGCCAAAGACGTTCTGGAAAACTCCAGGGATATCACCGAGCGCCAGCAGATCATCATGCTTTTAGGGAAGGCTAAACAGAGCGCCCTACTGAAGCCGCTTTTGAAAAAGGCGATTGAAAATCCTACCGTCGCCTCCGGCCCCTACGATCCCGCCTTACTGCTGGAGCTGATGGAAGCATTGCCGAAAGGAAGGCTCACGGAACTGAATGAAAAACTCGCAAGTCTCGGTGATGCGGGCACCCACCTGGCATCGCTTTCCGGAGGAGATCCGGCGATCGGCGAGCAAATTTTCAATGCGCACCTTGCCGCCCAATGCACCGCCTGCCACCGCATCGGGGACGAAGGGAGCGAGGTTGGCCCGCCGCTTACTGAAATTGGAAAAAAAGGTTCGGCATACATCTTGGAATCGCTTGTCGCCCCACAGGCAAAAATCGCTTCCGGCTACGGAATGATGAGCGTCACAAAAAAGGATGGCAGCTCACTTGCCGGCGCATTGAAGACCGAAACCGAAGATTCCCTCATCCTCATTCAGCCGGACAAATCCGAAGCGGTCGTCAAGGCCGCGGATATCGCCACACGCACTGAGGCAATGAGCCCCATGCCTCCGATGAATGGAATCCTCACTCCCCGGGAGATCCGTGATATCGTTGCCTTCCTGGATCTGCAGAAATAACGCACTCTTCCGCATCCAAATACCACGGAATGCCCAGCTCGCGGCTGCGCTGCAAATCCGCGATCACCTGGGCGCCAAGTAAAACGATCAAGGCGGCGGCCTCCATGGTAAGCAGCAGGATAATCGTCGTAGCCATTGAGCCATAGACCAGATTCACCAGGGACAGGTGGGTGAAATACCCCACCAGCGCACTGCGTAGAATTTCCCACAGCACTGCGGCAGTCAGCCCTCCGGATAGTGCCAGCTTGAAAGAGATTTTCGTGACAGGCATTACTTTGTATAGCGTGGTAAACAGCAGAACCAAACCTACGAAGCCCGCAAAATAGAGGCCGATTCCGGCAAGCCAATGCAGCTCGATGCGCATTCCGCCGAGCACCAGAATCCTTCCGGCTGTGGATTCCGCCACGGCGGTGACTGCCGTGATGAAAATCAATCCCACGGCTACGAGGCCTATGAATAAATACGGCAACAGGGCAGAGACCCAGAAGCTGCGCTTCACCGATGGAATCTTTTTATGAAAAATAATTGCGAAGGCGTTTTCCAGCACCCGGAAGGCCATCGAGCTAAAGAACAACAAGACTCCCACACCGATCCATCCCGCGAGTTTCCTGGTCTCCAGGAAAGTGCCTAACACCTCCACAAGCATCGGTGTTGCCTTCGGGGTGATCAGGCCGACTTCTGTCGTGATCGCATCCATGAGAATCTTCTCATCAAAAAATTGCGAGAAAACCACTATCATCACCGAGGCCAGAGGGATCAATGAGAGCATCGCGTTATAAGCGACCGCGCCGGTCAGCAGCAAACCGTTGTTTCGGAAAAAGAAATCACGAAATACCCGCTTTGCGAAATGTAACGTGCGGAAGAACGGCTGATTCACTGGGCGGAATCTAGGCTATCCAGCTGCCAGCGTCCAGTAGCGGATTTCCCGGGAGCCAGCCCGCGGAAGGCCCGTTTGCATTTCTCAAGATTTCGTCGATTTTTTGGGCGATGATGTTCCGCCCCCGTCTGATTTCCGCCCTTTTCACACTGACAGCCCTTCTCAATAGCTGCTCGTCCCACGCTACAGGTCAGGCAAAGTATTCAGTCCGGAAAGACGTGGTTTACACACCCGATCAATGGCCTGTGGAATTGGTGGCCGACCTCTACCAACCCAAGACCTCCGGAAGCACTCCCGCAGTGCTCCTCATTCATGGAGGCGGATGGAATGGCAGCGAACGCCGCAACGATATGGTGGGAGTCGCGAAGCAACTCGCAAAACACGGGTATTTCGTCATGAATGCCACCTATCGTCTCACACCGGATTGGAAGTATCCGGCACCTGTGGAGGATCTTGAGCAGGCGCTATCCTATCTGCGTAGCAATGCGGGAAGCCTCGGGATCGATACCTCACGTATCGGCACCTTCGGGTATTCCGCGGGCGGTCATCTTGCCGCACTTATTGGACTAAACCCCGATAACCGGATCCAAGCCATCGTGGCTGGTGGAGCGCCCACCGATCTCGCGCTGTGGCCGAATGGAAAACTTACCGGACTACTTATCGGCGGTCCATTGCAGGGAAACGAAGCCGCCTATCGCACTGCCTCACCGGTTAACCACGTGACACCCGATAGCCCGCCAATTTTCATCTACCACGGTTCCGAGGATACCTTGGTGCCGACCGCACATCCGCACGCACTGATTGCCGCATTGGAGGCAAATAACGTGGAGCATCAGGTTTATTGGATAAACGGACGCTCACACATTATGGCTCACCTTTTCCCTGCCGCTGCGATCAACGAATCCATCGATTTTCTCGATTCACTTCTGAAAAATTCCCGATGAGTCCGTCCCACAGCTCTCAGCGCAGCGGAAGACTGCGATCGTATTCCCGGAGCGCTCTCGCGTTGTTCTTCGTGCTCGCCGGTGCCAACCATTTCCGCTCTCCCGAGGTCTACATTTCAATGATCCCCCAGTGGCTTCCCGCACCGGTTTTGCTCAATCAAATCAGTGGAGCGGCGGAGATTGCGGGAGGATGCGGCCTGCTATTTCCTCAGGTCAGAAAACATGCCGCCACCGGTTTGATCCTATTGCTGATTGCTGTTTTCCCCGCCAACTTACATGTGGCGATCCACGGCTGGGACGGTATGGAAATTCCACGATGGATCCTCATCCTACGCCTCCCATTCCAGCTGCTCTTCATGGCTTGGGTGGCTTATGCCGCAGACTGGAAACCGTCATTTTCTCTAAAACGTAACTTCGGCTTCTAGCTAAATACGAAATAGATGTTACGATATAAAATGCCTCTAAAAATTCTCATTCAGCTGATCCCTTGGCTGCTAGTGTTGCTCCTGGCTTTGGTCATCATCCTGCCCGCCTGTTCCTCAAAGCCCGATACGGTCAAACGGGTGAATGAGTATCGCAACGCCCTTTCCGGCACCGACGGCAACCTGCTTCCCGGCGGCAACCCGCTTGAAAAAGAAGCCATTGGAAAATTCACGGAGTTTCTCCAGCGCATTGGCGACAAAAAATTCATCGAGGAGAATACCGCACGGGTCTATGCATCGGATGCGTATCTGAATGATACAATTGTCACCCATCATGGGCCTGATGAAATCAAAGCTTATTTTCTCGAAACATCCGAGACCATGGACACCTACGAAGTGACCATTGAAGATATCGCCAGCTCCGGAGCAGAACATTATGTCCGCTGGACGATGGTTTTCAGCGCCCCGCGTCTCAATGGTGGCAAGCCCGTCCACTCTCTCGGCATGAGTCATGTGCGTTTCAATCCGGAAGGCCAGGTCACCATGCATCAGGATTTCTGGGATTCCGGGACGAATATTTATGGCCAGATCCCTGTTCTTGGCGGTGCAATTGAAAGCATCCGCCGCCGTTTCGAAAAATAACCCCCCTTCCCCCATAAAAAAATGCTCGCACGAGCTAGAGCTTTTACCTCCCTACTCGGCCATTGGTGGGATTCCGACTACCGTGCTCCGGGCTCGCCCGATCCTACGACTCTACCAGACAAGGTGGATTGGCAGCGGACTCTTCCCTTCATCTTTCTGCACGTTGGATGTCTTGCGGTCATCTGGGTAGGTCTCAGCCCAGTCGCGGTGGCGGCTGCGGTTTTCCTCTACTTCCTCAGGATGTTTGCCATCACAGGCGTCTATCATAGATATTTCTCACACCGGACTTATAAGACCTCCCGCGGATTCCAGCTCATACTGGCCATTCTGGGAAATACCTCCATGCAACGCGGTTCCCTTTGGTGGGCGGCAAACCACCGCCATCATCACAAGCACTCCGACGAAAAGGACGATATCCATTCTCCGCGAATCAGCGGGTTCTGGTGGTCACACATCGGCTGGCTCACCTCGAAGCGGAATTTCCCCACCAACTACAAGGCGATCCCGGATCTCGTTAAATTCCCGGAACTGGTTTTCCTCAACCGCTTCGACCAGCTTGTCCCCATCGTTTATGGTATCATCATACTGGCGATCGGCTGGACGTTGGAGCGCTTTGCGCCAAGCCTGGAAACGACGATGTGGCAGTTCTTCATCTGGACTTTTTTCATCTCCACCACACTGCTCCTACACGGCACACTTTTCATCAATTCACTTGCGCATGTGTGGGGAAAAAAGCGGTTCATCACAGAGGATGACTCCAGGAACAATTTCTTCCTCGCCATCATCACATTGGGAGAAGGCTGGCATAACAATCATCACCGCTACCCACATTCAACACGCCAAGGCTTCCTCCCTCACGAGATTGATCCTACCTACTACCTGCTGAAAGTTCTGTCGAAAATGAAACTTGTCTGGGATTTACGCCCCGTGCCGAAAGCAATCATTGATGAGGCGAAAAACCTTCCCTCCGCCAAATAAAAAACGCCCCGTGCCAGACAAACCAACCATCGCTATCATCGGCACCGGGATCTCCGGACTGGCCTGCGCCTATTTCCTGAAAGACGATTTCGTGCTTTCGATCTTTGAGAAAGAGCCCCGGACCGGAGGACATTCCAATACTGTGGAAGTGGAGGAAAACGGAGAGCGCTTACCGCTCGATACCGGATTCATGGTCTACAATGAGGTCACCTATCCACATCTCACTCGCCTTTTCAAATCCCTCGATGTGGCGACCAAACCGACGGACATGTCTTTTTCCGTGCAGCACATGCCCGCCGCTCTTGAGTTCAATGGAGGCTCCGTGAACCTTCTCTTTTCCCAGCGTAAAAACCTTTTCCGCCCCCGGTTCTGGAAAATGCTACTCCAGATCAATCGCTTTAACAAAGAGACCATCGCAGAGCTGGCCAATCCACAATACGCGGATATGACGCTCTCGGAATACGTGGATGCACGTGGCTACGGCCGCGACTTTCTCAAATGGTATCTTTCACCAATGGCTGCCGCCGTCTGGTCCTCACCACCGGAGCGAATCGACTCATTCCCGGCCCGGACGCTGATGAGATTCTGGCACAATCATGGCTTCCTCGGCCTGGACACCCAGCATCCGTGGCGGACGGTTTGCGGAGGCTCGCGCGAGTATGTGAAAAAGATCACCAAAGATCTTTCGCAGCACATCACAAAGGCAAAGGAAGTCAGCGCGGTTTACGGGACGACTCTGGAATTTTCCGATGGCAGCTCGCAGACATTTGATCACGTCATTTTCGCCTCCCACGGCGATCAATCCTATAAGTTACTCAAAGATCCATCGGCACTGGAAGCGGGTGTCCTCTCCCGATTCCAATACCAATCGAACCAAGCCATCGTCCACACAGATGCCAGCTTTATGCCCCGCACCCGCAGAGCTTGGGCAGCCTGGAACTACCGGGTCGAAAGCAGCTCCCGGGGCGGCGAGATGCATTCCACCCACTATTGGATGAACAAGCTCCAGGGAGTTTCCAAAAACCAAAATTATTTCGTCTCCATCAATCCACCGGATAATATCGCGCCGGAAAAAATTCACCACCGGATCCAATACGAGCACCCGCTCTTCACATCTTCCGCCATCAGCGCACAGAGCCGTATACCGGAGCTCCACATTGCCGCCGGATCGACCCGGAGATATTATTGTGGAGCCTGGCAAAGATACGGATTCCATGAAGACGGCATCTGGTCGGCCCACAGGTTGTGTGCCACACTGCTCGACCGGGATCCCTGGGAGAAATCCGGTTCAGATACCCGTAGTGCTCCAGCCCCAACCACTAGAAAACGTGCCGGAGAATAAGCCAGCCACGGACTTCTTATACGAGTGCAGTATCAATCACACTCGCGTCTTACCGAAGAAACATCGCTTCGATTACCGGGTCTTTATGCTGGCGGTCGATCTCGATCGCTTCCCAAAACTTTCACTGCTTTCCAAAAATCGTTTCAATCTATTTTCAGTGGATCAGCGGGACCATATCAATACAGACCCGTCCAAAACCCTTCGGGAAAATCTCATCGCATGGCTCTCACAGCAGGGACAAAGCATCCCCGGGGATTCCAGAATCCATCTGGTTACCTTTCCGCGCATTCTCGGATACTCGTTCAATCCTGTGTCGTTTTACTACATATACAGTAAGGAGAACCAATACCTAACCGCGATCGCGGAAGTGACAAACACCTACCGGGAAATGAAACTCTATCATCTCGGAGGCGTTACGGATGGGAAGATCGATCACCATACCGCCAAGCGCTTCTATATCTCGCCATTCTCCAACCCAAATGATTCTTTCCGGTTCCGGCTTGGTGGACTTTGCAGAGACTGGCGGGTCAACATCGATAATCTCTCGGGCACAGAGGTGACACTCTTCTCCTCCATCCGTGGCCGCAAGCGGCCGATGACTGATTTGCGACTGCTCTGGTTTGCAGTAAAATATCCGCTACTCTCTATCCTGATCATCATCCGCATTCACTATCAGGCACTGGTGCTGTTCTGCAAAAAAGTGCCGTATTTCAAGAAAACCACAGATATCCTTCCCGAAAGTCGACAAGCGTCCAAATGAAATCAACCTCTCTTCCCATACCGCACGAAACTGTCAACCGGATGGAAAGCCGCATCCCGGAAACATTGCCGGAGCGAATCGTGCTCTCGCTCTTTAAAAAATTTCCCCATGGCGGACTTGCCCTCACCTATCCCGACGGTGGCGTCCTGCATCTCGGCAGTCAGGGAGAAAAAATTACTGCATACATAGTTATCAGAGAAACAAACGAATTCTTCAAACGATGCGCATTCTACGGAAACATCGGAATGGGAGAAGCCTATACAGACGGCATATGGGACACTCCGGATATTGCCGCAGTCATTTCGTGGTTTGCGCTGAACATGGATGCAGTTCAGGGCGACGATACCGACTCATCCACCTTACCGGGAGTGAATCTCCTCAAAATCGTCAACTGGTTCCGGCATCTCAAGCGCTCCAACACGATCGAAACCTCACGGATCAACATCGCGGAGCATTATGACTTGGGCAATGAGTTCTACGCCAGGTGGCTGGATGAAACCATGACCTACTCCTCCGCGAAATTTATCAGTGGGAGCGAAACACTGGCAGAAGCCCAAAGGGAAAAGTATGATTCACTATGTAGAAAACTCCGCCTGACATCGGCTGATCATGTATTGGAAATCGGCTGTGGATGGGGCGGATTTTCCCATCACGCCGCAGAACACTATGGATGCCGTATCACCGCTGTCACCATCTCGGAGGCGCAGGCGGGATTCGCCCGTGCCAGAATCGAGAGAGCAGGGCTAGCCGATCTTGTGGAAATCCGCGTGCAAGACTATCGGCACATCTCCGGCTCCTTTGACAAAATCATTTCTATCGAGATGCTGGAGGCTGTGGGTCACAAGTTCCATGGATCCTTTTTCTCAAAGTGCCATGAAGTTCTGAAACCCCACGGGTTGTTAGGCCTCCAGTATATCACCGTGCCTGACAATCGATACGAGTCCCTCACCAAGGGCGTCGATTGGATCCAACGTCATATTTTCCCCGGCTCCCTCCTCCTCTCTGTCACGCGGGTTGGCGATGTCTTGGGCAAAACTGGAAACCTCTTCCTGCACCATTTGGAAGATCTAGGTGCGGATTACGCGAAAACCCTCTCGGCGTGGCACGAAAACTTCAACGGAGCACTGGAGGATATCCGTGAATTAGGTTTCGACGAGAGATTCATCCGCACTTGGAATTACTATCTGAAATACTGTGAAGCCGGCTTCCAAACGAGAAATATCTCAGTGGTCCAGGCGGTCTACACCCGACCGAACAATCTTACCCTGGTCACGCCGGCCGACAGAGCGGGAAGTTGAAAAATGACAGTCGCAACGTCAGATAAAGGACCACCCTCCCGCCTAAGGCGCTGGGTCATCACTCCGGTCCTCAATCAGCTCAAACAAGGCACCTCTCCGGAAAAGCTTTCGTGGAGCATCTCACTTGGCATCACGTTGGGAATTTTTCCAATCATGGGCAGCACGTCGCTAGTTTGCTTTTTAGCGGGTTATTTCCTCAAGTTGAACCAACCGCTTCTCCACCTTTTCAAAACCTTCACCTACCCGTTTCACATTGCTTTCATTATCATTTTCATTCGTCTCGGTCAGCGGATGAACGGCGTCGCCCCTCTTGAATTTTCCATCAAAGAACTGGTCGCGAAATTCCGCGAAAGCCCCCTCGAGTTCGCGGGGGAATTCGGCATGGCAGCACTCTACGGCATCGAAGCCTGGGCGATGACTTCAGTTCTCCTGATTCCGCTGATCTACTATATTTCCCTACCTATCTTGAAAAGACTTTCCCGGAAACGACAGGAAGCTGTGACAATCCAGATTGAATCATGAATCTAGAAATCTACATAGCTCTCGCAGCCAATCTTCTCCTTTTTGGCGGAGCCTGGGCCTTCTGTGTGAAAATTAAAAATTTTTCACCTGTGGATGCTTTCTGGGCAGCCTCCATCGGGCTCACTTCTCTTTATTTCCTCCTGGCAGGCGGAAATATTGATAGCAGGAAAATCGTGGCCGGATTACTCATAGGAATTTGGGCTGCCCGTCTGGCGAGCCATTTGTTCAAAAGGATTTTGAAACACCATCCCGGTGAAGATTCACGTTACGGAAAACTCAGAGAACATTGGGTGGGGCGAGTCAACATTATGTTCCTGCTCTTCTTTCTGGCTCAGGCAATATCGGCATTTCTGCTCGCCCTACCCTTCTATCTCGTCTCGCTGGATACGGATACCGAGTGGTCCTCCCTACACCTTTTTGGAGCGTTGGTCGCCTCCATCGGGCTTTACGGAGAGGCACTTTCAGATCAGCAAATGGCGGACTTCAAAGCCACGAACCATTCTTCGGAAGCGATTTGTAAGAATGGCTTGTGGAACTATTCCCGGCATCCGAATTACTTTTTCGAGTCTGTCATCTGGATCGGTATCTTCATCTTCGCCTCCGGCTCACCGTGGGGCTGGGTCAGTCTTTACGCACCCGTCGCGATCACTTTCCTCCTACTCAAAGTAACCGGAATTCCGCCAACTGAAGCCTCAGCTTTGAAGCGGAAGGGCAGTGCATACCGGGAGTATCAGCGCACGACTTCAGCATTCATTCCTCTCCCTCCCAAAAAGTAATCCGCCATACCATTTATGAAATCCACCGATCTTCTAACGACAGGAAAAGTCCCGGACAGCCTTATCAGGCTGGGTATTCGCCACCGGCTTGCCAACACCATCTCACCTTTCGAGCAGCTCGATCCGGAAGAACGACAGTTGAAACTCATCGCACACATGGAAGGGCTGAAAAACATGCCAATCGCAATATCGACAGATGCGGCCAATGAGCAACACTACGAACTTCCCACCAGATTTTTCCAGCGCTGCCTCGGTCCGCACATGAAATACTCATCCGGCTACTGGGAAGAAGGTGTCATTGATCTTGCGGAAGCAGAATCGCGTATGCTGGAGATCACAAGCCAGCGTGCGGATCTCCGCAATGGCCAGAAAATCCTGGAGCTAGGATGCGGCTGGGGATCGCTCACGCTTTGGATGGCAAAACATTACCCGGACTCGAGAATCACCGCTGTCTCAAATTCACGCACGCAAAGAGAACATATTTTGGAGCAGGCAGAGAGGAGGAATCTCTACAACATCGAAGTTATCACAGCAAACATGATTGATTTCGAAGGTCTCGGGGAATCTGTTTTCGATCGTGTGGTTTCTGTGGAGATGTTCGAGCACATGAAGAATTACCAGCTGCTCCTTCAGCGGATTTCATCATGGCTCAGACCAGAGGGAAAGCTCTTCGTCCACATCTTCACTCACCGGGAAAACGCCTATCACTACACCGCTGAGAACGACGATGATTGGATGGCAAAATACTTTTTCACTGGTGGACAGATGCCCTCCGATGACCTCCTGCTTTACTTTCAGGACCATCTTCGTATCGAGCAGCACTGGCAGGTAAGCGGACAGCATTATCAAAAAACTTCCGAAGCTTGGCTGAGAAATATGGATGATCACAAAGACGAGCTTTTCCCACTCATTTCAGAAACCTACGGACCGGAAAACGCCATCAGATGGTGGACCTACTGGCGGGTGTTCTTCATGGCTTGCGCAGAGCTGTGGGGCTATCGCCGTGGCAATGAGTGGATTGTTTCCCACTACCTTTTTAGTAATAGAAAGGCGTAGTCCGAGGCGCGCAGTGCTTTACCGGGAAATTCACCACCCACCACCACCGCCGCCTCCTCCGCCACCACCGGAAGAACCTCCGCCGGAACCACCGCTCGAGCTAGGTGACGCAGCTGATGAGACCAGCGCACTCCCCACGGCTGCGCCCAATGCCGCACCGGTTAGAGCATTATTGAGATGGTTCGTATTTCCACTATAGAAGCTGGGCCGGTAATTATGCTCACCCTGGACTTTGCTGGCGGCGGATAGGATTTCATCGAATTTTTCGGACCATTTCTGATCAACTCCCAGTGCCAGGGCATAGGGGAGAAACCTCTCGAAGAGTTCGGGGGTCTTTTCCGGCGGATTCTCCAGATTCAATCGATCCTCCTCGGCCACGGAGAGATATTCTTTGAAGCCATCGATCTCATCCAGCACCTTGCGACCATCCGGCGTCGGAGCTTTGATGAGGTAATGGAAAAGAATCGCCATAACGATGATTGTCAGTTGGAACACCGCGCACCAAACACCTCCGGACTCCGAAATCAGCCAGAGCACGAAACCAAAAATGGGCGTTACTATAACGAGGCAGATCGTGAGCATGCCCCGTAGCGAAAGGATCCCGGAACGAGTTTTTGCCGCGAGGGAGTTTAGAAAGAATCCGAAAGCGACTGACCAGACCGAGTAAAGGTATACCTTTCCCGGCTCCTCCGCCGGCACGATCATCAACATCATCCCGGCCACGCATGGCAGCATTCCCAAAAGCCAATATTTCACATGCGTTTTGAAAAAACGCCCGTGCGTCATTTTCTTCAGAGCCTTGTGGAACTGATTTTTTGCCGAAGAAATAATCGAATGATTCTTCGGGTCCAAGATGAGTTCATCACCTTCCGAGAATAATTTATCGAGAAGAACCGCCTCATCAGGTAACGGACTCTTCGGGCACGTCTGTGCAGTCAGCTTGAATTTTTCACTCGGCATTCCTTCAATCCTCAGAAAGCCCTGGGATGCAAGCGACATGACTCCGGCAGTGAAGCATGGATCATCAAATCTCATGAATTTGATATACCTGACCACCGCGGGCGAAAAACCGGCTGGCGGCTCCCATCGCGGCACGATCACTCCCTTGGCAGGATCCCGCCCGACCAAAAACCATGCATATACGAAGGTTCCGAAACCTGCGAGGACCACTGCCATCCCTAGAAAAAGCAGTAAATTTTCCTTCCAGAACCCGTCATTCTCGTAAACGCTCGCATCAAGCATCCCGGGTGCCCATCTGGCTACGACGGTCAACCCCTCACCAATCTGGAATGGCTTGGTCGTGGTAAAGACGACGCTTTCTCCCTGCTCGTTCTTTTCATAAGCCTGCCCAGTCTCCCCCTTTGCTCCTGTATATGCCGTAGCATTCCGAACCCTGATACCCTCGGGAAGAAAGATGCTCGCCCTGACTTCGTCGATTGGAAACGCCCAGTGATTTCCTGTAACGTTCCAATAAAGCTCATCACCTTCCTCATCAAACCACAGCTGCCGCCCGGTGCGATACCTGAGGACATATTCGTGCACGGTCCCGGGCTTCAGGATCACATCCGGAGATCCGATCCAGATCCGCAATCCGCTACCCATTTTTTCCTGGCGGAATGGCTCGTGGGAACCGTTACGCGTCACTTCCTGGAGCTTGAAGGGTCTCCGCTGTCTGAGTCCCCACCGTGAAACATAGTTCTGCGGAAAATCCCGATAGATACCCCGACTGATATTTATACCTTCGACATTTACCCGGATGGTTTCGGTCACGTCCAGCCAGCCGTCCCGGCCGACTTTTACTTCACTATCGTAGCTGAGAATCCGCTCTTCTGCCGCCAATGTGAATACCGTCAGAAAAAAGAGTATCAGCACTCCCGGTGTCAAAAAATTCCTCATGGATTCAGTGGTTGATCTCAATTTTCGGTGCAAGCCTTTCAACACTGCTTTCCACCTCGAAAAACTCGCCTTGCTGGAAACCAAACGCGCCCGCGACAAGATTCGACGGAAACGTCTCAATCGCATTATTCAGCTCCCGGACCGCGCCATTGTAATAACGTCGGGCATATTGAAGCTCATTTTCGATCGTTACCAGCTCCTCGGTTAATTGGCTGAAACCTTCATCCGCCTTCAGGTCCGGATAAGCTTCCGCCACCGCAACGATCTTCCCAATCCCGGCACCCAGGCGACTCTCCACTTCCGAGGCATCGCCGGCACTTTTTGTCGTTAATGCTTCGCGACGCTTCTCCATCACTTCCGCAAGAGCGATCCGCTCATGATGGCTATAGCCGGACACGACTTCCACCAAGCGCGGAATGAGGTCGTGACGCCGTTTCAACTGCACTTCCACACCGCTCCAGCCTTCCCGCACGCGGTTTCGATTGGAAACCAAGCGGTTGTAGAAAAAAATCACTCCACCTGCCAAAACGGCAAGTCCTCCGAAAACCAAGTAATACGTCATTTCCGTCAATTTTTTGCATCGTCATGCCCCAGTCCACAATGATCTGCTGCCGCCGCCAGCTGTTTAGCCTCTGCGGAAAACGACCCGGTAGATCAGCAGGATCACAATAGCGCCGCCAGTGGCGGTAATGATGCTTGGAAGATTGAGCCCATCCGCGGCACCCATCCCTGCAAAGCTACCTATCCAGCCACCCATGAATGCGCCGCCGATCCCCAGGATAATAGTGATAATCCAGCCGCCGGGATCTTTCCCCGGAATGATGATTTTCGCCAAAATTCCTGCAACCAGTCCTAATCCGATCCACGTTAAAAATCCCATGATGGGAAAATCGTAGGCATCGGGAACGCGCTCTGTCAGTGATTTTTACGAAATCAGCCTATCTCGGCTCCATCCCAGAGAGCACTGAGTTCGGAAATACTTTCGTTGAGCAATTCCATATCGAACTCATGGACATCCATTCCGTGTCCCAGGTCCTTGAGGAGCAATACGGTCAGCTCGCCTCCCAGATGCTCGCGGAACTCATCCAGCCCTGCCAGAACCCTGCGTGAGCCGTCCTCCTCGGTCCAATCAAGCGCCGGGTGATAGACCTTGAGGTCTAGCCCCTCGAGCACATTGAGAATACGCGCGGCTTTTTCCATACTCAGAAAGCCTTTCTTGGAGGAATAAACGGTATCGAGCGCCAATCCCACAGCAACGGCCTCCGCATGCGAGACCTGATAGTTGGTCAAAGCCTCGATCTTGTGCGCCGCCCAGTGGCCGAAGTCCAGCGGCCTGCTGGATCCTGTCTCAAAAGGATCACCTCCCATGGCGATATGCCGGGCATGGAGCAACGCAGAGCGCTTGACGCACTCTTCAAACGCACCGCGCTCCAGATTTGCCAATGCCTCAACATTTTTCTCAATCCATTCAAAAAATTCACCATCCTTCACCAGCGCGACTTTTACCGCCTCAATCAACCCGGCAACGCTGCTCTCCTCATTCTGGCTTTCGAGAAAATTGAAATCATTGATTACTGCAAAAGGGACGGAAAACGAACCTACCCAGTTCTTCTTTCCAAAGGCGTTGATCGCGCTTTTCACACCGACACCGCTATCATCCTGGGAAAGCGTCGTCGTCGGGAAGCGCAGCAAACGCACCCCGCGATGTGCTGTGGAAACCGCAAAACCCACCGCGTCCAGAAAAGCTCCTCCACCGATCACGATCACATAGGAATGCCTGTCGATATGGCCGGCATCAATCTCGCCCCACACTTTTCTGACCAAGCCGTCGTCCGCCTTGCAGCTCTCTCCACCTTCAAAAATTTTCACCCCGCGGAACTCGAAATTCCGCTCCGCAAAATATCCGTGAATGTCATCCACCAGATTTTTCCAAAGCGAAGCAACCGCATCCTCCAGAAAAACCAAGACCCGTCTTCCGCCACCTTCATCCAGCACATCCGCGAGGGACGAATTCGTAGCAGTGAACGCACCGTGCGTGAAAATCACTCGGTGCTTGAAGGTAATTGGAATATCAAAATCGTGGCGATCCATGGAGCCGGCTTGCTGTAGCAGCAGTTGTTACCCCTCTTTACCGTCATCGGCCAACCTTTCTTTCCCCCACGGGCAAATCTGTCTGTATTCCCCAGGCCGAAAAGCTATACAACCGCCATGCAAGAAGAGATCACTTTGTTCGAGTCCAAATGGCTGGGCCTATATAGAATCGGCAAATGGGATTTTGTCCGCAGGCCGAATTCCGATGCCTGCGTAGGGATTCTCGCGATCACCGATGAGGAAGAAATCCTTCTTGTGGAGCAATATCGTTTCCCACTCGGAAAGAGCGTGATCGAGATTCCCGCAGGCCTGGTGGGCGATGAAGAGGAGTTCCGTGGTGAATCGCTTGCGGCGACAGCAGCTCGGGAGCTCCTTGAGGAGACCGGCTATCGTGCCGGCGACATCCGGCATATTCTCAGCTCACCCACGTCCGCTGGTATGACTCCGGAGATGACAAACCTTTTCCACGCCACAGAGCTTTCCAAAGAGACTGAGGGAGGCGGCAACGAGGGGGAAAATATTACCGTCCACAAAATCAAGCTCAGCGCGCTACGCGAGTTCCTCTCGGAAAAAATGCAGGCGGGACTCTGCGTGGACTTCAAGATTCATGCCGCACTCGCCGCTGCAGGCATTTCCTTCTAGAGCTCTTATCCGGTGCCAACTCCGGCGCGATATTTTCCAGTGATTGTTTTCCCCTCTTGCGGTGTGCAATGGCGGGTGATTGGATCAATTCATGAAAAAACTCTGCATTCTTTTGATCATCCCTCTGCTTTGTCATTGCGGCGGGGGCTTTGGCGGGACCAGCGTCACTGGCTCGCCCTCCGTGGTGAATGTTTCCGGCTGGGATCCCAAAGAAGTCCAGCGTAGTGGCGATCGCTACTCACAGCACGATGTATCAGCATTAAGGCGCAACGGGGGACAAGCTCTCATCGCCCGCTCGGCAAAGGGGCCGCTGCTTGATGACAAGTTCGGTGATTTCCTGAAATCGGCGGACCGGGAGAGCATGATGCTCGGTGCATATCATTTCGTGACGATGGATCAGGATCCTGCCGCACAGGCGGATAGTTTTGTCAGCCGTGTTCGTGCCACGGCACGAGCCAAAGGAATTTCGGGTAAAAAGGTGCTCCTGGTTGGTGATTTCGATACGAACTCCACCCCGGACCGCCTGGTAAAATTCATTGAAAGGGTGCATCAGCGGACAGGGATTTATCCCGTTACCTATTTGGAAAACAGTGATGGGCTGCGGAGCCGCCTGAGGAACGCGAGCCCTGAGCAAAAACGTGTGATCCGGCGATCACCTTATTGGCTGGCACTATACGGCCCCGGTGGCACCGAGCGCACAATGTCCCGTTCCGGTGCACTTACTCCCGACAAACTCACCGAGCTCTACGATATCTGGGGAAGCTGGAGTATGTGGCAATATGGCGGCGTGACCTGGGAAAACGGCAGATCCCAGCCAAAGCATTACAACACCAGCTCGTGGAGAAGCCCCACCTACTACGGCAGCCTGGCACATCCCTTGGAGCGGAACGTTTTCAAGGGAGACGATAGGGCACTGCGCGCTTTTTGGGAACGGCACAGCATCAGCCTGTAACGGATTTCACAGCTGATCGGCGACAGCTTCGGCAAATCCCGAGGTCTGTGATTCGGTATCTTTCAGGCGGATTCTACGGGATCTGGCAAAATCCGGATTGAAGACCGTCCGCACCAGCTTTTCGACTTCCGCTTCATCGGAGAAAGCAATGTTCAGCTCCCGGTTGATCCGCATACTAAGCACGTCCAGATTGGCGGATCCCATGGTGGCCCAGCCATCGCATACCATGACTTTCATGTGGG
This sequence comes from Luteolibacter algae, assembly GCF_042683045.1. Lineage (NCBI taxonomy): Bacteria > Pseudomonadati > Verrucomicrobiota > Verrucomicrobiia > Verrucomicrobiales > Verrucomicrobiaceae > Luteolibacter > Luteolibacter algae. The sequence goes on along the minus strand of NZ_JBHUIT010000002.1, from coordinate 464,019 downwards.
TCATCCGCGGGTAGCGATACAGCCTCGCACCTGCCTCGATCAAGGTTCGCGCCGTGGCTAGATTCCCGGCATCCATGATGGCGGAGTCTCCCTCAGCCGGTAAAATGACCCGCACATCCACCCCGCGCATGGCGGCGGCACGAACTGCCAGCACCACCTCATCGTTCGCGAAATACGGATTTTCGATATAAACGCGCTTTTTGGCACCCTTGAGGGCGAGGAGAATCGAGTCCCGGATTTCATGTTTTCCTATGCCGGGCTCCGTGCGGAGAATCCGCAAAGGGATGCCGTTCCCCACCGGAGAGGGCTTTCTGAAAGCTTTCGGCGCGGAGAGTAGCGCCAAATCGCCGAACTTTCCGTTCTTCCTCCAGGTTTTGCTGAAAACGCTTGCTAGCTCCGCCACAGCCGGCCCTTCGACGCGGACCATCAAATCATGCCATTCGTTGTAGTATTCACGGCCAATGTTCATGCCGCCCAAAATCGCCGTGCGGTCATCAAATACCAATAGCTTCGTGTGATCAGCCACGAGCCACGGGTTCAAGGTCATCCGCACCTGCACCGCTGAGCCATCCCGAAGATACGCCCGCATATCCGGCGGAGGGGAAAAGTCCTTCGGCGGCGCGGTGATCGGGCTGGAAAGATGTGCCGTGGCACTCCCGAAATCATCATACAACACCCTCACATCCACATCCTTCGATCGTTTTTTAAGCTTATCCGCATAGCGGACCGCTATATCATCGTTATCAAAAATATACACCTGGACATTGATTGATTTCCGGGCACTCGCAATCTGCCTGTCAAATTCCGGGAAAAAACCATCCCCATCTACCAGCCATTTCAGCGTCCCATTGACAGGTCCCGGAAAATCCTGCTCGTCGAGCAAATCCTCGAAAGCCCGCGTTCCCGGTTGTTGGGAAATTGTTTCCAGCGGAACAAGCTCCGCCGGGATGTTTCCCACGACGACTTCACGCGGTCTGTTCCACAATACGGAAAGTCCCTGGCGAGCCGAAGTCACCGGCTGGCGCACAGCTGCCAGCACCGTAGCTCTGAAAGTGGTCTTAGCGAGGCTCTTACCTGCCATCATCGGATCAAGTGAAACCGTTTTGGGAGGAGAATTCTGCGCACTCGGACCTGCCAGGCTACCGCATGAGCTAAGCGAGGGAAGAATCACAAGCGCAGCTCCGCAGAGGAAAAACGTTCGGGGAAAGGGAAGCATGGTGAAACAGAGCACAGCACGAGATAGCCAGCAAGCACTTGAATTTCCGTCACCCAACAAACGGATCATTTGAACCTTTCCCGACCTGTGCGAGTTTCTACCCGGGAACGCCTCTCCCATTTCCAAGAAACGAAAAACATCAACCTCCCTGAATTATGAAATTACCTGACCCAAAATCCCTCGCCATGATCGGAATCGGCCTCTTGGTCCCTGCACTTGCAGCGCGCCTTGCACGCTCCGTTGCCGGAAAAGGCTATCAGCTCTTAACGCACGAGGACGCCCCTAGAAACCCGGCCCACCCGCAGGTCGAGTGGAAGGAAGCCATTATCTGGACAGTTGTTTCCGGAACGATCGGTGGTCTCGCCAGATTATCCGCCAGACGATTGCTTGCCGAGACCATCATCCCCGCCGAAGGAGATGACATGGAAGGCGAGGTGGACAAGCTAGCCTAAAAACCGTCCGCAGACGACTTATGATCTCTCTCGGATTACTGAAGGAAACGTTCAAGGAATTCCAGAAGGACAATGCAATGCGTCTGAGCGCGGCATTGGCCTATTATTCGGTTTTTTCCCTGGCGCCTCTACTTATCATTTCCATTTCCATCGCTGGAGCGATCTTTGGCGAAGATGCTGCACGCGGAGCAATCGAGTTCCAGCTTACAGATGCCATCGGCCAGGAATCGGCAAGGGCTGTGCAGGAAATGATTCAAAACGCCCACCAGGACGACAAGGGAATCTTTATGACCATTATCGGCGTTCTGATTCTCCTCGTAAGTGCCTCGGGGGTTTTTGCTCAATTGAAGGATGCGATGAACACCGTGTGGGACCTCAAGGTGAAACCGGGAACCGGAGTCAAAGTGATGGTGAAGAGCAGGTTGCTCGCGCTTTCGATGGTGCTTGTCATCGGCTTCCTGCTGTTGATCTCATTGATACTCTCCACGGTCACCGCGACGCTGATCAGCTGGGTGGGCAAGGCGCTTCCCATACCGGGTTTTGTTTTTCAAACCGTCAGCCTTCTGGTCTCCGTGGGGATGGTGACGGTCCTCTTCGCCATGATCTTTAAGATCCTCCCGGACGCGGATGTCCAGTGGCGTGATGTCTGGAGCGGAGCGTTTCTAACCGCGGTCTTGTTTTCCATCGGCAAAATGGTCCTTGCGCTCTATCTGGGCAGGCAGGAAGCAGCCTCCACCTACGGTGCCGCCGGCGCTCTCATTCTGCTCCTCAGCTGGGTTTATTACTCCGCGAATATCCTCCTCCTGGGTGCCGAGTTCACGCAGGTCTACGCACGCCGCCGCGGCAGGAGGATCGAGCCCACGAGCGTCGCAGTCCGGCTTCACTAAACTAAAGCCTCCTAGGCTGCGTCTGCTTTTTTTCTCCGCAGAACCCGGGCGGCAAGATGGAGGATATCCTCAAGTATCAGATAAACACCTGGCACCAGAAAGAGAGTAATCACTGTGGCAAACAAGATCCCGAAGGCTAAAGAAACTGCCATGGGCACAAGGAAACGCGCCTGAACATCTGTCTCGAGGATCATCGGCATGATCCCTACGAACGTTGTCAACGATGTCAGCAGAATCGCACGGAATCTACGCCCGCCGGCAGCAATTGCCGCGTCTTGCAAGGTATCGGATTCATCACGATGCCGGTTGACATAATCCACCATCACAAGGCTGTCGTTGACGACCACACCGGCCAGAGCGACAAGCCCGCACATCGACATAATGCTTAGATTCATGCCGAGCAAAGCGTGTCCCCAGATCGCCCCGACCAAGCCAAAGGGGATCACAGACATGATGATCAGAGGCTGCAGGTAGGAGCGTAGCGGAATGGCAATCAGCACGTACATCGCGATCAAGGCCCCTACGAAACCAATCCCCATTTCACGAACACTGTCTGCCTGGTCCTTCTGCTCCCCCTCGAAGGAATAGCGGACACCGGGGAATCTCAGTGGGATCTCCTCCAGCACTTTCTCGGTGTAACCGGCCACGACTTCGTTCGCATTCACTCCCGGCTCCACATCCGCAGTGATTTTGATCGAGCGCTGTCTGTCCGTGCGGTTGATCACCGCCGGCCCACGTCCGGGTTCCATTTCCGCAACCTGCGAAAGTGGCACCTCATCTCCCTGTGGGGTGCGGACTTTCATATTTTCCAAGCTATCAAGAGTTCGCCGTGCCTTTTCCGGAAAACGGACCATGACCTTCACTTCATCGCGTCCTCGCTGCAGGCGTTGCACCTCGTTTCCATAAAAGGCATCTCTCACCTGGGAGGCCACATCCTCCAGGCGGAAGCCCATCGCACGCCCCGCTGGAGTCAGCTCGCGAAACCTCAGCTCATCTTTCCCCGCGCGGTTCGAATCCGAGATATCAATCACTCCCGAGAAAACTCCCAGTCCTTCCTTTGCGAACGCTGTAGCCTCGACGAGACGTTCCAGATTCGGCCCGGTCAGGGTAACGTCGATTGCATTTCCGGCAGATGCCGTTTCCGCCTGGATGCTCAGCTCCACCACACCTGGTAAATTCCCCACCAATCTCCGCCATTCCGCCACCAGCTCTTCGGAGCCAATCGTGCGATCCGCCGCCGCTGCAAGCTCCAGCGTCACTTCACCCAAATGCGTAGCCGTCGGCGGACCACCCACGGCAATACCTGTTTGGAATGGCTGGGTGCCGGCACTACTAAGGACGTGTTTCAAAATACTCTCGCCCTTATTGGTCTGGTATTTCTTCGAGAGTTCTATCGCCGCCGCCTCGATCCTTTTGACCACTCTTTCCGTTTCTTCAAAAGGCACTCCCTGCGCCAGCTCCACCTTCGCACTCAGTATATCGCCCTCCACCTCCGGAAAGAACTTGAACTGGATTTGCCCGGTGGCCACCGCGCCAAGGGTAAGCACCAGCACCGAAATAAAAGTCGCGGCAGTCACATAGCGCCAGCGCAGCGCGGTTCTGAGCGCCGGCTGGTAAACCTTTTCCACAAAGGTCTCCAAGCCGTTGGCAATCTTCCTCTGAATGCGGAACAGCACGTTGACCTTTTTCGTATGGTCCTGTGGAGAAAGCAGCGCCAAATGGGCAGGCAGGACGAACTTCGATTGCAGCAGGGAAAAAAGCAGAGTCGGGATCACCACCAGCGGAATGTTCGGCCAGATTTTACCGCTCACCCCGCTCAGCCCCAGCATCGGGGTAAACGCCACCATCGTGGTAAGAACCCCGAAGACAACGATCGTCCCCACCTCGCTTGTCCCCTTCCATGCCGCCACACTGGGATGTTCTCCTTTTTGAATCCGGGTATAGACGTTTTCCCCCGTCACAATCGCATCATCTACCACAATTCCGAGCACCAGGATGAAGGCGAAGAGTGAAATCATATTCACCGAGACGCCAAAGTAGGGCATCATCCATATCCCGCCCGCGAAGGAAATGGGAATCCCGAGCGCGACCAACAATGCCAGGGAAGGACGTAGAAAGAGCGTTAGCACCCCCAGCACCAGCAGCAGGCCCATGATCGCATTCCGCTTCAGTAGATCGAGACGACCGAGAAGATACACGCTTTGATCATTCCACACGGAAAGCTCCACCCCCTCTGGCAGGCGGGACCTTGAATCCCTCACATAGGTCCGCACCAGTTCGGCAAGTTCCAGCGTATTTTCATCGCCGACACGGAACACATTGATCACCAGCGCATTTTTTCCATCGAAACGGCTACTGACATCCACATCCTCAAAGCCATCGACAAGCTTCGCGATATCGCCCAGCCGGATGACGCTACCATCTGCCATGGTTTTCACCGGCACATTTGCCATTTCACTGGCCTCGTAGCGCTTCCCGAGGGCCCGCAATATCACCTCCCCGCGCTCCGTTCTCACAGATCCACCCGGCAGATCCAGCGTGCTGCTCCTCACCGCCTGCGCGATATCCGAGAGACGCAGGCCAAGCTTTCGCAGCCTTTCTTCGGAAACCTCGATGGAAATTTCATACGGTCGCGTGCCGGAAATGGAAACCTGGCTGATCTTTGGCACCCCGTTGAAAGCTCGTCCGAAAACGCCGCCAAGGGAAGTCGCACCCGGCGCCTCATAGGTCAGCAATTCATCCCGCACCCGTTCTGCCAATTTCCGGATGGTCGTCTCGTCGGTATCCGCAGTGAGCGTGACACTCATCACCGGAGCCTTGATCAAAATCTCTTCCAACACCGGCGTCTCCGCCTCCTCGGGAAAATTATCGATCGCGTCCACCCGGGATTTCACATCACTCATCAAGGAACGCACGTCGTAACCTGTCTGCACTTCCACCACGACAGTCCCGACATTCTGCGCACCTGTCCCGGAGATTTTTTTTATCCCTTGCAGATCCGCGATTGATTCCTCCACCGGCACTACCACACCGCGTTCGGCCTCCTCGGGAGTCGCGTTCGGATACGGGATCCGCACCGATATCGCATCAATGGAAACTTCCGGGAAAATCTCTTTTTTCAGTTTAAACCACGTTGCAAAGCCAGCAATGACGATGAGCAACATGATAAAATTCCCCGCTACATGGTTACGGGTGAACCATTTGACCGCGTTCATTTGCTTTCTTCCGCTTCAGCAGTTTTCCCGTTCTCAACCATCACTTCCATGCCGACCACCGGTCCGGAAAGACGCGTCATGCAAACGCGGTCTCCAGCTTCCAGCCCCTTGCCAATGACGGCTGTCTTCTCAGTCAACCAAAGGACCTCCACGTCCCGGAAATCAATTTTACTCTCATCATTCACCGTGATCACACGGTCCCCCTCCAGCAAGCCGCGGCGGGGAATTTCCGCCACATTCTGCAGAGTTTTCCCGTCCAGCTGCGCCAGAACGAACAAGCCCACCGGAGGAAGGGGAAATTCGCCTTCCGCGCTCCGCTCCACCTTTACCACGATGTTTGCAGAGAGCGTTTTCCGCTCGATTTCGGGATCTACACGCACGGGGACCGCCTTCCAGTGGAACGTTTCGTTCCCGATTTTTCCACTAAGATCGGCATGCCCCAGAACAGCTCCATTTTCGTCCCGCGAGAGGAACCCGAAATCCTCCATACTCAGGGGAAGGCGCACCTCCAGATCTGCGTTCGCGTAAAGCTCGGCAACCATCGTGCCGGGGGCCACCACAGCACCAATTTCCACATCGGCTGATCTCACGGCCGCGTCAAAGGGCGCTAAAATCTCCGTCCGCTCGATATCCCGCCGCGCTCTCCGGGCATCTTCCCGCGCCGCTCCCGCTCTGGCTTCCGCAGCCGCAAGCTGTGGACCGCGCAGCACCAGCGGGTTAATCGGCTCACCACGGCCAAGCTTCTTCCAATCGAGCTCCGCCTGCTCGACACGGGCCCGCTCCTGCTCCAGGGCCAGCTCTGCCTCCGCGAGCGCCACTTCCGCACCGGCAAGTGCCGCCCGATAGTCCGAGGGATCAATCTGCACCAACCGCTCACCTCTCTTTACCACACCGCCGCGCTTGAAGTTCGGTGAAACCTCCATCACACGGCCGCCTACTTCCGCCGCCAATCGGGTCTCCCGCGAGCTTTCGATGACGCCTTGGGTTTTGATCTCTGTCACATAATCGCGGCTTACGACCTCGATGACCTCAACTGCCGGAATGACACGCTTCTTGTCCTCCTCCTTTGCGACCCGCTTGTTGATCACCAGCAGGATAATCCCAAGAATCGTCGCTCCAATGATCGCTAGCACGAACACGAAGGACAGCACCGCCCTGAGCTCGATCTTTCGCTCTTTTTCCAATTTTTCGCTCATCGTGAAACTTATTTTGAAGCTTTGAAATCACCGCCAAGCGCAAGGTGTAGATCAACCCGGTTTTCCAGACGAAGCCGCCGGATTGCGACATACTGGCTGGCGGTATCGAGCTTGCGCTGGGTGGCATCGATCAAGGTTAGCACATCTCCGGTGCCCGCGCTGAATTCATCATCGGCCCGCTCCGCCGCTTCCTTGGCCAGCTCGGCGGCACGTTTCGCCGCCTGTTCACGCTGGCTCAGAAACATTTCCGCAGTGAGCGATTGCTCGACCTCGCCAAAAGCGCCAAGCACCGTCTTTTGTAAGAGCGCGATATTCTCCCGTTCGGTTGCCCGTGCGGAATCAATCCCGGCAACGATGGAGCCACCTTCGAAAATGGGTTGGGTCAGACTACCACCGATCGACCACACACCGAAATCGCTACGGAGCACATCGCCTATCGATTCCGTGGTCGTCCCGGTGGAGCCGGTAAGCTTCAAGCTGGGAAAACGTGCCAGTTTTCTCTCTTTCACCCTTCTCCCGGCGGCGGCCAATTCCCGCTCTGCGGCTAGAATGTCGGGACGTCGCAACAACAACTCGGATGGTAGCCCGGAGGGCGTTGCTCCCGGAAAATCGGGAAGTCTCGCAGAGCGGGCCAGGCCACCGGACGGGTATTTCCCCAAAAGGATCTCCAACTGCCGCAGCACACGCTCACGCTCTTGCTTCCGCTCCGCGAGGGTGGCCGATCGAGTCGCCACTTCAGCCTCTGTCAGCCGCACCTGCGCTGCCGAGCCACCGTCATCCGTGATCGCTCTCTCAAAGCGCTGTCTTACTGCGTCTGCCAGCGCCTTGGTCGCCCCGACGGCTTGCTCCGCCAGTGAGACCTGCTCATTGGATTCCCCCAGCGCGAGCCAAGCCTTGGTCACCTGACCAGCCAGCGACACCCTCGCAGCCTCATAATCGTAGAGCCGGGCCTGTGCATCCGCGATGGCCGCTTCCTGGCCTGCCTTCGCACGCCCCCACACATCAATCTCCCACGCCGCATTTAGATTCACGCCGAACTGCTGGGAAATATTCGATGGCACGCCACCCCCGCTACCGAAGGGGAAGCCGATAAAATTCTGTTTGCTACGGTTTGCATCGCCGCCGAGGCCAAGACTTGGCAACCGCCCGGCACCGGCAATTTTTGCCTCGGCACCCGCACGTTCCACCCTTGCGGCGGCAGCCTTCATGTCGGGATTGTTAGAGATCGCGCTATCGACCAAGCTCCGCAGTTCCGCACCGCCGATCTTTCCAACCCAGTGCCGGTCGATTCCGGACTTCGCCTCACGGGTAGCGGCCCATGCTCCCGGTGCGCCTACATTTCCCATCCGGCTCTCCGGAGAAATCGCCGCACATGCGCCAAGCAACAAAACAAATGTTACGCATAAATTTTTCATCCGGAGATATTGCAATGCGCCTTTCATTGTCGGCAGGGACAATGCATGTCTATCAGCTGGCGAAAAAGAGAAATTATCATGAAAAAACAGCTGGAATCCGCGATCCGGAATCGGGCGGCGACATTGCACTTTAATTGACGCAGAGCCATCTCTGTTCTATTTAGGAGCGCCGTTTCGGGAAAGATCCGCCGCGGAATTTCCTTCTAATGAAACTGTCCATCCTCTCCTGCTCTCCCAAATGTTACTCCACCCGCCGCCTTGTGGAAGCGGGTCGAAAACGCGGCCATAAAATCGAGGTTCTCAATACCTTGAGACTTACCATCGGACTGGATCAGGGAGATCCGGATCTCTACTATCACGCCAAACCTCTCCGCACTCCGGATGCTGTCCTGCCACGGATCGGGACATCAATAACCCGCTACGGCACGGCAGTGGTGCGCCAGTTTGAGCAGATGGACATCTTTACGCCCAACACTGCGGCCGGCATCGGCAATTCCCGCGATAAGCTCCGCTCGCTTCAGATCCTCTCCCGGCACGATGTCGGCATTCCTTCCACTGCATACGTCGATGACAAACGGGATGTGGAATCAGCCCTGCAGCGCGTCGGCGGAGCTCCGGTCATTATCAAGCTACTCGAGGGAACCCAGGGCGTGGGCGTGATTTTGGCGGATAAGATCGAGATTGCGAAGGCTATTGTGGAAACCCTCCACAGCACCAAGCAACAGGTGCTTTTGCAGAAATTCGTTGCCGAGAGCAAAGGCAAGGACGTCCGCGCTTTTGTCATCGGAGATCGTGTCGTTGCTGCTATCCGCCGCACGGCACAGGGCCAGGAATTCCGCTCCAATGTTCACCGCGGTGGCAAAGCTGAAGCCATCAAGCTCGATCCGGCCTACGAGGAGGCCGCCGTCCGGGCCGCCCAGATCATGGGACTGAGAATCTGCGGGGTCGATATGCTGGAAGGTGCTGACGGCCCCCAGATCATGGAGGTTAATTCATCACCGGGTCTCGAGGGAATCGAGGGAGCGACCGGGCTAGACATCGCAGGTGAAATCATCGATTACATCGCAGATCAGGTGAAATTTCCTGAAATCGATATCCGCCAGCGTCTCACGGTTTCCCGCGGCTATTCCGTCGCGGACATTCACATCCCCGAGGGCAGCACCTACATCGGAAAATCCATCGAAGAAACCGGCCTGCGCGATCAGGATGTGGTTGTTCTCACACTCCGCCGGAAGAGTTCCGTCATCTCCAACCCAAAGGGAACCCGCGTTCTCGAGGCAGACGACACGCTCCTCTGCTACGGCAAATCAGAGCACATGAAAGGACTGATTCCCGCGAAGAAGAAAAAGCGCAGGAAAATCGCAAAACTCCCCGTCCAGGAAATCCCTAACGAACCAAATTCATGAGCATTATCATCGGCTGGCGCGAGTGGGTGGAGTTTCCCGATTGGTCTTTTAAATTGAGAGCCAAAGCAGATACGGGAGCACGCAGCAGCGCCATCGATTGTGCGGAAATCACCGAGCTTCCCAATAACAGGGTGCGCTTTACCGTCCGGCTCGACCGGAAAGAGAAGAAACTTCTCGTCCTGGAGGAAGACATCGTGATGCGGAAACGCGTCCGCTCTTCCACGGGTCATCCGACGGATCGTATTTTCGTGGAAACCACCCTGCAGCTAGCCGGGACACAAAAGCGCATCCTTGTCTCCCTGGTTTGCCGCAAGCGCATGATTCATCGTCTACTCTTGGGCAGAGAAGCCTTGGGAAGTGATTTTCTCGTAAATTCCGCCGTTGATCATTGGGCCACACCCAAAAAAAAGAATCCACCGAAGAAAAAGAAGGATTCCAAAGAAGCCCGGTAGGCGATGAGCCAAGATCTCCGATCGGTGGGACCAAGTCCGGCTTTTGAGATTTCGAGAAATTCCAGAAGAGAAACCGTCTAGAAATCGAAGAGCAGAAGCTCCTGCGGGTCATCTTTCTTTTGCTTTGTCGGAGCAGCCACCGCACCAAAACCTTGCGAAGCGAAGGCAATCCAGTCCTGCAGCAGTTCTGCAAAATCGTCCGAAGGTTCCAGACCGAGCAGAGATTGGCTGAGACCGGCATCAAAAAAAGCAAACCTGGCAGCTACCCGGGCGGAAGGCATATCCGGAAGCGCGTTTTCCAAGGCGGCTTGATACCGCTCCAGCATCGCCTGCCATTCCGTGGAGAGCGGCTGGGATATTTTAGCCGGTGGCAGAACCAATATTCTACCAATGAGCCTGAGGAAAAAAAACTGATCCATGCCAAGCGAGCCGGCAATCGAAAGCAAAGGAGAGGCGAACGAATCAATGATTTTTTCCACCGAAGGCTTCTTGCCCGCTCCATCCAGTGCCTTGAGACGCTCTTCAAGCAACGGCTGCAATAGCCGGAGAACGACAAGATCCATCAGTGTCTCACGGCTCCCGAAGTGATAATTCACAGCCGCTACGTTTGCTTTCACCTCGCCGGTAATGTCTCTGACTGACACCAGATCGAAACCATTTTCAGCGACCAATCGCTCGGCAGCATCCAGTAGTTTCTTTTTTGCTCCAGAATCAGGTATTTTCAAAGCACGCACACCAAACAGCCAAGCGTTACAGGGATCTTTGTCAATCCCCGAGGAGTAAGGGGGACAATTGCAGACCGCCCCGGAAAATGATGGTTTATGGCGAAATAATCATAATAATGCCGATCCTACGTGATCGCGGAGTTGCGATCTGTTCCAGTTCTGTTACAAATCTACCCGTGTAAGGGATAGCACAATAGACCCCCCAAAGGGCCCAAGGGCGCCGGAACAAAGGACTCCGGCGCCCTTGGTTTGTACTGAAGCCCAGCTTCCATTGCCGATCTTTTTCCCAACTTGCAACGCGCAAAATGTCGTCTAGTTTTGCGGAATGTTAATGAGAATCGTCATTCCCGCCATCGTGCTATCCGCAGCCGCATTTGCTGCGGATATAACCAAAATCCCGTTTGAGAAGGCGGATGGCAGCAAGACCAGCCTTGAGGAATATCAGGGCAAAGTCGTCCTTCTGGTCAATGTCGCTTCCAAATGCGGTTACACCAAGCAATACGAAGGGTTACAAAAACTCTATGAAGAGAAAAAGGATGACGGACTCGTCATTCTGGCATTTCCCTGCAATGACTTCGGTGGGCAAGAGCCGGGAACAATTGAGGAAATCCAGGAGTTCTGCTCCAGTAAATTCAATGTGAGCTTCCCGATCATGTCGAAGATCCACGTAAAAGGCGAAGATCAACACCCGCTATACGAAGCACTCACCGGCCCCAAGGGCGCCTTTCCAGGAGATGTAAAATGGAATTTCGGCAAAATCCTAATCGGTAAGGACGGCAAACCCAAAGCCCGCTTCGAGTCCCCCACCAAGCCCCGGGACAAAGAACTTACCGATGCGATTGATGATGCACTCGCCGGATAGGATCTCTTGTGATTAACCCTTTGCTGCCATGCCTGATCACGCATTCCATAGAGTTTTTCCGTTTTTCAAGCTTCTTGGTCTGAGCGCATTGCTCGGAGTGTCTATGAGTTCCTGTGTTCCCCTAGCAATCGGAGCCGTTGGATTGGCCGCTGGCTACATCGCGCGTGACGAGGGTTTTGGCCAGGCAAAACCCCTCGACGGCGGCTACGACTCTCCTGCGGCCTATGAAGAGCCTGCTGGCGGCTATGACAGCTCCCAGTATCAGGACGCTCCGGTCTATTGATATCGCCGCCGGGTTAGAGATCCTTGATCGCATCCATGATGCGATTGGTAAGGGCCTCGTAACCCGTTTTTCCGGAGTAGGATTTTAACTCTTCTGGCGTCAAAACGATGGGCCTGCCGACTTTTACCGTAATCCGGGCGAAACGGATTTTGCCCGAACCGCGTGGCAATGCCTCGTCCGCGCCAAAAATTCTTACCGGTTGGATCGGAACTCCGGCCTTTGCCGCAATCAGCCCAATGCCGGATGCAGCCTGTCCGATCTCCCCATCAAGAGTCCGGGCACCTTCCGGGAAGACCAACACACGCCAGCCTTCCTTCAGCTTGCGAATCACCGTCTTCATCGAGCTCATGTCCGGGCGATCCTGATCGACGGGAATCGCGTTCCACTTCGGGTAAAGCCATTTTCCAATGCCTTTGAAGAGTGTCTTGCGGGCAAAAAATACCATTTCCGTTTTATAGAGATTTCCGATCAATGGTGGATCGAGAAAACTCTGGTGATTTGAGGCGATAAGAACTGGACCATTGTGGATGATATTCTCCCGCCCGATAATTCGCAGCCCGAAAAGTGTCCGGTAGGCCGCGCCAAACGACATCCAGCCAAGCCAATAGATCCAACGCATCATGGGCGCGTGATCCGGCTCCTCACCAGTGATTTTAAGAGTTTCCGATTGTTTCATGGGAAAGCCTTGTGCGCGAAGAATATCAATCGCGGCCTTGATCGCGCCCTCAATGGACAGCTTGGAAGTATCGAGAACCGTTGCCCCATCCGCGATGACCAGCGGAGCAGTGGTTCGGGAACTATCGGCAGCATCCCGTGTCTCAACGGAATCCACCTCACCATCATCCGAGCGACGATGATTCCGAACGGAAGGATCGGCATCGATATAGATTTTAAACGGAGTCTCCGGGAAGACCACGGAACCTATATCACGCCCTTCCATCACCACATGGGTGCTTTTGAGATAGTCCCGCTGGAGGGCGACGAGCTTTTCGCGGACTTCCGGGATTGCCGAAATCGCGGAAACATTGGCGTTTACTTCCGCACTACGCAGAAACGGTGTTGGATCCACACCATCGATCGAGATCGTGGAAAAAGTGCCATCGTGGCCGCAATCGATCCGGATTCTGCCTACCAATTCCCTGACGGCTGCAGCATCCGTGGGATTGATTTTTTCTTCCAGCACCTTCCATGTCACCGCCCGATACATCGCACCGGAATTGACCATGACGAGACCCAGGCGCTCCGCGAGAGCGCGGGCCATGGTGCTTTTCCCGGAGGCTGCGGGACCGTCGATGGCGATGGCGTGGTGATTCATTTCGTGATGACTGGCAGGTTGAAATCCTCCGGGTTGGTGCGCTCGTGGCGGATCGCATCCAGATGATGGGCGAAGCCGGGATACGATGTATTTATACAGTCGGTGCCATTGATAACTGTCTCACCCTTGGCAAAAAGACCGGCGATCGCAAATGCCATCGCGATGCGGTGATCGCCGTGGGATTCGATATTTGCGCCCTTCAGCCTCTTGCCGCCGTGGATGATCATGCCATCCTCGAACTCTTCCACATCAGCACCCATTTTCCGAAGATTTTCCACGGTAGTAGTAATGCGATCGGTTTCCTTCACCCGTAGCTCTCGGGCATTGCGAATGTGGGTATCACCTTCCGCCAGAGCCGCCGCCACCGCGATCACGGGGATCTCATCGATCAAATTCGGGATTTCCTCCGGCAACAAGGTGGTCCCTTTCAGAGGGGCGCCATGGATTTCGATATTCCCAATCGGCTCTCCGGTGGAGCTATGAAGGATTTCCGTCATTTTCGCACCCATCCGGCCCAGCACTTTTAGAATCGCCGTGCGGGTGGGGTTCAAGCCCACATCCTTGACAAGAAGGCGGGAGCCATCCATCGCGGCGGCGGCCACCAGCCAGAAAGCCGCAGAGGAAATATCTCCCGGGACGATGATGTCGCAGGATTCCGGCATTTGTCCCGAAGGGACGGAAATTTTGTTATTCTCTGTGCGGCAGGACAATTGGAAAGCCGCAAACATCCGCTCCGTGTGATCACGGGTTACGGATGGCTGGGTGACAGAGGTCGTCCCCTCAGCGAAAAGTCCCGCGAGCAGGACCGCGCTCTTCACCTGCGCAGAAGCAACAGGCATGTCGTAGTCAATCGGCTTCAACTTGCTTCCATGAATCCTGAGCGGCGCACAGCCCGGTTTGTCACCGAGCGTCTCGAGCTTCGCACCCATTTCAGCAAGTGGCACGGTGATGCGTCCCATCGGGCGGGAGGAAAGCGAAGCATCACCAAATAGCTCCGAGGTAAATTCCTGCCCCGCGAGCAAGCCTGCAAGCAAACGCATCCCGGTGCCGGAATTTCCGCAATCAATGGGAGCCTCAGGAGCTTTTAACTTCATGGACTGCCCGTGGATGCGGAGCTTGGTAGGCCCATAGCCTTCCAGCTCCTCGATAATCTCAAAATTCGCACCCAATGCCCGCATCGCTTTCAGCGTATTGAGACAATCCTCGCTCGGGAGGAAATTCGAGACCTCGCAGACACCATTGGAAAGGCCGCCGATGATCGCCGCGCGATGGGAAATACTCTTATCGCCGGGAACGCTGAACTCGGCATGAAGCGAGGAGATGGCTTTGACGCGTAAAGTGGACATAAATTTTTAAATGCTATTGCGGTGCAGGGTGTCGCGGAGCTGTTTTGCCTCGCGCAGCCATTGATGGGTAAGTTCTTGGTCGGGCTTTTGGAGAGTGGCAAGTATTTCGCGCAGCTCGCTGATGGTTTCCTCGATCGCCGGGATAATCGCACTGCGGTTTTCAGTAAGAATTTCCGCCCACATGCCGGGGTTTCCAGAGGCTACCCGGGTGGTATCCCGGAGGCCGCCGCCACCAAAACCGCCGATTTCCGGATTTTTGAGAGAGACTTTCGCGCCAGCGGCGGCAACCACATGCGGCAGATGGCTGATGCGAGCGACGAGCTCATCGTGCTCACGCGCGTTGAACCAGGTATTCCGGCAGCCCAGGGATTCCCAAAAAGCCTCCAGAGCGGCACAATGCTCTGCCGACGCGGCCGAATCATTGGTCAACAGGCAAGCCGCACCTTTGAAAAGTTGACCGTGTGCGGCCGTGAGTCCGTTCTGCTCGGATCCAGCCATTGGGTGACTTCCGATGAAAGGGTTTCCGCTTTCTTCCAGAATCGCTTGCAGCATCTGATGCGGAGCCTGCTTCACGGAGCCGACATCAGTCACCAGACAATCGCCTGGTAAGCCGGCTTGAACCGCTGCAGCCAGCAGAGGCGGCATGGCACCGACAGGCACCGCAAGAATCAACAAATCACAGTTGGCAACAGCTTCGGCAAGATCTCCTGTTGCTTGGTAAATTCCTTGTTCATGGGCATTTTCCGCAGCCTCCTGCTTGCGGAACCACAAGCGGGTGTCCGTTCTGTCCTGAAGCGCTAAAACGATGGAGCCGCCGAGCAAACCTCCGCCCAGAACGCTGACTCTGTTGAATATGTGGCTCATAAAAAAAACCGGATCCAAGGGTATGGACCCGGTCTTGGGACTTAGGGAAAAAGGTAATGATTCCAGAATGCCGATTGGAGACTAAGGCACACGGAAATATTTTTTCTCTGCTGCAGGGTAGGTAGGATCCTGAACCAAGGTGCCGCTTGGAATATCGCGAACGTCGACAAGCTTATTATTGTAAGGGCTGAAGACGAAGCCTTCCTTGCCGGGGACTGGATTTGCGAAAGCGTAATCACCGGATTTTTTCTCGGTGGGCTTGGTAGGAGTTACCTCTTTTTCAGTTTCTTTGATCTGATTCGAAGCCGTTTCCTTCTTCTCCTCGTCACGCTTTTTCATCGCCTCGCGCTGCTCCTGGATCTTCTGCTGGTTACCGCTGGTTACCGAAGCGTCGTTTTGCTGCGGTGTGCGCGGACCGCGCGGCCCGTTCGGGTTGTCAGGAAGCGGATAACATGATGCGAGTGCGAGGCAGCCAAGAACTGGCAAACTGAAGAGAAACTTGGATTTCATAAGAATAGCGGAAAATTAATTCTAAGGCTGATTGTTTGGATGGGCTGCGGAGGACTGCCCATGCTCGGAGACGGCATTATGTAAACTCGCGGCCACTCGTCAAGCAGGGTCATTGAGTCCACAGGGGAAAAACGCCATCACGTTTCCGGGCAAGACATTCTCCGGGTGCCGGTATCGACAGAATGATCTCCCAACCGATATGGACGAGAGCAGCCACAGCTGTCCCTTTTCCCGGAAAAAAACCTTCTTCCACCCGCCCTCTGGAACTGTTAGGGTAAATGATTCACCTGATGAAAAACTCCGGAGATTTTCAAACCCGCTACCAGAAAGTCACCCTCTGGAAATCCGATCTGGCCACAGAGTTCCGCGTTGCGGGAGCTATCCATGCCTCTTTTCACAGAAAGCGCTTCCTGACAGGCCTCGCCTGGGATCTTCTCGCCGCCGGAGCCATGCTACGGCCGGGCCCGCCGCCCGAAAGCATCCTCATGCTAGGCGTAGCCGGGGGAACCGCACTGAGAACGCTGCGCCATCTTTTACCTGAGGTGGCGCTCACCGGCATCGATCTGGATCGCGAGCTCATCGCGCTGGCCAAACAGGAAATGGAACTCGAAAAAACCGGTGCGAAAATCATCATCGCAGACGCCTATGAATGGATGAAGACTAACACGCGGCGGTTCGACATCATTATCGATGACCTCTACCTGGCTGGAGAGGATGACGTTATACGTGCCGAAAACTGCAATACCTCCTGGCTTTCGCTCCTGAAAAAATCCCTGGCCCCCGGCGGAATGCTCGCGCTCAACCTGGTCACCGGCCCCGGTCACCGAGCAAAGCAAATCATCACGCGGAAAAACTTCTGCCACCATTTTCCAAGTGTCCGCGTGCTTCATACGGAAGAGAGCATGAACGAGATTCTAATTGCTGGCACCGCGACGGGCACCGGACGCCAGCTCCGGCAATACGTCGATTGTTTCAGCGATTGGCGCGACCGCATGTTCTGGAAACGCATTACCGTGCGGAAGCTAAGAACACCCCGATAACGAGAAACCTTCTTGCTGCCACCTACATTCTGGGGTCTGGTTTTCTCCCAGTGTCCGATCTTTTTTCCACTCCTCAAGCCTCAGCCAATAAGCCGGAAGTCTCCGAGCCACTTGCCGCCCGTATGCGCCCGGCCACTCTGGATGAGATCCTCGGCCAGGATCATATCCTTGCGGAAGGAAAACTACTCCGCCGCGCCATCGAGGCAGATCGTTTCACCTCGCTGATTTTCTACGGCCCTCCGGGAACGGGTAAAACCTCGCTCGCGGGAGTCATTGCGAAAACCACCGGATCGCGCTTCGAATCACTCAACGGCGTGGAATCAAACGTTGCGGAAATCCGCGCAAAAATCGAGCAAGCCCGGGTTTGGCGAGACTTACGGGGCGAGACGACCATCCTGTTCATCGATGAAATCCACCGTTTCAACAAAGCCCAACAAGATGTCCTGCTCCCCCATCTCGAACGGGGCACTGTCCGTTTCATTGGGGCAACCACCCACAATCCATACTTCTATGTGAACTCGCCGCTCGTCTCCCGATCACAAATCTTCCAGCTGGAAGCTGTCGATACCGCATCAATCGAAAGGCTATTGGTGAAAGCCATCGGCGATAAAGAGCGCGGTCTTGGAATGCTGGAGATCAGCTACGACCAGAAAGCCATTCATCACTTGGCGGAACTTTCAGATGGAGATGTCCGCAAAGCCCTCACCGCCCTGGAGCTTGCTACCGTCACGCCATCGGAGGAAATTCACATCACCCTGGAGATCGCCGAGGAATCGATCCAGAAAAAGGCAATCAACTACGGCGATGACGGACATTACGATACCATTTCCGCTTTTATAAAATCCATCCGCGGCTCCGATCCCGATGCCGCGCTATACTGGCTGGCGAAAATGCTCCACGCCGGTGAGGACCCCCGTTTCATCTCCCGCCGCCTGGTCATTGCCGCTTCCGAAGATATCGGCTTGGCGGATTCCGGAGCATTGCGCGTGGCTTTGGACGCACATCATGCGCTCGAATTCGTCGGCATGCCGGAAGGCAGGATTCCACTCGCCCACGCCACCGTCTATTTGGCGACCTCGCCGAAATCGAACAGCGCCTACGCGGCTCTCGGCGCAGCGATGAAAGATGTCGAAACCGGTCGCACCCTAGCCGTCCCTCCCCATCTCCGCACGCCGACTTCCAAGAAACTCACCGCCACCACCGGACAATCAGAGGAATCGATGAAATATCTCTACTCCCACGATTACGAAGGAAATTACACTCCACAATCCTACCTCCCCGACGGCCGCATTTACTATCACCCCAATGACCAGGGCCTGGAAAAGCGCATCAAAGAACGCCTGGAGTTTTGGAGGAAATCGAAATCTGAAAGTTAGACGATTCATCTCCCGGGAGTATCTGTGAGCTACCTCATATCACCTTGTTTATCCCAGCCAGCGACAACAAAGATCCGTAAATCAAACTTCAAGCGTTCTTCGGAAGAACTATATCCATATTTACTCCACATTTCTCCCGCGCCACGATTCACCGCAGATGAAAATTGACATCCTCACCCTCTTCCCGGACATCGCCCTTTCTCCTCTTAGCGATTCCATCATCCAGCGTGCACGGGACGCGGGATTGGTGGAAATCCGAGGGCATCAGTTGCGGGATTGGTCGGAGGACAAACACCGCCGCGTGGATGATTCACCGTGCGGTGGCGGGCCGGGGATGGTTCTACAGCCGGGGCCGCTGTTTGCGGCGATTTCTGGACTGAAACAGGAGAACACCCGGGTTATTCTCATGACTCCGCAGGGTGCGCCTCTGAAACAGGCGAGGGTGCGGGAGCTTTCCACCGAAGAGCATCTATTGATCGTTTGCGGGCATTACGAAGGGGTGGATCACCGAATTATCGAGGAGCTGATTGATGAGGAAATTTCCATCGGGGATTACGTGCTTACCAATGGTGCGATCGCGGCAGCGGTATTGTGTGATGCCGTGATCCGCTTGCTGCCGGGCGCTCTTGGCGGCTCCCAATCCGCCATTGAGGAATCATTTACCGATCCGAATTTATTGGAAGCCCCGTGCTATACCCGACCAGTGGATTTCATGGGCAAAAAGGTTCCGGAGGTATTGCTGTCGGGGAATCACGGAAAAATCGCCAGGTGGCGCGATGAACAAGCATTGGCCCGCACCACACAAAACCGCCCGGATCTCAAGCCATAGCCCGCCGGACTCTGGCTCCCGTGAACGTCAGGCATGGACCGCACAGGCTTGCAACCGGTATTCCAAATCAGCCAGGGCGTCCATGAAAGTGCGGTATGCCTCTTCCGCGCTTTTGTAGGGTGAAAAATAATTTTTCACATCTCCATCGGCCCCACCCTTCGTCGACATCCAATACGGATGATCGGATGACTGCAAACGGCCCCATGTCGCAAGCATCACGGGATCGCCACAGGAGACGATCTTCGGCTCCAGCTCGCGGATTTTGGCCATTGCCTCCTGTTGCATGGCATTCCCATACCATGCGGAAAGATCTCTTTCGGCATCTGCCCAAGAGGTCACTTTCGCACAGTCATATTCCTTTAGAGACGGGTAGATCGATACCGCCTCGCTCGGGGTGACCCACTGCGAGCCAGCCTCGATGAGCACTTCCGGAACCTTCTGCCAGAACTCGTAAATACCCTTCTCTGCCTTTTGGTGCTCTCCAATCGACTCGTAATCCATGAAAAGATTCACAAGATCACCCGGCGATTGACCGACCCAATCGGTGAATTTTTCCCATGTCAGCGGATAGCCACCCCAGGCGGAATCCGAGAAACGAAATGCCAGATCATTGGAGAGCGTATGGTTCCTCATCAGGGTCTTGATGCGTGCGGTATCCGGCGCCCTATAAAGATAGTTCGGGGAAATACCTTCCGTGAAGGCAGGTGTTCCCTCCGCGATAATTCCTTCGAAGCCGAGGGTTTCCGCTTTTGCCGCAATTGAGTTGTTATAAATCAGCTCGGAATTCCGGAATACGCGCGGACGAACCGAAAAATTCTCCTCCAACATGTCCAAATGCATATCCACCTGACGTTGGAACTCCTTGTCCGAATAGACGAAAGCGAGCGAATGATAATAGGTCTCCGCAAGAAGTTCCACTCCTCCGGTGGCCACGAGCTCCTGGAAAGACTCCAGGACATCCGGCCGGAATTTCTTAAATTGTTCGACAACCGTGCCACTTAGCGAAAGTGCCATGCGGAATAGTCCGTGGCTCTCCTCTATGCGCTGTTTGAACATTTTGTTCGCAGGCAGGTAGCATTTATCTGAAACGCGATTCAGAATCTCCCGATTCAGCGCATCGTCCTCGTAAGGAGGCTTCAACCGCGTCCTATCATTCTGGGGAGAGATCAGGCGGTGCGGCTGATGAACCTGAAAGTAGAGACAAACATCGGGCATGGGCTTAGGGGTTTATGGAAAATGTTAGGGAGAAAATCAATGGCCAAGACAACCTCCAAGCGGAGTGGCTGGCGCGTTTTGCTTAGCTTGTTTCCCGCCATTTGGAATCAGCACGGAGCAGGCCAATCTTTCAAACGGATACGGCCGGGATTTATTCAAAATTCGTAAAAAGACCGTAACCGAAAGAACTACAGCCCGCTCGATGGCTTCAGTGCTTCAGATTTAATTTTTTCAGCTTCGGTTCCACCACGAACTGGCAGTAGCCATTGCGCGATTTATTCTCAAAGTAGTATCCTTGATGATATCTCTCTGCTGGATAGAAAGTTTCGGCCGGACTGATTTCTGTCACGATTGGCCGGTCAAAATGCTTTTGCGCCGCCTCCTTTGAGGCCTCCGCGATGTCTTTCTGCAGCGCATTTGTATAGAAGATCACCGAACGATATTGCGTTCCGACATCGTTACCCTGGCGGTTTAGCTGGGTGGGATCGTGCAAATCCCAGAACCATGCGAGAATCCGCTCAAAATCGATTTTCGCAGGGTCAAATACCACTCTTACGACCTCCGCGTGGCCGCTTGAACCCGTGCAGATATCCTCGTAGCTCGGGTTCTCCCTGGATCCACCCATGTATCCGGAAATTACCGAATCAATGCCGTCGATCTGGCCCAAAGCCGCCTCGATACACCAGAAACAGCCCGCTCCAAGGATCGCGATTTCAGCCCCTTCGGGGACAGATGAGAGTTCTGCAGGTAATTTCTGGGAGATATCCATAGGTTCTTTCCGGTCGGGGAGTTCGGCAGAAAGGTAAGCGGTAACTTTGTAAAAACAAGGGAGCCGCCGCGCTTTTCTCCTGTTGCGAAGATTGGGGAGACAGGCTTTCTTGTCGGATGATCGAAACACGCTTGGAGCATGATTCCATGGGGGAATTGGAAGTCCCCGCAAGTGCGCTCTACGGCGCTTCCACCCAACGGGCCGTGGAAAATTTCCCCATATCCGGCGAAGTGGTAGCTCCAGCGCTGATCCACGCCTACGGGCTCATCAAAGAGGCTGCCGCACTGGCAAACGCGGAGCTGAAGATGCTGCCTGCGGAACTAGCGGAAGGTATCGCGGCCGCCGCTCGGGAAGTCGCCGAGGGAAAGCATGACCTTCATTTTCCTGTCGATGTATTCCAGACGGGCTCCGGAACCTCGACAAACATGAACGTAAACGAGGTGATCGCGAATCTTTGCTCGCGTTCTGCAGGGGAATCGCTCGCTTCCCGAAAACCCGCACACCCCAACGATCACATCAATCTCGGCCAGTCATCGAACGATACATTTCCAACGGCGATCCATCTTGCCACTTGCCTGGAGCTGCGCGACACATTGATCCCCGCGCTGGAATGCCTGCAAAATGAGCTTTCCGCGAAGGCCGAGGCATTTCACCCCGTGTTGAAGATCGGGCGGACCCACTTGATGGATGCGACTCCAATGCGTCTGGGCCAGGAATTTTCCGGATATGCGAAACAAGTGGAACGGGGCATCGACCGCGCACACAAGGCCATCAGAGCCCTTCTGGAAGTTCCTCTGGGAGGGACAGCTATTGGCACCGGCCTGAACCGCCACCCGGATTTTCCGGATACCGCGATACACTTTCTGCGGGAAAAAACCGGATTGGAACTTCATCGGGCGGAAAACCCCTTCGAAGCCCAGGCAGCCCGCGATGCATTGGTGGAGGCCCACGGACAGCTCAACACCATCGCCACCTCACTTTTCAAAATCGCCAATGACATAAGGCTTCTTGGCTCCGGCCCGCGATGCTCCCTGGGAGAAATCAAACTCCCCGCCCTCCAGCCCGGATCTTCCATCATGCCGGGAAAAGTCAATCCCGTGCTCTGCGAAGCGGTGACGATGGTCGCGGCGAGAGTCTTCGGAAACCAGGCAAGCGTCACTTTCTGCGGCGCCAACGGCCAGTTCGAGCTGAATACATTCATGCCTTTGCTGGGGCAATGCATGCTGGAATCCATCAAGCTGCTGGCCGGGGCCTCCACGGCTTTCGCCGAGAAATGCGTTGCAGGAATTGTCGCGGACCGGGAGCGCTGTGAGGAGCTGATCGAGCTTTCCTTATCCATGGTCACTTCGCTGGTCCCATTGATCGGATACGACAAGGCTGCTGCAATCGCAAAGGCCTCTGTTCAAACCGGAAAAACCGTCCGCCAGCTCTGCCGGGAGCAACTGGACGAACTCGCTATCAGCAACGAGCAGCTGGAAGCCGCGCTGGCCCCCGCGACAATGGCCGATCCGCCCGAGACGGGATCGCAATAGGCCATTTAACCTGCAGTTCGCACGATAAGAAAGATTGTCGGAATCTCTGCCAGCCGCTATCAAAAGCTCGCAAATGAAATATCCGACGCGATTCCAGCAAAAGACTCTTTGGAGTGCGGCCACAGGATTGGCGATGCTCGTGCTGGGTTCACTTTTAGTAGGCCTGGTGTGGCTGGTGGGGCAAATTTTTGGATTTCTGCAGCCGGTGTTGGTTCCTCTCATCGTCGCCGGCATCATCGCCTACCTTCTTGATCCAGTCGTCCGGGTAGTTGAAAAACGGGGGCTTAGCCGGTTCTGGTCTGTCATCACTGTTTTCCTGGCCACACTCATTGCGATCACCTTGCTGGTTGCGGCAGTCATCCCTGCGATTCAGGGCGGCAGAGAGTTTTTCAAAGGATTGTTTTCCACGTCTGATCCACTGGAAAATGTGGAAAAAGTAGCCTCGGAGGTCGGCAAAGCCACGGCGGAAATCAGCGATGCCGATTTACAACCTGTAGCCGATACAGCCACCGACATCGATGGAACAGTGGAAATCCAGATACCCACGGAGCCGGAATCCGAGCCGGATCTATCACCTGCCCTCGCCCGTTCCTTGCACAACCTCCGCAGCAAATACAAGGACGGTCCCATAGGCTGGATGCTAACGGAGACCACCGATGGAGGCGAGCCCATCGCCTACGCAAATGGCACCAAAAGCCCTGAAGCGCTGGATTTCTTCTATCGCACCCGTGCTGGCAGAATGCTTTTCAAATACAAGGACGAGATCCTCGATACTGGCAAAAAATGGCTTTCCGTGGGTTCCTCCAAATTCTTTGGCTTTCTCGGCCTGGTCATCGGCATGATCATGGTTCCGGTCTATCTGTTTTTCTTCCTGAAGGACTCGATTTCCATCCGCGAGCACTGGCACGAATACGTTCCGCTGCGCGCATCGCGCTTCAAGACCGAGCTAGTATCCACCCTGCAGGAAATCAATGGCTACCTCATCTCCTTCTTCCGCGGACAGGTCGTTGTCGGCGTAATTGACGGGATACTTGTTGGCATTGCCTTGTTTTTCTTTGATCTGCCATATGCCCTGCTGATTGGCGTCTTCATGGCCATTCTCGGCGTGATTCCCTACATCGGAAATATTCTTTGCCTGATCCCGGCCTGCATCATTGCCTACCTGCACGCGGAAACCGTAAAGGTCCCTTTCGATCTTGATCCCTGGCCATACGTTGGTTGTGTCGTGCTGATCTTCGCCGGCGTCCAGCAGATCAACTCGCTTTTCACCGCACCAAAGATTGTAGGTGATTCCGTAGGATTGCACCCGCTGACGGTGATTTTCTCCATGCTCTTCTGGTCGCTTATTCTCGGGGGATTCGTGGGCGCACTGCTCGCGGTGCCACTTTCGGCGGCAGTGAAGGTTATTTTCCGCCGCTATTTCTGGGAGAAAACGATGCGCGAGCCAAAGCCTGCGAGTTTTACCCCCTAACCCAAAACTGAAACTTTTGCTTTTTTGGAGAAAGACATCCCCCCTCTCCAATGGTAAACATACAGCCCAATGCCAGAGGACGAAGACGAAGACGAACCCCAAAAAAAAGAAGATGCCGTCATTACCCAGGCCTACGCCAAGACGCGAAAAAGCCTGATCGCCCGGCTCGATAACTGGGAGGATCAGCGCACCTGGGACGAATTTTATCAAACTTATTGGAAGCTGATTTACTCCGTCGCCATCAAGGCGGGTTTGCGTCCGGAAGAGGCTTTTGACTGCGTGCAGGAAACGATCCTTTCCATCGCAAAACAGAGTAAGAAGAAACTCTATGATCCCGAGCAGGGCTCATTCAAAACCTGGCTGATGAACATGACCCGCTGGCGCATCAACGATCAGTTCCGCAAACGCAAGAAGGACACAGCAATGAGCGGAGGTGAATGGGACGACGAACGGAAAACCGCCGTCATCGACAGGATCGAGGATCCCAACGGCGAGGTGCTCTCCCGCCTCTGGGATGTGGAATGGAAAAAGAATGTCGCTGATGCAGCACTGGCGCGCGTGAAAGCCCAGGTCTCACCGAAGCAATACCAGATTTTCGATTTTTATGTCATCCGCCAATGGGATGCGAACAAAGTCCAGAAAAAGCTTAACGTCAGCATGGCGCAGGTTTATCTCGCAAAACACCGCGTCGGCGCCGTTTTAAAGAAAGAACTCGCCAAGCTGGAAGACGAGATTGAGTAACATCCGCAGATGCCCTCTCCGAAACGAACCCATCCGAACATCCCCGATCACGACGTTCTCCGAAAAATCGGTGGCGGCGCCTACGGCGAAGTGTGGATGGCACGGGGAGTAACCGGGGCGATGCGGGCTGTAAAAGTCGTCTGGCGGGAGGATTTTGACGACGAAAGAACCTTTGAACGCGAGTTCGAGGGTATCCTCAAATTCGAACCGATCTCACGCGATCACCCGGGGCTGGTCAACATCCTCCACGTTGGGCGCAGCCCGGACGGGGTTTCGTTTTATTACTATGTCATGGAGCTGGGCGATGACGTCGAGACCGGCCAGGACATCAATCCTGTCGAATACGAGGCGAAAACGCTGCGCGCCGATGGGAAGGCGGGAGTCCGGCTGGATACGAACTTGTGTATTGATGTCGGTCTGCGGCTGGCAGAGGCACTGGAGCATCTCCATGAGCGCAATCTAGCTCACCGCGATGTAAAGCCCTCCAATGTTATTTTCGTCAACGGCAAGGCAAAACTGGCAGACATCGGCCTCGTCGCAGCCCGTGGACAGCGGACATTTGTCGGCACGGAAGGATTTGTCCCTCCGGAAGGCCCGGGCTCCGCCCAAGCGGATGTCTACTCACTGGGGAAGGTCCTTTATGAGATAGCCACAGGAAAGGATCGTCTGGATTTCCCCGAGCTACCGGATGAGATACCCACCGGTCTGGAGAGAAAACGCTGGCTGGAGCTCAATAAGATCATCTGCGATATCTGCGAGCCGCGGATCAGCAAACGCAAGATCTCCACCGCCAGAGATCTTGCCTCCGCACTCCACCGCCTCCAGCGCGGGAAAACCAGGCGCAGCCGCAACATTTCCATTTGGGCAACGACGTGCGTGCTTTTCGGTTTCGCATCCTGGGCATCCTGGCAAGCCATGAAGGACAGTGAGCTTCTTCCGTGGAACCATGTGCCGGAGGACGCCCCGCGAGCCACGATTGTGAAAGGTCTGCTCAGGGTCGTCACCACACCGGAGGGTGCGGAAGTATTCACGGAAGACGGGACGCTCATCGGGATCACTCCAACGGAGGGAATTTCCGCCCCGGTTGGCAGCGAGGTCAGCTACGTGGTCAAAAAGACCGGCTATCGGCCATTGAAGATTTCCGCGACAGTTACGAAAGAAGCGATCGAAGAACCGATGATCGTTTTCGGCACTTTGCAGAACTTCAGCCCGCCAAAGATCGGAGAAAAATGGGATGATCACCTCGGGATCACCTATCTCCCGGATGGGGACGAGCACGTTAGCTCCCGCTATGTGAACAAAAAAATTTGGCGGGATTTTTTAAATTCATCCAAACGCTCCGACCACTCGGTCGAATACATCAATATCTCGGAGAACGGGAAACCATCCGAAATTGTTCTCGCACAATGGCCGGACATCATTGCGTTTACCGATTGGGCGCGAGGCGGCGGGATCAGGAATGGCTTTCTCACACAAGACAATGAAGTTTATGCGAAAGTCGACCAGTCCTTTGACAATGCCCAGCTCAGCAAGCGGGCGAGGCGGGAAAACCTCAAACCCTTCCGCCTCGCTGTCCGGGAATACCGCTATGGCGCAGTGCAGCTGGTTTCCGAGCCACCCGGTGCCGAGGTCTATGTGAATGGCCTGGCGGTAGGCTCCACAAAATATGATGGCAGCACCCTGCTCATCCCGAAAGTGAAACCCGGTCCGGTGGAATTGGTCATCGTATTGGAAGGATTCAAGCCTCTGACGATCAACGCAAAGATCAAGCCCGGCGAAAACCTACCGATCGAAGCTGCTCTAGTCAAAAATGAGGGCGTCGTCTTCGGCCAACCCTGGAAAAACGGGATGGAAATGAAGTTCGAGCCCATCGGCTCAGATCTGATGGCTTCCGTTTTCGAAACCCGCGTCAAGGACTACGAAACCTTCATCCGCGATGCCAAATACCAATGGCCCCGGCGCCCGGATTTCCAGCAAGGGCCCAATCACCCGATCATTTATGTATCGCGGGAAGATGCCCAGGCCTTCTGCGACTGGCTCACCGAGCGGGAACGGGAAGAGGAGCGCATCGCCCTTTCCCACAGATACCGCCTCCCGACCGATGTGGAGTGGAGCCGGATGGCAGGACTGGAATTCGAGGTGGGGGATGGCCCCGGGCAGCGCGATGCGAACAAACCCGGAATCTACCCGTGGGGCTCCGGCTGGCCACCTCCGGAAACGTTTGCAAACTACGCGGATACTTCCGCAGCCGAGTTTCCCGGAACAACGTCCGACAGGATCATCTCCGGCTACACAGATGGCTTCCCGCGGACTGCTCCGGTGGGCTCCTTTCCTGCAAACGGGCAGGGTTTATATGATCTCAGCGGCAATGTTCAGGAATGGGTGAGCGATGATATCTCTGCCACCACGACCGGCTCGCTGGGTGTCGTGCGCGGCGCGGGCTGGAATACCTACCTCCGGGAAAACCTGCTTGTGGGTTGGCGCAATCCCGTCCCTTCCGCCTTTCATGGCTCCTACTACGGCTTCCGGGTTGTGCTCTCAAAGACCGAGGCCCACGACGAGGCCAAAACTGACAACTAATTCTCCCTCGACAAATCCGGCGATTTGTCCGGGAGGAAAGGCCCTCTTACCTGATGTCCTATATCCAGCGCAGTGGCTCGTTCACAGACGGTTCGCAGTTCACCCAGAGCCTCGTGTTGAAAGAGGGGTCGATCGAAAATCCGCGCAAGGAGGAAAACGACCGTGGAAGTTTCAACATGCCCGCGCCATAGCACTCTGGAATCAACTTCCGTTTAGCATTACAAAAAGGACCCGGCAGAAAATTCCCGCCGGGTCCTTCGGAAAACAGTGCGATCCCAACCGCTAGATACCGGTTACGATCTCAAGATCGGGATTTGCCTTCTTCAGCTCCTCCATAGCAGCATCCGAAACATCGGTCTGCCAGAGGTAAAGACGCTTGAGGTTGGGCAATTCCGAGAGTTTTTTGACTCCCGCGTCCGTGACCTTGGTGCCGTAGAGATTGATCGACTCCAGATTCTGCAATTTCGCCAGCGTGTCCATTGCAGCATCGGTGATCTGAGTCTCGGAAAGGCGGATCATACGCAGATTCTCCGCAGGCTCCAGAAGAGCGACCGTGCGGTCCGTCACCCCGGTAGCGGAGAGATCCAGACTGACCAACTGAGCGATTACCGGCCCGACTTCCGCAAAAATATCGTCATTGAGCGTTTTACGCATCGATACACCGGTGAATGTGAGACCTGCGGACTCCTGGGACTCAAAGGTAATCGCGCCCGGGAATTTTACCGCGAGAGCATCGACGCTTTTCTTCAAATCATCGGAGGGTTGGCTGGAGTCTGCGTTCGCAGCTTCGGCATCGGATGAGCCTTCGCCGTGCGCATGATCCTCGACGAATTTCTCGGTCATTTTCAGGTTCCCGATCGCGTCGCGGATCTCGTCTGTGATTTCCAGATCGCCCACGGTTTTGGCAGGATCCGCGCCTTGATTGATCCACCATTTCAAGATCGCGACCTCATGGTCTTCGATGTCTTTTTTGCCCTCAGGCGGCATGTGCTCGTCATCGTCCTCAGGAAGATCGATACGGAAGATGATGTTACTGTCGATGGCATTGCCGGGCTCAATACCTTCGCCCTCCTTGCCACCTGCGAGCAGGAGATCATAGGTATCCAGGCGGAATTTCCCTTTGGCTTTTCCTTCCTTATGACATTCCACACAGCGCATTTCCAGGATTGGCTGGATGATATCCGCATAGACGATCTGCTCCTCCAGCGGCTTAGCTGCCTTCTCCTCCTTCTCGATTTTTGGCTCCAGCCCCAGCGCCTCGCGGATCGGGTTCGGCGCATACTGGGTCAGGTAATCGGAGCCGTGGGTGATTGAGGCACCATCGTGGCTGGCGTAGCCCATGATACCCACGCTTGAGAAAAGCAGCACCCGATAGAATGCCTGGGATGAGCTCGGCGCCATCGACCAGGATTTTACAATAAAGGTGAAGACTGCGGCACATGCGAAGATCAAGCCACCCCAGAGGTGATCGTGAGCGAGTTCACTCCCCTCGAAGCCGCCACCGTGATAAAGAAGAAATCCAGCCAGCACGGCCAGCACAGCACTGGCTGCGCCAAAGAACATCGGAAAAATCGTCCTTTGCGGCTTCTTCCTGGAAACCATGGCCAGAAGCTCCTGGAAAAGGATCAAAGAAAAAATACCGATCGGCAGGTGGAGTAAAACAGGGTGGAAATGCCCGAGGAAACGGACGATATCCGGCATTTTTTCGCCATCCGGCTCACCAGCCAGATATGGCATGGCAATAAGCCCGCCGATGGTTATCAGTCCGATGAGGGTGATCCCCCACGGCTTTCTATGCTTCGAGCCTGCGGCATCGAGATCTGTTTCTGTGCTCATATTTCTAAATATCTATCAGATGGGTTTTCTGGGGAGAATCAGACATCAATCGTGATGTCCTTATCGTCTTTGGGTTCTTGACTACGCTTGGATTTGCCTTTTTTAGACAGGAAGGGCAACCATTTCCGCAAGTCATACCCCAGGTAGAGTGTGCATTTCAGGAAAACAGCCAGCGCTACTCCCTCGTCAACAAAGGGGATCGGATCCGGTATCGGCCCTGCGGTGAGCAGATACAATCCGGAGAACACAGCTCCAATCCATGCGAGTTTTCGTTTCATTGGTTAAAGCACATACGTTGTAAGAATCCTCCAACTTTCCGAGTTTTCTTGATTTCAGCACCTTGCTCGCCAAGCTTCCGCCCAGCTATGGATCCACTTTTACTGAAAACACTACACCTTGCAGGCGTGTTCGCACTGTTTGCCTCCCTCGGCGCGACAATGATCGGCGGTAGCAGCAAAAAATCGGCAAGTATCCTGCACGGGGTTGCGTTGCTATTCATTCTTCTGATCGGCTTCGCCATGCTCGAGAAACCGCCGATGGACCAATATTGGTGGATGGTAAAATTCGGCATCTGGCTCTTCATCGGCTTGGCTCCGGCACTATCCAAGAAGAAGGTTCTGCCGCCAACCATTGTCTTTGCTCTGACGCTTTTAGCCGCCAGCGCTGCCGCTTATCTAGGTGTGGCCAAGCCATTTTAGGCTGCGGCTAACGCCGCCCCAAGATCGTCCGATGCGCTGGGATCACGCTTCCGCGCTGAGGATCCGTGCCTGATCGAAATCGTATGGAGTGAGCTCCAAACGGATTTTCGCCCCATCGGCAAATTCTGTTTTTGCTTCCGTCAGAGGTTTTGAGAGGTGGCCTAGCAACACTTTTCCGTTCATCAGCTCCACACGGTAAAGGATTTCGCCCTTGCGCTCAAGGATCACGCCGGTTGTTTGGATCGCAGTTTCAGACATCAGGAGAAAGCTCATCCCAAATCCCGCCAGCGCACAAGCCCGGCGAGAGGCATTTCACCATCAGGATGCCAAAAAATCCCCGGTTCTTGCCCTTTGCCCGGGGCACATATTCTTGGCGGCGCTATCAGATCGAGCTGATCCGCTGCCGAGATGGGCTCCAGAACCGCTGTCGATAGATAATCAATTTCCGGGCCAAGCTTATCCGGAGTGAGCGATTCCGGCATAGAAACCACACGGACGAATCCACTCAAGGGACCGGCACGCAATTTGATGTCTTCACCATCAAGGACCACCGTCCAATCAACTGATTCCGCACTCTCCCACATTTGGAGGTTTGCTCCATTCGCTATACGGAAGCGTGTCAGCTCCCGCTCATTGCGGACTCCTCCCGCTTCCGAAAAATCCGGCTCCTCCCGCCCGTTTTCCGCAAGGTATCGCTCAAGCGCTGCCGCGAGATCTGCGCAAAATCGTGGCACATCCCCCCTGAAGTAGACCATTTGCACAGAAAGGCACCCCCGCTGACCGTAGCGCATGATGTCTTCCGCCAGGTCTTCGGCCAGCCCCTTTCGATTTTCGAAAACGAAAGCCGCACTCAGCTTCGGACCGTGCTCGGTGATGCGCGTTCCCGGAGAGAGCCAATCGCGAAAAAATGTCAACGTTTCCGCTCCACCATAGATGATGGCCACCTCCGGCGCGCGCCACTGCTCAGGCAGCACCCGCCGCACGTCGAGACCCGCCACGCCGGCAGCCCATTTCTCGAATTCGGCCAGCCCGGCGGATGGCACTTTCACCCACGATTCACAGCCAATGAGGATCGCACGAAAAACGCTCTGGAAAGCCGCATGCTCGGTATTTCCACTCACGATGTGAAGCACAGGCCCCCGCGCCACTGCCCGTGAGCCCGCCACCCAGCTCTCCAGCCGTCGCTCATCGCCGATCTCTGCCCTCAGCCACTGCCTCAGGATCGCCTCATCATAAGTCCCGACCCATTTTTCAAGTGCTTCCCTCTGTGAGATCAGGAAATCGATTCTTTCCGCGAGTGTCTTCATACAGCTTCTCCTAATACATCCTCCACACCACGCGAGCATCCACGGGCAATTGCCGCAGGATCCCTGCCGATGAGATGAAATTCCCTATCCCCGGCAGCAATGGCAAGATCCTGCGTCCTGATCGCGGAGACGCTCTCCAAATTCGCCAGATCGATAATTTCCAGGTAGCCGATTTCCCCCCGCGCGGCCAGGTGTCCGGTTTCCACATTCAAAACTCTCACTCCTACCCACGGCGGGCCTTTGTGGGTTTCCTCTCCGCCCCATTTGTAGAATTGCGAGAAGAGTTCGGTCATGCCGTATTCATTGACAATGCGGCTCAAGGGGATGCCGAAATGCTGTGATAGAAGCGATCTTACCTCCTCCGCTCGGAAGCTTTTCCTGAGGCCTTTGCTACCACCGGTCTCAAAAATCCAGGATCCTTCCGGGAGCTCCAACGCGGGCATTTGCTCACATACTCTAAGCAGAGCAAGCGATGTCCCGAGGACTTCGGTGGGAGCCTCGGGGAAAAAACCGTGGGTTTCCAGCACGCCCCCGCCATCGATCCGCCAATCGGCATCGAGATCTTCCGCCAGTATTTCGAACATCCGGACGAGCGATGAATGCGGAGCATCACTTGCCCTCTGGGAAAAAAACGATGGGCACGTCAGGTTCGGCATCCCGAGCTCCCGCCAGCCGCCGAGCACGGCAGCCCGATACATTTCCAGATCCGTGAACTCATGCTTGCCTTTCACCTCCTGCGTCGTCCCGGAGGTCAGGAAAAACCCGCCGATTCTATCTGCCGGAAAGCAACGGATACCGATCTCGGGGAGCTTGAATACATCTGTCGGCACGGCTGGAATCTCCAGCCAGGAATCCACGGTCCCGGGAGTTTTTCCGAGACTTTCACAATACCTCCGGTAAGCCGTGTTTTCCCGGAACTGATGGGCGAAGACAGCCAAGGCCATTTCATCAAACGATGCTTCTCCTCCCCGCATCCACGCCAGCAGCTTTTCCTTCAGACTCACACCCGTTTCCATAAGCCCTGTGCCCTTGCGATGCAAAGCCCATCCTCACACGGCTTGTCCGCGCATTTCCTATCAGTCGCAGAAGATACGCGCAGTCTAAGGTAAGGAACGCGATGCACCTTTCCCGCAAGTCTGCTCCACTTTCCGCGTGAACGTTCTCGGCATTACCATACTCGTCAGCTCCTGCCTGGCAGCGATTTTCGTTGTCTGCTTTGCGATAGAGTCTCGCCGTGGCCGCAAGTCCAGCTTCGAGCGGGATTCACTGCTCCCTTTCGAGCCCGAGCCCATTGATAAAGCTGAGAAATAAGTCTTTTCCCATCATCTCACAAGATTGCCACAACCTATGACCACCATCACCTACGACGATAAGACCGTCCGCCACTTTATGGCCGCCTCGATTTTCTGGGGCCTAGTCGGCATGCTCGTCGGGCTTCTCGCCGCGACCCAGCTTTCCTTCTGGCAGATGAACGGGAAATTCCTGGAGACCATCAGTTTCGGCCTATTCAAAGGCGAGGGGCTTGCCTACATCACCTTCGGCCGCATCCGCCCTTTGCACACTAATGCGGTAATTTTTGCGTTTGTGGGAAACATGGTTTTTGCCGGCGTTTACTATTCCACACAGCGGCTTTGCAAAGTCCGCACCGCTTCCGATTTACTCTCAAAAATCCATTTCTGGGGCTGGCAGCTGATCATTCTGGGAGCCGCCATCACTCTCCCGGCGGGTCTCACCCGCAGTAAGGAATATGCGGAACTCATCTGGCCATTGAACATTGCCGTGGTGGTGATCTGGGTCGTCTTCGGCTTCAATTTTTTCTGGACCCTGGCGAAGCGCAACGAGCGTTCCCTCTATGTTTCACTGTGGTTCTACATTGCCACGATCGTAACGATCGCCCTCCTTTACATCGTAAACCATCTTTCCATCCCAACTTCCCTGACGCACTCCTATCCGGTCTTCGGCGGTGTTCAGGATGCTCTGGTCCAGTGGTGGTATGGCCATAATGCCGTCGCGTTCTTCCTCACCACTCCGATCCTCGGCATCATGTATTATTTCCTGCCTAAGGCAGCGAACCGCCCGGTCTACTCCTACCGGCTTTCCATCATCCACTTCTGGGCGCTGGTCTTCATCTATATCTGGGCAGGCCCGCACCACCTTCTCAACACCGCTCTCCCCCACTGGCTGCAAACGCTGGGTATGCTTTTCTCCATTATGCTCTGGGCTCCATCATGGGCCGGGATGCTCAACGGACTCCTTACGCTCCGTGGCGCGTGGGACAAGCTCCGGACAGACCCTGTGATTAAGTTTTTCGCCGTGGCGGTGACATTCTACGGCATGGCCACCTTTGAAGGGCCACTGCTTTCCATCCGCTCCGTTAGCTCGATAGCTCACTATACAGACTGGATTGTAGGGCACGTGCACTCCGGTGCGCTCGGCTGGAACGGTTTCATGGCGGCCGGGATGTTCTACTGGCTCGCGCCACGTCTGTGGAAAACAAAACTCTGGTCCACCAGCCTGGCGAACATGCATTTCTGGGTAGGTCTGGTTGGAATTCTTCTCTACGTCTCCTCCATGTGGGTGGGAGGCATCATGCAGGGCCTCATGCTATCCGAGACAAATCCGGGTGGCGCCACCCTGAAATACGAATTCGTCGAGACCCTGCGCCAGATCAATATCCTCTATATTCTCCGCTCTTTCGGAGGAGGACTATACCTCATCGGCTTCATCGCCTGCGCGATCAATATCTACATGACGGCCCGCAGCGGGGAAGCGAATGAGGAGACAGTCGAAATCAAGATTCTGGAAAAATCCAAAAAAGACTCCATGCCTCTCGGCGAGGCCCTGCGCAAGGATCCCGTCGTCTACACCATCGTCGCCCTCGCGTTTATGGTGCTATGGTTTCTGCTTCCCCATCACGCCGACAAGGCAGCCCTCATCGTCACGATCATTCTCATCGCAAAAGCGGTTTCCCTTTTCAAAAACGACACCAAGACATGGTCGGACTACTTCGATAGGTTGCTGGAAAACTACCTTCCGTTCACCATCCTGATTTTTGTCGCCGTCGCTATTGGCGGAGTCGTTCAGATCATTCCCTCCCTCTTGGTGAACCGCGCCGCAAATACGGAGGAACGCCTACAGGTCCCCTACACTCCGCTGGAGCTGGAAGGGCGTGATATCTACGTTTCCGAGGGCTGCTACAACTGCCACTCCCAGATGATCCGCACGCTGGTCCCGGACGTGCTGCGCTACGGTCCGGCAGAAGACCAGAGCTACAGCCGCCTGGGGGAATCCCTTTATGATCATCCCCACCAGTGGGGCTCTAAACGCACTGGCCCGGACCTGGCCCGCGAGGGTGGCGCTATCGTCAGTGGATCGGAAGTAATGCGCAGCGGCCGTCGTGATAATCTCTGGCACTACAATCACTTGGTCGATCCCCGCCAGACTTCCCAGGGCTCAAACATGCCTCCGTATCCTTTCCTCTTTGAAACAAAAGCGGATCTTAAAACTTTG
This sequence comes from Luteolibacter algae, assembly GCF_042683045.1. NCBI lineage: Bacteria > Pseudomonadati > Verrucomicrobiota > Verrucomicrobiia > Verrucomicrobiales > Verrucomicrobiaceae > Luteolibacter > Luteolibacter algae. Next base: position 428,971 of record NZ_JBHUIT010000002.1, on the reverse strand, counting down.
CCGAAGCGCATCGCCGTCCAAGCCACCCTCGGTGTTCCGTATCCTGCGATGACCAAGGACGAGATCGAGCAGCATGCCCGTGATCAGGCGATGCAAATCGCCGAAGCATTGGTAAAAGCGGGTGCCTACCTTCCGGCCCAGCCAGATATGCCGGAGGACGAGCTGATGCGTCATTTATCCGATACAAAAGGCGTGGCTCTCATCTCCTATCTCCAAAAAATCGGGGTCTATGAAAAAGTCGACCACCAGCGGGGAGCGCAACCACTTGATCCCGATTCCATCCGGCGCTCTTCCAAGTAACCTTTAGCGAATTACCCACAAATGTTCCACCGCATCTTCTATCAGGATTGGGTCGCCATTGTGCCGATCATCTCCTTCGTTTTCACCGCCGGCGTCTTCCTGATCGTGAGTATCCGCGCACTTTCGCTCCCGAAGAAGCAGCGGGATAACCTGGCCAATATTCCATTTGAAGACGGCGCTCCGGATCAGGCGGACACCCGGAATCGTTCGTCCAGAACCCACTAACCCTTCACTGCCCAAATCTCATGTCGGAAGAAACAGAAGCTCATAAAGCACAGTATGCCAGTAAGAAGGGCGAAGTCGTCCTCAGAGATCACGAATACGATGGTATCCAGGAATATGACCAGACTTTGCCGAACTGGTGGTTGTTCGTTTTCTTTGGCAGTCTCCTTTTCTTCTTCGGCTACTGGATTGCCTATTATCAGCTCGGCTGGTCAAAAACTGATGGCGAAAAGATCGATCAAGCCATGGAGCGTATCGAGACTGCGAAGAAAAAGGCCTTGGACGAAATGCTCGCCAAGCTGGATGACCGGGCGCTCATCGAGGAGTGGTCTACGAATCCGGAACATATCGCGGCAGGCGAAGAAATTTTCCAGGCAAACTGCATCGCCTGTCATGGCCAGGACCTTTCAGCAAAAATTGATATCGGTGGTGGCCAATCCGTCAATCTGCCGGGTCTTTCCCTTACCGATGGCGAGTGGAAATACGGATCAAAACCAATGGATGTCTTCCGGCTGATCAACGAGGGAACACCTGCTGGCAGCGATGGCCACAACGGTGCGAAGATGGAAGCCTGGGGCCAAAAAATGCCGCCCATCCAGATCGCGGAACTCACCGCTTTTCTTATCAGCAAAAATCCGAAGGATTTTCCGCAACCCTAGAAACTAGCAGTTTCATCAGCGCTGGGGGGATACCGCATCCCGGGAATGTCCTCTCCTTCGCACAAGTCACACAAGATTCCACGCCTCCTATCCGGGCACTACTCGGATAGGATCTTGGTGAAAGCCGACCCACTCAATCGGGCATCTTGTGGAACAGATCAATCCGCCCGGACCGTGAAGCGACATTCGAAACAGGGTATTATCCCAAGGCCGATCCCAATAAAAAAGGCACGGAACGCTGGTTCGCGCGCCGTGCCTGATGGATTCAGTTTAAATTCTTAACGGAGAATCACTTTTCGTCGTGCGGATGATCTTTGAGAAGCTCATCCGGGCTGTAAAAGCCTCTCGTTCCCGTCTCTTTCCGGACCTTGGCGACATCTTCCGGAGTAACCGCAGAAGCTTTATTGCCGAAGGTATTCCGCACGTAAGTTAGAACTGAAGCGACTTCTTCATCATCCAGCATCCCACCGAATGGGGTCATCGGCACTTGGCCGGGATATTTCACGCCCTTCACCTCGATCGGTCCCATCAGACCATGGAGAGTGAGTTTGATAATACGCTCCTCTTCGCCATGAACCCATGGGCTGTCATACAGCGGCGGGAAACCGGAGCCCGGCAGCCCTTTTGCATCCGGCTGGTGACAAGTCACGCAGTGACCATCGCGGAAGTAGATTTCATGTCCTTTCTTGAAACGTTTCTTCTCGATGGCGGTGAGATGTTGGGGAGGTTTCGGGACTGGATTTTCGTCCACGACTTTCTCGGTCACCCCAGTCAAGCGATCGGACACCGTCTTCACAGCTCCTTTGCTCCAAACATCCAGAGGGTGCTTTTCAGCAATCTCCACCACTTCCATCGCTTCATTCGTATCGACCCAGGAGGCGGCGATTACGGCTTCGAGGCGCACACGTCCGTCGCTGTCATTGGCAGCGGCTTTCAACAAGTCCAGATAGCCATCAACGACCTGGTAATTGTAACGAAGCACGCGAACGGCGGCAGCGCGGGCATGGGGATCCTTTGCCTTGAGAAGCGTGTGGAGAAGCGTGGAGTCCACGTCATTCATCGCCCAGGTAGTCCAGAGGGCTTCCAACAGGTGATGCTCGTATTCGGAATCGTTTTTATCGAGTTTCTCCACCCACGCCGCGAGAGCAGGGAGAACTTCATTTGCGGGATGCGCTCTAAGCTCACGTCTTGTCCGGTAGCGTGTGCGATATTCGGTATCTTTGAGATTATCCAAAAGATCGGAAACCGATGCCCCCGCCACTGGTGCGGGCTTCGTCAGGGGACGGCCGGTGTAGGAGATACGGTAGACACGGCCGTGGACGTGATCACGAAGCGGATCACGGGCGTTATGCTGCATGTGGCCGATGAGGACATTGTGCCAATCCGAGACATACAGGGAACCATCCGGTGCAAACTCCAGGTCAGAAGGGCGGAAATTTCCATCCGATGAGACCAGCAAATCCTGACGGTGCGTCGTTTTGAAACCCGTGCCGTCATCTTCGATCTTGTGCTGCTTGATCCCCAGGAAGCCGATGTTGTTGCAGAGCAGCATGTCGCCCTGGACATCGTCGGGAAAATTCCCGGAAGACACGAACTCAAGTCCGGAGGTTGGGCGAACCGCATTGCCCTTTGGCGCGAGGTCCACCGTTGCTTTTGCCTGACCACCATAGTTTGGCTTTGGAGAAATCGGCAGCAGCCAGGTAATGCGCGGACCAGAGGTTTCCAAGGCAAAGTCCTGCCCCCATTTATCGTAGGCGAAGCCCCACGGATTGGAAATGTTCACCTGGGCAGTGCGCTCAAGCTTCGTGCGCTGTGGGCTGAAACGGAAGAAACCACCTTCCACCGCACGCACGGGACCGTATGGGCTCTCCACGTTCGAGTGAAGGAAACGTCCCTCGCAAAGCATGAAGGAACCAGAAGCATCCGCACAAAACGCACTGGCAGCATGGTGAGTGTCGTGGGAATCGAAACCTGTGATGATCACTTCGCTACTATCGGCACGATCATCGCCATCCGTATCCCTGAGCAGAACCAAATGCGGAGTCTGGGCCACGTATACCCCTTCCAGAGCAAATTCAAAACCGATCGGCAAGTGAAGATTATCCGCGAAAACCGTTTCCTTGTCCGCACGCCCGTCACCATCGGTATCCTCATAGATCAGAAGTTTGTCGTCTGGCATTCCGTCGCCCGGGCGATAGTGCGGGTAAGTCGGCATACAGGCAACCCACAGGCGCCCTTTGTTATCGAAGGAAATCTGGGAAGGATTCTCAAGATTGGGGAATTCTTTTTCCGAGGCGAACATCTCAATCTTATAGCCTTCCGGGACAGTCAGGGAGTCCAACGCATCCTTGCCATATTTATATTCTGTCGTGCCGTTTTTCTCGCTTGGTTTGTAGTTCGTCTCCACCTCCGGAAGGGGCGGCAAAGCGCGATCCGCAGAGGCAATATCGAAATCGTTGCCCGTGGCCTTTGCCCAGACCGCCTGATCACGGATCGCCGTCAGACTGCGGATTTTCTCGATCTCCGCAGGATAGTTTTTGGGACCGAAAGGATTGTAACGGCGCCCGTCGACATGAACTCCATTCGGCATCCGGAAATCGTGGGTCCAGAACCAGTTCTTATTGACGATCGTCTTGGCAAGCTCTTCCGGATCCGCCTTGGACTTGTGCCCGGCTTCGCCGAAGGCTCCGTTGGCAAGAATCGGTCCGATAAACTTGTAACCCTCGTCATTCGGAAGAAAGCCATTGCTGGTGTAGTTGGAATCCGTTGGGGCAAAAAGTTCCGAAGTCGGTGCGAACAGGTCGATGAAATCGATGCCCTCTGCGGCGGAAATCTCCCGCATCGCATCCGTATACAGCTTGAGATTGGCGTTTTCCTTTTCTCCGTTGGGGAGATCTCTCTGCGCACTGAGATCTTCGTAGGCCACTGGCGAGACCAGCACCAGACGCGGAGCGTCCTTGCCATTGTATTTCTGGGCTTTGGTGTGATCGATAAATGCTTTGAGCTCACCCTTGAAGAGCTCCAGACCTTCCGGTCCATCGAATGATTCATTATAACCGAAGAAACCGAGAATCGTGTCCGCATGCACCTCGGATAGCCATTCATCCGGCGTGGGATGGGTGCCGACACCAGCATGGTAGGCATTCTGGGGACGGAATTTTTCCGCACCGGGGAATGCCCATTGGGATTTCCGCGAAGGATGCGGGCGGAAGCCCGGCGTATCACCCGGACGGCACATATTCCGGATCACAAGATCCATTCCCGGATAGCGGAGCTGTAGCTCGGTCTCCAGCCACGGATGGTCCAGCATACGCTCGCCGAGGCCGCTTCCGATATATACGATATTTTCCGCTTTATCCGGAGGCACCGGTTCTGCGGAAAGACTTGCTAGCCCGAAAAGGGCAAATAGGGGCGCGGAAATAAATCTCATATTTGGGTATTTCTGTCTCAGTGAGTTTTTACATACAGAGAAAACAAAAAAATTCTGTCATACAGATTTGTCGCAATCCCAGATTTTTTGCCTTCATATTCTGCGAGCCTGCCTGAAAGGCCTGTAAATGCTAGGATTTCCGTGGGCTTTTCCGGACCTAATAAAATACGGGCCACCTGCGAATCGCAGGTGGCCCGTGAGGGAAAAACGTCCTAAGTCAGATCTCCGGGATGAGAGCGGATCGCTCTCGCCCAGTCGTTCTGAGGGGAATCTACTTGGAAACAAGCGGAATGGTGAGCGGCTCAAGGCCCTCGGAAGTCGCGGTCAGCTTGATTTCACCGGATTTTCCGTCTTCTCCCCGGATCACTACCAGAGCCATACCGCTGAATGCCTTGCGGGTCGGGGCTTGGAAGGACTCCAGAGAAGCCGCATTTCCATTATCAACAGCTGCGATTGAAGCAGGGCCTTCCAGCTTGAAATCGATCTGATTTGTCGCATTCGGGCAGAAATTCCCGTCTTTATCGAGAACGCGCACCGTCACAAAAGAGAGATCCTTGCCATCCGCTGTGATTTCAGGACGATCCGCGGTAAGCTCCAGTTTTGCAGGCGCTCCAGCGGTTTTATGGGAATCTTCCGCGATGGCTTTACCGTCCTGGTAGGCGATAACTTTTAGCTCTCCCGCCTCGAACGGAACATCCCAACGGAGACGGTATGGGGTCTCCCAATCATTGCCCTCTTCCCAGTTATTGAAGGCAACAATTTGTTTTGGCTTATCTTTGCCCTTCACCTTTCGTCCAAGAGATTTTCCATTAAGGAAAAGCTCGGCTTCCTCGGCATTCGTATAGACGTAAACCGGGATCTCCTGGCCGGCGCGATCTTCCCAATTCCAGTGTGGAAGCAGGTGAACCATTGGATTGTCTTTTACATCCGTCCAATGGGATTGATAAAGGAAGAAGCGGTCTTTCGGGAAGCCGCAGAGATCCACAGCACCGAAATACGAGGAGCGGGAAGGCCAATCTTCATTCCAGTAGCCATTGGTCGAGTTATCCTTTCCTCCGTGTGGAGTCGGCTCCCCGAGATAATCGAATCCGGTCCAGATATACTCGCCGAGGACATTCGGGTTTTCTCCCAGGAAACGGAACTCGATATCCGGAGGATAAGCCCAAGGCGGCCCGATAAGGTCATAAGAGGTCACCTGCAGCGACTCATGTTTTTCGTATTTCTCGATAGGCAGGTGATAGACGCCCCGCGAAGAAGTGCAGGAAGATGTCTCGGAACCAAGGATATTCCAGTCCGGGTGCTCTTTGCTCACCGTGCTGTATGCGAGCGGTTTGTAGTTGAACCCAGGGATATCCACTTCTGCAGCAAGGCCGTTTTTCACGGATGCCGGATAGTAATTGAAACCTGCGGATGTCAGGCGGGTAGGATCTTCATCCTTACAAATGCGATGAAGGTGACGCGCCATTTTCCAGCCATCTTTTGTGCCCTGTTCAAGGATCTCGTTACCAATAGACCACATGATGACAGAGGGGTGGTTACGATCGCGGCGGATCATATCGCGCAGGTCACGCTCGTGCCACTCATCGAAGAATTTGTTATATCCATTCGGCACTTTTGCCATCTGCCAGCAATCGAAAGCTTCCACCTGAACCAAAAGCCCCAGGCGGTCACAGATTTGAAGCAGCTCGGGAGACGGAGGGTTGTGGGAAGTGCGGATCGAATTGACGCCCATTTCCATCATGATTTCCATCTGGCGCTCAGTGGCACGATAATTGACTGCCGCACCGAGGGCCCCCAGATCGTGGTGCATACAGACGCCATTGAGGCGGACCTTCTCGCCATTGAGGCGCATTCCTTCCCCTGGGATGAATTCCAGTGTGCGGATGCCGAATGGGGTTTCATAGCGGTCAACCGCTGTATCTCCCGAAATGATCTCGGACACCGCCGTGTAGAGAACCGGCGATTTCATCCCCCAGAGCTGCGGAGACGAAACATAAATCGGCTGGGTGACCACCCGGGTCTCGCCCGGCAAAAGATTCAAAGGAGTTGTCGCCTCACCAACGGACTTGCCCGAAGGATCGAGAAGCGTTGATTTAAGGGTCGCCTCCCGGGTTTCATCACCGTCGTGGACGATTTTTGTCTCAATATTTACTTCCGCACTTTCCTTGCTAACGCTTGGCGTGCTGACAAAGGTGCCCCAGTGATCAATGTGGCTTTCATCTTTGATCTCGATCCATGTATTCCGGTAAATTCCCGCTCCCGGATACCAGCGGGAAGAAAGATCTTCCGGAGTAAGGCGGACGGAGATCACGTTCTCTTCCTCACCGAAATTCAGGTAAGGTGTCATATCAAATTCAAAGCCCATGTATCCGAAAGGACGTGAACCGAGAAAGTGGCCGTTCAGCCACACATGGGCGTTGTACATCGCCCCGTCGAACTCCACGGTTACCTTCTGATCTTTTGCAGATGCAGGGACCGTAAAGGATTTCCGATACCAACCCGTTCCATGGAAGGGCAAACCTCCGCAGCGGGCATTATATTTCACGTCGAATGGTCCTTCGATCGCCCAGTCATGCGGCAAGGTTACCTCCCGCCACTCCGAGTCATCAAAATCAGCTTTCTCGGCAGTTTCTGCCTCTCCTTTGTGAAAACGCCATTCGGCGTTGAAACTTTGCCGATCCCTGGCTTGCATCGCCATGGGCAGCAACATCAGGAGAAGTGTGAAAATTCGCAATGGTGTCATTTTTTCTTACTGAAGGGATATGGGGTTCGAAATCGGAAAATACACAGGATAATGTATGCCGCACATTATTTTTGCACACGAATTGCTTTTATCGTATCCGCTCCGCTGCCTACGCTTGAGTAAGCTTTCCGCGAATGCCGCCCGGTAATTTTTCCAGGGAAACAAATTCGCTGGAAAGCGATGGAAGGTAGTGCTTGGCTTCCGCAGCGCCGCAGACGACGCCTCACTTTTTTGTCTTATGATGGACTCCAAGGAAAATGGCGGCACCTCCCTGCCCGTGGCGACTCTTGCGGCCTTGGGCATCGTCTTCGGCGATATTGGAACCAGCCCTCTATACGCCTTCCGGGAATGTTTCGCAGATCATTCGAGCTCTGCTGCGCTCAATCCTCAGAATTTAGTTGGAGCCGCATCATTGATCGTCTGGGCTCTGCTGCTCGTCGTCACGGTGAAATACCTTTTTGTGATCCTTAGACTCGATAATCATGGAGAAGGAGGGATTTTATCGCTCTCAGCACTGGTCCGTTCCGGTTTCCGAAAGCTTGGAAATGATAAAAACCCGCTGTTTGTTGTAATCTTCGGGCTGATCGGAGCCGCTCTGATTTATGCGGATGGAATGCTCACCCCTGCCATCTCGGTGCTCAGCGCGGTGGAAGGTCTCTCAGTCAGCGCACCGCTGATCAGTCATTGGATCGTGCCGCTGGCCGTAGGTATTCTCATTGCGCTTTTTGCGATCCAACGATTCGGCACAGCAAAGGTCGGACGTCTTTTCGGCCCCGTCGTGCTGCTCTGGTTCTTCAGTCTTGCAGCTCTGGGACTTGCCGGCCTGGCGAAACAACCCCAGGTCCTCCTCGCATTGAGTCCATGGGAAGGCGCTTCGTTTCTTGTCCGGGAGTGGAAGCACGCCATGCCTCTTATGGCCGCCGTATTCCTCGCAGTCACCGGAGGAGAGGCGCTTTACGCGGATCTCGGCCACTTCGGTGTGCGGCCAATCCGGTGCGGCTGGCTTATCGTTGTGCTACCCGCATTGGTCCTAAACTATCTGGGCCAGGCAGCACTACTGATCTCCGATCCGTTGGCGATCAAAAATCCATTTTTCCTGCTCGCTCCGGCCTTTTTGCGCTTTCCGCTCACGATTTTGGCCACATGCGCGGCAGTTGTTGCCAGCCAGGCCCTGATTTCCGGTGCTTTTTCGCTTACCGCGCAAGCCGTGCGTATGGCAATCATTCCCCGGGTCCGCATCATGCACACCTCCGATGAGTCCGTCGGACAGGTCTTCGTTCCTTTTGTAAACGGCTTGCTTGCGTGTTCGTGCATCCTTCTGGTCATTTCCTTCGGGAGCTCCGCGGAGCTCGCCGGGGCATACGGTGTGGCAATCGCTCTCACCATGGTCATCACCTCCCTGCTCTTCTTCTATGCGGCCAGGCTTCGTTTCGCATGGGGGATCTGGAAGTCGAGAGTCATTACCGCCATCTTTCTCGTGGTGGATGGCGCATTTCTCGCGGCAAATGCCACCAAGATCGATGACGGCGGCTGGCTCCCCCTTCTTATCGCTGCCATTCTCACCGGCCTTATGCTGATCTGGATCTGGGGCAGACGCAGACTTGCGGAAAAGATGTCTCTGCACGATCTACCGATCGCGGACTTCGCCAGGGAGCTCTCACATGAGAAGATCCACCGTGTCCCCGGATTAGCGATTTACATGACGGGCCACCGGAATAACACGCCTTCCGCCCTTCTGCATAACCTGAAGCACAATCATGTGGTCCACGAGCGCATCCTATTGCTCCACGTCCAGACATTGGACGAACCCCGCGCTGATGATCACGAGCTCCTGGAGCTGGAAAACATCGGCCAAGGCATTCACAAAGCCATTCTACGATTTGGCTTTGCAGATGATCCGGATGTGCCCGCCGCCCTTCGTCAGAGGCTGCCGGAATTCATCGGTTTCCAGCCAGGCAGAAGCACCTACTTTCTGGGACAGGAAAGCTATTGCGTGAAGAAAACCGCAGGCTCCATAGACAAAATCCGGCTCTCCATATTTGCCACATTGGCGCGGAATGCCTCACCGGCCACGGCGTATTTCCACCTGCCGCCCAGCCGTGTGGTGGAACTCGGCGCACAGGTCACACTCTGACCGCCGCAGCGGAAACAAATCAGCCTTTCAGCCGGAGGAACGCTGGAAGAATCTTGAGAAACAACGAGTTTTTCCCGCCGCGCGAAAGTTGCTGGGCGACGAGATCCTCGGAGGCTTCCGGATCCGCCGGAGAAAGTGAGCTTACCCGGTAGTCTCCGGAATCGATTTCCTTCAAGAGGTGGTTCGAGCGATTTTCCCGGCTCACCCGGACAATCGTTTCGTCACATGAAATTTCCACAAGAGCCAGTGGTGCGCATTCCTCGCCTGCTTCCAGCTCCACGCAGATGGAGTTTCCTGATTTCGTGGTAAAACTATTGTTCGCACCGATCTTCCATCCGGCTTGAACCGCAAGCCAAGCCAGTATTTGCAGGGCGGTGTTCTCGTGAGCGGAATGGTATCCGATCCGGACTTTGGAGATTTTTCCCAGCATCGTCTGCGCCACGGTATCATCGAAAAGCCCCGCGATTCCCACCCGGAACTGCCAGCAGCGAGTCCAGGCAAGATCCTGCACCACCAAGCCACTGTTGCCGCTCACGGCCTCATTGATACGGATGAAACTGCCAGCCACATCCGACCAGGAAGAGCTATCCACGATCAGCCTGTCCATCACACTGGCGAGACGCTCGGTGAAAACGTCCGAGAGCTCACCCTGCCACCAGAAGATCAGCGGAAGGTCTGAATTCAAGTGGGAGAAAACCGTATTCCGGAAACGTCCTGTCACCCGCCCCGTGAGACGGAAGGCAATCTGCTCACAGCAGATCGATTTCTGCCCGTGGGAAAGGTGACAATGAGCGGTGATCCATGCCCGGAGGCTCGCGGCTTCCTTGCGATTGATTTCCACAAGGATCGCGCGGCAGGCGTTTTCACGGGTAAGATTATTGATAATCCGGGAGTTCTCCAGCAAACCACCATCACGCTCCGTGTAGACCACAAGGTTCATCAGAGACGCATTTGTCCGTGCCTCGTCCTGCTCCCACAGGGTTCGTAATTCCTTATCGATATCGGAGACTTTTACCTCCGTTCCCAGTTCTGCGTAATTTTCCATACTGGTATTCGGATTAAAGCCTGCGCCACGCGAAGCCGTCTTTTTTGATCATCTCATCCGCCTCGCGCGGTCCCCAGGAACCTGCAACAAACTCTGCCATCGGCGGTTTGTTATCGGACTCATGCCAGGCACGCTCGATATGATCGATGAAACGCCACGCCTCTTCCACCTCATCGCGGCGGGCGAAGAGAGTGGCATCACCCGCGATCGCATCGAGGATAAGACGCTCGTAAGCTTCCGGGCTGCCTTTTCCGAATGAAGTCGCGTAATGGAAATCCATTTTCACCGGCTCCAGGCGCAGGCTTGTTCCAGGAATTTTGGAGACCATACGCAGTGATATCCCCTCATCCGGCTGGATGCGGATCACCAGGACGTTGCCGCCCGGGACGCCTCCTGGAAGTGCGCTGAAAAGCACACAGGGTGCATCCTTGAAGTGGATGGAAATTTCCGTCGATTTTTTCGGCAAACGCTTGCCCATACGAATGTAGAACGGCACTCCGCTCCAGCGCCAGGTATCGATCAACAAGCGGACAGCCACATAGGCTTCGGTTTCAGATTCCGGGGAAACGCGGTCTTCCTCGCGGTAGCCGGGAACAGGATTCCCATCGACATGGCCAGCTGTGTATTGGGCGCGGATGACGTTTTCCGCAACCTTTTCCGGAGTGTCCCACTGACGGAGCGAGCGGATGACCTTCACTTTTTCATCACGCACACCATCCGCGGAAAGATCCGTTGGTGGCTCCATGGCCACTAGACTGAGGAGCTGCAAAAGGTGATTCTGCACCATATCCCGGAGTGCGCCTGATTTCTCATAGTAACCTCCGCGGCCACCTTCCATACCAAGGTTTTCCGAGCAGGTGATCTGCACATGGCTGATGTATTTGCTATTCCAGAGAGGCTCGAAAATCGCGTTCGCGAAACGCAGAACCATCAGGTTTTGCGCAGTTTCCTTACCCAGATAGTGATCGATGCGGTAAGTATCACTCTCATGGAAAGTCTCGTTGACCACCTGGTTGAGATGCTTTGCCGTCTTAAGATCCGTGCCGAAGGGCTTTTCCACGATCACCCGCGACCAGCAGCCTTCCTTCGCTTCGTTCAAACCTGCGCCTTTGAGATTCAACAGAATATCATCGAAAAACTCAGGTGCGGAAGCGATGTAAAACAGGCGGTTACCCTTGCCGCCACGGCCGGCATCAATCTCATCGAGCCGTTTCGACAACGACGCATAACCATCGAGATCCGTAAATTCCGACTGATGGTAGGTCACACTGGAGATGAATTTCCCCCAGATCTCCTCATCATGGCCACTGCGGGAAACTTTCTGGTTGAGCTCCTCCAGGCCGGCTCGGAACTCTTCGTCCGATTTCTCACGACGCGCGAATCCAATGATATTCACCCCGGTCGGCAGCTCGCCATCAACGGCCAGATTATAAAGCGCGGGGATCAACTTGCGATGCGTGAGATCACCAGTGGCACCAAAAATGACCACCGTGCAGGGTTCAGGGCGGTTGCGGGAAACGAGATCTTCTCTGAAGGGATTGGACATGGAACTGCCGGAAGTTTCAACGGAAGCACCCCGAAAGGGGAAGCCTAAACAGGTGGCGGAAGTGAAATCCGGCTCATCTTCTCTGTGAGAGCCACGATTGCTCCCCGGACCGCGTTTCCATTTTTTTGGAATAGCACATATCCGCAGACCGCATACTTTAGCGCATGCTTGAAAAAAACGGACAAACGCACAGCACCGGACTCGGCTATCTCATGTGGATTTTCGGCTTTATCGGGGTTCATCGTTTTTATTACGGGAAACCCGTCTCCGGGATAATCTGGCTGCTGACAGGTGGCGTATTCCTTATCGGCTGGATCGTCGATCTGTTCCTCATCCCCTCCATGGAAAAGGAAGCTGCGGGCAGATACTCCACCGGCACCTATGATTACTCCGTCGCCTGGCTGCTCCAGCTTTTCCTCGGCCTATTCGGCATCCACCGCTTTTACCTCGGCAAAATCCCTTCCGGCATCATCTGGCTTCTCACCGGCGGCCTCTTCGGCCTCGGCTGGCTCTACGACTTCTGCACGCTGAACGAGCAAGTGGATGAGAGGAATAAGGCGGTGGGGTAACGGGCTTTCCGCGACTTCTACCCAACTGTCCCATCCCAAAGTGGAAAGCCGACTTCTTGGCGGTAGATATCACTCCAGAAGTATATTCTCTCAGTTTTATTTCTGGAAGCACCTGTCATAAATAGATTCGCGCAGTGATTCATAACCGTATGCAGGCGTTTCATGATACGTCATATAAAGCATGTTGGTAGCATCTACGGGAGTCATCAAAGCAAGAAAATTCAATAAGCCATCTGCCCTGACATCCTTGAACCCAGAATGAAACCCACCATGAGCGACTTTAGAAAGCTCATGATAGGCACCACGATAAATTTCCTCCAACTCGCAAAGCTCGAAGATCCGAAACATCGATAAATCCTTGGGATAATCTGGATCCACCAACCCCTCAAACTTCTGCAGATCTTTCTCGAGATCGCTTACCTTCAAAATCAGCATAGCTGAATCGGAGCTAGGAAGTTTCGCCAGCTTGTTGAGTTTAATGATGACAGTCTTCACTTCGTGGATCATTAAAGCCACCGCATTTGTGGGCGACCGCCTGGCAAAATCGGCTTTCATATAGCGCTCCAACGAAAGGCGGGCGAGAACCGGTAGATCGTGATGCTTATCCTGTTCAATCAGCGTGTAAAATGACGATGATGACCTCATTGATCCTTTTGCCATCGAGTATAAATACTGTTGCTGAACGATCTCTGCATTATAGATGTCTGACTGGTTGGACAGCCAGTTTTTGAGGATGGGCTCGCTAAAGCTCACAACACTTTCGAAGTGGTTCATTTTTGGAGTGGATAGTGTTTCATTCCGAACGCTAAGAAGGAAAGAGTGCTACTATAAAAATCTGATGAAAATGGGTCGTCGTGTCAATGCGACTACTGCCAAGTATCTTCCAGCTGCGGACGTCGTAGAACATAACGAAAAAGCAGCCGTGACATGGTAATCACGGCTGCTGTGAGAGCTGGAGCTATCGCGATTTCCAGATCGGGGTTCCTTTCTACCAAGGAAGCGGGAATGCCTGGTTGAAAGCGAAAACCTTCTCGCGGATGGCGTGAAGCTTCTCGGTATTTTTGTGATCCGCGAGAGCTTCTGCGATAAAGTCCGCCACTTGCTCGACGTGGGATTCCTTCATCCCACGGGTGGTGACCGCCGGAGTGCCGATGCGGATGCCGGATGGCTTCATCGGGCTGCCGGTATCGAACGGAATGCCGTTTTTGTTCACGGTAATCCCCGCCTCATCCAGTGCGAGAGAAGCCTCGGAACCGTTGAGACCCTTCGGGCGGAGATCGACAAGCATCACGTGATTGTCCGTGCCGCCGGAGCAAACGCGGAAGCCGTGGTGGGTGAGACGTGCGGCGATTGCCTGGGCGTTTTTAACTACCTGCTGTGAATAGGCTTTGAACTCCGGCTTGAGCGCCTCGCCGAAGCAAGCCGCCTTCGCCGCGATCACGTGCATGAGCGGACCGCCCTGGATTCCCGGGAAGACCTGGGAATCGATCTTTTTAGCAAATTCCGCCTTGCAAAGAATGATACCGCCGCGTGGACCGCGCAGTGATTTATGGGTTGTGGAAGTGACGAAATCGGCATGCGGCACCGGATTCGGGTGAACTCCGGCAGCAACAAGGCCAGCGATATGCGCCATATCAACAAAGAGATAGGCTCCGATCTCACGGGCCAGCTTGCCCATGCGCTCAAAATCGATGATACGCGAGTAGGCGGACGCGCCGACGGTGATGAGAGCAGGCTTCAGCTCGCGGGCGGTTTTTTCAAGCTCCGCATAATCGATGCGCTCGTCTTCAGGGGAAACCCCGTAATGTGTGACATCGTAAAAGCGACCGGAGAAGTTCGCCTTGTGGCCGTGGGTAAGGTGTCCGCCGTGGGCGAGATCCATGGTGAAAATTTTATCACCCGGCTTCAGCACGGAGAAGTAAACGGCAGTGTTCGCCTGGGAGCCGGAGTGAGGCTGCACGTTCGCGTGTTCCGCGCCGAAAAGCTCTTTTGCGCGCTCTATGGCGAGAGTCTCGACAACATCGACGTATTCACAGCCACCATACCAGCGCTTACCGGGATACCCTTCCGCATATTTATTGGTGAGCAGAGAGCCCTGCGCTTCCATAACCGCAGGCGAGGCAAAATTTTCCGAGGCAATGAGCTCGATGTGGTTCCGCTGGCGGTGCTCTTCACCGACGATAGCCTTGTAAAGTTCAGGATCAGTCTCCGCGATGCGACTGCCTGATGACTTGCAAACGCGGGCCTCATGTCTACCGCCTTCGAACTCGGTGGTAAGGAAGGCTTCCACCATCTTCTTCGCGGTCTCGGCATCGGTATCTTTTCCGCTGAGGCAGATCACATTCGCATCATTGTGTTTACGGGTGATGACCGTCTCTTCCACGGAGCGGACATTTGCAGCGCGCACGTGACGGAAGCGGTTCGCGGCGATGCACATCCCAATCCCGGATGTGCAGGCAAGAATGCCATAATTGAAGGTATCATCGGAGACATTGCGGCCAACGATATTGGCATAATCGGGATAGTCTACGGAATCGGCGGTGTGTGTGCCGAAATCCTCTACCACATATCCGCTCTCCCGGAGGTGAGCGACGATTGCGTTCTTCAATTCAAAAGCGCCGTGATCGGCGCCAACAGCGATGCGGATGGAGGATTTGCTCATAAGTCGGGGACGTGCCGGCATTGAACGCTGGCAAACCCGGATTGAAAACCGGAAAGTTTACGGAAATTTCACCTGGTGGGTGCAAAGTGTCTATTCCCGCGAAAACTGTGGATTCCCCCAGGCATCCCTGATTGCGGGACACCATCGCTACCGCTTCCGCGATAAAGCTGCAATTCACGTATAAACCCTGCCTTCATTTGATATAAGCCGGGTAAACATTGTCGATTTTCCAACAACCGTGTGATGACACCGTATTCAATCCCCGAAAAAACGTGGTTTCTCGGAGAGTTCTGCAAGTTTTTCTGGTAGTAAGCATCACTTCTAATCAGATTTTTCCGGTAACCGCCTCGCAAACTCCAAAAATCCAAACATGCACGCACTGACTCTGATATCGTTCGTCCTATTCACCGCCTTCGCGGCAGGACTCACCTGGTTCCTCACACGGAAGGATGAATCCAGCACATCCGAGGGCTTCTTCCTGGGTGGTCGATCCCTGACTTTCCCTATCATTGCCGGCTCCCTCTTGCTGACCAACCTCTCCACCGAGCAGATGGTGGGCCTGAATGGAGCGGCGTTCAAAGACGGACTCTGCGTGATGGCTTGGGAAGTTGTCGCAGTCATCGCCCTTGTCCTGATGGCGATGTTCTTCCTGCCCAAGTTCCTCCGCACCGGCATTACCACTGTGCCCCAGTTCCTGGAAAATCGCTTCGATAAATCCACGCAAAGCCTGGCGAACATGATTTTCCTTCTCGCCTACGCATTTCTTCTCATTCCGATCATTCTTTACAGCGGCGCGGTTGGCCTCTCCCAGATGCTGGACCTGAAATCGCTCACCGGCATCACCGAGCCTGTGAATTTCTTCGGGAACGTCGTCCAGCCGGACACAGTCATCCTCTGGATGACGGTCTTTCTCATCGGCATCATGGGCTCGCTCTACTCACGTTTTGGAAACCTTAAAACCCTGGCCGTTCTCGATACGATCAACGGGATCGGGCTTCTTGTCGGCGGTGTGATGATCGCTTGGTTTGCCCTCAACAAGGTCAGCAATGGCGAAGGTATCCTGGAAGGTTGGAGTATCCTCAAGGAAGCAAATCCTGATCGACTCAATTCCATCGGCAGCCCGGAAACCAGCGTTCCGTTCAGCACTCTCTTCACCGGTGTGGCACTTCTCAACCTCTTCTACTGGTGCACCAACCAGCAGATCATCCAGCGCACCTTCGGCGCTAGCAGCCTCGCAGAAGGTCAAAAGGGCGTGCTCCTTACCGGTGCGCTCAAGCTCCTCGGGCCGATTTATCTGGTGATTCCCGGCATCATCGCCTTCCACCTCTATGCAGCGGACGGTATCTCCAATGACTACGCCTACGGCACTCTGGTTCGTGGTGTTCTTCCTCCATATCTCACAGGCTTCTTCGCAGCAGTCATGGTCGGAGCCATTCTCAGTTCCTTCAATGCTGCATTGAACAGCACCTCCGCGCTTTTCAGCATCGGTCTCTATCACCACGTCATCAATCCAAAGGGCTCGGAACAGCAGATGGTGAAGGCTGCCAAAATCTTCGTGGTCGCTATTGCCATCGCAGCAATGTTCGTGGCTCCGCTTCTAGCCGGCCAAGACAGTATTTTCAAATACCTTCAGGACATGAACGCGATCTACTTCATCCCGATTTTCGCGGTTGTGGTAGTAGGTATGCTTCACAAGCGCGTTCCCGCGAAGGCGGCATTCGTGGCTCTCATCCTCGGTCTCGTTATGATTGCGGTGAAATATTTCATCCCGGGTGTCGGTCCGGCCGTAGACAGTGTTTTTGTTTATAACTTCCATTTCCTCGGCTTCGTCTTCGCCAGCCTTGTCATTCTCATGATCGTATGGGGCACCGTGGCTCCACGCCCGACCGCATGGATTCTGGAGACCACCACACCGATCGACATGACTCCCTGGAAAAATGCTAAATGGGCAAGCTTGATCCTGATCGTTGCAGTCATCGCCATCTACGCGTTTTTCGCTCAATAAGCGCCAATAACCAAGAATCCCATTTAGAATCCGGCTCATGCTCGCTCCGAATCCACCAATCGCTGATCTCGTAAAAATCGCCAAGGACGAACTCAAAGCCCGCTACGGCAAGGAAGCAACCATCGTTGCCGCAGCTCCGGGACGGGTCAATCTCATCGGCGAGCATATCGATTATTGCGATGGATTCGTGCTCCCATTCGCCATTGAGCGCACGGTGGTTATCGCAGCGGCTCCCAATGGGACCACGGAAGTCCGTGCCGGCACGGCCTTTACCTCCGAGACCGCCTGCTTCGCCGTTTGTGCGCCGCAAAACAAGGCAACTCCCAAGTGGTCGAACTATCTGCGGGGTGTGATTCACGGCTTTCACGAGCGGGGTGTGGAAGTCCCTGGATTTGATGCGTTCATTATCTCCAGCCTTCCTGGTGGTGCTGGCCTTTCATCGTCCGCCGCCCTTGAGTGTGCTGTTGCAGTCCTCATTCTCGGCCTCACCGGCAATACGATGCCTACAAAGGAAATGGCCCTGCTCGCGCAGAAAGCGGAACACGATTACGCAGGGGTCCCCTGCGGAATCATGGATCAATTTGCCTCCGCTTTCGGGAAAGACGGCGAGCTGGTTTTGATCGATTGCCAAACCGGCGAGCCTGAAATGGTTCCTTTCAAACATGACGATCTCACCATCCTCATCTCCAACACAAAAGTCTCCCACGAGCTTTCCGATGGAGGCTATGCAGCCCGCCGGAAAAACACCGAAGACGGCCTGATCGCGATCGGAAAAGGCAGCTGGCGCGATGTTTCCCCTGCAGATCTGGATGCAGCCAAAGAAAAGATGGATGAGGTAACCTACCGCCGCTCCCGTCACGTTGTCGGCGAAATCGCCCGCACCATCGGGGCTGTGGAATCCTTGCGCAAAGGAGACTTCCAGGAAGTCGGCCGCTTGATGTACGAAAGCCACAATTCGCTGCGGGACGATTTTGAGGTCTCCTGCCCGGAGTTGGATCAGCTGGTCGAAACCGCCGCCACGCTAGGTGCCGCAGGCGGCGTCATCGGCGCCCGGATGACAGGAGGCGGCTTTGGCGGATCTACCGTTACACTCTGTGAAGCCAGTAAGGCCGAAGCCATTGCAGCTGCAATGGTGAAAAGCTACGAAGCAAAGTTCGGCTTCCCACCGGAAATCTTTGCAAGTCGCCCGGCTGAAGGTGCTCGACGTCTGTCTTGAATGTCAGGCTGCTGCTCCGTGCAAAAAGTTCGCACCATTTGTTGCAATGCCTTGCAAACTGCATCGCATTCGGAAGTGCCGAGATGCCACCTGCCGCCGGAATCCCTTTTAAAAGCTAGGGTTTGGGCAATTTGCCGTGAGTGGCATATTTCGCGCAATAGGTAGAGGTATCATGAATCCACTATTTATCAGCAAGACCGTCGAACAAACTTCCAAAAAACCTCCACTTCGCATGGTAGCCATGGCAGCCGGTGCGGCGACCATTCTCGCACTCGCCTCAACTTCATGTGCAACCACTCGCGGATTCGGCCAAGACGTCGAAAAAGTCGGCGACGAGATCCAGACCCACGCAACACACTGACCCCTTACCTTGTAAGCCATAGCATAACACCGCCGGTTAGGTAATTTTACCTTCCGGCGGTTTTTTTGTCCTCACTAACCACCCTCAACCGCCGAGGTAGCTCATTTCCGCCTTTTTCATCGCGACTTTTCCTCTCAGCTCCGAGTAACGATCCACCCTTGCCCGCCATATATCCTCAACAACGGAGGAAACCATACGGTCCCCCAATCCACCGCGTAAAATACCGCGCAGGTCATGGCCGGATTCCGCGAACAGGCAGGTAAAAATCTTTCCGTCTGCGGAAAGTCTCAGCCGTTGGCAATCCCGGCAAAACGGAGAGCTGACCGATTGGATCAGCCCGATTTCCTGTCTGCTTCCAAGGTGCTTCCAATTCACCGCTACTTCTCCCCGGTAGGCAGCGGCTCTGGGCTGCAGCTCGAATTCCGTGCCGAGAATTTCCAGAATTTCCGCCCCGGGAACTACCTGCGACATATCCCATCCATTCGTCTCGCCAACATCCATGTATTCGATGAAGCGGAGGTCGACATCCGCTTCCCGCGCCCACCTCGCCAAAGGTAGGATCTGATCTTCGTTCACACCCCGCTGGATGACGGAATTTACCTTCACCGGTAATCCAAAGTTTTTCGCAGCCAATATTCCGGCGATGACGCGATCCACCTTTGCGCCGGTGCCATTCATCCTGGCAAAAATCGCGGGGTCGAGAGAATCCAGAGACACAGTCACCCGGTTCATTCCAGCTAGCGCAAGCTCCTCCGCATGATGGGAAAGCAGGACACCATTGGTTGTCATCGCCAGATCGTGGACACCGTCGACAGCGGCGATCATCGCCACGAGATCCGCCACTCCGCGTCTCAAGAGAGGCTCCCCTCCGGTCAGACGGATCTTTCCCACACCCAGAGGCACGAGAATCCGCACAAGTCTCACCATTTCCTCGAACGTCAGAAGGTCATCCTTCGGCAAAAATGCGTAACCCGGGCCAAATACTTCAGCTGGCATACAATAGCGGCACCGAAAATTGCAGCGATCCGTTACAGATATTCTCAAATCCCTCACACCTCTCCCCAGCTTGTCCTGCAAATCCATCACCTCTAAATACTGCATTCGCTGTTCCGAATTACCAAAAAATTTCCGGATAGGCTCTAATCTTCCGGTCGCCTGCACGTTGACACGGGAAATTGCCTTTGATAGTTAAGCTTTATGGAGGATCCCGATTTAACCAAAGAATGGTATGTGACCCACGAAGGGCAACAATTCGGGCCAGTCTCTTTGGACGATCTCAAATACGAAGCCGAGCGTGGCAAACTCAACCCACGCCTGGATATGGTCTGGAAGGATGGGATGGAAGACTGGATCCCCTCCGGCGAGATCGAAGGATTGTTCCAGAAAAACAAGGATGCTTCTGGTGAAGCCGTAGAAGATTCCGCCACAGCTTTCACCGAATTCCAACCTGAAGAAACTCCCGAGGAAAGACTGAGAAACGAAGGCCGATGGCCCGGTGTCTCACGCAGTGTTTTCTTCTTTATGAGCTATATCTTCCCCGTGATCTGGTTGGTGGCCCTCTCCTTTGTCTCCCAGCAACTGGCCGGAAGCGTCGCTGCCGACCAGCTTGGACTGGGTGTGGCCGTGCTCTCATTCCTACCGATTATCGTTTCACTGATCGCCCTGCTGAAGCGGTTCCAGAATTTGGCGATGACCCGCTTATGGTTTCTCGGCCTCTTCATTCCCTTGCTCAATATCTGGCTGGGCTATCGGCTTCTGGTCTGCCCGGAAGGCTACGCTGATCATAAAAAACTCGATACGATCGGCTGGATTCTCGCGATTCTCTACTGGGGAAGCTTTCTCCTGGCGATCGCCGCAGCGATCTTCGTCGCCGTTTCGATGACGCAGACGGGTCCTGACGATCCATACCGGGAAACCATCGAGAACTTCATCCGCAAGATCGAAGAGGAAAGACAAATACGCTCCGCCCAGTGATCCAAACTTCAAAAGAGACCGACGAGCGCCTAGAAGCCGCCAAGCGGACAGACGAGACCTCGGTGCCCACAGAAATCTGGTGCCTCCACGGTGCCGTGGGCACAGCCTCGGATTGGCGCTCCTTGGCCAGTCAGCTAGCTAAGCAGGGAATCGCGACCCGTGCGGTCGATCTCTGGCGTTTTCTCCAGTGCGAGAGTGTGCCCATGCCAGAATTCGGCAAACGGCTTAATGCCGATGCTGCGGGCGAAGTCTCCCGGGGCCAGCGGCGTGTCTTGCTCGGCTACTCCATGGGCGGCCGGCTGGCATTGCATGCACTCTTGGAAAAAGGCCCGTGGGATGCGGCAATCATTATCTCGGCGAATCCAGGCTTGAAAGATCCTGCGGAAGCCTCCGCCCGCCGCAGCCATGACACACTGTGGGCAACCCAGGCGCTGACAATTGGTTGGGGAGAATTTCTCCAAAAATGGAATTCGCAATCTCTGCTTGGCGGCGCGATGAGAGACGAGCGCGAGGACAAAAAACTGATTCAGCGGCGGCGCGAGATTGCCCGCAGTTTTGTGGATTGGTCTCTGGGCAATCAGCAGCCTCTCTGGGACAGACTAGGCGAAATTGATATTCCCGTCCTTTGGATCGCAGGAGAACAAGACCCAAAGTTCCACGCCTACGCCGCGGAAGCATCGGCGCTTGTCCCTAGTTCCATTTTGAGAACCGCACCGGAAGCCGGACACCGTGTTCCCTGGGAAAATGAAAGCTGGCTACAGGGAGAGATTTCCAAGTTTCTCAAATAAAAATAATATCCCTCCGTCTCTCGGCGGCTCAGGAAAGTTCAGCACTGTTATTTGAAAAAAGCCACGCCTCCCGGGCGGGAAACGTGGCTTCGGTTTAGATTTGGTAATGAGGGAACTCCCTAGAAATGGATGGCGTGTCCTTCTGCCGCGAGAGTTGCCTCGTGGATGACCTCGGACATTGTCGGATGCGCATGAATGGTCGCGTGGATTTCATCCATGGTGAGTTCCTGATCCAGCGCCAGGCCCATTTCCGCGATTAGCTCGGTGGCATTGTCCCCGATGATGTGAGCACCCAATAGCTCGCCATGTTTCTTGCCATAGAGAAGCTTTGCGAAACCATCTGTCTCGGAGGCTGCGACTGCTTTACCGATTGCGACGAATGGGATTTTTCCAACGGTATACTCCACGCCTTCCTCTTTGAGCGCGCGCTCGGTTTTACCAACGGAAGCAACCTGCGGATGGCAATAGGTGCAACCCGGGAAATTTGTGACCTTGCGGGGTTTGAAGCCATCCACAAATAGGCCGTCAACACATTGGAAAGCCTCGAAAGACGCAACGTGCGCGAGCCATGGCGGCCCGTTGATATCGCCGATTGCATATACACCCGGGAGATTTGTTTCATAGCGATCGCCCACCGTGATGTAGCCTCGCTCATCCAGTGCAGGCTCCTGCCCACCCGGGAGAACCGGCTGGATGCCAATTGCCACCAGGCAGACATCCGCAGAGATAGTTCCGTTTTCCTTGGGCCCTTCCACGGTGATTTCCACGCGGTCACCATGGTCCTTGGTTGCGGTCACTTTTGTATTTGTGAGGCAGCGGATCCCTTGTTTTGTGAGGGATTTCTCAAGAGCCTCGCCAATTTCAGTATCTTCCACCGGAAGAATATTGGGCAACATCTCAATGACGGTCACCTTCGTGCCGAATGCGTTGTAAATGTAGGCAAACTCGATACCGATAGCGCCCGCACCGATGATGATCATTTCCTTTGGCTGTTCTGCGAGAACCATTGCCTCCTTCGAGCCGATCACCGATGTGCCGTTGAAAGGAAGCGGCGGGAGCGGACGGGATTTACAGCCGGTGGCAATGATGATGTTTTTTCCCTCGATGACCTGTTTGGCACCATCCGCTGCGGTCACGCCTACTTTTCCTTCGGACTCGATGGAGCCAAAGCCGCGGATATAATCCACTTTGTTTTTCTTGAAAAGAAACTCGATGCCGCCTGCAAGACGATCCGAAACCTTGCGTGACCGGCCGACAACCGCGGACCAATCATAGGAGAGCCCCTGGATCTGGAGACCCATTTCACCGGCTTTGTGCATCAGCGTCTGATAAAGCTCGGCATTTTTAAGGAGCGCCTTGGTCGGGATACAACCCCAGTTCAAGCAGGTGCCGCCAGCTCGGTCAGCCTCGACACAAGCAACTTTTTTTCCATGTTGGGCCGCGCGGATTGCAGCGACATATCCGGCAGGGCCGCCACCAATGACAATGAGATCGTAAGACATAGTAATTTCTTGAAAAGAGTTCGCGCGCCGAGACTGGTGCGGGACCGCAGGATTGTCAAAGAGGGAAGCGCGGAATCTCCTCACTCATCTTGATGAGAGGCGCGAAAGTGAAACTTCATTGAAAATATCGTTTTTCAGCTAAAAGCCAGTCAATGCGTCAGCAGAAGTGTTCAAAAATTGTATACTTTCATCAAATTCGCGGACAACGCTCCGGATTTCTGCAAAAAAACATCGATTTTTTAGCAATTTACGGTTTTCAACTACGTTTCCATAGGAAAAAACACGGCGATTTCTCTTATCACCCGCAGCGCATGAACTTCCGATCCAAGACGATTGAGCCCGCCCGACGGCCTCATGAATCCTCGGAGCCGGGATCCCTCGCTCGCCCGAAAATACTATTCCAACCTATTTATCCCACCGGCATCCACGGCTTCAATTTCAAAAAAGGCCACACCACTGCCTCCTGAACTCCTTTTCCCAATACCCCCTTTATTATTTATGAAACCACTGAATCGCGCCACAGCCGGAGACTTACCGAATTACCCAGAACGCATCATACAGTTCGGAGAGGGAAATTTCCTCCGTGCGTTTGTTGACTGGATGATCCAGCGCATGAATCAGAAAGTCGGATTCAATTCATCGGTAGCAATCGTCCAGCCCATCGAGCAGGGCCTGGCCGATATGATCAACAAGCAGGATGGACTGTATCACCTTTTCCTGGAAGGCATGAAAGATGGCGCCGTAGTGAAGGAGAGCGAACTCATCAACTGCGTGACCCGTTGCCTGAACCCATACAGCCAGTATGCCGAATATCAGCAACTTTTCGAGAGTCCGGACGTTCGCTTCGTCATCTCCAACACCACGGAAGCCGGCATCCAGTGGGCGGAGGGCGAAAGCCTGGATATGGAGCCACAGAAGTCCTTCCCGGGAAAAATGACAGCTCTTCTTTATAAGCGTTTCCAAAAATTCGAGGCAGCTGCGGACAAGGGCCTTATCGTAATTTGTTGCGAGCTCATCGAAAACAACGGTGACAAGCTCAAGGAATATGTTCTGCGCCATGCCGCCGACTGGCAGCTGGAGGCGGGTTTCACCGAATGGTTGGAAAACTCATGCTCATTCTGCTCCACATTGGTCGATCGTATCGTCCCGGGATTTCCCCGTGAGACCGTCAAAGAGTATCAGGCTGAAGTCGGCTTTGAGGACAACCTGATCGTTGTTGGCGAGTATTATCACAATTGGGTGATCAAGGCTCCGGATTGGGTGGCAAAGGAATTCCCGGCCGATCAGGCGGGGCTCACCGTTAGTTTCGTCAACGAAGAAGAGCAGCGGAAAATCCGTGATCAAAAGGTGCGCATCCTCAATGGCTCCCACACAGGCACCATGGCTGTCGCTTACCTCAGCGGCTTTGATACCGTCCGTGAGTCCATGGAGGACGAGGCGCTCGGCAAATTCGTCCGCCAGATGCTGGCACAGGACATCGTGCCGAATATCCCGGGCGACCAGGAATACCTTCAGAAATTTTCCGAAAAAATCCTCGAGCGCTTCTACAATCCATTTATCCGTCACCCCTGGTTGACGATCTCGCTCAACTCCATGAGCAAGTGGGAAACCCGCGTGCTACCTAGTCTCCTTGATGCCAGGAAAAACACCGGCAGCATCCCACCGCGCCTCGCGCTTTCTCTCGCAGCTCTGCTTGCATTCTATCGCGGCAAACGCAACGAGGAATCATACGATTGTAAGGACAATGCGGATATCATCGAACTCTACGACAAAGTCTGGTCTGGTTACGATGGCTCCCCGCAAGGTCTCCGCCAGCTGGTGGAAACAGTCCTCGGCTATGAGAAAAACTGGAAGATGGATCTCAACGCCATCGACGGCCTGACCGATGCAGTTACCGAAAAGCTGGGGCGCATTCTGGAAATTGGCGCTTATGAAGCCATGAAAGAGACCCTTTCCTAAGCTGTTCCTTCCGTTCTTTTTGCCATGACTCCTTCAACTTCCCAAGCTGCCCCGATCGATGGCTTCGCGCGTTTCCCCCTTCCGGGAGACAATGCGGTCATCGCGACACAAGACCTGAAAAAAGGTCAGCAATTGCTTCACGACAGTCGCACGATTCTCATGCGGCACGATGTTCTCACCGGACATCGTTTCGCCGCACGGGCGATCCGCGAGGGAGAGCTGATTACCTCATGGGAGTATCCGTTTGGCCGTGCGATTCGTGATATCCAGCCGGGCGAATACCTCTGCAATCAGGGCGTCCTTGATCGCTTTTCCATCCAGCAGGATCCGAAATACCGCGGCCTCGATATTCCGAAGGAGCCAAACTTCATCGACGACATGCCGCCTTACTCCTTCGATGAGTCTGCGTGGTCTGCCCCGAAGCCGCTGACAAAGTATGAGACATCCCGTAGTTTCAAAGGTCATTTCCGCGGCCCACGCGGCACAGGAACCAGGAATCTCGTTGTTATCCTTGGCACCACCTCGCGCACTTCCGCCTTGGCACAACGTGCTGCCGAGAGTTTTCAGGGAAAAATCGATAATTTTGACAATGTCGATGACGTCGTCGCCATCCGTCACACGGAAGGAGCGGAAACCGACGCCGAGGAACGCGAAAGGACTCTGCGCACGCTTTCCGGTCTGGTCACACATCCCAATGTCGGTGCATTGATCGCGATTGATACACAGACCGAAGGAGAAATCACCAATGCCGAGCTCCTGCAATGGATCGCGAACAACGGCCCGGATGTCAGCGACCTGCCAGTCCATTCGGTCACAGCCGCGGATACCTTCGAGAGCGATCTCGCGAAAATCTGTGCGGAAACCAGCAAAGGCCTGAGCGAAGCAAACCAATCGGTCCGCACAGAGCGCCCGTTCTCCGAACTGAAGATCGGTCTCAACTGCGGGGCATCGGATGCATTCTCCGGCATCAGCGGAAATGTGCTCTCCTCAGCAATCGCAAGGGAGGTGATCTATTACGGCGGTAGCGCAAACCTTACCGAAACTCCGGAACTCGCGGGCGCGGAGGACTACACGCTTTCCTACATCGCGGATCCCGGGATCGGGCCACGCTTTCTTTCCATGCTTGATCGCTTCAAGGCCCAGCTCGGCTGGCATGGTGGAAAGGTCGATAAAAACCCTTCCGAGGGCAATCTTCTCGGCGGGCTCTACAACATCACTTTGAAATCGTTGGGCGCGGCGATCAAACGCGATCCGGCAATTCCCATCGAGCACGTTTCAGAATACGGCGAACGAATGGCCTCACCGGGATTCTATTTCATGGATGGTATGGGCGGTGACATTGCCAGCTATACCGGCCAGGCAGCTGCGGGCTGCAATATCGTGCTCTTTGTCACAGGACGCGGCACACCGACAAACTCTTCCATCGTCCCAACCGTCAAAATCGTAAATACCACCGAGCGTTACGAGCTGATGAAGGATGATATTGATATCAACGCGGGACGCTACCTCGACGGTATGTCGATGGAAGATCTCACCGCCGAGAGTCTCGATAAGATTGCTGCCATCGCTTCGGGTGAGCGCACCAACGGAGAAAAAGCCCACCAGAACATCGATCTGCTCTGGAGGCGGAAATTCTTCATGGAGCCACCGTCCGACCATGCTCCCTTGATCGCCTCGCGGCTTCCCGGCGATCCTATCCCGCTGAATCGGGAAGCTTCGGCAAACGAACTGGATTTCACTTTCGAGGCAGTTTTGAAAAACGGCCGGGCTGTTCCGAAGGATCGCGTCGGTCTTATTTTGCCGACGGTTGGCTGCTCGGTTGCCACTGCGGAGCAGGCGGCACGCCGCCTCAATGAAAACGGTGAGCTTCTTGCCAGCGGGAAAGTCTCGCGCTTCGTCGTGTTGACTAATACCGAGGGCTGCGGAGTCACAACGGGCTCGGAAATCATCAATTTTATGCTCAGTTACTCTTCCCATTCCTTGGTCGAGCGTTGCGTTTTCCTTTCGCTGGGCTGTGAAATGGTTTCCCTCAACTTCCTGCGCTCCGCGATGAGCGGCAAAGACGTTGGCTTCCCGGAGATCACCGAGGCAATCAAAACCCGCCAAATCGATCTTGAAAACTTCGGATGGCTCACCATCCAAGGCTCCCGCGGCACAGCGAACACCATCACAGCGGTAGACTCCTGGTTCCGGGAAGAATTTTCAAAGACACCCATCCCCCAAAGAGCCGAGGGTGCGGGTAAGGATCTGAGCATAGCGATCATGTCCGGCGAGGATTTGAGTGATGGTCTATCCCGAGCTCTCGCAGAAGTAGCCCGGCAAATCGTTGGCCAGGGAGGCAGCGTGATTCTTCCCGAAAAAGACCCGCTTCGCGATTGCGCGGTGTTCCGAAAAGCCACCGGGGTATCGGAATGGACACCCACCTTGAGCTTCGCCCAAGATATTTCCACTCCCGGTTTTCATATCATGCAGTGCATCACGGAAAACCCGGTTGAGCTCGTCACCGGACTGGGAGCCGCTGCAAATATGATCCTTCACGCCTCCGGGAAACGAGCCTGCATCGCTCACGCTCTCACCCCGACTCTGAATGTCACGGATCTAAGCACATCAGATGATTTCGATCTCAAACTATCAGCCGAAGATGCCGCGCAATGGCCACAGCAGCTGGCAGACTTGATTTCAGCTACAGCATCGGCCAAACACATGCCCCGCCAAAATGCCATCGGCCAAGTCGGCAACCAGATTGCTCGCGGCGCACGGGCCCACGCAATCTAACCGGTTCGATAGCATCCTGTCTGATCCGCCACTGTGCTCTCCTGGAAGCAGAGTGAGCGGACGGCAGTCATAGATTTGGATAGACTGGGCTATCCGTCTTCGTAGACTGTTGACAATGATAGCTCTTTTGAAAAATTGCTTTTTAGGCTTTTTGACAAGTCTCCCACTGAACTTTGCTGGAATCTGCACTGCGGGAGCAGAAGAGAAGCAGCCGAATATTCTGTTACTTTTCTCCGACGATGCCGGGTATGCGGATTTTGGCTTCCAAGGAAGCCGCCATTTCAAGACACCCAATCTCGATAAGCTGGCGAAAAGCGGAATCCTGTTCTCGGAGTTCTATGTGACGGCGGCGGTGTGTGGCCCCTCTAGAGCTGGGCTTCTGACCGGAAAATACCAACAACGCTTCGGCTTCGAGGAAAACAATGTTCCCGGCTACATGAGCGAGTCCGGGCTGACCGGAGAAGATATGGGACTGCCTCTGGGGATCCCGACAATTGCGGATCATCTGAAAAAACTTGGCTACCGCACGGCGATCTTCGACAAATGGCACATGGGGGATGCCGATCGATATCACCCTCTCAAGCGGGGATTTGACGAGTTTTATGGCTTTCGAGGTGGAGCCCGCAACTACTACGCCTATCCCGATGATGCGGCCACCGAAAAAGGCAAACTGATCGAGCGTGGATTCGGCGAATTTGTGGAGCATGAGGGCTATCTGACCGACAGGCTTGCTGATGAAACCTGCGATTTCATGCAGCGGAATAAAGAAAAACCGTTTTTTGCCTATGTATCTTTCAATGCGGTCCATTCCCCAATGGATATCGATCCCGGGGATGCCAAAGAGTTTCCACAATTGGAGGGACGGCGGCGGAAAGTGGCGCAAATGACTCTATCCCTGGACCGGGCCTGCGGGCAAATTCTCGCCAAATTGGATGAACTGGGACTGCGGGAAGACACTCTGATTATTTTCACCAACGACAATGGCGGCCCAACGGATAGCAATTCATCAAGCAACTATCCGCTCAGCGGAACGAAGGCGACCCACCTGGAGGGTGGAATTCGCGTCCCGGGAATCATGTCCTGGAAAGGCCGCCTGGAAGCCGGAAGCACCTTCAAGAATCCAGTCAGCACCCTGGATTTCCTCCCAACGTTCGTCGCTTTGGGAGGTGGCAATCCCGCTGGGATAGAAGGGCTCGACGGAGTGGATCTAATGCCTTTCCTGACAGGACAAAACACCGCACTTCCCCACGAGACACTGTTTTGGAAAAAGGAATGCCGGGGAACGATCCGCAAAGGAGATTGGAAGCTTCTCCGTTTTCCGGACAGACCTGCGGAACTTTACAACATCGCAGCCGACCCCTCGGAGGATAACAACCTGGCGGATGCAAATCCTGAAAAAGTCCGCACAATGTTCAAAGAGCTTTTCGCATGGGAAGCAGAACTTGAGAGACCGCTCTGGCAGCTCAAACGGTCTTACGAAAAGCAAGCCATGGAGCGGCTGGACGAATACCGTAAACAAGAACCTTAACGCTCCGCTGGTTTTCGAAAGAAAAAGCCATCACCAGAAATCCCGGTGATGGCTTTTTGATTGAAACATTATTCCAGCTTGCCGCTGTGTGGAAAATCAGAACATGGTAAGCACTTTCTCCACAATACGACGCGGGTTTGGCAACTGCTCGTTCTCGATATGTGGTGAGTAGATTGCCGGTGCATCAATTGTGCAGACCCGCTTGATCGGAGCGTCCAGCTCATCGAAGGCATGCTCCTGGATCAGGTGGGAAACCATTGCCGATACGCCACCGAACGGCTTCGATTCATCCACAAGAACCACGCGATGTGTCTTTGCGACGGTCGCAAGAATCGCATCCACGTCAAGTGGGCGGATGGAGCGAAGATCCAGCACTTCCGCATTGATGCCGTGCTCTGCCTGGAGTGTTTCCGCAGCTTGTAGCGCACTGATTGTGGAGCGGCCGTGCGCAATTAACGAAATATCCGCACCTTCGCGTTTTACTTCCGCCTTGCCGAGAGGAATCACGAAATCGCCATCCGCAGGATCCGGAACCTCTCCAGTCATTCCGTAGAGAAGAGTATTTTCCATGACGTAGACTGGATCATTATCGCGGATTGCCGCTTTGATCAGACCTTTTGCATCAGCCGGGGTTGCCGGAGAACAAACTTTCAAGCCTGGAAAGGCTGCGAAAAGTCCTTCGGGAATGTGTGAGTGAGTCGCTCCAACGTTCGTGCCGCCGTTTGCAGGGCCACGAACCACAATCGGGCAGTTGCAAAGGCCACCGGACATATAACGAACACATGCGGCATTGTTAACCAGCTGATCGAAGGCGACGGAGTGGAATGACCAGAACATCAGCTCCATGACAGGACGGACGCCGAGCATGGAAGCCCCGATCCCCATGCCGATGAACCCGGCTTCGGAAATCGGTGTATCGACAACGCGCTTGTCACCCCATTTAGCCCAGAGGCCTTCGGTAACTTTATAAGCTCCGTTATATTGAGCGACTTCCTCACCCATGAGGACGACATTTTCGTCTCTGGCGAGTTCTTCATCGAGTCCTTCACGGAGGGCTTCACGGTAGGTCAAAGTGCGCATGATATATGGAAAATTGGATTAAGAAGTGTGTGGTGATCCGGGAACTGTGGATTAGGCAAAGAAGTGATGACCGATTTTTGACGCCTCGGTGTTGTTGTCGGTTTCCCAATAGACATCTGTGGAAATGTCCGGGATTGTCGGCGCCGGCGACTCGTCGGCAAATTTCACTGCAGCGGCAGCTTCCGCTTGTGCGTCCTTGTTGATCTTGTCCGCCATTTCCTCGTCGAGCACGCCTTCTTCAGTGAGCTTCCGGCGGAAGACGTTGATCGGATCGTGGTTCTGCTTGTAATTCTCGATCTCCTCAGGAGTGCGGTATTTCTTATGGTTCGCATCGGCAACGCTGTGGCCGTAATAGCGGTAGGTATCGATCTCCAGAACGGTTGGCTTTTGTTCCTTGCGGGCGCGCTCCATGGCGATGTGCGTTTTTGCACGCACCTCGTAGATATCAGAGCCATCAATGACATCCCATTCAATGGCGTAGGCCTCCGCACGCTGTGCAAGACATCCTGAATATGCGGACGAGCGGCTCTGGGAAGTCCCCATGGAGTAGCCGTTGTTCTCGATGACATAAACAACCGGAATGCCGAATAGAGAGGCAATGTTGAGAGACTCGTGGAAAGCACCTTGGTTAACCGCACCATCGCCAAGATAGCAAAGGCAGCAGCCCTCCTTGTTAAGATATTTCAGACCGTAAGCCAGGCCAAGACCGAGCGGTGTCTGGCCGGCGACGATTCCGTGACCTCCCCAGAAGTTTTTGTCGGGAGCAAAGAAATGCATCGAGCCGCCTTTTCCTTTTGAGCAACCGGTTTGCTTGCCATACATCTCCGCCATGCATTCATTCATCCCCATCCCTACAGCAAGGGCGTGGCCGTGATCGCGATAAGCGGTGATGAAATGATCGTCAGCGCCGCCGAGGGAGATCGTGCCAACGGCTACCGATTCCTGCCCGATGTAAAGGTGGAGGAACCCTCCCATTTTCCCTGCGCTATAGTTTTTCAAAGCAGCTTGCTCGAAGCGGCGAATGCGCACCATCTGAGTGAAGAGCTCGAGTTTTCTCTCATTGCTGAGAGACTGGTTAATGGGAGAGGTGGCGAAATTCAGATCGGACATGATGGAGAATCGGGTTAGTGAAATCGGTTGCTGAGTAGAGGTGTGAGGCGCAGGCGGCAAGGTTTATCTAGTGGCAAGCTCCGCTGACACAGGGGAAAAACGGGGTAAAGCGAAACGCGCGGAGAGAAAAACCGTGGTAAAAATCAGATTCGCCGCAGTCATGTTTCTCAAAAACACCCAAGACGGGAACGGACTGCCAGCGGGCCCTGTCCAGAGCGATTGGGACAGGCCGGTTAGATTTTTTGCATAAATAGGACTCCCGATCCAAGCGATTCCGTTGGTGATCAGATGAAAGGCAAGTGCTGCTGCGATGGATCCTAGCAACAATGTCCCAAGGCCCCGCCCGGAAAGAGCTTTACCAATGAAATAAGTGGCGACAAAAGCCAGCCCCGTTGTGAGTAGTGCATCCACCGAAAGATAGCTGTTGTTTCCTTCGATGAGCGCCGGAGCGGGATACGTGACCAACCAAGCGGAGAGTGGTAGCGCCCAAGCCCTCCAATCCTTGGCCATACAGGCACCGCAAAAGAACAAAGCGGCAAGGGGTTGAAAATTGGGTAGTGTCTCCGGGAAAAGACTCCCGATGAAACGGAAAATGATCAGAAGCAGGGCTATCAGTGCCAGTGGCAGGAAGCGATTCATGCGGACAAACTACCCGTCCGGAAGGGGGCGCGGCTAGGCGAAACTTTTAACCCGCCCAACATTTCCTCAGGAACCGTCGAACCTTGCCTTTTTTGTGCCTCTCGCACCCATAGCATACCACCTGTAGTAGCATGAGGGAAAATATCTTGGGATTCCGGTGACTGTATGCTTGCAAAGGCGGAATGAAAACAGACACTCGCAGAAGCACACTGTGCATATTCAGCTTATGAAGTTCAGTATTTCCAAAGACGTTTTCCTCGAAGGTTTGCAAAAGGTTCAGCACGTGGTGAGCTCCAGAACCACTCTGCCCATCCTCTCAAACGTCCTTTTGGTCGCAAAAGAAGGGCGTTTGATTTTTACCACCACAGACCTTGATGTCGGCATCACCGGATCTGTTGAAGCATCGATCGAAAAGGAAGGTGCCACGACCCTCCCCGCCAAACGCTTGGTAAGCATTGTGAAAGAACTGCCTTCCAGTGAAGTCGAGGTCACTGTCGACGCGAAAAATTACGCAACCATCAAAAGCGGCCCATCAACTTTCAAAATCATTGGCCTCAGCGATTCGGAATTCCCTCCGCTCCCGGATTTCGAAGGAGCAAAAACATTCAAAATCCCGCAAGCGGATCTCAAAAACGGCCTCAAGAAGACCTCTTTTGCGATTTCCACCGATGAGACACGCTATGTTTTGAACGGCATTTTCGCTTCTTTCCGTGAAGGGAAACTCGCTCTGGTCGCGACCGATGGCCGGCGCCTCGCCATGGCTGATACCGATCTGGAATTCCCGGCTTCCCATGAGACGGATGTCATCATCCCCTCGAAGGCGGTCCAGGAGATCCAACGTCTGCTGGGAGATTCCGGTGAGGTCGAGGTCAAGCTTAGCGACAGCCAGATTTCTTTCACCGTTGGTGATACCTTCCTTGCAAGCAAACTGATCGAAGGAAACTATCCGAACTATCGCCAGGTTATCCCAGGCGATAGTAACGAGCGCGTGGTGATATCCCGCGACGCACTTCTCGAAACAGTCCGCCGGGTATCTTTGCTTTCGTCAGATAAATCCAATTCCGTTAAGCTGATCTTTTCAGAAAACCAGATTGAAGTGACCGCGAACTCACCGGATGTGGGTGAAGCGCAAGAGACTTTGGAGGTAAGTTACGGGGGGCCGAATATGCAGATCGCTTTCAATCCCGAGTTTCTCCAAGCTCCACTCCGCGCTCTGGACACCGATAATATTTACCTGGACCTCATTGACGAGATGAGCCCGGGTGTGATTCGCATTGATGGCTCATTCCTCTACGTATTAATGCCAATGCGTGTAACCAACTAATTTTCAGAAAGACCATGGGAAGAGCGTTTGAATGCAGAAGACGGGCGAAGGAATCGCGATGGGCAAGCATGTCCAAAATATTTCCCAAGCTCGCGAAGTCCATCACACTGGCAGCAAAAAACGGCGGCCCGGACCCGGAGAGCAATGCTCCACTGAGAGTTGCCATCCAAAACGCTAAAGCAGCAAACCTTTCCAAGGAGAATATTGAAAACGCGATCAAACGCGCTGCCGGGAAGGACGCGTCGGAGATCACAGAAATCACCTACGAGGCCAAGGGACCTCACGGCTCTTTGTTTTACATCGAATGTGCCACGGATAATACCAACCGCTCCGTAGGGAATTTAAAAACCATTCTCGGTAAAAACGGTGGAGAGATCGCACCGAGCGGATCCCTGAACTTCATGTTCACCCGGAAGTCAGTCATCGAATTCGAGGCGCCTGAAGGCAAAGATCTCGAGGAGTTAGAGTTCGAATTG
Source organism: Luteolibacter algae (assembly GCF_042683045.1). Taxonomy (NCBI): domain Bacteria; kingdom Pseudomonadati; phylum Verrucomicrobiota; class Verrucomicrobiia; order Verrucomicrobiales; family Verrucomicrobiaceae; genus Luteolibacter; species Luteolibacter algae. Next base: position 394,924 of record NZ_JBHUIT010000002.1, on the reverse strand, counting down.
ATTGATGCCGGACTCGAAGAAATGTCTGTGGATGATGGAATCGTCACCTTGATCGGTGACTATACTTCATTTGCCAGCCTCACCGCTGCCGTTGAAGCGATGAATATTGAGACCAAGAAATCCGGACTTCAGCGGCTACCCACGCAGCCGATTGAGCTTACCGAGGAACAGATTGTAGACGTTGAAAACCTTCTCGATAAAATTGAGGATGATGATGATGTTCAATCGGTCTACACTAACTTGGGGTAACCCATAGCAAATTTATTCACTTATCACCCCGCCTCTCGCACGAGCATGGCGGGGCTTTTTTTGCCCGGCGATCCGGCTTTTCCTGAGATTCATGGTCATCCGCAATCCGGATAACATAAGTATTCGCTGGATAATCCGATCTGGACCGAAACCGGGAAATGAAAAAAGCCCGCGTCGTCAGAGACGAGACGGGCTTTATGAAAGATTAGGCTAAAGCTTTTCTCTTATTTTGTCACAACTTTCACACGGAAGAAACCTCCGCCATGAAGTTCATCATCCTGGCAGCTAACCTTGATTTGATTCGATGTCTCCTGGAAGTTCCATTTGTCATCACTCTTATCGATGCGAACCCAGGTTTTCATGTCAGTGCTGTGCTCCACATGATAGTCGAGCGCAGGGATCGGATTGATCAACTTGTCGACCTTGTATTCCCAGCATCCTTGGCCATGGGACTCGCTACCGATTTCGCTGAATGTTCCGGGCGCTGCCTGAGTATTCACCAGCTCTAAACTAGGAGCAGGAGGGACACTGCCAGCTTTTGCCGGATCCGAGCCAAAAGCCCATTCGGCAAAGTTACTTGCTCCGTCTCCGTCATAGTCCGCACTTGGATCACGCTGTTCGTTAGTAGCATTTGCCGGAAGAGCAGCACGAAGCGCCGTAGTCATGAAGTTCCCCATTTTCACAGGCAGGCGAAAGCGGCGCACCGATCGCTCGAAAGCGACGGAGGTCGTAGGCCGGTAGGTAGAAAATTCGATCTCAAACAAACCACTTTCACCTGGAGCCAAGAAACCTGGAGCCAACGCATAACTGGTTTGAACAGGACTTGGTAAGATGATCTGATTGGAGACGCCGGTAAAGTTCGGGAAAATAATCTCGCCCGTGGTTCCAGAATTTGGATCTTCGGGGGCTGTCAGTGCTCTGATGGACACATAGGCCGTGTCGTTCCCTGGAATAATACGCTCTCCGGTATTGCCCTCCCATTCGATTACATTAACGATGTTCGGATCGAGCACGGCGAAACCGCCGTCGAAAATGACGTTTTTGAAACGAAAGCCTACTCTCTGATTGTTGACCTTCCGGTAGCCGTCAAGAGTCGGAAAAAGGTTAAGGGTTTGAGCGATTGGATTGTTGTTTGTGCCAGGAGTCTGACCTAAGCGGGGAAACGTGAAGGTATAGGAGCCCGGGACGATTTCCTTATCGAAACGGCTACGATCGCCTGGAAGGTAAACCCGGCTGAAACGATACCCGGAAATACTATATTCTGATGAACCGATAGGAGACTGAATGTTAAAGAACACCTTCGCACTACTTCCAGTAAAACCGGAAAGCGGACGAGGCAGCTCGGATGGAGGTGCCGCCACCAGCCTTACGTTCTGCGGTTCAAACGGTCTGATGGAACGAGCTGCGATAATTTGCGAAACCGTAGCATACGCCTGGGAATCATTAACACCGTCCCCGTCGATATCTCCGGCGGTGATATATCCTGTTGCACCTTGGGCGCATTTTCCTTTTCCAAATAAATCTTCAGGTGGATTTGGCGGAAAGTATTCATCGAGAATACATGGAGATTCATAAATCAGCAAGCCATCGCGCAACCCGATGTTGAAAGAGCCACCTTGGAAGGTCACATCAGTCGGGCTTTGCTGGTAGGTCGCGGAAGATTGAGCAACGAACTGGAAGGAACCTTCGTTCGTAACTTGCGCACCAGCAGTCTGAAAACCTGCCAAGAGTGCAGCCGTTAGAAAAGTATGGGTTTTTGTGATGTTCACGCTGAGAATGTCGTAAGAAACCACATCACTGACAAGTCAAAATTCGTGTCAGATTGCAAATTTTTGCAATACTATGTAAACGCAGCCCCAATATTTTTTAAAATATTGGGGCTTGGATCTTAAATATCCGGAATTTGCGCAATTCAGGAACTTTCAATCATGCAACCTCGAAACTTGCCGCCTGTTCAGGGGTCAGCTCGATGTATTTCCATGGAAGGCCGAATTCATTGAGATCGGCCATGAAGGAATCGGGATCATGCTGCTCCATGTTCCAGACACCCGGTTTGCTCCATCCACCGCAAAGCATTTGCTTCGCGCCGATCATTGCCGGCACGCCAGTCGTGTAGGAAATCGCTTGCGAGCCCACCTCTTCGAAACAGGCTTCGTGATCGCAGATGTTGTAAACGTAAATCGCCTTCGGCTTGCCGTCCTTGATTCCGCTGATGATGTTTCCGATACAGGTTCTACCTTTCGTTGTTTCTCCAAGATCGCCGGGATTCGGGAGAACCGCTTTCAAAAATTGTAGCGGAACGATTTTCTGCCCCTGATACTCGACTTCATCGATGCGGGTCATGCCAACATTTTCCAACACTTCGAGATGCTTGAGGTAATTCGGAGAAAAACTCATCCAAAACTGGGCACGTTTGATCGTAGGAATGTGTTTTACCAACGATTCGAGTTCTTCATGATACATCCGGTAGATTTCATAGTTGCCGACTCCATCCGGGCAGGTGAACGATTGATGGGTGGACATCGGGGCACTCTCTACAAACTCACCGTTCTCCCAGTGGCGGCATTCTGCGGTAACCTCCCTGATGTTGATCTCGGGATTGAAATTGGTCGCAAAAGCATGGCCGTGATCGCCCCCGTTCACATCAATGATATCCAGGGTGTGAATCTCATCAAAATGATGTTTCAGTGCCCAGGCTGTGAAGATATTGGTCACGCCCGGATCAAAGCCAGAACCGAGTAGAGCGGACAGTCCAGCTTCTTCAAATTTCTCCTGATACTTCCATTGCCAGGAATACTCGAACTTCGCCACGTCCAGAGGCTCGTAATTGGCAGTATCCATGTAATCAATACCAGCCTTCAAACACGCATCCATCAGATTGAGGTCCTGGTAGGGGAGTGCGACATTGATTAAAAGCACCGCCCCGGCTTTTTTGATGAGGGCCGCGGTTTCATCGGAGTTATCAGCATCCACCTTCGCGGTCGCAATCTGCTTGCCTGTCCTCTGCAATACCGAAGCGGCGATATCGTCACACTTGGAAAGCGTGCGCGAGGCCAGGGTGATTTCGCCGAAGACTTCCGGGAGCATGGCACATTTGTGGGCGACTACACTGCCGACTCCGCCGGCTCCGATGATGAGAATATTTTTCATAAGATAAAAACTTGGAAAGCGCCACTCACGCCGCGCCACATGTGCTTACTAGGTGGGACAGATCCGGGGATTTGGCAAGTTTTTCGGGAGCGGGTGTGCGGAATGTCACACGCCGGAATGATCATACACAAGCCCGGGAGCGCGCTTTTGCCGCCAGTCTTGCGACCGCCTCAAGAACAAGCGGATTCCGCTCTTCCGCCCGATACCTGACGCCAAAGGTAAACGCCTCCGGCAGCAGTGAATCGAAAACACCTGCCACAGATAGACCGGCACCCCGCAGATGCAATCGACTTTCCGCGTCTCCGGGCAAAACCAATACTCCTATCCCTTGGGAACATTCACGCACAGCTTCAGCCTCGGTCGATACCACCAAGTTGCTCAGCAAAGAAAATCCGTATGATTCCCTACACCAGCGGGATAAAAATTCCCAGAACCCGAGAGCCATTGTCTCGCACGGCACGACAACACTGGACGCCACGGAGTCGGGAAAATTGAATTTTTCTTCCGAGAAATCGTAATAATTTGGATTCCAGGCGACGGTGAGTCCCCGCTGACAGAAAATTGGCTCCGTTTTTATACCCGATACACTGCCGGCATTCAGGAAAGATCCCGTCAGAACTATATCGGCACTGTATGAGACCAGGGCCTCCTGCCAACCTGCATCGCCGCACAGACTCGCCCACTCTTCCGCTGACTGCGATTCGCTATCCCGCTGGGAAGAATCTCTCAGGTATCCGGATAGCTAACTGCCATCGGCAAGAATCTTCAACGTTTTGTTCTGTGCCCGTCTCCAGTAGGAAACCCGGCTGAGGAGACTATTGTATTCGGAGTTAATATTCCTTATAATCGGCAAGAGACGCATCCCTTCTTCTGTAAGCACATTCCCTTCCGGACGGCGGTGGAAAAGGGTGAAGCCGAAAATCTGCTCCAGCTTTGCAATGCGCATGCTTACGGAAGGCTGCGAAACGCCTAGCGACTTCGCCGCGCCTGCAAATCCATGCTCGTGGACCAAGGCAATGACAGCCTGCAATTCCCGAATTTCCGGCGTAATCAACATAATTATGGACGTGATTTCAACTGCTCGCAAAGGCCCGGTAAGAACTCGAAGGGATGCTGCTTTAAATAAGTCGCACTCAGGGAAAATGCATAAGGGCTGTCCTCCCTGACAGGTAGAGTGGTCCAGAAGCGCTCATCGACGCTAACCTCTAATGCTTGAACCACAGTCCCTCTCTCACAGCTGGACGGGTGGCTCAGCCAGTCCATCCACTCCTGCTCCGATAATTTCAGTTTCGGTCGCTTGCTGTGCTGATTTGCCCGATCATGAATGTAGCCGAAATCCATCTGTAATGCGTAGGACGCCCTCGGGCTATCATCCTGCAAATTTCCTCGAAGATATTCGCGGACAGGAATCTTACCAATAATGGTGGATTCAAAACGGTCCCCGGCGTTATCCAGAAAGCCCAGATACAAATCACAATGCCCTTGGCTAAGTGCTTTGGCAGCATCTCCCACCTCTATGGGGACATAGGCAGTTCGCACACCCGGGAGCTCCTGAAGCCGCAGAAACGCTTTACGGAAGGCAGCAGTTCTAAAGACTGCCGCGGTGGCTCCCAGTCGCAGGACACGGGAGTGATTCCGGATGATCTCCACCTCTTCCATGAGATGCGCCACCGCATTCTGCAGTTTGGCGGAATCATTGAAAAGCCTTTCGCTAAACGGCGTTGGCACAAGCCGTCCTCTCGAATCCTCGATGAAAAGAGTTTCCTCGAAGGCCAGTTCGAGATCGCGGATGGTCTTTACGACACTTCTTTTTGCAGCCCCGGTGCCGACAGCGACAGAAGTGTAGTCACGCTCCAAATACGCCCTCCGAAACAGCTGAAGATGACGGAAATCCACCACTCCCGCTCCTCCCACCATGGTTTCCGAAGCTCTCGCAAGACCCCGCTGAGGCAAGCGGCCTGATATTACCTCATGGGTGTGTCCTGAAAAAATCGTATTCATAGCAATAGGTCTAATTAAGACATCCTTATGAAAATTCCCAATCCATCAAAAATTAAGTCTATCGAAAATCGGCCATCGCCAGATTATTAAAGTTTCCATAACAAACACACGAAGAAACCTTCCATCCCCGTAGTGAATGGAAGGTCTTACGATTGCACAAATTCATATAAGTTAGCGTCTGCGCCGCAGCAGGCAGACACCACCAAGCAAACCCGAAAGCATCAGGGATGATGGCTCAGGGACCTGATTCACCGTAAACTCTGAGAAAGTAAGAACATTCTGGTTTTCGGCGGAGCCTCCAAGTGCGGAAACGCTGACTCCCGAAGTGGCTGCGAACTTGAAATCCAAATGATCAAGCGCCTGTGAAGACTGGAATTGAAAGGTGAAAAGTCCTGTATCCGGTTGGTTTCCCAACGTCACAACATCCAGCAAATTCAGGAGTTCCGCGCTTCCGGCCCCAGTCCCGGAGACCTCAGGATTGGTAATGCCAAAGGTGGAAGCGCTCAAAAGATTCGCCGGCAGACCCGAACCCGACGTCACGCGAAAACTGACTTCGTAAACTTGGTTTGGAGCTATGGCCAGCCCCGACATCGTCGCATCGGACTCCCAGCTATAGAGAACGCTCGCACCTACCAGATCATTGATCAGTGGCGTCAGGTTTTGCCCTCCGACATCCTCACCCAATAACGTGGCGCTTGTTGTAATTTCCCGTCCAAAAACGAGTGAGTCCCCGGAAGTTTGGGTGTAGGCAGCCAATTGCGCGTCCAGATTTGCCACGATAACATTCGTCCGCACCTGGGCATGTCCCCCGGCTGAGTGACGCCACGTTGTAGATCCACTACTTTGGGTGCCTTCGACCTTGGCGGTATTGACACTGACATTCAGGATTCCAGAAGTTGCGCCCTGCCGACGAACCTTGAAATCGGGGTTGAAAAAATCTGCGCTCTGAATTGTTTGAGCAGTCAGGGAAGCGGGCAACAAGCCAGCAAGACATATTAACTTTATTAATTTCATTGGGTAGGGGTGTAAGGGTGAACAAGCCATCCCCACCTCTCACTCCATGGAAAACCACCTCGATGAAATGCAGGGAAACCTTGCATATTCAACTTAGGCAATGCCCTCACAATCCATCAATCCACCTGGCAGCCAAACTACTAATCATCCGATAAAACAATTATCTAACAGTCAAAGCCCTGATAATCAGACACATAGCCAAGATTCATTATTACCCGACCACTCAACCTTTGACAAAATCCTCCTCCTATCGACCAGTTCCCGAGCGTCCTTGGTGAAAAACGACGGAAAGCTACTTATCATCCTATAAGCAACCTAACAGGATTCTAAGGGAACCTGTCTTGGCTCAGTTCATCGCGCTTCTTCCTGGTGAGCGATTTCATTACCAGATCGTAGGAATGTTCTACTAATTCCTTCACTAGCTCCGGGGGAAGTGTCCCATCCAGCAAAAGGGTGTTCGAGTGCCGCTTGTTCATATGATATCCGGGAGTAATTTCCTCATATTTCTCCCTCATTTCGATGGCTCGCTCCGGATCGCATTTCAAGTTCAGCCGGAGAGGTTCTTTCACCGGTGGATAGCAGGCGAACATTTTATCCCCCACTTTCTGAACAAGCACTTCCGGCCCGAAGGGTGTGGTCTCCTCAACATAAGGAAGCGCGTGCAGGAGATTGGCGAGGGCGGAAGGACTCATCGACCGACCGGATAGCAAAAGTTCCAACAAATTGGAACCGCTGAAAACCACTCTCGGAAGATATCCAGCCGATCATTGACGGCGGGAGTCATTTGACGAACTCCGCTGCATGGAGTTGTTTGGTTGGGTGATCGCTGAAATGATATTCCAACTCCTTGCCCTCTTTATTACCATAGGCACATTCATTCCTTTGATCCGTTGCGATTATTGGATGATCAGAGGCTGGGATTTCCCCAGAATTCAGCTATTCGTTGCTGGTCTACTGGTGATGCCGGGTTTGTTCATCTTCGGTTTTTCGGATTCCGAAACCGGTCGGGACTGGTTGATTATCTTCCTGCTCGCCTCCGCCCTACTTGCTCTCGCCATCTGGATGTGGCGCTACACCCCTCTACACAAAAAGGAGGTCCTGGACGGAACCAGCGAGATAAGAATCAAATTTCTGGTTTCCAACGTTCTGATGTACAATCGGAAAAGCGATAAACTCCTCTCCCATATCCGCGAATATCAGCCGGACATCTTCGTAGCATTGGAAACGGACAAATGGTGGAACGACAAGCTCTCCAATCTATCGGGGCAGTATCCCCACGCTGTGGAACTCCCCCAGGAAGACACCTATGGGATGGTGGTTCGCTCGCGGATACCATTGATCGGAACCACCGTGGAATACATTATCAGAGAAAATATTCCTTCAGTGCATGCCGCCATCCACCTCAGCGATGGGACCTTGGTGAAACTCCATATTCTTCACCCCAAACCTCCTTTCCCGGATGAGGACAGCACTTCGACAGACAGGGATGCGGAACTCCTGATCATCGGGAAACGAGCTGAAGAACACGGTGGACCGACCATCGTTCTGGGGGATTTGAATGACGTCGCCTGGTCACGGACGACGCGCCTGTTTCAGAAAATCAGCCGATTACTGGATCCTCGCGTGGGCAGAGGTTTCTTCAGCACCTTTCACGCTCACCATTGGTTCCTCCGTTGGCCCCTGGATCACATCTTTATCTCGGATCATTTCCGCGTCATCCATCTCAAACGGTTGCCATCAGTGGGATCGGATCATTTCCCCATGTTTGCAGAGTTCTGCTACCAGCCAGAAGGTGCCAACCATCAGGAAGCACCGGAGGAACAGTCTGGAGACAAGGCGGAAGCGGATGAAAAAATCTCCGCGGCAAATTGACCGACCCGCATGTAAAAAAGCGCCCAAACAGACCGGAAAGATCGCGCTTTGCAAATTATTTCGCCAACCAGATGGACCACATTTCCTCAAGTTTGCCTGACTGTCGCTCCCCTTTCGCACTTTTTGGAAACTTCTACCGGAGCCATTTTCCCGCAGGTCGAATTTTTCAAAAATAACCCATAAGACCTATTGATCTTCAAGGTTCACATGCAATATGTGCTACCGTTTTCGAATTGACCATACCACATGAGCGATTAGAGTATAGCGCATTGTTTCACCTCCCGATCTATGCGTTGCGTTCAATGCGGTTCCCTTAATGACAAAGTGCTCGATTCACGTTCCTCGAAAGATGGGACGACGATCCGCCGTCGCCGGGAATGCCTGAAATGCGCGTATCGATACACCACCTATGAGCAAATCGAGCGCACCGAACTCCGAGTTGTCAAAAGAGACGGGACTAGAGAATCGCTCAACCGCGAGAAACTAATGGGAGGACTCATCAAAGCTTGTGAAAAGCGCCCCGTTTCTATGGAGAGACTGGATCGCGCGGTGGAGGAAATTCTCACAGACCTTCACAAAGACCACCTTAGCGAAGTGCCCTCGGCATCAATCGGCGCCAAGGTGATGGACAAGCTCCACCAGATCGATCCGGTAGCGTATGTGCGCTACGTTTCAGTCTACCGCCAGTTTGAAAACGTCAATGAGTTCATCGCGGAGATTCAGTCCCTCTCGCGACGCGCGGCAAGGGATACCTTCCAGAGACGTTTGTTCAAAGAATAGGTCCAACCAGCCAAAATCCGACCTTCACCCAGACTGCTGTCCCACCCCAAACCACTTTTTCATAACTACCGTTAATACTTTTTCGTGATTTCATACATCGGCAACCGCCCCGCTATCCAAATCGGCCCCTACCAGGTGCTCGATTACGATACCCTGTGGCTGGAGGATGCCTTGCGCCGTGCCGCGCAAGCTGCTGATTTGGAGGATTTTCCCTTAGTCGAGGAGATTAGAAGCGGGGTGGAGCTTTATTTGGAAAACAAATGTCCACTCCGGCTCCTTCTTCTGGAAGATCTCTATGAGCGGGTGCGCAAGATGCTTGTAAAAATCGGCTGCGAAAAGATCGCGGAGAAACTCGAGCCACTGGCCCCGCCCGTCACCGTTTCTCTGGTGAAGGCCGCTTATGATGCCGGGAACGGATTCGAGCTGGGTTTTTTCAAGGCGATTCGCAATGAGCTATCGGAACTGAGAAACGCGGGTGCCGAGCAAGTCCACTTCACTGGATTGCGCGAGAGTGCGCTGATCCTTCGAGGGCGGGAAAAATGGAACAAGCACTGCGATTCTCTCCTTGAAGAGATCAAATCATTTCTGACCGCTTGCGATCGCGAGCAATCACGCAGATCAAAGGCGCTCCGTCTCAGTATGGAAAGTTAATGAACCGCGCCGGAATACCGCCGATCGAGAAATTCCAGTAGTTCTCTTCTCGTCTCAAACCCATGCTTTGCCGCACGGCTTTCGTCTACAGGAACCTGCCACCTTGCGACCAGGGATCCGGTATCAATAATCCGGCTCGGCGTGCCTGTATCCCGTGCGTCTGCCACCGTTTCGCCCGTCCCTCCAATCCCTTTCTGGGGCTGGCCATTCCACGCAAACAGAAAGGCATCCGCCCATTCCAAAAGCTGTGTGGAAACCACATGATACGCCTGCGGGGATTCATATCGGCCCGGAATGATATATTTTACCAGAGAAACACTCATCAGCTGCTGGGCAAGCTGCCATTCCGCCTGATCCTCGAAATCCTCCGAGAATCTCTCCTCGGAAAATGGAAGAATCACAATGGTCGGAATCCGCAGCTCGACACAGGCGCGGAGGAAAACCAAATCCGCTCCGGCAGCGGCACTCGATATACCAATCATTTTCTCGCCTAGAGCTTGTTTCATCATCTCGACTTCATGCCGGATCACGATGGCTAGTTTTTCTTTGTCCGCCACTTGCCGGTGCCCGGCGAAGCCGAGCAATTTTGGCTGGAGCTTGGTATTATTCATCATCGAAGTGTTCTAATTTCACGACATCCTCAGCATGTGACGCTCCGCATTCACAGAGAAAGTCCATGAGTTCGAGATTGTCCAATGTGAAACCGTGCTTGGTGACAGCCTCAGCCGCTTTCAGGTCGGCATCTGTAAAAATCTTGTCATATCTGGCATAGATATATTCCGGATTTTCGCTTGGCCGGGTAAGAGCGCCTAGCTCGCCATCTATCGGCGGCCCGTAACGACACTCGCCATGCACTCTGCACAGCAAATCCTGATACTGCTGGAATGATCCGATCAACGCCGAGGGCAAATTCTTCGCTTGGGAAAGCACATCAAGCATATGCTGATCCCGTCCAAGCTTGGTGCCACCCGTGCCAATGGAAACCACAGACATCCGCTCTCTACCACTTTTCCAGCCAAGATTATACTCCGGCAAGGTCGCCATGATCTTCAGCAAATAGGCGGGATTATTAAAAGGAGTGATCCCGCCATCCTCAAAGGCGAATTCCATATCCTCACCCTTCTCACCCTTGACCCGTAAAATCTCCGGAGGAAAAAATGTCGGAGCCGCCGTGCTGGCTCTAACCAGCTGCCACAACGGAATTTGCAAATTATTTCCCGGTGAGGCTGGATCGTTGTATTTCGCTTGCGGATTGTTGGAAAGTGGCCAGGGAGAACCTGTGGAGGCATTTCGTGTGACGACAAGAAGCAATGTTTTGAGCTTCTGTGTGCCGAAAGTCGCAGGGGTTCCATCATCCTCGACAAAAAACTTTTGGAGGAATTCGGTCAACCCATCGGCAACAAATTTGTGGCTGGTGAAACGCGTGGTCCACCCGGATTTCTGGAACATCGCCAGCGCGTTGATACGGTATAATCTTTCGATCTCCGCGACCTCTAGTCCCCAGGAAAGGAATGCAGCGATAATTGCCCCTGTGCTGGTGCCGCCGATATAATGAAAATGATCCGCCAGCACCAGATGAGGATTCCCTGTCCTTGCCCGGAGCAGCGTCTCGATTCTTTTCGCGTACTGAAGGGCAAAGAGCCCCCGGATCCCGCCTCCATCAAAAGCCAGCAATCGCGCTCTTCCGGAAGGAGGCTCGGTAATAGATTTCATTGCTCGATATATAAGTGCCTTTTACAGGCATTGCTCAAGCAAAACCGAGCGTATCACTTGCGTCCAAGCGCCGGGTGCCGATCACACGGCACTGCAAAACAAAAACAAGTGCACAGGGTGCATAGCACCATCGGCAGCCATCGTGAGTTACTCTCGCTGAGGATCTGCGCGAAATAGAAATATTCATTTTGCTGCGGAGATACGAACAAGAATCCTGGTATTGTCTGTAAGGCACCAAACAATAGGACTGGCACACACAACAGGATCATAAAGATCGCATTCCGTGTGTTGAACTGTGCCGTTACGCACAGAAGCGGTCCACGGACAAATCTCAGCACCGGATACTTATTGCACGCACGTTGGAAGCGACTTGAGCGACGGGTATTCATGACACTTGGTCAACTTACACGCCCTGCCTGTATTAACAATCCTATTTTACAGTCAAGAATTCCTAATAAGCTTTAAGTATCAGTCGTTTACGACGATTTCGGAGGGATTCCAGTCGATCTCCGGGAAACGCATATCGAGTTTCTTCAAGGTATCCACCATGATCCTTGCAACGATCAAATTCCGATACCACTTGCGATCTGCCGGAACGACAAACCAAGGTGCGTAATCCGTGGACGTCTTGGCCAGAACATCCTCGTAGGTCTCCATGAATTCCGACCACAGCGCCCGGTCTTTCAAGTCGTCTGGATTAAATTTCCAATGCTTGTCCGGATTCACTAAGCGGGACTCAAGCCGTTCCTTCTGCTCTTCCTTGGAAATATGAAGGAAAATCTTCACAATGGTGGTGCCTTCTTCCGCAAGCATACGCTCGAAATCAACGACATGCCGGAAACGGCGCTTCCACACCTTGTCCTCGTAAATTTTCTTCACCTTCACTGCGATGATGTCCTCGTAGTGGCTACGATTGAAGATTACCAGCTGGCCATTTTGCGGGACCTTCGCGTGAACCCTCCATAAAAAGTCATGGGCAAGTTCCTCTTCGTTCGGCTTTTTGAAAGCACGGACATGGATTCCCTGGGGATCGATCCGGGAAAAAACGTGTTTCACGCAGCCGTCTTTTCCACCGGTATCCATCGCTTGGATCACGACGAGAACCCGATGCTTATTCTGTGCGTAAAGCATCTTCTGAAGGTGCTGGAGCTCATCCTGCAGCTTATCGAAGGCGGCGTAGCTTTCTTCTTTTCCGCCTTTTTGGAACAAAGTTTGTTCCCCTGGATCAATCTTACCGAGATCCACTTTGGATCCGGGTTTCACTATATATCGTTCGGAAGCTCCGCTGACAGGCATAGCCTTTTATCACGTTGCGAGCTTGATGTGACAAGCTTCGTCTGCATTTTCCCGCTCATCGTCACATATTCATCATTGTAAATCTACGTCGCTGGGAGTGTCATCTTCACATGCTTCCAGCGCGGAAAAAAACCACATTGCACCCGGACAATCATGCGAAGCTTGTCACCGCACTGCATATCGGAGCCAGCTCCGTATCCATGATCATTGCCGAGCGCGATGCCGATGGTGGGCTCGTCGCAATCGACTTTCTGGAGCAACCCGCAGCTCTGGCACAAGATGTGTTTGGAAACAATCTTGTCTCCAGCGCGACTACTGAGCGCATCGTATCAATTATCCGCGGCTATCAAGAGACTCTTGCCGAGCTAGGCCTGGATCCGCACAATTTCCACCGCTCTGTAGCCACAAACGTTCTCCATGAGGCGGCCAACCACGAAACCGTCCTCAATCGCATCCGCATTGCCTGCGGACTTCCTGTCTCGATGATCGATGATGGTGAGATGACCCGTCTGATCTATCTCAAAACGCGCCGCCGCATCCAGCATCTTCCGGCCATGAGCCAACGCACCGCTCTGGTTGTGCACGTCGGCCCGGGCAACACACGGGCACTGCTGTTCCAGGAAGGACTCATCACCCGATATACAAGTTACCGGATGGGAACACACCGCACCCGCGAGGCTGTGGAAGCTTCACTGGCCGAGGGCCCGACGCTTATGCGCGTCATCCGTGAGCATGCCTCCGGAAACCTCTCACAGCTGAGGTTTGATTATTCGGACGTCGAGATCGATGGCCTGGTCCTTATCGGCTACGAAATCCAATCGGTCGCACGCTTCGTGACCAAAAATAATGAAGCATGCTCACTGAAGCGCTTCCGGGAATTTACCGCGGAAACCGCATCTCTCACCGATCTTGAAGCCGTAAAGCGCTTCCAGCTGGATTACCAGACAGCAGAGGCCCTGATTCCTGCCTTGGAGATCAATCTCGCGATTGCGGAATCACTGAATCTAAAAGAAGTCCACATTCCCATCAGTGAATATGAGCAAGGTCTTCTGCAAGATCTTCTCGCCTCCCGGATCATCACAGACACCTTTGCGGAGGAGGTTCTTCGCTCGGCCCGCATTCTGGCGGACAAATATCAGTCCGATCCAAAGCATGGCGCTCACGTCGGCAGCCTCTGCGAGCATTTTTTGAAGAATCTGCAAGATCTGCATAATCTAACAGAGCATGATGCGCTGCTTCTCCAGGTCGCATCCATCTTGCATGAAGTGGGCACCTACGTCAGTCCCCGGGCTCACCACAAGCACTCGGAATACATTATCCTAAACTCGGAAATCTTTGGTCTTGATCGCCTGGATGTCACCATCGTTGCTCTCGTTTCCCGCTATCACCGGCACTCGGGCCCCCGTCTCGACCATCCCTCATACGCGGCGCTCTCAGTGGAAGACCGTATTCGTGTTTGCAAACTCGCAGCCATTCTCCGCGTGGCTGATGCCCTTGAGCGCACGCACGCACAACGCGTTTCAAAAATAGAAATCAGCCGCACCTCCAGTAAACTCAAGATTCGCCTCCCAGGCCTCGAAGATGCCGCCATCGAGCGTCTCGCCATGGACTCGAAGGCAGATCTCTTCGAGCATGTCTTCGGCCTCACGGTCGTCATTGAGGAAGACAATTAACCCGCACTTTTCCGAATCATTCTCATGCCTGAATACCATAACCGCGAACTCTCTTGGCTCGAATTCAACCAGCGCGTCCTCGACCAAGCTCTAAAGGAATCCATGCCGCTACTCGAGCGAGTCAAATTCCTGGCCATCTCCGCCTCGAACCTGGATGAATTTTTCCAGGTCCGCGTTGGCTCGCTGATGCTCCTACGCCGTAGTGGCAGAAAAACGAGAGACAATTCCGGCTACACACCGTTCCGCAACCTCGCCGCCATTCGTGAGCGGGTTTTGAAAATGAATCAGGATCAATATGATCTCCTGAACCACACCCTTATTCCGGCGCTGGCACAGAAGGGCATCGTGCTTCTTTCCGCGGAACAGCTCACAGATATCCAGCGTTCGCAGACCGCCATCATCTTCGAGGATAATATTTCTCCTCTCCTTACGCCCCTCGCCGTAGATCCGAACTCCCCTCCGCCAATCGTTCCGGCCCTGCACATCGTGCTAGCCTGTCGCTTGGTGGATCCCGCGGATAAATCCACCCGCCATGTGCTGATCCCGATTCATGAAAACCTGCCACGCCGGATTTCCATCACCACCGAGGATGAGACCCATGCGTTCATCCTTATCGAGGATCTCATCGCCGCCCACGCGGACCGGCTTTTCCCCGGTGAAAATATCACAGCCACGACAGCCTTCCGGGTCACCAGAAATGGCGATATCGCCGTCGAGGAGGAAGACGCCACCGATCTGGCCGATGAGATGGAAGATGTTCTCACCGCCCGCCGCTTTGCCGATACCGTGCGTTTGGAAATCCGCGCCAGCGCCCCGCGCGATCTCTCACGGATGATTCAAAACGTCACCGCTTCCAGTGCGCAGGAAATCTACCGTCACGATGGACCACTGGGGCTTTCCTCTCTGATGGAACTCGCCTTTCTACCAGACTTCGACCACCTCCGCGATGAGGACTGGCCGGCCCAGAATAGCCCCTCGATCACTCCGGGTGCCTCAATGTTCGAGACAATCGCTGCAAACGATATTCTCCTTTTCCACCCTTACGAGTCCTTTGACCCGGTCATACGCATGATCGAAGAAGCGGCATCCGATCCGGATGTGATCGCGATCAAACAGGTTTTATACCGCACAGCCCGCCAGTCCCAAATCATCGATGCACTCATCAAGGCGGCGGAAAACGGCAAGCACGTCACCGCGCTGGTGGAACTCAAAGCACGCTTTGATGAGGCGCGGAACCTTACCCGTGCGGATGAACTGCAGCGCGCCGGTGCGCAAATCGTTTACGGGGTAAAAAATCTCAAAACCCACGCAAAAATTTGCCTCATTCTCCGCCGCGAGTCCGGCCGCATCCGGCGCTACGTGCATCTAGGCACGGGCAACTATAATGAGACAACTTCCCGCCTGTATACCGATCTTTCCTACCTCACCTGTAAGTCGGAGTATGGAAACGATGCTTCGCTGCTTTTCAATGCGGTCACCGGACGCTCAAAGCTCCTTCGCTTTCAGCGGCTCATTCCCGCACCATCGGCAATGAAGCCGCTCCTTCTCGACTATATCGCGGGCGAAACGGAGCGAGCCAAGCAGGGGCTCCCGGCAAAAATCATCGCCAAGACCAATTCACTCCAGGATCCCGATATCATCGCCGCACTTTACACCGCCTCCGAAGCTGGCGTGGAGATCAAACTGAACGTCCGTGGTATTTGCTGTCTCATACCGGGTGAAAAATTCTCCAGGAATATTGAAGTCGTCTCGGTGATCGATCGTTTCCTCGAGCATGCGCGACTCTTCTATTTCCATCAAGGCGGCGACCCGGAGGTCCTCATTTCATCGGCAGACTGGATGACACGTAACCTGGAAAAACGTGTGGAACTGATGATCCCGATCGATGAAAAGACGATCAAACGCCGCCTTATCAAAATCCTCGAAGCTTACTTCAGGGACAATCAGAACGCGTATCACATCCTCCCGGATGGTAGTTCCGAGCCGATCACCCCGAAGCGTGGAGAAAAAGCTTTCCGCGCCCAGGAGTATTTTTACACCCAGGCAAAGCGGGTGGCCAAAGCCCGCGAACATGAGCGCTCGATGACTTTCGAGCCCCACGTCCCGCAAGAGTGAGCGGTCTGCAAAGGCAAGCCGCGCAGCGCACGGGAGACGAGCTATGAATCCAGCTCACCTTCATTATCACAATAATGACGTCCGCTCAGGCTCCAGCCAAGCGACACTGGCATACCCCAAGCTAACAAAGGTGCTGAACCTCAAATTCAGCCAATGTCTACAGATCCATCCGGAAAACTACGTCTTCTCGACTTCAAATCACCTGCGATAAAAACGCTCCATGTCTCGTGGATCGCTTTTTTTCTAACGTTTGTTCTATGGTTCAGCCACGCGCCATTCAAGGGTGCCATCACCTCAAGCTTTGCGATGAGCGACGCCCAGTGGAAGGCTCTGCTGATCCTGAATGTGGCCCTCACCATTCCCGCACGCATCGTGATCGGGATCCTTGTCGACAAGTTCGGCCCCAGGGTTACCTACTCTCTGCTGTTGATGTCTGCAGGAGCTCTCTGCTCGTTTTTTGCCCTCGCACAGAGTTTTGAAATGCTTGCCCTCGCACGCTTCCTGATGGGATTCGTCGGGGCGGGGTTTGTTATTGGCATACGCTTGGTCGGGGAATGGTTTCCGGCGAAGCAAGTCGGCCTCGCGGAAGGCATCTACGGTGGATGGGGTAATTTCGGCTCCGCGGCAGCAGCTATGCTCCTACCTACAGTGGCCCTCATGTATGGCGGGGAAAACGGCTGGCGCTATGCCCTACTTTCCATCAGTGCCGTCGCTTTCGTATATGGGTTCTTCTTTTACAAAATCGCCCGCAATACGCCCAAGGGATCCACATATTTCAAACCGAAGAAATCCGGCGGGCTCGAAGTTTCCACCCCGCGTGATTTCTATTTCCTCCTGGCGATGAATGTGCCGATGTTCGCGGCACTCGCTTTGCTTGCGTGGAAATTATCTCCAAGTGGCGTGAATCTTCTCCCCCAGCCCTTCGTCATCATTCTCTACGTGGGACTCGCTCTGCTGTTCGCTTTTCAAACTTACCAGATCTACCGCGTGAACGCTGAAATGCTCAAGAACGGCGGAGTCCCGGAGCACCAACGCTACTCTTTCAAACAAGTTGCGATTCTGGATATCAACTACTTCATCACATTCGGTTCCGAGCTTGCAGTTGTTTCCATGCTGCCTTCGTTCTTTGCGGAGACCTTCAAACTCAGCCCTGTGTGGCTGCCGGCCTTCTCGCATCCGGGTTCGCATTTATGAATCTTGCAGCACGGCCTGGAGGCGGATGGATCTCGGACAAGTTCGGCCGTAGAAAAACCATGCTCATCCTCCTAGGCGGGCTCGCTCTCGGCTACCTCACCCTTTCCGGCATTACCCCCGGTTGGCCGGTCGCCCTTGCGGTAATGGCCACGATGGCATGTTCATTTTTCGTCCAGGCAGGTGAGGGCGCGGTCTTCGCAATGGTTCCTCTCGTGCAGCGCCGGATGACAGGACAGATCGCGGGCATGGCCGGTGCCTACGGCAATGTGGGCGGCGTGACTTTCCTGACCATCTACTCCTTTGTGGATGCATCCACTTTCTTCACGATCATTGCGGCATCATCCGTGGTCGGTCTCGTTGCCTCTTGCTTCCTCAAGGAGCCGAAGGGCCATATCTCGGAAGTCGCGGAAGACGGCTCGGTGCAACTGATTGAAGTCGCGTAAGCAAAGGGACGCAGGTAAATCTCCCGTATGCACCTCAGCGGAAAAATCGGCCTGGCTGTCGGACAATTCACCGACGCCGGGCCAAAACCCCAGAACGAGGATTTCCTGGGAATCCAAACCCCGGAGGGCAGTCTGCTGGCCACCAAGGGCATCGCCGCATGTATTGCAGATGGGGTTTCCGCGGCCAGCGCGGCGAAGGAAGCCAGCGAAACCGCCGTCCGGGGATTCTTGAGCGACTACTATGAAACCCCGGAGTCCTGGGAGGTGAAAACCGCAGGACAGCGGGTTCTTACCGCGATCAATCGCTGGCTTTTTTCCCAGGGGCAGGGACACTCGTCAGCGGAGAAAGGCTGTGTCACCACCTTTACCGCCGCAATTTTCAAATCCCACACGGCTCACGTTTTTCACATCGGCGATTCCCGGCTCTATCGTCTGCGCGGAGCAGAGCTTGAGCAAATCACACGGGATCATTCCACCCGCGTATCGGCCGCTACCTGCTACCTCACCCGCGCGATGGGGATCAGCCTCAATCCCAACATCGATTATCATGCTATTCCACTCGAGGCAGGGGATATCTTCGCCCTGACCACCGATGGCATTCACGGGTTTGTCCCAACGAAAAAAATCCTCGCCGAGCTCTCTTCCGGTAGGGAGCCGGACGAAATCGCCTCCGCACTGGGAGAGGCAGCTTCCATCGGAGACGACAATCGCTCGGCCTTGGTGATCCGTATCGATTCGCTTCCCGACAACGACAAAGATAATGTGTTCCGCCAGCTCAGCCATCTTCCTTTTCCGCCGGATTTGCTACCCGGCCAATCCATCGACGGCCTAATGGTGGAACGCCTTATTGCCGCGTCTCCGAATTCCCAGCTCTACCTGGTGCACGATATCCATGCTGGAGACCGACCTTTCGTGCTAAAGACTCCTTCCGTGAATTATGAGGATGATGCCTCTTATCTGGAGCGTTTCGCGCTTGAAGAATGGATCGGCCTGCGGACGGATAATCCTCATCTCGTAAAAGTTGTTCACCGGGAAACGCCCCGCAACTTTCTATACTACGTTCTCGAGCCCGTGGATGGCCCCACACTCGCCCAATGGAGCGGAGACAATCCCTCTCCATCCATCGAATGCGTGGTAAGGATCGTGGACGGAATTGTCGCCGGGATCCGCGCGCTCCACCGGAAAGATACCATTCACCAGGATCTCAAGCCGGAGAATATTCTGATGGATTCCAGCGGCTGTGTGAAAATCATCGACTACGGCAGCTGCCGTATTGGCGGCATTTCCGAGATCGCTTCGCCCTTTGATCGGCATAGCGCGCTAGGCACCCTGGATTTTTCCGCACCTGAGTATCGGCTCGGCGCGACGGCCACGACCAAGGCCGATCTTTTTTCGATCGCGGCGATCACCTACTACCTTTTAACAGGAGGAAAACTCCCCTACGGCGAGCGGTGGGAAAAGGCGCGGACACTCCGGGACTTCCTCACCCTGGAGTATACTTCCGCTACCCTCTACAATCCGATGGTGCCGCTCTGGATGGACGGCACGCTGCGCAAAGCCCTTTCGATATCGCCCGACTCACGGCACGAAACGATGTCGGAATTCATCCGCTATCTATCCGAGCCGGATCCTGCGATTTTCACTAACGGTCCGCTACCCCTCGCCGCCAGAAACCCGCTACTTTTCTGGAAAGTCGTGAGTCTCGTGCTGTTTCTGGCTTTATTGCTGAGCTGGGTGCTTCGCTGAAGCCCGGCGAAGCCGATCCATAATGGCCACACCCAGGCCAGTCTCGCTCACCGGCTCCGCGATGATTTCATCCAAGCCCATTTCATCCATCTCGCGCATCACATAAAATAGACGGATGGCAGCCTCCGCAAGTTTTCCGCTTCCCGGGCTTAGGGCGACCACGCTGTCCCACTCGTGCATGCGGACAAATTCTCCGCCTTCCTCACCTTTGTAGCTTAGCAATCCATAGGTCTTTCCTTCCTCCGGGATGAAATCGGACGGTTTTTCAATCAGACGAAACGGGGTGAGCGGAGCGTAGTGACTCTCCAGTTGGCCGGGTGCCTGTAGTTTGTCACCCGGTTTCACCTTCTCTATTTTACCAAACTTCTGAAGCTGCTCCTTGGTGATCGGACCGGCACGATGGATGTAGAAAATGGGTTTCTTTCCTTCGCGGGGCTCAATGCGGATAATTGTGCTTTCAAGACCCTCATTGCATGCGCCGGCGTCCACGATGAGGGGAATGCGCCCTTCCAGTTCCTTCATCACAGCTGCTGCGGAAGTGGGGGAAATACGGCCGAAACGATTTGCACTCGGCGCGGCGATCGGCTGACCCAGCGCCTGATTGATCGCGCGAAAAATCGGATGCCCGCTCTGGCGGACTGCGACGGTGGGCAACCCACTCGTTACCAGATCCGGGATTTCCGGAGTTTTCGGCAAAATGATGGTCAGAGGTCCCGGCCAGAACTCATTGGCGAGTTTGTTGACCGTTTCCTGAATATCTTCCGGCACGATGGCAACGCGCTTCAGGTCCTTGAGCGTAGCGATATGAACGATCAACGGATCAAAGTCCGGGCGCTCCTTTGCCGCAAAAATTTTGGCAACCGCTTCGGGATTGAACGCATCCGCCGCGAGGCCGTAGACCGTCTCCGTCGGGAGGGCCACGATTTCGCCATTTTGCAGCAGATTGACAGCCTCGTTCTGCGCTTCCTTCATGCCATCGTCAGTGGCCTCAATGATTTTCGTTTCGAACACGTTGTTATCTTTAAAAATTCAATGGCTGCGGGCAATAGCGAACTGCCCGCCACGCCGTGCGCTCGTTCTAGCTATTTGCGCCCAGTCGGTAAAACGCCCAGCGCAGCTCCTCCTCATATCCATGCATACTGGGATAAACCTGATCCAAAGCCAGTTCCCGAAGACTGCGGTTCGTTCTCTCCGGTGGAACAATCGCCAGAAGATCTACCATCAGAACCAACAGTTCCGTGGAATTTTTCAGCCTGACATGCCTATCGCCGAAGAAAATCACAGAATCCGAATCCAGCTCCAGAGAGATCCGGTGTGGAGCGGTGCTGAAGAAGAAATCCACCCGGAAAGAAGTTTTCGTTTCCTCGCATTTTACCGCTCTTTCGACCGGGACGGTATAGTTTCCATATCTGGTCTCACGTGTCTCGGACACCGTCTTATATCTGGTGATCAGCTTATTCCGGGAAACCATCCCCGCAGAGATGAAAACCAGCTCGTCTTTATTGCGATCCTGCCGTCGGTTCATCGAGTTTGTCAGAATGACCTGACTCTTTGTCAGAGCAACGCGCTGGCAGCGAATATCCGGATGGAGCGCAGGAATATCGTCATCCCCGACCACATCGGTTGCACATCCTTTGGAGCGCAGCGCGGTTTGCAAAAGCCGGGCATCCTCGATACTTATGCCAGAGACCACAATGCCGAACCAATCGCTGACAATGCCAGCGCAATCAGCCTTTGCAACAGATGGGACTTCTACGGAAATTTCCTCCAGCTCCTGCCGGCTCGGTTTCGGATCGAGCGATTTGAGCAGCAGGCTGAAGGTTTTCATCTCCGCGGGAACTCGGCTCAATAAGCGAAGATCTCGTCCGCTTTGAAGAAGCGTTTGATCTCATCAGCGGCAGCTTCCGGAGAATCGGACGCGTGGCAGACATTCCGCATTTTCGCGTCAGCGTCCTTGAAGCCGAAATCGCCACGGATAGTGCCGGCAGGAGCCGCCACGGAATCCGTAGGGCCGAGCAGATCACGAACGCGGGAGATCACATCCTCACCCTCGAGAGCCAGCGCGATGACTGGTGCTTCCTGCATGAAACCGCGGACGGAAGGGAAAAACGGCTTATCCGCGATGTGCGAGTAATGCTCTGCAAGGATCTCATCACTGAGAGTCATCATTTTGATTCCACGGATGGAAAATCCTTCCTTCTGGAAGCGTGCAAGCACCTCGCCGGTGAGATTTTTGGAAACTGCGTCTGGTTTGAAAAGAATTAGTGTGGTTTCGGTAGCCATGCGAGTGAGTTAGGGGGCGCTTTGCCGTGGTGCAAGCCTTTTCAATACACATGGCGATGCGGGACCAGGGATCTTGTCCGCAGTGATGGGTCCGTCCCAGGAAAAGATTAGCAGCAAGGGAAAGTGTGGCTAGAACTCACAGTGCCCGGGAGTCCGCGGAAAAGGAATGACATCGCGAATATTCTGAATGCCCGTGACAAACATTAATAAACGCTCGAAGCCAAGCCCGAAGCCCGCGTGCGGGACAGTGCCGTATTTCCTCAGATCCGCATACCACCCGTAAGCCTCCGGATCGATCTTGTGATGCTTGAAGTTCTCCAATAGCACATCGTAACGCTCCTCGCGCTGAGAGCCTCCAATGATCTCGCCAATCCCTGGAACGAGCAGATCCATCGCTGTGACGGTTTTACCATCTTCATTCAGACGCATGTAGAACGGTTTGATCTCCTTTGGATAATTGTAAACCGTGGTCGGCTGCTTGAAATATTCTTCCGTTAGCCAGCGCTCATGCTCGGACTGAAGGTTCAGGCCGTATTTTACCGGATACTGGAATTTCTGGCCTGACGCTTCCAAGAGCTTCACCGCCTCCGTGTAACTGATGCGCTGGAACGGTTTTTCGACAACGTGTTCAAGCCGCTGGCGGAGCGTTTTATCCACGAATTTCTCGCAGATGGAGAGATCGTGATCCTGGCCATCAAGCGCCTCCTTCACCAAAAATTTGATCATCTCTTCGGCCACATCCATATCGCCGGCCAAGTCGCAGAACGCCATCTCTGGCTCGACCATCCAGAACTCCGCGGCATGACGGGAGGTATGGGAGTTCTCCGCACGGAAAGTCGGGCCGAAGGTATAAATATTCGAGAGAGCGCAAGCGAACGTCTCGCCTTCCAGCTGGCCGGAAACTGTGAGATAGGCGCGTTTTTCGAAAAAATCCTCGGAATCACGGGAGATCTTATCGTCCGGCAGGGTCGTGACCCGGAACATTTCTCCCGCACCCTCACAATCACTGGCAGTGACGATCGGAGTGTGGACGTAGATGAAATCCCGCTCCTGGAAAAAGCGGTGCACCGCATAAGCCATGCGGGAGCGGATACGAAAGGCCGCGCCGAAAAGATTTGTGCGCGGCCGGAGATGGGCGATGGAACGGAGGAACTCTGGAGAATGCCCTTTTTTCTGCAATGGATAATCTTCCGGCACCGCTCCGAGAAGCTTGATGCTGGATGCCTGCATTTCCCAGTCCTGCCCCTTTGCAGGGGATGCGATCAGCCTCCCCTTGACCGAGATTGAGGCCCCCGTGGCCATTTTGTGAATCTCTTCATAGCCGGGTATATTCGCATCCGCGACGATCTGGAGATTCAGCAGCGAGCTCCCGTCGTTCAGCTCTATAAAGGAAAAGGCCTTGGAGTCACGGCGGGTCCGGACCCAACCGGCGACTTCCAATGAATCTGTGGCTTCAGTGCGTGTGAGAACGTGCTTAATAAGGCTGCGCATGGCGCTGAGAATAGACGATGGCGCGGTCTTGGAAACGGGGAATTTCCACAGGAAAGAAAATTTCCCCGCCAGGCATGGAAACAGGCTACTTCGTCACGTAGCCGAGCCATGGCCCGAGCCATTTCTCCGCTTCCTCCACCGTCATGCCTTTACGCTGTGCATAGTCCTCCACCTGATCCTTCTGCAGATCCGAAAGGGCAAAATAGTGACTCTCCGGATGGGAGAAGTAGATGCCGCAAACAGCCGCTCCCGGATGCATGGCGCAGCTTTCGGTGAGTTCCACGCCGGTGGCATCGCTTGCTCCGAGAAGATCGAAGAGAATTGGCTTTTCCGTATGATCCGGCTGGGCCGGATAGCCTGGCGCCGGGCGAATTCCCTGATATTTCTCATGAATCAGCGCGTCTTTTGTCAGCTCACCTTCCGCCTCGTAATTCCAATCGATCCGCGCCTTGCGGTGGAGCATTTCAGCAAAAGCTTCCGCCAGGCGGTCAGCGAGCGCCTTGACCATAATTGAGCCGTATGGATCGTGCTGGGCATCCAGTTCACGTGCGTATTCGTCCGCCCCGTGAATGCCTACCACAAAGCCGCCGAGGTAATCTTCCCCCATCGGTTTTACCCAATCCGAAAGCGCGGCATTTGGTTTACCGGAGGTTTTCTTGAGCTGCTGGCGCAGAGTGTGGAACGTGGTCCGCAGGCTACCATCCTCATTCCAGACCCTGATGTCGTCCCCATGCGAATTCGCGCGGAAAAATCCGTAGATCCCCCGGGCTCTGAGACGATCCTCCTTGATGAGATTTTCCAGATAAACATTGGCCTCCGCGTAGAGTTTTTTTGCCTCGGCCGCTCCCCCCTCATTTTTTGTTTTCAGAATTTTCTTATCCCGATCCCAGACGCCGCGAAGCTCCCAGGCATGAAAAAACGGGGTCCAATCGATATATCCGGCAAGATCTGCAATCTCCGGCTCGATCGTTCTCGTGCCAGTGAAATCCGGAACCGGCGGGGTATAATTCTCCCAATCAATTTTCGGCGCCTCTGCCCTGGCCTCCGCAAGCGATATGGTTTCCTTCTTCGGGCCGCCGAGAAAATTGTCGCGCGCCTTCTGCTGCTTCTCCCGCAGCTCCCTGACAAAACCTTCGTATTGATCCTTCGAGAGCAGCGAAGTGGTCACAGGCACCGAACGTGAAGCGTCGAGCACGTGAACCACCGGGCCGGAATAATGCTCGGCAATTTTGATCGCAGTGTGGGCGGCGGAAGTTGTCGCCCCACCGATGAGCAATGGGATCTTGAACCCACGACGCTCCATTTCCCTGGCGACATGCACCATCTCGTCGAGCGAGGGAGTGATGAGCCCGGACAGCCCGATCACATCGGCGCCCATTTCCACGGCCCGGTCCAGAATTTTGTCACAAGGAACCATCACCCCCATATCGGTGACTTCAAAGCCATTGCAGGACAGCACCACGCCAACGATATTTTTCCCGATGTCGTGCACGTCACCCTTCACCGTTGCGATAAGGAAACGTCCGGCAGAATTACCGCGCTCGGCGATTTTCAGGGCTTCGTCCCTCGTCATGCCGGGATTTTTTTCCAAGATGGCAGCGATGTTGCCAGCGAGGTTTTCCGCCTTTTCAGCCTCCATGTAGGGGAAAAGCCAAGCGACCGCCTTTTTCATGACACGGGCGGACTTTACCACTTGGGGGAGAAACATTTTTCCGGCTCCGAAAAGATCACCCACCACTCCCATCCCGTCCATCAATGGACCTTCAATCACCTTCAAAGGCCTGCCGTATTTCAACCGGGCAGCCTCCGTATCCTCATCGATAAAGCGATCAATTCCTTTCAGAAGTGCATGTTCCAGGCGTTTTTCGACAGATTCCTCCCGCCACGAGAGATCTTCTTCCAGCTTCTTCCCGCCCACCCCTTTGAAACTCTCCGCCAGATCAAGCAAACGCTCCGTCGCCTCGTCACTACGGTTCAAAAGCACGTCCTCCACACAGGTGAGGAGCTCCTTGGGAATCTCATCGTAGACCTCAAGCATTCCCGCATTCACGATGCCCATATCCATCCCGGCCTTTGTGGCGTGATAGAGGAATGCGGAGTGCATTGCCTCGCGGACAGCGTTGTTCCCCCGGAAGGAAAACGAGATATTGGAGACTCCGCCGGAAACTTTCGCACCCGGCAGGTTTTCTTTGATCCAACGCGTCGCATTGATGAAATCCAGCGCGTAATTGTTATGCTCTTCGATCCCCGTTGCAACGGTCAGGATATTGGGATCGAAAATAATGTCATTCTGATTAAAGCCGACTTCATCGACCAAAATCCGGTAGGCCCGCTCGCAGATGCGGATTTTTTCCTCATAAGTCGCAGCCTGCCCGTTTTCATCGAAAGCCATCACCACGACGGCCGCTCCGTATTTCATGATGTGCCGGGCGTTCTTCTTGAAGATCTCCTCACCTTCCTTTAGCGAGATCGAGTTCACGATCCCTTTTCCCTGAAGATGCTTGAGACCTTCCTCGAGAATTTCCCACTTCGAGGAATCCACCATGATCGGCACCCTCGCGACATCCGGCTCACCCTGCAGGAGATCCAGATAACGCGCCATCATCGCCTTTCCGTCAATCAGGCCGTCATCGAAACAGATATCGATCACGTTCGCTCCATTTTCCACCTGTTGCCTTGCGACTTCCACCGCAGCCTCCAGATCACCGGCGCGCACTAGCTTCGCAAACTTCGGGGAACCCGCGACATTCGTCCGTTCACCGATCATGAGGAAGCCTTTTCCTTCATCATGATTATAGGCTTCCGTGCCGGATAGTCGAAGGGCTGGTTTGATAGATTTCATAAAATTATAGCGTCCACTGCCTCAGGAGAAACAGCAGGAGTTCAAAAAACATAAGCAATGAATCGAAATTTAATGTGCTATCCATGCTTCATACTTTCAAAGTTCCGCGGAAAAGCGATCTCATAGTCGCCATAAACCTCATCGCCCGGGCACCGCTCTTGGTGCAACCCCTTTTACTCCCTCCGCGATGGCTCTGACGTGCTCAGGGGTATTCCCGCAGCATCCGCCGGCGAAATTAACCAAGCCGCTCTCCGCGAAATTTTTCATGAATTCCTTCATGTGCTCCGGCTCCAGATCAAAGCCGGTTGGCGCCAATGGATTTGGCAGACCAGCATTCGGATAAGCCGATACATAAGTGCCCGCAACGCCGGAAAGCTCCTCAAGGAACGGCTTCATCAAATCCGGACCCAGAGAGCAGTTCAGTCCGATGCCAAGCGGCTTGATATGTGCGAAGGCATTCCAGAGCGCCTCCACCTTCTGCGCGGAAATCATCGTCTCGCCACCCAGGCCGACAGCCGCGGAAACGATCACCGGCAGAGTCAGCTTTTGCTCCTCGAAGACATCCTGCACGGCCACGGCAGCCGCCTTTGCGTTGAGCGAATCGAAAATCGTCTCGATCATCAGAATATCACACCCGCCTTCGATGAGGCCCCGCACCTGCATCCGGTAGGCTTCCAGCACCTGATCGAACGTTACCACGCGGAACGCCGCATCCTCCGCATCCGGAGAGTTGCTCAGGGAAACTGTCAGCGGCCCGATCGCGCCCGCCACATACCGCTTGATGCCGGTATCCGTTGCCACATCGTCCGCGGTTTTACGTGCCAGGCGGGAGCCCTCCACATTCATTCGCCAGGCGAGCTCATTCAAAAAATCATTCTCCAGAATCTTCTGAAAAAACTCAGGATCCTTTCTTCCTCCCGTCTCACGAGGATCCTCCACGAAAAACTCGCTCTGGGCGATGCCGGTAGCGGAAAAGGTGTTCGTCTCGCAAATATCAGAACCCGCCTCGTAAAAACGCCGGTGAATATCAGCAATCACCCCGGGATTAGTCAGTGAGAGAATATCCCCGTTGTTCAGCAGATCCTTTTCATTATCCTTGAACTCCCCGCCTCTGGCCGCAGCCTCATCCAGACCGTAGGTGCGGATTGTCGTGCCCATCGCGCCGTCCAGCACCATAATTTTTTCTGAGAGGCTCTTTTCGAGTTCCGCCGTAAAATCCTGCTGTGCCATGCCGCAGGCTAGGCGTGCGCAGGAAGGGATTCAAGAGTCAAATCATCAAATCAAGATATGATGATAACTTACTACAAACAGCGTCATCTCCGTTCAATTCCTTAAAACTCCGTTGATTTTACAAAAAAATCCGTGCTACCAGCGCTAAAAACCCGCATCTATTCCCTAGAAAGCTTTCAAAAAAATGTCCGCCGCCATCCAAGTCCTGCACCAAGACCGCATCCCATCCACCGGATTTCTAGCCATCCCCGGACGCCTCGATTTCAATCAGCTCCTCCATCTCGAAAAGCTTTTCCAAGGACGGAAAATCACCTACCTCATCGAGGAAAACGACCACCACGATCCCGCCTTGCGTGGTCACATGGAAAAATCCGGCTCCGGAGCAATGTTCTCCATCACGGATAAAAATCCCGCCGCAGCTGGCCGGGAATTCGCCAATTTCCTCAAAGACAACGGCATTATCCTGTATGTTCCCGGGCGCGCGGCGACCCGCCCGGCGACTCCCGTCCACATTCCCGCCGGACATCTGAAAACTCTCACCGCGTTCAAACTGCCTGTGCTCCCGATCGCTCTGGACTGCCCGCGCGAATCCTGCCTGAGCATCGAAAAGATTTCCTCCCTGCCATACGCGGTAATATGTCCGGGCAGCCTGATTTCTGCCGGAGATGTCTCCTTGCCTGCCTACCAGGCGGGCATTCTCGAAGCTTTCGAGGAAGCTTACTCCTCCCGCGCGATTCTCAAAACTTCGCTTGCCACCGCCCTACTCCACGGCTTGAAAAACAATCCCGCCGACAAGTTGGTCGATGGCGCGGACGATTCCGTCCTGAATTTCTCCAAGATCCTACCCGTTGCCATCGCGCTATCCAAATATATCCGCGAGGAAACCGATAAGCCGCGCGTGGCAATCGTCCTGCCCCCGGGGAAAGGCGGCCTCATCGCCAATCTCGCAGTGCTATTCGCCGGAAAGATCCCGGTTAACCTCAATTTCACCGCCTCCCACCAGGCCATCCGTTCATCGATCAGGCAAGCCGATGTCGATCGCTTTATCACAGCCGATCCTTTTGTCAGAAAAGTATCCACCTTCCCCTGGCCGCCGAACCGGGATCTCATTTTCATCGAGCGCACGATTCCGGAGCTGAAGAAGGAAATCGTAAAATGGGGGATTATTTCAAAACTCCTTCCCGCCGCTGCATTGGCGACTCTACTGGGCCTCAACAAACGCCGCGACAATGATGAAGCCATTCTGCTCTTTACCTCCGGCTCCTCCGGAGAGCCGAAAGGAGTGCCACTTTCCCACCGCAACGTTCTCGCGAACGTTACCCAATTCGCCTCACGCCTGAACATCGGACGGGACGCCTCCCTGCTCGGCAGTCTCCCGCTATTCCACTCCTTCGGCTGCACGGTAACCCTCTGGTATCCGGTCATTGAGGGCATAAACCTCATCACCTACCCGTCTCCGCTGGAGACCAAGAGACTCGCGGAGCTTATTTCCCTCCACCAGATCAATGTCTTGCTCGCGACGCCGACCTTTCTTCGCGGCTACATGAAACGCATTGATCCCGCACAACTCCAGTCACTGAAACTCATTGTTACCGGTGCCGAGAAACTCCCGCAAAACCTCGCGGATTCCTTCGAAGAAAAATTCGGCGTCCGCCCGATGGAAGGCTATGGCCTGACGGAAACCTCCCCGGCCACCAACGTGAACCTACCATGTCCGGAAGATCAAGCGGACACGCATATCCTACCCGCACGCTCCAATGGCTCCGTCGGCCAGCTGCTTCCCGGCATCGCCATCAAACTGATCGATCCCGCCACGGAAAAATCCGTCCCACTGGATCAGCCAGGCATTATTATTTTCAAAGGCTCCAATATCTTTCCCGGTTATCTCCGCGACGAGAAGAAGACCAAAGAGGTCCTCTCCAGTGACGGTTGGTTCAAAACAGGAGATGTTGGTAAGATGGACGAGCACGGCTTCCTCCATATCCAGGGACGCATTTCGCGTTTTTCCAAGATCGCGGGAGAGATGGTTCCCCACGAAACCATTGAAGCATCCATCAACCAGGTTCTGGGTCTTGATAGTGAAACCGAGCGAAAAATCGCCATCGTCGGCATCCCCGACGAGCAAAAGGGCGAAGCCATCGTGCTGCTCTCCACCATCGCCAGCCAGGCGCTGGAGCAGGAATGCATCGATCTACGTTACAAACTCCTCGATCACGGGCTGACTTCCCTCTGGTGCCCGCGGGTCATCATTCCGGTTAGCGAGATCCCGCTCCTCGCCTCCGGAAAACTCGATATCAAAACCTGCCAGGAACTTGCCGGCGCTCGATAAACCCTCTTGTAGCAAAGCATCAAACCCATCATTCTTCTTCCATGAAAACCTTGAACCGCCGCCACTTCCTCCGCAACACCGCTGGAACAGTCCTCGCGCTGACAAGCGTCCGCTCGCTTTTCGCCGGAGAGTATACCAGCCCCTACATTGATCATATGGGACTGCAGATCTATACCCTGCGGGATGCGCTGAAAACCGACACTCCAGGCACCTTCAAAGCGGTCGCGGAAGCAGGCTACAAACAAGTCGAGATCTACGGATTCCCGAATGCCGGGCCAATGCTTGAGGCAGCGAAGGAAAATGGCCTGGCTGTGAACTCCAGCCATATTGATGTGAACACCATCGTTAAGGCAAAAGACGCGGAACTTGGCGAGTTCAAGAAAAACGTGGACCTCGCACACTCCATCGGTCTCAGCCACTTCGTCATCCCTTACGTGCCGGAGCCTCTCCGCACAAATCTGGATGGCTACAAAGCTCTGGCGGAGAAATTCAATCAGGCCGCTCAGATCAGTAAGCAAGCGGGCATCCAACTGTGCTACCATAACCACAATTTCGAGTTCCAGCCCATGGAAGGCGGTCAAAACGGTTACGATATTTTCATCGCCGAGTTCAGCCCCGAGATGATGTTCGAAATCGACGTCTTCTGGGTCAAAGCCGCCGGCCAAGAGCCGTTGGAACTGATCGAAAAGCTCAAAGGCCGCGTAGCTCAGCTTCATTTGAAGGACCTCAAGAAGGGTATTGAGATCCCGACCTACGGAAAGCTTCCTGAAGATGCGTTCAAGGAAATCGGCAATGGCATGATCCCGATGGAGCCAATCATGGCTGCCGCCCAGGCCGCCGGTGTGAAACATTGCCACGTGGAGCAGGATCAATCACCGCACCCGATCGAGAGCATCCAGGAAAGCATGCGGCATTTGAAAGGCTGAGGTTTCCGAGGGCAGACCTGGTAACGCTATTATTCCTCTCTCGCCTGGAGGGGCAGCCGCAACCCGAAATGGATCGCGGCTAGGCGGATCCCGGCGGTCACCACCGTGGTAATCGGTATATTATAACGTGGCAGCATTCCCAGCAAGTCACCCAAAAGGTAGACAAGCCCGCCGAGCAAAGCCGCCGTCGCATAAATCTCCTTCCGGAAAATCAAAGGAACCTCTGCCCGGAAAAGATCTCTTAGCACCCCGCCGAAAGTCGCGGTGACCAAGCCCATCGCCAGGCACGCCCATGGCGCAAGTCCCTGATTCTGTGCGACCTGTATTCCGATACATACAAAAACTCCAAGCCCCACCGCATCAAAGAGCGATACCGCCCGCTGCCATTTCTCCCACAGTGGCTCTGCGAACAGCGAGACGATGGTAGCGCCCGCCGCGAGCGAAATGTAAGCCGGATCCCTCAAGACCGGAGGCGGCGTCACTCCGATCAAAAGGCTCCGCAGCGTGCCGCCGCCAATTGCGGTGACCAGAGCCAGCATAAACATCCCGAAGATATCCATCTCGTTCTTGCGTCCAGCGATCGCCCCTGAAATGGCGAAAAAGAATACACCTGTGAGATCGAATACATAGAGAAAGTAAGTCATCAGTCGCGCTGGCCAGACTAAAACACGACAGAACGCCAATAGCCACCCGGCATTTTCCGGAACCATTCCACATACGCGCGGCAGATTGAGTCATCGCTGGAAATTTTACCAAGCCACCTTAAAGATAAATCATGAACACAATCCAAGTCGAAGCTCTCCATCAAAAGCTATCCTCCAGCCAGATCACTCCAGCCCAGATCATTGATGTGCGCACGCCTGCGGAATACAGAGAGCGGAATATTGAAGGCTCCACCCTCCTGCCTCTGGATGAGCTCAACGCGGATAAAATCCATGGGGTTGTGGAAAATCAGCCCATCTATCTTCTCTGCAAATCCGGCGCCCGCTCTGCGAAAGCCAAAGCAAAACTCGCCGGACAAAACCTTGCCGACACCGTCATCATCGACGGGGGAATCGATGCCTGGGCCGCGGCCGGGCTGCCGCTGAATCATGGAAAATCAACCATGTCTCTGGAGCGACAGGTGAGAATCGCGGCCGGATCATTGGTAGTATTTGGCTCCCTATTGGGTCTCCTGGTTCATCCTTACTGGCTTGGAATTCCCCTATTTGTAGGATCCGGGCTGGCCTTTGCCGGTCTCACAGACACCTGCGGAATGGGCATGATGCTAGCAAAAATGCCGTGGAACCGCATCTCCTGAAAATTTTCAACAACCCAGAAACCATTAAGAAACATAAACAAACCAGCCGCCCAGACAGCGAAAATCCTTGCAATCCACTCTCATCCCCGCTTCATTCCGCGCGACTAGGACGGCTTGGCGATGAACGCTAAGCCCATCCCTTATTTATTATGAGCGTAAACGCACCACAAAAAGAAATCGACCTCAAGTCGTTCCAAGCACACGAAGGCGACACCGGCAGCGCAACTTATCAAGTGGCCCTCCTTACCCTTCGCATCCTCCACCTCACGGATCACCTCAACGCGCACAAAAAGGATTTCTCCTCACGCCGCGGCCTCCTCAAGCTCGTAGCCCAGCGCCGCAAGCTTCTTGATTACATCAAGGGCAAGAATGAGGAAAGCTATGTGAAACTCATTGGAGACCTCGGACTCCGCCGCTAATCCGGACCATCTCGCAACAGCAGCCACGGGAGTCTCTCTCGTGGCTGCCTCGCAAAAAGGGTATGCGTTCTTTTTAAGAACCCTCCCCCCGGGGATTCCCCGAAAACCATGATAGCTCGGCTTGCACACGGCAGCCGGGCTTTGACGTAAGTAAAAGAAGAACATAAGAAAATGAACATCCAATCAGTCACGGTTGATGTCGGTAGCAATCCGATGACAATCGAAACCGGCAAACTTGCCAAACTTGCGGACGGTGCAGTAACCGTCCGTTGCGGGGAAACCATCATCCTCGTCACCGCTGTTTCCCAAACCAAAGTGCGCCCGGGCCAAACCTGGTTCCCGCTTTCCGTAGAATACAAGGAGAAAGCCACCGCAGCCGGTGTCTTCCCGGGAGGCTACTTCAAGCGTGAAGGCCGTCCTACCGAAAAGGAAATTCTCACCTGCCGCATGACGGACCGCCCGCTGCGCCCTCTTTTCCCGAAAGGCTACCTCTACGAAACACAAATCGTCGCCATTCTTCTCAGTGCGGATGGCATCAACGATTCCGACATCCTCTCGATGAACGGCGCATCAGCCGCCCTCGCCATTTCCGACATTCCTTTCGAAGGCCCGATCGGCGCCGTCCGCGTAGGCCGTGTTGATGGTGAATTCCTCATCAACCCGACACACGATGAGCGTGCCGAAAGCGATCTCGACCTCATCTATGTTGGCAACAAAACCGACGTAATCATGATCGAGGGCCAAGCCAATGAGCTCCCGGAAGATGAATTCATCAAAGCCCTCCACTTCGCCCAAGCAGCAGTAACCAAAATTGTAGAAGCTCAGGAGGAACTCGTCGCGAAATGCGGCAAGCCGAAGCGCGAATACGAACTCACGCTCGCAAAAGAAAATCTTCTCGAAATCGCCTACGAAATCGCCGGCGACCGCATCGAAGATGCAATCTACGCCGCTTCCAAAACCGAGCGTGCCAAAAAGGTCGGAGCACTCCGCGATGAAGTCGAAGCAGCCATCAAGGAGCGTGCTCCCGAGGCAACTGATTTCGATGTCGAGCAGGCCTTCGAATACCTTCAGAAAAAAGCGTTCCGTATCTCCATCATGGAGAAAGGAATCCGTGCGGACGGCCGCCAGATCGGCGATCTTCGCCCGCTCTACGGGGAAGTCGGCACCCTGCCACGCGTCCACGGCTCTGCTATTTTCTCCCGTGGTGAAACACAGGCACTTGGCATAGCCACCCTCGCACCAGCTGATGAAAAACAGCATTTCGACAACTACGCAGGTGGTGTGGATGAGAAACGTTTCATCCTCCATTACAACTTCCCTCCATTCTCCGTAGGTGAATGCGGACGCATGGGCGGCATCAACCGCCGCGAAATCGGCCACGGCTCCCTCGCCGAGCGCTCGATCGAGCCCGTCATCCCATCCGAAGAGGATTTCCCATACGCCATGCGCGTTTCCTCCGAAGTTATGGAATCCAACGGCTCCACCTCGATGGCTTCCGTATGCGCTGGCACCATGGCTCTTCTTGATGCCGGTGTTCCACTTATCCGCCCGGTTGGTGGTATCTCCGTAGGTCTCGTTACCGAGAACAACGAGGATGGATCCCTCAAATCCCACAAAATGCTTCTGGATATCATCGGCTCCGAGGATTTCTACGGCGACATGGATTTCAAACTTTGCGGCACCGATGTCGGTGTGACGGGCTACCAGCTCGACCTCAAGCTCCCGGGCCTCCCGCTCTCCATGCTTGAGGAAGCGATCAAAATCGCAAAAGACGGTCGCACGAAAGTCATCGCCAAAATGGCAGAGTCCATCACCACTCCGAAGGAACTCAGCGCCCACGCGCCACGCATCGTTTCCGTCAAGATTCCACAGGATCGTATCGGCGAGCTCATTGGACCTGGCGGTAAAAACATCAAAGCCATCCAAGCCGAATCCGGCGCAGAGCTGAACATCGAGGACGATGGCACCGTGCACATCTACGCATCCAAGCAGGAAGGCCTCGAGCGCGCGAAAGCGATGATCGACCGCATGTTCCAGGAAATCGAAGTCGGCAACACCTACACAGGTCGCGTTGTTTCGGTCACCGCCTTCGGTGCATTCATGGAAGTGCTTCCCGGCAAGGACGGTCTCGTTCACATCTCGGAGCTGGCCGAAGGCCGCGTGGAGAAAGTGGAAGACGTCGTCAAAAAAGGCGAAATGCTCACAGCAAAATGCCTTGGCGTGGACGAAAAGGGTCGCGTGAAGATGTCCCGCCGTGCATGGCTGCGTGATCAGAAAGCTGAGGAAGCCGCTTCCGCAGGCCCTGTCGAAGAGGTTACAACGCCGCTCGCGTAACTTCCACGAAAGCAGAATTCATCAGGCCGGTGTCCGAAGAGGGCACCGGCCTTTTCATTTGATAGATAATTCACCTAATTTATACTGCGTCTCAATAACATATTTACCTCGGCAACAATCCGGGGGAAAAGGCGTGCGACATGAAGCAAACGCAACAATGGAATCTCGGAAGGTCAGCAAGGCTGGCGCTTGTGATGGGGGCCGCACCAGCATTGGTCCTACAAGCAAATGCACAGGAACCCGGCACGGAGCGGGAGGAAGAGATCGAAGGGCTTGATCCTCTCGTCGTCCGCGGGGAGGAAGAGCGGCAGCTGGATGCGGCAGGCCTGGTTACCGCCGAGGATCTGGTCGAGATCAATGCGACGGATCTCGATGAAGTCTTCCAGAAGACTCCTGCCGTGGACGTGAATGGCGGCCGCGCACAGGCCCAGCAGATTTTCGTCAACGGGCTGGAAAGCAATTTGAGCAATGTGACAATCGATGGTGCGGTCTAGGGCAATATCTCGCACCACAATGGTGCAGTGGTCATTGAGCCGGATCTCATCAAGCAGGTGGAAGTTTCCAGTGGCGCCGGCAATGCCTTGCAAGGACTCGGCGCATTGAACGGATCGCTGCAATTCGAGACCAAGAACGCTTTCGATCTGATTGGGGAAGGTGAAGATTTCTACGGACTGAGCAAGGGGATGTATTATTCCAACGGTGAAGGCTATCGCTTTTCACAGACTCTCGCATCACGTCTCGGCGAGAACTGGGCCATCCTCCTCTCAGGTGGTTACACGGACAAGGATGACTACGAGGATGGAAATGGAGACAACGTCGATTTGACCGACTATTCTTCGGAAAGCTTTCTCATGAAGCTTTCGGGTCGTTTTGATGGCGGTCACAGCCTGGATGTCGGTTTTGAGCATGTCCTGAGTGACACGTTCGCCTATGACCGTCTCAATGTGACTGAGGATTTCCTCAATTCATCCGGGCGCCCAACAGGTGTCTTGCAACGCAATGAGATCTCCCGCGATACATTCAGCGCGACTTACCGCTTTACGCCTGGAAACAACCCCCTGGTGGACCTGAAGGCGAACACGTATTTCACCGGACAGGAATACACCCGGGAAACGACAGGAGAGAATGCCTTGCTGGAAACCTTCGGAATCAGTGTGCGCAACACCTCGATGTTTACCGATACCTTCTCCAGCACCTATGGCTTTGATTTCAAAAGCACGGAGAGCGATGTGACATCCGTGGCCTACGGGGTTACGGGTGCCAGTGAGGAGGAGCTGGCCTACGGTTTCTTTCTCCAGAACGATTGGCAGTTTCACCGGATGTTCGGCCTGAGCTTCGGTGGGCGCTTCGATGTGTATGACTTCGAGGACATCACGGGCACGGATAATGATTCATCCGAGTTCAGCCCCAATGTGGCGCTGGAGTTCAAGCCGGTGGAAGAGTTCACGCTCACGGCGGGATACGCGGAGGCATACCGCGGAGTGGGCATACGCGAGGCGTTTTTCCCGGCGGCCAAGCCAGCTGGCTTGTCTGGCGAAGATGCGGAAACCTTCAAAATCACAGCAGCGTTCGAGCGTGACGGCTTTTTTGCCGATGCATCCTATTTCGACCAAACGATCGAAAATTACATTTATCCGATTGGCGGAGCAACCAGTTACGGAGACGTGATGAACGATGGCTATGAGGCCAGGGTTGGTTATCAAAAGGATGGTTTTCTCGTATCTCTATCAGTGACGGAAAATAATCCGGAGGTGGAGGGATATGCCTATCTAGATGATACGGGCATGGTTGTTGCCGGGCGGCAATGGATTACCCAGGCGAGCTATAACCACCAGGAAAGCGGTCTGACATTTGGTGGCAATATCGAGTATCGGGAGGAAGTGGAGGAAATTCCATTCGGTCGATTCCCGGCTGTTGCGGCAAAGGATTCCTATTTCCTCGTGAACACGTTTATCCGGTGGGATGTGAAGCAGGTCGAGGGGCTGAGCCTCTCTCTCAACGTGGACAATATCTTCAACGAGCAATACCAGGATCACACGATCTTCACCGACTCTGGCTTCGCAAGTGCCGGCCGTGAATTCCGCATCGGAGCAGCCTACGAATTCTAATTATGAAAATTTCATTGTTATGTCTGTTCGGGCTTTCGGCAGCCCTGCATGCGGAAGTTTCCCCGGAAACCGAAAAAGTCCTTACGGAGACTTCCGAAATCTCATCCCGGCATATCCGCCTGGCACTTTCCGAGGTGGATGAAAGCGGGGAAAAACTTGTCCCGCTCGTCAGCGCTTTGCGGAGAATGGGATTTGGAAATCCTCCTCCCGTGCATCCGGAAATGAAAAAGTCTGAGGCGGAACTGGCCCAGATGCCTGAGAAAGACCGTAAGATCTATGAGGATCATCATGCCGAGCGCCTCTCGCGCATGGCTCAAATGGGCCAAGCG
The DNA here is from genome assembly GCF_042683045.1 of Luteolibacter algae. NCBI lineage: Bacteria > Pseudomonadati > Verrucomicrobiota > Verrucomicrobiia > Verrucomicrobiales > Verrucomicrobiaceae > Luteolibacter > Luteolibacter algae. Next base: position 357,436 of record NZ_JBHUIT010000002.1, on the reverse strand, counting down.
GATGTGGAGTATCTGAAAGACCTGGATCTCGATAAGAACCTGAAGCTGGATGAAGCTGAGATCCGTGATTCGATCCGTGGCCAGCTGGTGTTTCTATTGGAAGACAAAATGAAAGTCGATGGCGATGGAGACGGAAAGCTGAACATCAAGGAATACTCTCTGGGTGTCCCTGTCAGGGGAGAAATCGAGGAAGACGGTGTGGATTGGCATCAGCGCGGACATTTCGAGGGTGATGACCTGAACAAAGACGGGATGATCGATGAGAGTGAAGTCGTTTCGCATTTTGCGGCGGACCTGGGGCTGAAAGCCGTGCAGGTTCATCTGGCGGCATCTCTTTCCAACCTGGACGGGAACGAGGACGGAAAAATCGATCAGTCAGAATATTCCGAATTTGCGGCCGATGACGAAACCGTCTGGAAACATTTGAAGGGGGATTCCGATACCGTGCCTGTATCTGAAATCTGGCAACGGACCTATTGGCTGCCGGTCTCTGAAATGCTTCCCCTGCTGGAATGATGGCTTTTCGTTGTTTGTTGTTAGTAGCCTCTTTCTGGACTTGCGTTTTTGCAGCGGAAGTCCGGGGAGAGGCGTTGTTTTGGCATGCCTCTTTGCCAGAGGCGCTCGCGGAGGCCAAGGCAAGCGGTAAGCCGCTGTTCCTCGAATTTCGTTGTGCACCGTGCGTCAACGGCCGCGAGTTCGATGCACAGGTATACTACTACACCGAGCCGGATTCACCGCGCGGGAAACTGATGTCCCGCTATGTTCTAGCGCGGGTGACGAGCATGTCAGGAGTGAATATCGCCCACTATGACCGCGACTGGCACAACTCTCTCTATTATTTCATCATCAATGGGAATGAGGACATCTATTTGCGATATGGCGGGAGGGATGAAGTCGCCGCAGACACCTACCTGAATTTGGACAGCCTGGAGCTGGCGCTAACGCTGGGGCTTTCCGAACATGAAGCGTTCAAAGAGGGAAGACGGGCTTCCACCGGGGCGACCGCCAATTTCAAGCCGGAGGATATCGGATTACTGAACCGGGAGGTGATTCAAAAGAACCGCTGCACGGAGTGCCATCTGATTGCGGATTATTCGATGCAAGAAAAGGCGCATGCCGGGCTGCTGGACCCCATTTCGGACCTATACCGGTCGCCCGATATCAAGCGGCTGGGTCTATATCTGGATGTGCCGAAGGGGCTGCTTTTGAAAGAGACGAAGGGAGCAGCCGCTGACGCCGGCATCATGGCGGGAGATACGGTTGCCAGTCTGAATGGGACCACCGTGCTAACTTTTGGAGATCTCCAGTATCAACTCGACAAGGTCCCACGACTATCTCCGGAAATTCTTCTCGGCGTGAAGCGAAACGGGGAACTTTCCGAAATGGTGGTCACGCTACCCCGGGAATGGTGGAAGACTGACCTGGAATTCCGTCACTGGACAGTGGAGCCACAATTGTTTTTCGAAAGCCGGGAATTACAAAAGAAAGAGAAAGAAAAACTACGCCTCCCGGAAAAAGGCTTCGCCTCGGAAGTCACCGGCCTCGATATCGAAGCGGCGATGAACGGGCATCACGATCTCGAGATTGGAGACATTGTCATTAGTGTGGATGGCAGAGCCAGTAATCCGTTGACAAGTGATCCTTCCGTATACATCAAGCTCTTCCATGCTCCGAACAGTGTGGTGAGGCTAGGCGTGCTAAGAGCGGGGAAACTCCGCGATATCAATCTGAAGACGGGACAGATGAATTTCCGCAAAGCTCCTGTGGAAGAAAATATTCCGGATCTATCCCTAGGCTGGTCGGAAACCGCATACCTGTCCAGCGGGAAGGAAAAGGCGGTCGGCTACCGGGCCGCTGTGGTAGGTGAATATCTCTTGGTGCAGGCCAGGCATTTTGCCGATTGGCATAGCTTTGCAATGGACAACGCAGCGCGGTTGAAGGGACGGAAAATCGTCGAAGGAAACCAGGAACTCCCGACTGAGATCACGATCGACCAGGAAATCAAAGGCGGATGGCTACAGACCGAACCCACGGATTTTTCCGATCCGGAGATGCATTGGTTCACCTGGGGTTTTCAGGGCGTCTCCTACTTCGCGGTGAAGCTCGCGACTCCGGAACAAGCGGTGAAGGTGAATATTTCCGCACAAGCATGCCGTGATGATATTTGCGCAGGAGCTGTGGGCCTGGAACTCGAAGTGCCAGCCTCCCCGGCGAAACAGGTGAGCCCCATGACACGGGAAATTCTGGATGAACTGACTCCTCTCACCGGGAAATAACACCGAGGTGCAGCATTCCCGCTTCCCAAAAGCCGCCAGTTTCTTTGTAAGCCGCGCATGCGTTTCCGTTCTTGCGAAAGGCTCGGATCCGGCGGAGAACACCACCCATGAGCGATGAAATTGAGAAAATTCCCCGAGAACGGGAAGCGGGTCTGTGCCCTTGTAAGAGCCGGGAGATCTATGCGGAATGCTGCATGCCATTTCATTACGGGCGGGATAAACCCACCACCGCCCTTCAGCTGATGCGCGCCCGTTACAGCGCGTATTTTTTCCGCAACGCGGACTTTCTCGTTTCCAGCATGCATCCTGCGAGCCGATGGCCGGGTATGAAGGAGGAGCTCGAAACCCATCTACACGAGGCGGACTGGAGCTTTCTCACCATCCTGGGAACATCGAAAGGCGGTCCTGCCGATAAAACGGGAAAAGTCGAATTTATCGCGGAATACTTCAGTGACAACGAGCGTAGTGAGCTACACGAGAAGTCCCGCTTCAAACGCTTCAAGGGCCAGTGGAAATACCTCGATGACAAAGGCTGAGGCCTTCTTGAAGGGATTGAACGGAGCTTGCTGAAAGCACATCCCCCGGGGGTAAAAAAATCCCCTCCACACCAGATGGTGGGAGAGGATTCGGGTTAGCAATCTCCAGCAGATTTTATTGGCCAAGCCTATTCAACACCGAGCCGAACAAAGATTTTCGGGGCAGTTCCGTCGCCAGTGATAGTGGCCGTCGCTTCCACCGTCTCTGGATTCGCTCCGGACTCGCTGACCACTTCTTCCACGAAGGTTACGGTATGCGTGCCATTGCTTTCACCATCCGCATGCCAGGTCTCCAGATCGCTGGACCAGCTCAACCTTCCGGTGACGCCGGAGCGATCCAGCGCACGCGGATAGCGGATTTTGAAGGTCGTCCCGGAGCTCTCCGGAACCTCCAGATACCCATTGCTGCTCGCATCACCCGGCAAGCTCCCCATGAAATACTCTACAGCGTTCGCGTTCGAGTCACCATCCGCATCAGCCGTTGGCGCACGCAGGGAAGGATCCGCAATATTTGTGAAATAATAATCCTGTGCCGGATGATCTGCGATACTTGCACGCGCACCCGGTGCAGAGCCAGTGGCGAACTCCACGCTGTTTCCGAGGGACACATCCACGCTTTCCATGCCTTCCGCTTTATCGTCTGGAATCACGGTAAGAGGCAGCACAGAGCTTGTCTGATCCGCCGGGATAGTCAGGGGACTGGTAAAGCCCGAATAATCGCGCCCTTCAGTGGCGGATCCAGCGGAAACAAGCGGCACAGCCAGCTCCGCCGTGGTCGCACCCATCCGTGAGACCTTGAACTCCAAGGCCTTGTCTTCTCCGAACTCACCCGCACTGGCATCAGTCGCTACAATTGAGACCACCGGAGCGAACGGGATCACCATGAACCGAACGTCAATCGCCTCGTGAGTCCCATTGATTTCCGGTAAATCCTGCGAATAAATCCGGAAGCTATCTCCCACAGGATCCACGCAGATCAGGTTGTTTACCGCGGGGCTGTTATAACCGCCGTCGGTGGAATCCGCGGTAACGAACAGTGCCGCTGTCCCGGGATTGATCAGAGAGCCGTCACCAAAGGTAACATCCAAGCCCTCCGTATTCGCAATCGCCATGACGCCTATTTCTGTGGCCAGGGCATTGAGATTTGAGACCACCCCGTCTCCGGAAATCGCTCCGGCGAACACGCCACCCGTATGAGGCGGCAGGTAGACAAAGCTGAATTCATTGCTCTGGGAAAAATCCCCGTTGTCCCGGGTATCGATGATCCACTGGTTGTTCTCCACCCGGACGGAGCAGACATTTTCTGCCAGCGTTCCGGTATTGCCATTGGTGTAGGCAAGCATGTTGCCCGCCACTGACAATCCGTTCACCGCATAAATACCAGATCCGCCGGATTTCACAACTGTGACGCCTTCCGGCAGGTTCCCGGAAATTACTTCACCTGTAGTATTTACTATAGCTCCGGTCCAGCCCTGGGAAAACGGTAGCCATGCCACACTTACACCAGAGGTCTGCTCCGCGGTAGCAGGGTTTGCACCGGCGGCGTTGTCATTACTGTTGTCCAGCACATTGATGAAGAGGTTGCCCACGCCATCTGCATAAGGCTGCACGATATTGTCGTGCGAGCTGTTGTTTGCACTCGCCGGTCCACTCCAATTGTTCGCCAGGGCAATACCTTCGCTGAAGTTTACGCTCGTCCCATTGATTCTGATTTCAAGATCGCCGATGTCGCTCCCCGCTTGGTCGAACTGGTTTGGCGATGGACTGGTTTTCACGATTGTCCAGGTCGGCAAGTCAAAGTTTCCTACCGAAATCTGAGCCGTTTGCGGCGGCAGAGCTTCTGTGAAAACTTGCACCACCACTGGCTCCGAGACCGTGGTTTGTCCCACGCTATCGGTTGCCCGCGCGGTGAAGTGATAGGATCCCGCGCCCAGATTACTGAGATCCACCGTGAATGGGGCTGTGTCATCCTCGGCCAGTAGCACAGGCTCAAGTGCGCCGGAATAGAAGCCGACTTTTACGACTTCCGCTTCATGATCTGTTGCATCTGCGGCAAGTGTCAAACTCGCGGGAACTTCCAGCACCGAGCCCACCGCAGGCGAAGTTATCCTGACGAGCGGTGGAATATCGCCGAGATTTACCACAATGGCTGCGCCGCTTGACAGTCCGGTGAGTCCGTCATCATCCACAGCCACCGCACTAAGCTCATACGAGCCAGCTGGAACTTGCGTCCAAGAGAACTCATACGGAGCGGTGCGATCTTCTCCGATTTTCATTCCCCCGTTATAAAACTCCACACGATCCACCACACCATCGCTGTCAGAGGCGCTGGCTTTCAGCTCTACGATAGCCGGAGAAGAAAATGTCGCGGCATCCACAGGAGCATCCAGCGTGACCACTGGCGCGATCCCTTCCGCAGTCGTAAATTTCGACGGAGCGGACGAGATCACATTGATTCCGTCGGTAGCGGCCGCATACCACTCGTAATGTCTGCCCTGTTCGAGGCCGGTCCACTGGACTGAGCTGGTGGTTCCTCCCGCTCCCACTTCCATGGTCCCGATCGGCACCCAGTCCATCACTGGCGCCTGCATGTCATAGCTCAAATCATAGCTCCCATCGAAATGGGGCAGATTGTCGCTGGCGAGCACTTCGCGATCGAGAGTCGGCGAGTAACTTTCCACGCGGATGCGGTTGTTCGCCGGGGAGAAGGTGAAGGTTCTCAGGAAACCACGGCCACCATCCTGGAGACCCTGATAATCCGAAAGCACCGAGTAAACCGTGCGTCCCTCAAAGGTATCTGACCGGAATCCCTCCGCATGAATGTGTCCACAGAGCATGAGGAACAAATTGGGATTGTCCTTCAGGTTTTCATAAATCGCGGCTCCCTGCGTGCTGAATGAGGCAGGATTTCCCCGCCCGATAATGTAGTGGCAGGTGATGATCGCACGGCGGTGCGGATGGGCTTTCAAAAGCGCGTCCGCCCAGTCGAGGATCGCCTGATTCGGAGTAGTATCGTAAGCGAGATGGATTGAGATGAAGTCCAGGCCACTCGCACTCCAGAGCTGATAGTTGTTTGTGTTATCAGATCCGTAGCTGCCACCCCAGTAATCACGGCCTTCGAATCGATCGGTGCCGAAGAACTGATTGAAAAACGCTGTCGAGCCGGAGTCGTAGCTGCCAATGGGATCGATATCGTGATTACCGGGTGCCACGCCGAAGGGAATGCCGTAGGCACGCAATACATCGAGAGGCTTTTCAAGCTTGCCCATTGCAGCCGTCGCCCGATCCCACTGGATCGTGTTTCCGCCGAAGTTTCCACTTTCCACCACGTCTCCCATGTGGCTTACGAATGCAATATTCCGCGCAGTCTTATTCTCCGCGATCCATTGGGTCTGCGCCCCGAAGGTGCCGACCAGTTCCTCAACGGTCACGTTGTTCGCCCTCGATGCAGAGCCCTGCGAGTAGTATTGGGTATCCGGAATCGCCACCAGGCTGAAATCCTCTCCCGGCTCCACCGGCGTTGTCTGACGCCCATAGAAAGTGACTGTCATTGCGTCGCCTTCCGGATCAGCCAGGTTCGCGCTGAGCATGACCGAACGGCCGGATACCTCGCTACCATCCGCGGGACCGCCGTTTTCGACGACAGGCGCTTGGTTCGGATTCGGAAGAATTTCCAGGGAGGAAGAAGTGCTGTAGCCGGCCGCCCCAAGGTTATCGCGAGCGATCGCACGGACGCTGAATGTGCCCACTCCCGATGGTGTCCAGTCAAAGGCATAAGGCGCCGTAGTATCCTCGCCGACTTTTTCACCATTGATCAAAAACTCGACTTTTTTGACGCTACCATCTGCATCGGAAGCTGTAGCGGTAAAACTAACGGGTGATGGAATTACCGATTCCGCAGGCGCGGACACACTCACTACCGGTGCTTGGTTCTGGATAGCAAATGGCGCTCCATTCACCCACATCGGTCCATTTACAAGATTGCCGATGGTCGCCCCGCTGGAGCTCTCGGTCCTTAAGCCGGTTCCCTCATTGAGACCGAAGCGGCCGAGCAAGCCCGTCCCTGAGCCGATCTCCGTATCCATCGACGCCGCAATCTCCGTGGCGCTCCGGGCGTGATCCCAAACCCGGGCTTCGTCAATGATCCCCGCAAAAGCTCCTTCCGCCACACCTGACGAGTTCAGCGCACTACCGATTCCGAAGTGCTGGATGCTATCGAAGCGCGGCACAGCCCCACCGACGGAAACCGTCTGGGTGCCGACTTCCACTCCGTTCAAATACATGGTCCAAACTCCGGTCACGCCATCAAAAGTCACAGCCGCATGATTCCAGGTCCCGTTCTCGATGGGCTGGTTGACCGCTGTGATCGGATGGTTCAAACCGGAGGAATAACTTTCGAAATCCGCGACCAGGATCCCGGCGGAATTGATGCCGAAGAGGATGTTGCAATCCACATTCGAGCCATCGCTTTCGCCTCGACCTTTGCCAAAAAGCGGGACCGCACGCACGCCACCGCTGCCGGAGCTGGCGGTAAGTCCCGCGCCATCTTTGCGGAACCAGCATTCAAGCGTCAAACCGCTGGCAGGAGGCCCGCCGACATTGAGCTCAGGCGCACTACCCATTGTCACGTAGTCATCGATTCCATCGAAGCTCAACGCGGTATTCGCGGGAATATTCTCAGGGTCCAGGGTGATCCGGATATTCTTTGCCTGGCTGACCCCTGTGCTCCCCTCGTTGTCGGTTGCGCGGGCGATGTAATCATACGAGCCCCCCAAAAGATTACTCTCCGTGTAGCTGAAAGGAGCAGTCGTGTCCGTTCCTACCACCACTCCATTACGAAGGAATTCCACTTTGGTAACGGTTCCATCTGAATCGGAGGCATTTGCCTCGATGGTAAAAGTTCCCGGAGATGTAAACGAATCGCCGGCCGGTGCCGTGATCTCTGCGGTGGGGATTTCATTGTCGGTTTCAAAAAAGGCAAAACTGAACATGTCCTCATCATCGGTGGCTCCGTTCTGCAGGTTTGGCTGATTCGTATTTCCGCTGAGGTCGCGGCTTTCGATGACCCAGTGGCTGCCTGCAGGATCCCACTCATAGGAAATCACATTATCTACATTGTTGGTGACATCCCCTTCCGGACTGATGATCAGAACACCGGAGGTATTTGTCTGCCCGGGAATCGTGAGGAACCACTGTCCTGTGCCCGCTTTCACTAGCGAAAAACTACCTCCCGCAACATCTGTGGAAGCGTCGTTGTTGACGCGGGCAGCTGCCACCAGTTGCTTGGTCCCCACAGCATTCACCGGGATATATACAAAGGCCACTGGATCCTGCTCGTAGCTTCTGCCGTTGGAGCCGTTGTCATGAACGTAGAGTGAAAAAGACCCATCGGAATTTGCCTTGGAGAGTGCGAAGTTATCCTCGTTTTTCGCATGGTTTACCAGCAATACACCATCTGCGGAACCAGCACCCAAGGCGGTTAGATCCAGCAATGATTTACCTCCGGATTCATCCGTAAAATGCGTGCCGATCGCTATCCCGGCACTACCAGTTAGCGCATCCAAAGGACCACCGTTCGCCCCGGTGGAATTTTTAACATAGCCGCCCAACCATTCGTCGAAGGGGAACCATGCGCAACCGACATTGACATTGCATTCATCGCCAACCGCCGAGCGGAATAGCGCGATATTGTAGGTCCCGGAGCTGGTGTCGCTGGCTGCGCAAGTCGCGTAGAACAAGCCACCTTCTTCTCCGCCCGCCGTATTATCACGGCCATTTTCTGCCACGGATGCGATCATGACTCCCGCAGCGGCATCGTTGGGCGAGCCGAAGCTAACTTCATAGTCGCCACGGTTCCCCCCAAGAATGGTAAAGGCCGAGGAGCTTCCCGGAGTGCGTTGCAAGGTGATGGAAGAGGAGGAATTCCCGGCATCATTCTGGATGACATCGACATTCCCAAATTCCACGGCATGTGCGCCTGCCACTGTCAGAAACAGCGCGGCGGACACGGTAAGATGGTTTGATTTCATGTATGGATTATTTTAGTTAGAGGTCGTATGAGAGAAATTTTTCACGGCGGGAGGCGCCATTACCGGAGCTGGTGCTGCGCGTCCGGTAGCTCGGTCCGCCTCAGCGAGAAGCCGGACATTTTCTGGAGTTCCACGTTCAAGATTTGGCAGGGAGAAAATTCTTTTCCGCAGGGTCATCCAGGCCTGCCGGGATGCATCTCCACGCCCTGAAAGTGCGAGCAAGCGGGCTCTCTCCGCCATCCATGGCTCCGGCCGTGGGCTGGCATGTTGCAGAGAATCCACCCGGCCCAAGGCATCGTCCCAAAGCCGCGCCTCCTTCTCGATATCCAGCGCACATAGTAGCAATGACGTGGAATCCCCGGCAGTTTTCAGGCCGAGATCCAATATACCGGATGCATCTTCCAGCCGTCCCAAGGACCGGTAGGTATTCGCCAATTCGAGAATCAAATCCGGATTGGGCGATTCCGCGAGATCCACCGCCCGTTGGAGATCGATCGCGGCTTCTTCGGGTCTACCAAGCGAAATCAACACTCTGCCTCGCGTTGCCAGCGCATCACCGTGATTCGGATTCCCGGCGAGAAAAGTATCCAGTTCGCTCTTTGCTTCTTTTTCCTTACCCGCAACGTGAAGAGCCAACCCGCGGAGGTAGACAACGGGATACTTTCCCGGCTCCAACCGCTCCACCAGTCTCAGCTCCTTTTCGCAGGCCCTCCATTCGTCATGCGCCGCATGAGCTTCCGCCAGTTTGAAGCGAAGCTCCGCATCATTCGGATCCTGGTTTAGATCCTTTTTTAGATCCGCAACGACATCATGGTAAGCACCGTGCGCAGCTAATTCCGAGCCCGGGAACAGTGGGCTCGCTACCGCGATCGCAAACAGGAAAAACTTGGAAGATCTCATTGGGAGGAGCGGAACCTCCTCTCAATTCCTCACTCTCACAAACTCATCTCGGTGAAGAAACCGCCATATCCGTTAGACACCTAATCTATTGACAATCAGTCATTTATCCAAGCTCCAGAGGCCATACGGGACGACCCCGGAGCAAAGATTATTTCCATGGCAAAATCGCCATCTCCGGCAGGATCCATGAATTGAAAAACGCCAACCCATGGATCCGCACCTAGCCAATATATGATTCCACTTCCTTGAAGCCGATCGGCGGCTGGCCCGCAAATCCATGGAATCGATAGCCGGGGAAACTATTCACTAACGAATATCCGGAAGCCTCCATACGAGAGACGTTTGCAATCGAAAATATCGGTATCGGATCCGCATAATTCCTTCATACGGGGATCCGCGAAGACCTTGGCATTGACTGCATCGCGATGTTCCCGGGACTCGTAAACGATATAGGCGAGAACCACCGTCTCCTCCGTGGAAGCTCCTACCAGATTGGGGAAGGCAACCATGTTTTCCGCTGTCATATCATCGGCGATCGCCTCCACATATTCCAGCGCACCGTGCTCTTTCCAGATGGCGGCGGATTGTTGGGCAATCTCCGTATATTTTTCAATATTGTCCTTCGGAAGCGGGAGGACAAACCCGTCTACATATCTTTTCATTTTGTGTGATGATTAGGGATTGAATGAAATACTGAGGCTATTGCTGTTCTGCTACTACGTTCACCATCCAGCCTACACCGAACTTGTCTGTGCACATCCCGTAACAGGGCGACCAAAAGGTTTTTCCCAATGGCATTTCCACGCTACCGCCGCTGGATAGAGCATCGAAAATTTTCTTCGCTTGCTCTTCATTTTCCGGCGCGATGGAAAGGCGGAAACCATCGAAGCCTCCTTCGTCAGCACCGCATCCATCGGACATCATCACCATGGTCTCGCCGATCCAGACACTGGCGTGCATGACTTTCTTTCCCCAGCCCTCCGCCAGCATTCCTTCCGGCGGTTGATCGGGAGCTTCTTCGAAACGCATGAGCATCACGCGTTTTGCTTCAAGAGCGGCTTCGTAAAATTCGACAGCTTCTTCACAGCGGCCACGGAAGAACAGGTAAGGTTCTATAACAGTTTTCATACTCTATATTCGGGTTCTAGTGATATTACTTTATACATAAACGCATCAAATTTTTCAATGTGAAATCCGGGTATCCCTAGCTGCCACTTCAAGGTTCCGGAGACCTTTTTCAAACATCGGTCCGCACATTTTTTCCGCACTCATGAATAGCGAGATCGCTTTTCCGGCGAACGTCTGGGGACCATACATTTTCCACGTCACCAGGGTCCCTCCGTCTCTCGGCTCAAAAGTGAAATCGACGTTGCTGGTGCCTTCCATCGGCTCCTTCCAGTCCATACGGAGACGCACAAGTTCATTTGGCCTGCTCTCGATAATCGTGCTGGAGCCAGCCCCGATTTGACCATTTCCCTTCCATGAGCAAACAGCTCCGACCCCGCTTTCCGGGCCGGCAAAAGTATTCCGCACATTTGGATCAAGCTCATTGAACGGATTCCATTTTACGAAATTCCGGTGGCTATTGACCTGTGGAAAAAGGGCGGAGGGAGATGCGTCAAGAACCGCGCTGCGCTGCACGGAAAAGCGGTCCGGCTGGACGGCAACCGCGACCAAAAGCGCGACGATGGCGACAACGATCAGGAAAAGAATTTTCTTAATCATACTATCAATTCATCGAATGAAGGCCGATCATATTTCCCTCGGTATCGAGGACGAGAGAGATAAATCCGTAATCGCCTATATTCATCTTCTCAAGCTGCATCGTGCCTCCGGCGGCAATGGCTTTCCGGGAGGTGATCGCGCAGTCCTCGCAGGAAAAATAAATGATGACACCGCCGACACCGGCTTCCTTGCCCTCCATTTTACACAATGCCCCGGCAGCGCCGCCGCCATCGCATTCACCGGGAAAAGCCCACATTTCCAACTGAGGGCTGGGGATTCTTTCCAGTGATTGATCGAAGGTTTTTTCGTAGAATGCTTTGGCACGCTCCATGTCTCCGACATAGATTTCGAACCAGCCAACGGGATTTCTTTTCGTATTCATGTGATTTATTTAATGAGAGTTTCAAGTTGGTCGGTGGCAGTGCTCCACCCTGTGTGAAAACCCATTTTCCTGTGAGTTTCCAAATCCTCCTTTGTCCAATGACGGGCGATGGCAATGTATTTGGTCTGCCCTCCCAAATCTTCGAAGTTGAGATCAATGGTGACAAATGGCTTGGGAGAAGGAATCCACCCCTCTGTGTAAGCATCCGTGGAGACCAATCGTCTTGACGGAACTACTTCCAGATAGACGCCTGCGTTAGGCATCAGGACTCCATCCGGTCCCTGCATCATGAGGAACATTCTCCCTCCTGGACGTACATCAAGCTCAGCGGAGACGGTCTTCCAAGGCGGTGGGGTGAACCACTTCACAATCATCTCCGGATCCGTCCAGGCCCGGAAAACCTTCTCGGCGGGAGCATCGATGATGCGGGAAAAGACGAGATCCAGTTCACCGGGAAAATGGCAAGCCAACTGTAGGGAAAGACGATCAAGGAGCTGCTCGTTACAGGCAGGAATGAAACTGCTGACCTTCTCGAATTCATCCGGATCGTCGAAGGTCTGGCTCCGGGTCAGCTTTGTTTTACCATCCAAGGGCTCCAACAAAATTTCTGCAGTGAAGGAATGCGGCGCCTCCGGATGAACGAAGACTATACGCTCCCGTCCAATGGATTCGAAACGGTAGATATTTGGATAAATTGTCCCATCCGGGCCACGCATATCCATTTTCAAAATACCGCGGGGACTGAAATCAAACTCGTGGATCACGCTGCTGAAACCTTCTGGCCCCCACCACCCGGCAAGTATATCTCTATTCTGGAAAGCTCGGTGGATCTGCTCCGGGGTGGCGGAGAGAACTCGTGAGTTCCTGAAGGTGAAAGGCTCGTTCATCGTTCCTTTGCGATTTCCGGGTTCTCGGCCATCTGGCTTGCTCCGCAGCGCTCCATGAGCTTCCGGACTTCGACAGTCGCCCCGTAGGGCAATCCGGGACAGAGCTTCGCGAGCTCCAGAGCCTCGTCCTCGCTATCCACACGCAGGATAATATATCCCGCCACTGACTCCTTGGACTCTGCATACGGCCCATCGGTAACAAAGCGCTCGGCTCCACGAATGACATGGCCGTCTTGTTCAAGTGACTGGCCACCGAGGCAGCGCCCTTCCGCCACCAGACCGTCGACCCAGCTCATCCAATCGGTCATCACCCGCTGGATTTCATCGGGCGATAGATCCTTATACCAGGAGTTATTGCGGAAAAGGAGCAGGTAATCAGCTTTTGATTCATCGGCTTTTGATTCATTCATGACTTTGGATATGATTTTATATTCGAGACCTAGAACAGGGATGAGTTAATAGTTAAAAGTCCGGACATCACCCTATAATTTATCACTTTATCTTCACATTAATGAATCCCGGTTGGGTCCTCGCCAAAATAACAGGATAGTGTAAATAGGGATGATCGTTACCGGTAGTCATAGTTCGTCGGCTCAATCTTACAACGAACGGGAATTCCGTTTCAGGACAGTGTTAGAAAAATTTTACAAATTTCCGTCTCCCCTCAATCCACCCAAGCTAGAACTCAAATCGAAACCGGTCTATGCAAGGAAGCGATTCACTACCAATTATTCTCCAACCATCAACAGCTTCATGAGCCCCTCAGGTGATCAACAGCCCATCGTCAATGATCTTGCAGATCACCTTTTCCGGCACGAATCCGGGAAAATGGTCTCTGTCCTTACCGGAATATACGGGCTGAGAAACCTGCAACTCGCCGAGGACGTCGTACAAGAGGCGATGATCCGTGCTCTTCGGACCTGGCCTACAGGCGGCATCCCGCCGAACCCGAATGCATGGCTTTTACAAACCGCCAAGAATCTTGCGATCGATCACCTCCGGCGGGAGAAAAACTTCCAGTCGAAACAAGCACAGATCGCCGCGACAATTCCAGACATCCATTCCCCGGACATTGATCCGGAAAAGGTTCACGACGATCAACTGAGGCTGATGTTTGTTTGCTGCCATCCTCTCCTTCCTCCCGAGACACAATCCGCGCTAGCCTTGAAAACTCTGTGCGGCTTCAATCCCGCGGAAATTGCAAAAGCCTTCCTCATCTCTGAAGCAGCAGTTGCAAAGCGGCTCTCCCGGGCCCGGGCCAAAATCCAGCAGGAAAACATTCCCTTCGAAATACCCGATACAAACCTCCTTCCGGAGCGATTGGACGGAGTCTTGAAAATCCTCTATTTGCTTTTTAACGAAGGTTATAAAGCCTCCTATGGAGATACCATTCTCCGGCCTGAACTTTGCGAAGAATCCGCCCGCTTGGCTACCATCCTTTCACGCCATCCTGCTGGTGATCGGCCGCGCACACACGCTCTTCTTGCAATGATCCACCTTACGGCGGCTCGTTTTCCCAGCCGCATGGGCACCTCCGGCATCCCGGTTCAACTCAAGGACCAGGATAGAAATTCATGGGATAAAAAAAGCATCGCAAAAGGCCTGTATCACTTGGATAGATCGGCCTCCGGGAATGAGCTCAGCGAATACCATTTCCTCGCAGGCATCGCCTCCTGTCACAGTCTCGCGGATAGCTACGAAAACACGAATTGGCGGCGGATTCTTGCGCTCTACGACGGGCTCAATGAGCTCCTGCCATCAGCGCTAGTCCGCCTTAACCGCGCAATCGTGATCTCGGAAATTTATGGCTGTGAGAAAGCGTTATCGGAGATCGAGCAATCGGACATCCCCGTGAGTTTGGCGAATTATCATCTGATGCACGCTGTTCTTGGAGAGTTGGAAATGCAACGAAAGCAGTCGGATAACGCAGCCAGGCATTTCAGCCGTGCCCTTGAGCTAGCCGAGACCACGCCCGAGCGGCTCTTCCTTGCCAAACGCCTTAAAGAATGTTCATCGCACTAAGGAATGGAGAAGAGGTGTGCGTTCTAGGTCGGCTCTCCTGCTGGCTGTGATCCGCTAGGAACGCACCTGAATCCGGTTTTATTTCGCTTTCGCTGCACGAGACATCCTCCTGGAAAGGAAAAAATCGTCTAACCCACTACTTCAAAGGAAGTTACACCAAGTGGTCCCGGGTGGAATCGAACCACCACCTACGGCTTCGGAGACCATCGTCCTATCCATTGGACCACGGGACCTTATTTTGGTGCGAGGGGCAAGGATGTAGCCAACGGGATGGATTTTGGCAAGAATAACCCGTCTTGGAGAATTCTTCACCCTTGCCCCCGTTGGTTTTCTAGGATAATCAGCCCCCGTTATGCCAATCGCAACTCCTGCACAATACGCCGCTATGCTTGATGCCGCCCAAAAAGGTGGCTACGCTTACCCAGCGATCAACGTTACTTCGCTCACCACCATCAACGGTGCGCTCAAAGCCTTTTCCGAAGCGAAATCGGACGGTATCATCCAGGTTTCCACCGGCGGCGGCGAGTTCGCGTCCGGCACATCTGTGAAAGATGCGGCCTTCGGTGCCATCGTTCTCGCAGAAGCCTGCCATCTTCTCGCCGAGAAGCATGATGTGCTTATCGCTCTTCACACAGATCATTGCCACCCGGAGAAGGTCGAAGGCTTCCTCAAGCCCCTCCTCCAAGCTTCCCGTGAGCGGATCGCAGCTGGCAAGGGACCTCTTTTCCAATCCCACATGTTCGATGGCTCTGTCGTCGATCTGGATGAGAACCTGAAAATCTCCAAAGAGCTCCTCAAGGAATGTGCCGAGCTTGGTATCATTCTTGAAGTGGAAGCCGGTTGCGTAGGCGGCGAGGAGGACGGTCACGATACTTCCGGCCTCCCAATCGAAAAGCTCTACACCACTCCAGAAGACATGGTGCAGGTCTATGAGGCTCTTCAGCCTATCGGTCGTTTCCTTTTCGCAGCTACCTTTGGCAACGTGCACGGCGCTTACAAGCCCGGTTCTGTAAAGCTCAAGCCATCCATCCTCAAGGACGGGCAAAAAGCAGTCATGGACAAGCATGGCGCGGATGCGGAAATGGATCTCGTCTTCCACGGCGGGTCTGGCACATCCAGCGAAGATCTTCAGGAAACTCTCGACTACGGTGTGGTAAAAATGAACATCGATACGGATACCCAGTATGCGTTCACCCGTCCTATCGTGACCCACATTTGTGAAAACATCGAAGGCGTGCTCAAAATTGACGGCGAAGTCGGCAATAAGAAAGCCTACGATCCACGCTCTTTCCTCAAAAAAGGCGAACAAGGTCTTTGCGATCGCATGAAGCAAGCCTGCGATGAGCTCCGCTCCACTGGCAAAACGATCTTCGGCAAAGCGTAGATCTGTAACCAGCATTTCATTAAAAAGCCGGCGCTCTTTGCGGAGCGTCGGCTTTTTTTGTGGCTACCTCGGTAATACCTTACCGCATGGAAATCAATCCTCGCTTGGTTTGCGGGGCCGGCCTGTCTCCGGATCCATCCCGATCAACTTCCAGACCTCCCGGATCATCCGCGTAGCGCCAGCCTCCAAAACCTTTTTTTCATGCCCTGTGCCGTTCAATCCGACATTGATCGAAGGCATCAATCCATCAGGGGTATCGGCACTGCCTACTTTGACGAAAAGGCGCTTATCCAGCTCCTTGACCGTTGCCTCCTGATCCGGAAGCGAAAATCCCTTCTGCAGATCCGCGTCAATGGCCACCTGACGGAGGATATTTTCTTTGCGGAGCTCTTGTTCAATGGTTTCCGCCAGCTTGTTCTGATCTTCCATGGAAAGATCCGCCCTGAGCGCCAGAGGCACCCAAATGGGGGAAGGTTTTCCCCGCAAATACTCACGGTAGCCATAGATGCCACCGCCGCCCAGCAATGCCAATCCGAGGAGCGCTAAGCCTGCATATAACATCCATCGTTGCATGAGTGACGTTTATGCGGCATCTCCTTTGCAGCCAAGCTGGAAATTCCATGGATTACCCCCTCACAAAAGCCACCCGACACACCCTCCCGAACGGATTGACCCTCATTCTCGATCCTGATCCATCCGCACCAGTGATCAGCGTCCAGGCGTGGGTAGCAACCGGCAGCATCCATGAGGATAAAATGCTTGGCACGGGTTTATCCCATTTCCTGGAGCACATGGTTTTCAAGGGGACCCGTGACTTTTCCTCCGATGAGCTCGCTCAGGCGGTCCAGGCCGGTGGAGGCCACTGGAATGCCTATACCACCTTCGACCGCACCGTCTATTATATCGATGGCCCATCGCACTCGCTGGAGACCTTCTTGAAATGTCTCACGGGCCTGGTGTTTTTCCCGACACTCCCCGAGGCGGATTTCGGCAACGAGCAGGATGTCATCCGCCGGGAAATCGATATGGGCCTGGACGATCCGGATAACGCCTCCATCCGGCTGTTACTCTCCACAGCCTTCACTGTGGATGCACGCCGCCATCCGGTCATCGGCCACCGTCATCTCTTCGATGAAATCAGCCATGCGGACCTGGTTTCCTACCATCGCTCCCGATACACACCGGATCACACGCATATTGTGATTTCCGGAGATTTCGATGCCGCGGAGGCACGCGCTTTGGTCATCGCCATGACAGCGGATTGCAAAATCGTTTCTGGCCCAGAGCCACACATCCAGCGAGATCCGAGACAGATCGGCCCACGGGAAAATACCGCTACCTTTGATATCCCGACAAGCCGTCTCTGCCTCTCCTGGAAAACCCCCGCTCTCGATCACCCGGATACTCCGGCTTATGATATCCTCGCTGCGATCCTCGGCCGCGGTCGCTCATCGCGGCTTTATACGGCTCTACGTGATCGTCGCGAGCTGGCTCTGGAGATTTCCGCATGGACATGGAACGGCCCCGATGAAGAAGGGCTTTTTGCCATCTCCGCAGAGGCAGAGCCCGAAAAGCGCGGAGAACTGAAGGCAGCGATACTTGCCGAACTGGCAGACCTTCCCGCAAGCCCTCTGGATGAAGAAATCGCCAAGGCGAAACGCCAAATCGCCATCAGCCAATTCCGCACTCTTACCTCCGCCTCCGGCCGCGCCTCCGATCTGGCTTCAAACTGGCACGAGGCCCGCGATCTGAACTACACCCGCGCCTACCTCGCGGAGATCAATGCCGTCACAGCCGCCGATATCCGCCGTGTATCCCAGCTTCTTACGGAACGTAGACTCACATTCACCTCGCTAGATCCGGAAAACTTCGCCCATACCGCTGCCGTGGAGGAAAAAACGACAACTGTCGAGCCGGTCACCACGCACACACTTTCCAACGGCCTGCGTATCGCCTTACTACCTGATCACCGCGTGCCACTGATTCATTTGCAGGCCGCTGTAGGGGCGGGCTTGCTTTCAGAAACACCGGTGAGCAACGGCCTCAATCAGCTTCTAGCCTCCACGCTCACCAAAGGCACCTTGAGCCGCTCGGCCGCAGATATCGCCCTCTCCCTGGAGACCCTGGGCGCATCAATCGGCGCAAGCACGGGCAACAACGCACTGCTCGTTTCCGCATCCGGATTGGCGGCGGACCTCGTCTCCATTATCGATATCTTCGCGGATGTCATCATAAACCCCTCATTCCCGTCAGACGCGATAGAGCGGGAAAAGACGTCCCAGTTAGCCTCTCTGAAAGAAGCTCAGACGGATCCACTACACACCTGCTTCCATCAGGTCCGCAAGACACATTTTGCCGGCACCGGATACGGTCTCGATCCCCTTGGCAGCTTGCAAACCCTCCCGGAAATCAGCCGCCTGGACCTTTCCGCACATCATGCACTGCATTTCAATGCGTCGAACACGACACTCGCGATCTCAGGGGATTTCAATTCCACCGAGCTCATCGAGCTACTCGAAACCCACTTCTCCACGCTGCCGGAAGGTGAGAAATGGGCACCGCCCGCATCGAAGGTAAATCCGGGGAAAAGTGCCGAAACCACCCTGCCGAAAAAGCAGGCCGTGCTGGCCATTGCCTACCCGGGCGCGGATGTCAGCAGCGATGACAAGCACGCTCTGGCCTTTATCAATGAATATGCCTCGGATATGGCCGGCCCGCTTTTTGGACGCATCCGGGAAGAGCTAGGCCTCGCCTATCGAGTCGGCGCCACACAATTTCTTGGCTACGATCAAGGGCTTTTCACCTTCTACATGGCGACATCCCCGGAGCAGATCGGGCTCGCCACCGAGGAGCTACAGAAAGAAATCGGAAAAATCGCCTCTCAAGGGATTCCCGATGAAGCCTTCGAGCGCGTCCGCTCCACGGTGCTCAGCGGTGCGGCCATCCAGCAACAGTCAAGCTCCTCCAACGCACGTCACGCAGCTTTGGATTTGCTCTTTGGCAACCCGGCCGATAGCTACCTCCTCCTGCCGGAAATCTACCAGAACCTCCGTGTGGAGACGGTCCGTGAAACAGCCCGCAGAATTTTCGCGGTGCCGCCCACTGTTTCCACTGTCCTTGGCGAGAAAGCATGATCATTCCTTCCCTGTATCCAAAATTGTATGAACACGCTTCCACGCCCTCCGATCTCTGAATTTGAGTTCGTCCCGTCCCATTACTTCCGGAAGCTTCCGGTGGAGGAGATCCGCGATGGAGATCGCCCACTGGAAATCGATCTCGGCAGTGGCGATGGCTCGTTCCTCATCGATCTTTCGAAACAATATCCGGAACGAGACTTCCTGGGTGTGGAGCGTCTATTGGGACGTTGCAAAAAGGTCGCAAAACGGATTGCCCGGGCAAAACTCGAAAACTCGCGAATTCTACGCCTGGATAGCAAATACGTCGTCGAATGGCTGCTGCCTGCGGCATCCGTCTCGCGTATTCACCTGCTCTGCCCGGATCCGTGGCCGAAAGTCCGCCATCACCGCCGGCGCTTGATTCAGATCCCATTCCTCGGAGCCGTGAAAACCGCTCTCGTCCCTGGCGGAGAGTTTCTCTTCATGACAGATCACGAGGAATACTTCGAGTATGCCTGCGAGAAAATCCGGGATAGCGCACTCTTCGAGATACTACCGTGGACAGAGGAGTCTTTCTTTTACCCAAAGACCGATTTCCAACAGCAATGGGAAGCTGAAGGGAAATCCATGCATCGCATCCGTTGCCTGAAAGCAGCGGATGCATCGCCGCTCTGAGGCATTTTCCCCGGAACGTTAAAAAAACTCCCGCCAGTCGGAACCGGCGGGAGAAAGGCGTAACGATCGGTCTTTCCGCGATCTCTTTAATTTCTCCGGCGGCGCATGGTAAATCCTAGGGCGCCAAGGCTAACCAGGACGAGTGAAGATGGCTCCGGCACACTGCTTTCGAAACTATATTCCAGCGCCGTCCTATCCTGGATATTCTGGTTGGAATTGCTCTGGCCCCCACCGAAACCACCGTAGATCGAGGTCCCATCCGCAGCAGCGAAGACCAGATTGTTGGCGGGGGTGGAATTCCACGTTTGAACTTCGGTATTTGTGGTCACGTTGAAGAGTCTTCCAGTGGCATTCCAGCTGTTTGCGTCAGCGCCCGCTGTGAGTGTAATACTGAGTCTCAGAACATCGCTGAAAACATCATTAAGCATCGGATCATTCGCGTCGGGGACAAATCCGATATCTACCCCGCTGAATGTGCCGGATTGCTGGAAGCCCACAGAGGCATTCGTATTCCCCCAGTTTGTGTAAAGCCCAAGCCTGTAGCTATTGTTACCGGAACGCTTCAGCATAATATTGATCTCCTCTGCATCCGCGGAGGAGCCATTGTAGATAGAGGCTCCGAAATGCGGGCCGTTTCCCACTCCGCCGGAGTTGTCGGTATAGGTGAACGTGACAGTGGAAGTGTAAGTTGCTCCGCTAACGACCGTGGCGCCGCTGCCATTTACATGATCCTTGAAGCCATCTACTGTGGCACCCGTAACACCGATGACTGCGCCGCTGTTCGATGTCGCCCAGCCGTCCTGCCCGTTCAGGGCTCCATTTGTAAAAGTATTAGTATCAGTAAAGTCCGCACTATAGACGACTACTGCTCCGGCCGTAGATACGCCCATGATGGGTAGAACCGCCAGCCAGCCGATATTTTTCACGATTGTATGAATTTTCATATTTTGCATTTAATTTTAATATTTTGCATTTCAAGACTCTCCTGGATCCAAAACCTAGGATGAACCCTGATATTCAGGCGCGACTACGAGGATGTCTACCAACAGATCCGTATTTAATGTTCGCAGATTCGCCAGAACACTGCGGGAGATTTATATTTTGTTAACAATTTGACGCCCTCAATTGCGTAAAAGCGAATAAATATTACGGAATCACATCTATTACTTGTTCCTGCTTTCCCGATACGTTGATCGCGATATTAACATGTAAAAATTCGGTTACTTCCCGAAATCGCAATTGGGAGAGGTCATATATATTTACATGAATTCAAATAAAAAACCTTAACATTTATTCATGAGAAACACCAAACATAAGCACGGCTTTGCGTTAGTTGTGACACTAACCCTGATGGTTCTTCTAACCATTATAGCACTCGGGCTTCTCAGTCTCTCCACGATCGAGCTCCGCAAGCAGAGCAAGGGCAATGACATGCTCATCGCCAGGGCAAACGCGAGGCTCGCGGCCATGCTCGCCATCAACGAATTACAGCGACTGGCCGGAAGTGACACCCAGGTAACCGCGCCCGCTTCGTTGGCAAATTCCACCAGCGACTCCTACCCTGCCACCGGAGTTTGGAAAAGTTGGGAAGGAACCGATCGCCAAGATGATGGCCTTCCCATTTCTCCGGAATATTCCACGAAATTCCAGAAAGGCGATGCTACCGTCCTGCCTGAGGACGCTTCGTCAAGTGATGGCCGGTTTCTCGGCTGGCTGGTCTCCGGCCTTGACGATACTGAGATCGTCCGATCCCGACGAAGCCCCGAATCTGAGCAAGGGCTCCTCGGGAAAAATTATGCTTGTCGGCCCAGGCAGCACGCCGGACCAGCCTTCGGCAGACTCCCTTCCGAAAACGGTATCCAAGAATAAAATCCCAAATCTGAAATCACAGCATGTGTATGTGAACCCGACATTCACCAAAGACAGCGAGGACAAAACCAATGGAGCTTTTGGCTGGTGGGTCTCCGGCGAGAACCAGAAGGTTAGAATACACAGTAGACAGAATACTGATAGCGATGTGATCACTGCGGTGAAACATGTCAAAAGCGATGGCTTTCCTGACCTGGAATACTTGGAATTTCCCGATGACGAGCCAGCCAGGATCAATCTTGCTCTCACGAATGGCACATTGGATCTGATCACCACAGCGGCTGGCCAATCCGACCGCCCGTCCTATAAAAACTTCCACCATCTTTCTGCTTATTCCAAAGGTCTCCTGACCAATACGGCGACCGGTGGCTGGAGAAAAGATCTCTCGCTGTTTACCGAGAACTGGAACTCACTTCCGAGCAGTAATCTGCCTCTACTTCATATCAAACCGGGTCAGCATTCTTCGGTGAAGAAGGTGACGAGCAACGATACACTTGCGAACGGTTCCTTGCTATACCCTTGGGCGGAAACTCTGGTGTCCTCCGGAGCTGGCACGTCTAATCCTGTCACCACATGGAGCTCGCTGGTCGATTTTGCGACACAATACAAATACATCAGCGGCTCGAACGGTAGCGGCAACGTCCGCATGCCCTCGTTTCACGAGGATTTTCACGAAGCTCCCTTTGCCTCCGCCGGACGGGACCGCGTGACCCGTATGCCACTTGCCGCCCGGATCTACTGGATCCTCAGCTACTCTGCAGAGCGTATCACCGATCCGGCAGACCCGGCATTCGGTAAATATCATCCTCATATTCTTGCCACTCCCGTGATCACGCTTTGGAATCCATACAATGTGACCTTGGAACGGGACAAACTCGGGATCCGGCTCACAAACTTTACCAACTATAAATTCAAATTCACCATCGGAACCACAAATCTCCCGGAAATGACGATGGAGGATCTCATGACACTCGATCCCGATTATCCCGCGAACAACAATAAAAATATTGTCGAGTCCACCTCGCTTGAGATCGATATAGGCGGGCCGATGGGCGCCGGTGAAAGCCGGATTTTCAGCCCGGCAGATAACACACCGATCAAACCCTCGCGCTGGAACAAGGTTCAGTACATCACGCTGCAACCCGGTGTCCGGACAGATGGGGGGATCAATATCCCGTTTTTCAGAGATAATGGAACGACTGTGGAAAAAGTAACCGGCGAGCCCAGTGATACTTTTTCCGCCACGGCGACTTTGACCAATGGCACTTCCAAATTCAACAATCTCTTCTACATCCTGGCAAAGACTGAGAACACGTCAGACGACCAGGACGGCCAGGATAGAACCGCCTGGATCGGAAGCCAGCGATTCCAGTTTTCCACCAATGATGTCCAGGATACGGATGTTTATAAAAGCTTTGCTGCGGGAGAGCTCACTGCCACGACTCTGGGAGCTGCGGAGAGTAGCCCCAATGCTTTCATGGCATCCGAAATCTCATTACGAACCTCAGAAAGATATATCGGAAAAACCAAGGGAGGTTACCAGACACGTGGATTGATCATGAACAATCCTTTGGCCCTCCACTCGTCTGTCGGGACTTTCTTTGAGAACCGATACGGCGGCACCTACAAGGGCATGAACAATCCTGTCAATGCTCCATATAATATCGCTATCACACCGCTAACGCCTATCGATAGCTATTTCCCTTCCGAGACAGCATCCCACAACAGCTTTATCGTGACGGGTTCCACCCCTCTGACCGGCCTCACACACGCCGTCATCGCAGAGCTCCCCCTGCAGCCCTTGCAATCTTTGGCGGAGCTGAAGCACCTGCACATTCATTACGATAATTACCAGGCTCCTTTTGCTTCCAATCCCATTGCAAACAGTTCCGCCCAACCGCTGATCCCTGCAAACCAGACCGTGCTCTTTCCCGACGCGAAAGCCACCCAGTATGATGAATCCTATGTGATGAACAACATCCTCTTCGATGACTGGTTTGTCTCTTCCATTGCTCCGAAGCTGGGAGATTGGAACTCCAGCTCCACAAGCTCCCCTTCGGCAGTCTACGAGCGATTCGCCAAAGGCACCGATCCGCTGCCAAATGCCCAATACAAGCCTTCAGTGCTCGTAGATCCCCAGAATACTTCCGACGATGTGACTGGAGATGAGTCCTACCTTACAATTGCCTCCCGGATCAGCGTAGACGGCATGTTCAATGTAAATTCCACTTCGCTCACCGCGTGGAAAGCTTTTTTGCGCAACCGCCGTGGCGCGGAAATTCCTCACATCAATGGCACCGACAGTAACTGGTCAGTTTCCCTCGATGACAACGATGATCAGTTCCCATTCACCCGCACCTCTGTGGCCGGCGACAGTGAGAGCTCGAAAAGCGGCCGTTCCGGCTTCTCGGGAGCCAACGAGTTCTCTGGCTATCGGAGCTTTTCGGATCAGCAGATTGATGCTCTCGCCGAGTATATTGTCGCTCAGGTAAAAGAGCGCGGCCCCTTTCTCTCCCTATCTGAGTTTATCAACCGGAAACTAACCTCCAGCAGCTCGGAGAAAGAGCTCGCCCTGGGAGGGACCATCCAAGCCGCACTCAATAATCTCGCCAAAGAGTCGGGCGCTCTCAACCCTTTCAGAAATCTTCAAACTGGCCGTGAGATCACAGCCTTCCCAGGCTCATCCGCAGATTACGCATTTCAGGAAGCCGCGGAAGGATGGATCACCGAAGGCCTTCCGGGCTGGACCCGACAAGCGGATGTTCTAACTCCCATCGCACCATTACTCACAGTCCGGGACGATACCTTTGTGATACGGGCCTACGGTGATGCCCGTGATGAGAATAACCAAATCTCCGCGACCGCCTGGTGCGAAGTGATCGTAACCAGATCGCCCAATTTTGTGGATGAAACGGATCCGGCCGCAGCGGCGGATGATGCAAATGACTTCAATCCTTCCCAATCATTGAACGAGGTGAACCAGCGTTTCGGGAGGAAATTCGAAATTGTTTCCTTCCGGTGGCTAAGCTCCAAGGAAATCTGATTCACCCCATTTTTATAAATCAGTATCCAAAATCCAAAACCCGACCCTTCATGTTTTCCAGAAGACTCCCACTCCTATTCACCCTCCTTTTTCTAAGCAGTGCCACATCCTACTGTGCGGAGAAAATCATGCGTTGCGTTTACTTTAATCCTCCCGCAGGAGCGCCGGACGTAATGTTCGCCCATGTCGCCGACAAGGTTATCGAGGTCCCGATGCCCAGCATGAACCTGTCCACTCCTCTCGACCCGCCAAGTGGCGAGTATGTCGTTCGTTTTTCCGATAAGAGAGTGCTTCCTCCCGAGACTCCCGCCGGCGATACAGTGAATCTCAAACTCACCGAAAACGATCGCAAATTCATCCTCCTGGTCTATCCCAACCCCAAGCAAAAGGGGCTGCCGATCACCGTTTCAAAAGTCACCATTGATTCCTCCTTCCCACTGGGAAGTATGATGTGGATCAATACCACGCGCAATCTTGTCGGTGGAAAGATCGGGACGGAAACCCTGCTCCTCAAGCCCGGAGCGATCGTCAGGACGAAAGCGCCAAGTAAGGAGAAAGGTGGATACTCCGTGAGATTGGACTATCAGGCACCAAAATCCCGGGAACAAAAAATGCTTGTGAATACAATGTGGAGGCATGATCCAAATTCCCGACAGTTCATCTTCGTCACCAGTATGCCCGATACGGACATCCCGGCTGTAAACGCAGTCGCGGATTTTGAAATGCCTGAACCAGTAACTCCCTGATCGCACTTAGCGGGATGAGGGATCTCTCAGGACAATTTGGGAACCATCCAGATATCCCTCGATCAATAGCCCGCCTGTTCTAGTCCGGCTGATAGTCAATCCTCCGGTTGATTTCTGATCGATCACCAGCCGCCCGCTCTGGACCCACCCGGTGACTTGGGATTCCCTCAAGCGATCCATTTCACTTCCGGCCGGACGGGCTATCACGATAGCTGCAGGATCGACAGCAGCTACGAACTCCGAGCCCAAACTGAGATCGCTCTCATGGAGGCCGGAGATGATAAGATCCGCTTTCAGATCAAGCTTTTTCCCCAAAAGCTCCCGCTCACTGAGCCGCCCGGCATCGCTCATCCATAGCAATTTCCATTCATGCCAATGTAGCATCAGCACCATTACGCGATCATCCGCCAATGATCCCAGAGTTTTATCGTGGGGAGAGAGCAAAACATCGGCCCGGACATTTCCCCCGAGCTCAATCCTATCTCCGGTCCTTGGGAGAATCACTACCGGATCCGCAGGATCAGCCTGTGCCCATTCTTCAGCCACAGAGCGGCCGCTGCGCTCCACACCGAGAGCCACCTGCTTGAGGGGGAACATCTCCAGCATCGGCTCAATACCAGCGATATGTCCGGAATCCGCATGGGTAAAAATCACGGAATCCGGCTCCAGGCCCAGTCTCCGTAGCGAGCTGCCAATCTCACGACGGAGATTGAAATTCCCGCCTGAATCGATCAATACTGCATTTCTGGTAGTGGATGCAAAGCATGCCGCAGAAGCCCCGAAATCGAGATCATAGATCACCAGGGTATCACGCTCTGGAAAATCTGTCGAAGCCCACGCCCCCGGTATACTGGCGAACATCCCGGCGGTTTTCCCACAAAGCGTGGCAATAACCGCGTTCCCCGTATTCAGGTATTTTGCGCCGCCATCCCAGATTGGATAAATCATTGCCGAGCCTAGCGCCACCGCCAGCATAACGTGCACTTGAACTACTAGCACAACAGTAGCTATGACGGAAATCGGCGTGACGATCCCGAAATGAAATATCGTCAAAGGTGCTGATCCAATGGATGCGGCAAGTGATACCGCCAGCCCCCCTGCGAGTTTCTGCCGCAAGGTCAGCCACTTCCGCTGCCACCACGTCATTTCACTTTTCGGCAGAAGATCCTCCTCTTCGGCTATCCAGGAAAAGAAACGCCTCGCGGCCACTGTCCCCAAGCCAATAGCCGAAACCACACCGTAGGATAACTGCACTCCGGGCATACGGATCATCCGCGGATCCCATACCAACATCAACAGCATCACCAGTCCGAGAGAATTGAGAAGATCCGCTTTTCGCCTGAATACAAAGGCGCCGAGGAAAACCGTGCCCATCCACGCCGCACGGGTGGCCGCAGCACCGCTCCCTGTCAGCCAGACGTAGCCGAACATGCCCGCACAGATCACCGGCACCGCCCACCGCAATGGCAGCCCGATCCACTTGAGCAGAAACCATATCATGCCACCCACCATCGCCACGTGGAGACCACTCACGGTGAAGACATGGAGGGTGCCGCTTTCGCGGAAATTTCTCATAAGCTCCACCGAATCCGGCGATTTCTCACCCAATACGACCGCCCGGATCAATTTCGCTTTGGAGCCGTCTTCATCGAGACCGGCCACGATTCCTTTCCTAAATGTGCCTTTGATCCTAGCGCCCCAGCCGGAAATCGGCCCCACCCATTGTTCGGAGCGCATTCCATTGGCCCGGAAAATGGCGACGACTCCCTCATTCCGAAGCCTCTTCGCACGATCCAAAGTTCCAGGATTCCTCTCCTCCGTGAATGGATGGAACTCACCTGCCGCTTTTAGAAATGTTCCCGCCGGAGGTGGGGTGCCACTGCCGGACCAGCGCACTTTCTCACCCCTGTCCCCTGCTCCGTTGAGTCGGGCAGTCGCGCTCCAACTGCCCTCCGAGCCCACCGCATCTTCCAATAAAACTGCTTCCGCCGTAGCGATCCCGAGTTTGGCAAACCTAGCCTCATCACGCGCTTGCACGCCATCCCGCCACTTCAGGCTCTGGCTCAGAAGTATAGCCGTCAATCCGATGAAAACCGCGGAGCGCCAGCCTCCGAAACTACCGATAAAAAGCGGGAATCCAATGATACCCACCCACTGCCAGGCAGTATTCCACTCGCCGATACAAATGATGGCCACCAAGATGGCAGCCATCACAAACAAGGGCCTTTTGACCCAGAATGATCTCAACGTGGTGACCATCAACCACTAAACGGCACTCCAATCGCGGAGCTTGTTTCTCGCGTTACCGGCATGCCGTGAATCCGGAAACTGCTGGATAACCTGCTCCATAATCATACTCGCGGACATTCTGTCACCCATATCCTCATCATATAACTCCGCCAGACGGAACATGAGAAAGGCAGCATCGTTTTCTTCCCATGCCTGGCCTTCGATTGCCGTTCTGAGAGTTTCAATGGCTGCCGGAGGATTCTCCAGATGCACCCGTTGGATCTTGGCAATTTCCACCCATGGCATCCGATTGAGTGGATCTTGCTCGGCGGCCAGCTTGAATGATTCGATAGCGGCATCATACTCTCCCTGCGCCATAAACGATCTCGCATCATGAAACGGGTCCGCCTCGACTTCTTCCCCACTGTCGTAGACCGCGTGGGTGAGTTTGTTGGCAAACATTGGCACCAACCATGATACGACAACGATTCCTGCCAGGCCCGCACTCAGGAAAGCAAGCAGCACTCCATTGAGCACCCGTTGATTTTCGAGCCCCTGGGCTTTCGTTTTCAGCTCCGGAACAATCTCTTCCGGGTCCCCTTGGTTATATGCAACGTCAATCTGCTCGTTAAGGATCCTCACTTCCTCTCCGGCTTTATAAAACATAAACCAACTCCCTGCGACCAACGCCGCAAGAATAAGAATGCTGATAAACTTCGTCATATTCTTCTAATTTGAACATACCGTGACTTAGGAAAAGAAAAATTTCACTAGTCAAGGTGCTCCAGACAATATTCTTCGCCGTCGCCGGCCATGCGGAATTCGAGTTCAGGGTTGGAAATTTCCGTTCTTTTGCACACAGCACAGCGGTGAAAAGCTTCCGTCCCTTTGGACAAGCCTCCTTCGAACTTTTTGCGACGCGTCGCATTTTCCCTCACTTTCGCATGGCCACGCATCGCCGGGATCCCCGCCCACAGCAGGTAATTCCCAAACCCCAGAACCAAAAATCCTATGTAGAGCGGCTGGGACAAGAGCGCCAGCAATTGCACAGCACCTATGACTATTGCCAACCAACGCACTTGAACGGGCAAAATGAAAAACATCAGAAATTCCACCTTGGGAAACAGGGTGGCAAATGCGAAAAATGCGGAGGTATATACAAAAAAGCCACTACCCGGCATCGGAGTTTCATAAATAAAATTTGCGATCAATAGCCCGAGAAAACCGGTGTAGTAGAAGAAACTTGTTTTAAAGGTGCCCCAGGCGCCCTCCAGTGCATCGCTCATCATGAATGCGATCATCACCATGAAAATGAGGAATAGTATGGCAAACCCGCCCTGACCCCTGAAGCCGCTGTCGGCCACGAGAAACGTCACCATCCTCCATAGCTCACCGGATAGAATTTTATCGCGATCGAATTCCAGAACCTTGCCTATATATGGATTGACGAATTGCAGTACGAAAACCAGCACGTGAAACAGTGCGTAATATCTCAACAAACCTGGAAATGACATCCAGCCAAGTTTTCTCTCCCATTTATCCAAAAACTGCATTGCAGACTCTCTGCCACCCACACCCGATTGACAAGCCCCTCCCGCACCAGCAGTCTACATCCGTGTCCGAACCTGTCCTGCACTCACCACTCGAAGCCGCTCATATCGCCCTCGGGGCGCGTCTTATCCCCTTCGGCGGCTGGTCTATGCCAGTCCAATATTCCTCCATCCTCAGCGAGCACGCGGCCGTTCGCCAAAAAGCCGGTATTTTTGATATTTCCCATATGGGACAGCTCTTTGTCTCCGGCATAGATCATCTCGCCTGGCTGGATAAAATCCTGACCAACAATCTTTCGAAGCTATCTCCCGGACAAGGTCAATACACCCTCATGCTCGATGAAAAAGGTGGGATCATCGATGACCTCATTGCTTACCGCATCTCCACGGAAGAAACATTACTGGTGGTCAACGCCTCGATGATTGCCGAAGACGTCGCTTGGCTACAAAAACATCTCGATCAAGGCGTTTCTTTACGAAATGAATCCGACGCTTGGGCAGGCCTGGCAATCCAAGGACCGGAATCTTCCACGATTTTTTCAAAATTGTTCCCTGAAGAGTCACTCCCCCCCAGGAATTGCATTTCTAAAACCGCCGCGGGCGACATCGTGTGCCGCACCGGCTACACGGGCGAGGATGGCTATGAATTTTTCTGTCCGGCCAAGGAGGGAGCTAGATGGTTTCAGGATTTCATCGATGCGGGAGCCACACCATGTGGTCTCGGCGCCCGGGACACATTGCGCCTGGAGATGTGCTATCCCCTCAATGGGAATGATCTGTCGAAAGACCGCTCGCCGATCGCAGCCGGGCTCGAATACTTCTGCGATCTTGAAAAGCCCGTGTTCATTGGCCGGGAGGCGCTTCTCGCGGAAAAACAGAACGGCGTTGATTATAAATTGGCTGCCATCCAGATGACCGAAAAAGGCCCGCCGCCCCGGCCTCATTACCCGGTTTTGAGCTCAGATGGAAAGGCTCTTGGCGAGCTGTCCAGTGGTGCGCTCTCGCCCACGCTCGCACAAGGCATCGGTCTGGCTTACCTACCAGCCGCTTCGGCAAAGGTTGGCACAGAGCTGCTCATTGATGTCCGCGGTCGCCGGTTCAAAGCTGTCGTCGTGAAAAAACCCTTCCTAAAGAAATCTAAATAAGTCACAAATTTCCGCCATGAGCTCTTCCAATATTCCCGCTGATTTACTTTTTCAATCGTCCCACGAATGGGCCCGCATCGACGGCGATGTCGCCACTGTAGGAATCTCGGATCATGCCCAGGAAGAACTCACCGATGTGGTCTTCGTCGAGCTTCCACCTATCGGGAAAACCGTGGATGCCGGTGATCCGACGGCTGTTGTGGAGTCCGTCAAAGCGGCCTCGGATATCTATTCTCCGCTCTCCGGTGAGGTTATCGAGGTAAATCCCGCCGTGGAAGGCGATCCTTCCCTGGTCAATACCGCGCCTTATGCAGAGGGATGGATTTTTAAAATCAAGCTCTCCAAGCCGGAGCAAGCCGCCGATTTACTTCATCCGGAAGCATACGCTGAGCTGATTGGTTGATTTTTATCCCGGCCACCGTTAAGCCAGTTATTCAAAAAAGGCCTGCTTCCGATCTGAAGCAGGCCTTTTTGTGGGGAAACATACGGGATGATCGAGGAGAGGCAGCAACTCTCCATCAGAATGCGCTAGTAGACATCGCGCAGGTAGTGCTTGTCCTTCTTCAGCTGTGCAATATAAGCCGCAGCCTCATCATCGGAAAGCTTACCATGCTCTTTTGCGATACTTAGAAGCGCCGCATCCACATCTTTGGCCATGCGGGAGGCATCGCCACAGACATAAAAAGACGCCCCTTCCTGGAACCATTTCCAAAGCTCAGCGCCTTCTTTGATCATCAGGTTCTGGACATAGATTTTTTCCTTCTGATCGCGGGACCAGGCAAGATCCATACGGCTGAGAACACCATCTTTCTGGAAGGCTTCCAGCTCATCCCGGTAAAGGAAGTCGCTAGCCTGATAAGGATTGCCAAAGAATAACCAGTTACGGCCTTTCGAGGCTGTCGCCTTGCGCTCTTCCAGGAATGCACGGAAAGGAGCAATTCCCGTTCCCGGGCCGACCATGATAACCGGGACATTTCCATCCGCCGGTAATCTGAAGGCAGGATTGTGATGGACATAAACACCGGGGCAGGAATCGTCTTTGATCCGATCCGAAAGATACGTGGAGCAAATTCCCCCGCGCTTTCTACCATGGCTGTCATACCGGACAATACCTACACAAAGATGAACTTCACCCGGGTGAGCCTTCGGACTGGATGCGATGGAGTAGAGCCGCGGTTGCAGCTTTTTCAACACCGAGACAAAATCTTCACCATCTGTGAAATCGGCAGGGAAATTGAGAACCAGATCGATGAGATCGCGACCCCAGCAAAAATTCTCCCACTCGGTTTTGTCGTCCGCTTCCACCAGCGCACGCAGATAAGGCGAGCCACTCCGCTTCTGCCATTTCTGGATGAGTGATTTGTTGATATTTCCGATATCGTAATGACGGATCAACGCTTCCCTAAGCGGCACTTCCTCCCCGGTGGAGGTCGGGACTTCACCAGCACGGAATGGAAGTGCTGCAATAATCTCATCCACCACGTTTTCCGGATTCTCAGGGTATACGCCAAGAGCGTCGCCTACCTCATACTCCAGCTCCGACCCTTCGAGCGAAAACTCGATATGGTTGGTCTGTTTCGGCCCCGGTGCATTGAGATTGTAGTTTTTGAGAACTCTGGAAGGGAATGGATTCTTTTTAGAGAAACCGACTTCTTCGATCTCGTCGCTAGTCGAGCTATCTACAAGCGCAGTTGCTGCTGGAGCTAAAATATCAATAACGGCTTTAGACCAGATCGCATAAGGCTCATCGGGATCCACATCCACATCCACCCGTTGGTAAATTCGGTTCGCCCCGAGAGCCTCCAGACGGGAGTCAAACTCAATACCACACTGGCAGTAGTCGGGATACGAGCTATCACCAAGCGATAGAACGGAGAAGTTAACCCCGGTAAGAGCGGGAGCGGAATCGCTCATCAGCCAGGTGTGGAGCTCAAGAGCACTGTCCGGCGGCTCCCCGTCACCATAGGTAGAAGTGATAACCAATAGATTCTTTTCCTTTGCCAGGCGCTCCTTGTCATAGGTCGCCATATCCTGGATATTTGGCTCGAAATTTCCTTTCTTGAGAGCTTTGACCAGCTTTTTGGCCAAGCCTTCAGCTGTGCCAGTTTGTGAGCCGAAAAGCACCGTCACAGGGACGGCAGGACCGGCGGGCTGCGCGGCACCTGGTGCCTGGGCGAGCATTTGTCCAAGGAATTCGCTGAGCCACTGGCGTTGCTCTGGTGAAAACGGGGCGTTGTCTGGTATCTGGATTGGTGAGGCCATTTCTCTAAGTAGGCGGTGGTTGCCGGGCTGCGGAACGTGCCCACAAGCCGATGATGTTTCAAGCGTGTATCATACCAATTTCGGAAACAGGCTCTGACTTCGATTCATCTTCATGAGTATTTCAACTCACGTGACGGATCCAATTCGAAGTCCATGCTGAACCTGTTGCCTGTGTTTGGCGCGATAAACTGTTGGAGGAATTTCAAATAGAAAGCGTCTGCGATGACAAACTTCAATTTTTCCCGGGAGTCCACTTCGATGGCGTAGAAAAACTGCCACTGGGACTCTGGATCGAGATTTCTACCGGATCGGACGGATAAAACCTCCGGGATCTTCAACAGCCACGTCCGGCTGGCACGAACCATTTCCTCCAACGTCGCAGCCGCAACAGATTCGTTAAGCTCTAGGTAGACGACGTGATGAACCATTTGGGAAAAATCAAGTTACAACAGCTTTAGCTCTTCCAATTGAGCGCGCCCTTTTTAAGAGCATAAACGTAGGCGATGGCCAAGGTTCCGGCGAAGCCTGCCATGCTGACGAGTGCCGTAGGGCTGTGGGCGACAAGATCGCGGAACTGCACTGCCCACGGATACATGAACACCACCTCGATATCGAAAATCACGAAGAGCATCGCGACCAAATAAAACTTTACGGAAAAGCGCGGTGCGCCATCACCGATCGGCAACATACCACATTCGTATGCGCTATCCTTGGTCGCGCTGCGGCGTCCCGAACGCCCGAAAACGACGCTGAGAATTAGGGTCGTCACGGCAAATCCACATGCGATGAGGACTTGAAAAAGAACGGGAAGATAATTTTCTGGCATGGTTTGGGGTGATTGGGAAAGTCGCTGAGGTTTCCTAGTCCCTCTGCTCGTATTTGGGTAGAAAAAAAACCCGTGTCATGTTTCAGACACGGGTTTCGTCAGGAAATGTATAAAAAGATCAAGCGTCTGCTTCGGCTGCCGCCTCTTGGGCTGCTGCGTAGGCGCTGGATGCTTCGTGAACCCGGGCAGTGCCCTTGTATTCCTTGCCAATTTTTTCGACCAAGCCTCTGTTAACCAGATTCTGGAGCTTTTCGTAGGAACGTAAACGAAGCATTTCTTCGCCGCCGCTCACTGCGTTTCGCTGTTTCAAGTTTTCGAACACTCTTTCAAAAAGATCGTTGAACCCGAACACTTTCTTCTCAGAAAGAACGTTGCACAGTTCATCGGTCACATGGTCAGGAAGTCTCCGGGAAAACCGGGTTCGTTTTGTGGGTGTTGCCATAACGCGACGATTGTAGCACTAGAAAGTGACAAAAGCGACCCATAATTTTAAAGAAGTATCAAAACAGGCAGGGTTATTTTGCAAATACTAATTTTTTGATTTAGGCGGAATTCTCCAAATTGCCTCGCGTGTGGCAATCTCAGCGGCAGATTTTTTTTCGATAATTTTATGAATCGACAGTAATTCGCCGTCCCATTCCGCAATCTTCGCCTGACTGGGGACCACGAATGAACCGGTATTGACGATGGATCTCCGGCCCAACGTTTGAATTCCGCTGCGGTGGAAATGTCCCATGATGAAAACCTCAGATTGAGGAAAATAGGTTTCGCAGAACTCCGCGGCATATTTCCACTGGGTTGCCCATGCGGAAAGCATTGCCAGCGCACGCTGGGGAGGGAAGGCGGCATCCATCGCTCGCGCGATGAGGCTTCTACCTTCCGGATGATTCCGGGTGACCAGTTTGCAAGCGATTTCCCGGGCTATCTCTAGCCGGTCGTTCACATCCGTGCCCGCACGGGGATACCGGCTCCAGATTTCCTCGACCACGTCGGCTCCAGCAAGAATCTCGTGCTTCCAGGGAGAGGATGAACGCAGCAATCCATCCCCGTGGGAAATTACGATCCGCCCCTCGGCCAATTCCAAAAACGGACTTCCTTCGAACCCCGGGTCATGGTTCCCGCGCAAGAAAATAGCCTCGCAGTTCTCCTCTTCGATCACTTTTCTCATCCGAGTCAGATAGGCGGCGGATTTTTCACGCCACGGGGGGACTTTTTCCTCCCATGTGTCACCATTGAAAACCACCGTGCCAGCCCCACGAAAGAGTGGCCGAAGCATCTCGACGTCAGAAATGCGGGATGCCTTGTGACCCAGATGAAGATCGGAAAATATCCGGACCGGCAACTTCATCAGATTCCCGCGTTACGCTGTCTCACCGCCTCAAACAAGCAAATGCCCGCTGCCACGGAGACGTTCAAACACTCCACTTGGCCAGCCATCGGCAGCTTTGCCAGGAAATCGCAGTTTTCCTCGGTCAGCCTACGCATCCCTTTCTCTTCCGCTCCGAGCACCAGCGCCAGCGGTCCCTTCAAATCCAGATCGTAAAGAGTTTTTTCCGCACGATCCGATGTGCCAACGAACCATACCCCGGCTTCCTTCAGCTGCTCCATGGTCCGGGCAAGATTCGTAACTTGCACAAACGGAACATAATCCGCGGCCCCAACGGAAATACGCCTCACAGTTTCCGTGATCCCGACCGCCTTGTCTTTCGGTGCAATCACGGCGTGAACTCCCGCACCGTCCGCAGTTCGCAAAATGGCTCCTAGATTATGGGGATCCTGCACACAATCCAGGACCAAGAGGAACGGAACTTCCGTATCCGCAATAATTCTCATAAGATCATGCTCATCGAGCGAAGGCGTGCTTTTCTCCTCTATCGGCTTCACATGCCGGTTTTCCCGCGCCTGCCGTCCCTTGTCGCCATGACTTCTCTCGCCGAACTTTCTTTGCTTCACCCAGCCAGAGGAAACCTTTTGGCGGAAAAGTTCAACAGCGAATGATCGCTGCCAATCGAACGGTTATTACCGCTAACGTCTGCGTCTCAGCAAAAGCAAACCGCCCGCTGCTCCGAGCAATGCCACACTCGGCTCCGGGACCACTTCCCCATTGAAGACAAAGTCGTTGATGCTGAAAGTTCCTTGCGCGGAGGTTCCCCCGTATCCGTAGATCCGGAACTCAACCGCTGATGAAACACCCTGGAAAGTGCTCGCGCTCAAATTGATCGTTCCCCCATCAGTCGTCGGGCTTCCCAGATCTGCGGCAAACATATCCAAACTGCTCCGGACAAAGATGCTGGTGGGTCCGGTGTCGGAAGCCTGTCCGGTGAACACAAAGTCTGTGAAATCGATGTATTTCCCTGCATCCGGTATGAGGCTGAGAGTAAAATAAGCATCGTCCGCAATCGACTCACCCGCACTGGTTTCATTGAAGCCACGGGCATTATAGCGGTCATCCGCATTGGAGGATGCAATGCCCGCTCCTCTGCCGATTCCTGAGACAGTGAGCCCCTCCAAAACGATCTGCCCAGTCGTGTAGGGATCAAAATCATTTGGATCCGCACCTTCGATAGCATTTGAAAACAATACCGCTCCATTTGCCATTCCAGCAGCAACCAGAAATAAAGAAACAAATTGTTTGTGGGGCTTCACTCCATAAGAATTCAGTTTTTTCATCTAACTGTTAGTTAAACAAATCGATTTAATTTCTGTCAATATTCATTTCAGCGGGCATCAAAACCCCATACGATCCCGCCGAGAAAACCCAGTCCGAT
Organism: Luteolibacter algae; assembly: GCF_042683045.1. Taxonomy (NCBI): domain Bacteria; kingdom Pseudomonadati; phylum Verrucomicrobiota; class Verrucomicrobiia; order Verrucomicrobiales; family Verrucomicrobiaceae; genus Luteolibacter; species Luteolibacter algae. The sequence continues at coordinate 321,066 of NZ_JBHUIT010000002.1, read as the reverse complement.
CTCTTTCCGTCCGATACCATCAGGCAATATTCCTTATTCGCGATCTTTCCCTCCAAAAGCCCCCAATCATGAATGTCCTAGAGAACAACCTTCTGGTTTTAGCTTCCGCAGGCTCCGGAAAAACCTACACGCTCAGCGATCGCATCATCGGTCTCATGGCTCACGGGGTGGAACCAGAGAAGATTGTAGCTCTCACGTTTACCAGGAAAGCCGCCGGAGAGTTCGCCGATGCAATCCTGCGTAAACTGGCGAGCGCGGCTGAAAGCGAAGAAATCGCATCCGAACTCAGATCCAAGTTTTCGCAGCCTGAAACGGATTTTCCCGGGATTCTGGAAAAAACTGTCAGAAATCTCCCCAGGCTAACACTTGGCACCATGGATGGATTCTTCGCCAAAGTTGTTCGCGGTTTCCAATACGAACTCGGAATCACCGGAGGAAAGTTTGACCTGCTTGAAGGCGAGGCTGCGGAAAGTATTCGTGACGAGCTCCTGGAAGGACTCATTGACGGAGAGCTGGATGAGGCAATGGAAGAACGTTTTATCGAGATTTTCCGGCGGGCTAGTTACGGGAAGGAAAGCGCAAGGGTTCTCGAGGAACTGCGGAAATTCATTTCCATTTGGCACCAGATCTTTGTTTCTCCATTTCCCAGGGAATGGGGCCTGGCTGTATTGGCGAATGCAGCAGAGGAAGACTGGGAGAAAGGCAAAGGCCCGCTCTTGGATCAGCTCGTGCGGGATTGGCCGAACGTGCCGGACAAGAAGAAGCGCCACGAAAGCGCATTCGAACCAATGGTGAAGGCCTTCCGTGAACATACCGTCGGTAGTGGCCTTCTTGGCAAAGCCACAGGTTTGGTTCCGAAGATTTTGGAAGCCGTCCGCGAGGGCGATGGCACCATCGATATTTCCTATTATCAGCCGCTGAGCATCACCGGGTTTGCTGCGCAAGCGCTACGGGATCTGGCGCACCTCGCCGCCCGCAGCGAGTTTGCCGCAGCACTCTCCCGAACCCGCGGTATGCACGGGGTGATCTCGGCATATGATTCGCTCATTGAGCGGGATCTCCGCCTGAAGGGAAAGCTGGGCTTCGACGACGTCAAACGTCTAATGGGAAACTGGATGCAGGGTGAGGAGGCACGTTTGAGACGCGAGGCGGTGGATTTTCGTCTCGATTCCAGCTACAGCCACTGGCTGCTGGATGAATTCCAGGACACCAGCCGCGATGAGTGGAACGCTCTTCTTCCGCTTATCGATGAAGGCATTACCGATAATGACTCTACGGTTTTCATCGTGGGGGACAAGAAGCAGGCGATCTACGCCTGGCGTGGTGGCGAAGTCGGTTTGTTTGACGAGTTGACCGATCACTACAGCCCGGGCTTGAAAACAGCGACAATGGCAACTTCTTGGCGCTCGTCTCCGGAAATCCTTGAATTGGTAAATAAAGTCTGTGGAGACAAACAGGTGATGTTCTCGCTATTCGGTGCCGCAGCCACTCGCTGGGAGTGGGAAAAGCACGTTTCCGCCCCTCAGCTGGCCCGGCCGGAAAAAGCGGGCTATGGTAGGGTTGAAATCGTCGAGAAAGACGAGAAAACTGAACAAGTTGTCGCCAGACTCCGCCAGCTAGGCATTGGCTCGAAAAAACTTTCCTGCGGTGTATTGGTCGAGACCAACACCGAGGTGCGCGATTGGGCGGATACCCTTCGCAGCGAAGGCTTCCAGGTTGTCGAAGAAGGAGCAAGAGAGCCGGCGAAAGATCATCCGGTAGGCATATTGATCTGGCAATTGCTTCGCTGGCTGGCGGATCCATCCGATAGCTTTGCTTGGAATACCGTGCGAATGTCACCGCTTCAAGATTTTCTGGAACAGCAATACGGACCCGCTTGGCAGAAAGCCTGGGAGAGCCTGACCGCGATGATTTCGGAGTCCGGATACGCCGGAATGATTGAGGAGATAACTTCGTCACTCCGTCCGACCTTGGAGAACTTTGGACAGCGAAGGATTGCCGATTTACTCCATGCACTTCGAGAGCTCGACAGATCAGGTGCCGCCTCACCAAGAGAGGCCGCCGATTGGATCAGCCGGCTTAAAATTTCACAAAGTCCCGGCGTTGCGGCAGTCCAAGTAATGACAATCCATAAATCCAAGGGCCTTGGATTTGACGTCGTGATTCTACCGGAAATCTGCAGCGAAAAAATTCCCTCGCTGTCGCATTTCAATACAATCATCGGAGAAAACTGGGTATCCGAAGCTCCCGCCGCCTGGGCCAGATCTTTGATTCCGGAGCTTAGAGCTGCCGAAGAAAAATGGTCGGAGCAACAAACCTACGAGGCGTTCTGCAAGCTCTACGTCGCCCTAACGCGGGCAAAACGCGGTCTCTACGTTTTCATCGATACGCCCTCGAAAACGGCCGATCCACAGAAGGCCAGTCTGGTCAATTGGCTCATGGATTCACTACTCTTGAATGGAAGTCCTGGTGAGAGTATCGAGATCGGCCATGAGGGTTGGGCGGAGGAGATCGAGCTCCTGCCAGTTTCCGCCCCCCGCCCGATGCTCCAGCTCGGCAAAGCTGAAATCAAACGCTCCCGTAGCACACCGAGTGGTGACAAATCCAATGATCACATCCCCTCGATCGTGTCATCCTATGGCCGGAGCTTTGGTTCGGAAGTTCATCGTGCTCTCGAAAGTATCGAATGGATCGATCTTGGGACGCAACCGGTGCTTGAACCTGAAATAGAGAAAATCATCGACGATTGCCTGGCGGTTCCTGAAGTGGCATGCCTGTTCACCAAGGGCGATCGGAATGTCCGCCTTTACCGGGAGCAGGGCGTGGAAGCAGTCATCGATGATAAATGGATCAGTGGGGTTATCGATCGCTTACATGTCCATTATGATGGGAACCATACGGTCACCTCGGTAGAAATCATCGATTACAAGACCGACCGGGTTAACGATGCTGCGGAGTTACGAATGCGTTACTCAGGGCAAATGGAAGCCTATCGTAAAATCGTAGCCAGTATTTATCCGGAAGCCAGGGTTTCGTGTATCCTGGTTTCGACCGCATTGCTCACAGCACTCAATGTCTGACCTAAAGAAAAAAGCACCGGCTGTAGTAGCCGATGCTTTTTTATAAAGATCAAAGATTTGCCCAAGCTTTTCCCTTGGGCAAACCGGAAGGGGATCCTGTCTTATCTTCCTACCGCTGGTGTTTGCGCTTGAAGCTGAGGGCAGCCGTCTGCTTCGCGATGATGCCTTGCAGATATGCCACCTCTTCGGCGTCCGAGCTGTGATTGACCGTAAGCAGTTTTTCCTCGGCCCGCTTGATGGCTTCTTCGGTTGCCTGCTCGTCGATCTCGGCTTCGCCGAGTGCCATATCGGTCAAAACAACAACCTTGTCCTTGCCGACTTCGGCAAAGCCAGAACCAATCGCAAGTGTCACCACTTGACCCTCACGGAGATAACGGAGCTCCCCTGGAGCCAAGGCGGTGACAAGGCCGGCGTGGCTTGACAGGATACCCATTTCTCCATCCGCACCTGGCAGATAGACGTTCTCGACGGTATCTGAGAAGATTTTTTTCTCAGGCGTAACGATTTCGAGGTGGAGAGGCATGGGTAGATAATTTTGGCTAGGGATTAGTCGCGGGAAACGGTATCGATACCGGCCTTCATGTAGAAGTTACCTTCGGAAACATCGTCCCATTTACCGTCGAGGATTTCAGCGAAGCCTTTGACAGTGTCTTCCATGGAAACGAGTGCACCCGGAACGTTGGTGAAGATTTCCGCAACGTGGAAAGGCTGGGTAAGGAAACGCTGGATTTTCCGGGCGCGGAAAACAGTCATCTTGTCGTCATCGCTCAGCTCGTCCATACCGAGAATCGCGATGATGTCCTGAAGATCCTTGTAACGCTGGAGCACGAGCTGAACACCGCGAGCAACCTTGTAGTGCTCCTCGCCCACAACCTCAGGAGCAAGCGCCTTGGAAGTGGAAGCCAGAGGGTCGACGGCAGGGAAGAGTGCCTGCTCAGCAAGGGAACGCTCGAGAACCACGGTCGCGTCAAGGTGAGCGAAGGTGTTCGCGGGAGCGGGGTCGGTAAGGTCGTCCGCAGGAACGTAAACCGCCTGGATCGATGTGATCGAGCCTTTGTTGGTGGAAGTGATCCGCTCCTGGAGAACGGACATCTCCTCGGAAAGAGTAGGCTGGTAACCCACAGCGGAAGGTGTCCGGCCAAGAAGCGCGGAAACCTCTGAACCTGCTTGTGAGAAACGGAAAATATTATCGACGAAGAGAAGAACGTCCTGGCCTTCCTCATCACGGAAGTATTCCGCCATGGTCAGCGCGGAGAGCGCCACGCGAAGGCGGGCACCCGGAGGCTCGTTCATCTGGCCGTAGCAAAGTGCTACTTTTGAGCCCTCGGCGGAGAGAACAGGATTACCGCTGCCATCGAGTTTCGGATGACCATTTTCGTCCTTTTCAGTAGCGATAACGCCGGACTCGATCATTTCCCAGTAGAGGTCGTTACCTTCACGGGTCCGCTCGCCAACACCAGCGAACACGGAGAAACCACCGTGCGCTTTGGCGATGTTGTTGATGAGCTCCATGATCACCACGGTCTTGCCCACACCCGCACCACCGAACATTCCACCTTTACCACCTTTGAGAAGCGGGCAAATGAGATCGATCACCTTGATCCCGGTTACAAGAATTTCAGTAGCCGCGGACTGGTCTGTGAGAGAAGGAGCCGGACGATGGATCGGCGAGCGATGATTCGCATCCGCCAGAGGAACGTTTTCATCCACGAGATCTCCGGTAACATTGAAAATACGGCCAAGAACCTGCTTGCCAACAGGAACCGCGATCGCCTTCCCGGTATCCACAAGGGTCATACCACGCTTAAGGCCGTCTGTCGTGGACATCGCAACCGCACGCACCCAGCCATCACCAAGGTGTTGCTGAACCTCGAGGACCAGCTTGGTTTGCACATCGTTGAGAACGTATTGGATCTCAAGGGCGTTGTAGATTTCCGGCAGTTTGTCGGCTTTGGAGAAATCGGCGTCAATAACGGCGCCGATGATTTGGACGATGGTTCCTTGGTTGCTCATGGTGAAAAGTGGCTAGTGGTCAGTGATCGATGATCAGTGGGTCGTATTTCGGAGTGGGGACTATAAGAAGAGGTTTCAATCATGTGAGCATTGATGGTTGATCGCTGCTCACAATGCACTTTATTCCATCGCCTTCATGGCGGTGGTGATTTCGAGGAGCTCGGCGGTGATCGCTGCCTGACGGACTTTGTTGTATTCCAAAGTAAGTTCCTTGATGAATTTCTTGGCGTTATCGGTAGCTGCTTTCATCGCTACCATACGTGCTGAATGCTCTGTCGCGCGGGACTCAAGCAACGCCTGGTAGACCTGGAAATTCACATAAAGCGGCAGAATGGACGCCAGGACAGCCTCAGCGGAGGGCTCGAAAAGCGAGTCAGAGCAGTCACCGGAAATCGCGCCGGAGTCCGAGGTTTGGGCCGGCGGCAGAACCGGTAGAAGTTGGATGACCTCAGGCACCTGAGTCAGCGTATTGACAAAGCGGGTATAGGCGATGGATACCTTGTCATATTTACCTTCTACAAATTGCTTGGTCAGAAACGCCGCGATCGAGCGGGCATCCGCGAATGGAACCGGATCATTCACAGAGTAATCCGCAAGGATCGTTTTCTGAAGTTTTTCAAGCATCACCCGCAGCTTGCGTCCCACGGTAACATAGTCCGCGGTGTCGGAAGTTTCAGCCCGTAGCTTCTTCGCGAGGTTGGTATTGAGTGGTCCGCAAAGGCCCTTGTCCGTGGAGATTACGAGCACAAGCTCGCGGTTGCCCTCACGCACTTCGAGAAGCGGATGGGAGACCTCATCGGAAAAGTTCGCACTGATGTCACTCAGGACGGCATTGAGCTGGCTGGAGTAATCCCGGCCTGCCATTGCCTGATCCTGGGCTTTTTTCATCTTCGCGGCCGCAACGAGTTGCATCGCCCGGGTAATTTGGGCGGTGTTCTTAACCGATTTGATTCGGCGGCGGATATCTCGGAGGTTGGCCATAGGAGCTTGTAGCTAGTAGCTTGAAACAGGGGAAAGAGGGAAATTACTTCCAGGATTTTTTGAAATCGTCGAGGGCTTGCTTAACGGCATCAACCATCGCTGCGTCCTTTTTGAGATCCGGTTTTTCATTACGGATTTTGTCGAGGATTTCGCTTTTGCGAGTATTGAAGAACTCACCCATCGCGTCCTGACAGCGGCCGATATCCTTGACTTCAACGTCATCGAAGAAACCGTTCTGCATCGCGAAAAGGTAGATCGCCTCCACTTCCATGCTGACAGGGGAGTATTGGTTCTGCTTGAAGAGCTCAACGATACGCGCACCGCGCTCGAGTTTCTTCTTGGTGGAAGCATCCAGATCGGAGCCGAACTGGGCGAAGGCCTGGAGCTCGCGATACTGTGCGAGATCGAGCTTCGTGGTGCCCGCCACCGACTTGATGGTTTTGGTTTGCGCAGCGGAGCCAACCCGGGAAACCGAAAGACCTACCGAGATCGCAGGACGGATACCCTGATAGAAAAGGTCTGTCTCGAGATAGATCTGTCCGTCAGTAATGGAGATCACGTTGGTAGGGATGTATGCGGAAACGTCACCTGCCTGGGTCTCAATGATAGGGAGAGCGGTAAGGGAGCCACCGCCTGCACCTTCTGACAGACGTGCGGAACGCTCCAGAAGACGGGAGTGAAGGTAGAAAACGTCACCCGGATACGCCTCACGGCCCGAAGGACGGCGGAGGATCAGGGAAACCTGACGATAGGCAACAGCGTGTTTGGAAAGGTCATCAAAGACGATGAGGCAGTCCTGACCTTTGTCCATGAGGTATTCAGCGATGGAACAGCCAGCGTATGGAGCGAGGAACTGCATCGCGGCAGCATCAGAAGCCGAAGCCGAAACGATCGTGGTGTATTCCATTGCACCGGAATCTTCCAGAGTCTTCTGGATACGGGCCACGTTGGAAAGCTTCTGCCCGATTGCAACGTAAATGCAATACATCGGCTTGTGGTTCTGAAGCTTACCTTGCTCCGCTGCTTTGTTTTGCTTCGCCTGCGAAATGATGGTGTCCACTGCGATGGTGGATTTTCCAGTGGCGCGGTCACCGATGATCAACTCACGCTGGCCGCGGCCGATCGGCACCATCGCATCGATCGCCATGATCCCTGTTTGAACAGGAACGGAAACAGACTTCCGTTTGATGATACCAGGAGCGATTTTCTCCATCGGGTAGTAGGCGGAAGCGGCGATCTCGCCCTTGCCATCGATAGGGGCTCCGAGCGCATTGACCACGCGTCCGAGAAGAGCTTCACCCACAGGAACCGAGAGTAGCTTGCCCGTTGTTCGGCAGCTTGAGCCCTGGGTGACCGCTGTGTAGTCTCCCAGAAGAACGATGCCTACTTCGCTCTCCTCAAGGTTCAACGCCATACCTGTTACACCGCCATCGAACTCAATCATCTCGTTGAGCATTACGTCGGAAAGTCCTTCGACGATGGCGACTCCGTCACCGACTTTGCGGACTGTGCCGGTATTGGTTTTCTCGACGCTCGAGCTGATGCCGGCGATTTGTTGTTCGATGTCCTGGAGGATGCTGCTCATGGGAATGGATGGAGGTTTGGGAAAGTTGGTTCTGAAAATGATTTAAAAGGCTTTGGAAAGGCGGTCGAGACGGCCTTGGACGGAACCGTCCAAAACGTCATCGCCAACCCTGATACGGAGACCGCCGAGCAGTGCCGGGTTGATCTTGTATTCGATGGTGAGGTTATCGCCATAGTCCTGTGATAGACCGGCGACAACGCGTTGCTGGGAAGCGTAATCGAGCTCGGCGGCGCTTTCGACTACCACCGCGCGGCGGGCAGCCTCCAAACGAGCGAGGCGCTGGATGGACGCAAGGATCGCACGATAATCGCGCGGTTTTGTCTCGATCAGCTTCGATACCAGATCGCGCAGCTTATTATCATCAAGCTGTCCGTTCACCTGACAGAGCCCGAAAAGACGGCGGGCGGTGGCGGCGGCGATTTTGGAAATTTTCATCGTTAAAAAGGGAGAAAGGAGATGGAAAGTTAGTTTCCGACTTTGGAAAGGGCCTCTTCATTGATGCGGCTTTGATCTTCTGCGGTCAGGACCTTACCGGTAACCTGGGAAGTTGTGCTCGCCACCAGACGGCCGAACTCACGCTTGAGCTCTGTGGAAATACGCTCGCGGTCCGCATTTGCAGCGACTTCGGCCTTTGCGAGAATTTGCTGGGCGCTTGCGATGGCCTCCTGAGCCTTTTGCTCGGTGAAGGCAGCGGCACCTTCCTTGGCCTCGGAAATGAGACGGAGGGATTCTTCATTCGCCTTGGCGATTGCCGCAGCAGTCGTCGCCTCGGACTCGGCCAGCTGCTTTTCGATGCGCTTGAGTTTCTCTTCACCTTCCATGATACGTGTCCGGCGCTGCTCAAGCATTGCCTGAATAGGACCGAATGCGAATTTCTTCAGAAGGAAAATGACGATCGCAAAGCTGATAAACTGAGAGAACAGCTGCGGCCAGAAAACTTTGAAGGATTTTGCGATGTCTCCCACCACGCCTTCGGATTCGGCAACGGGAACAGCGGCAAGGATATCGAACATCGAGAACATCTGAGGAAAAACTGGTTGGTGGATGGAGAGAGGGAAATGCTGTGAGAGCAAAGCAGGGATCAGTCTGTGCCGATCCCTGCTTTTGAAAAATTACTTAGCAAGGAAGATCGCGAAGAACACGATACCTTCGATAAGCGCTGCAAGAATGATGGAAAGGGTAAGGATGTTACCTGCTGCACCTGGGTTACGGCCAGTAGCTTCAGCTGCTTTGGAGCCGAGGATACCGATACCGATCGCTGCTGCGAATGCTGCTGCAGCTACGGCGAAGTGCCAGGTGTTGAAGTTGCTGGTTGCTTGTGCAAGGAGTTCGAATGGCATTGTAGTGTTTGGTTATTGTGTTGGTTTACCAGCTCCCACGATCGCTATGCCATGGTCAAACTGGAAAAGTATTAGGGAAATTCTAGTGCGCGTGCTCTTCATCACCATGATCGCCATGATCACAGATAAGCTTGAGGAAAACGGAAGTGAGAAGCATGAAGACGAGTGCCTGGATAAGACCGACGAGAAGCTCAAGGAAGTAGAACGGAATGGAGGGAAGCCAGCCGAGCCATGGGCGCCAGCTTTCGTTTCCGAGAAGAAGCATCATATTCTCCAGAATATTCTCACCGGCGTAAACGTTACCGTAGAGACGGAAGGAAAGAGCTACCGGACGGAAGAGAATGGAGACCACTTCCAGAATACCGACAAAGCCGAAGACCAGGATCATGGGAACCAGAATAAATCCGACAAACTTACCTTTCGGCGCGAAAATGTGCGCGAAAAAGCCTTTGAGGGAATTCTCACGGATCGCCCAGTAGAACCAGAGAACCGCGAAAGTAACCGACATGGCCACCGTCATGTTCAAGTCGGCGTTACCGCCACGCAGGAATGGACGGAACTTATCGTGCGGATCGACACCCGGACCGGAGAGCTCAAGACCTACCGTGCCGACACCGGGAACCAGGCCAGCCCAGTTCACAAAGAGAATGAGGATGAAAATCGTTCCAAAAAACCAGAAAGTCTTCTTAACCAGATCCGCGCCGAGAATCCCCTCGAGGAATGTGTAGAGGCTTTCCACCAGCCACTCGACGGTATTCTGCAATCCGGAGGGGATCAATTTCATGTCCCGTGTAGCCATCTGGGCGACCAGAATCACCACAGCTGCCACGATCCAGACCATGACCATGGAGTTCGTGATCACAAATGGACCGAAGGCGATGAGCTCCTCTGCGTGGAGTGGAAGATGATCGTGACCACTGCTTTCAGCAGAAGCCGACATCACCCCTAGGAACAAGAATGTAAGAATGGATAGGAAGGAGCGCATTGGTAGACTGGCTTGAAGACGTAGCCGCGCCTGTTTAAGCAATGCTCATGAATTACCGCAAGAGCTATTTGTGAAAAATTTCACAAGCCCCATTTTACGGGAGGTTTAGGGATTTTATTTCATGCAATCGATCCCCAGCGCGAGTTTTCTCCCGGGAAAAAATACCGAGCCATTGATTATCAAAAATCGATCAGGAAAAACCTTCCCGGATCGACCCCATTCCGGGGGCCTCTTCTTATTATAGCGAAGCGCCCGAAACCGCCCTCCGGAAGTGCTGGCCGGGACCCCGAAAATCCGTGTCAACTCAAGCAACCGCTTTGAAAATTCCTACCACCTAGTTCAGCTTTTATCTTGCCAAACTTCCGCACCATTAGCACAAACCCTCTTGCCATGAACAAAGCAGAACTTGTAGAAGCCATCCAGAAAGCCCTCGGTAACGACGCGACGAAGCGTTCCGCAGAAGAATCCCTCGAAGCAGTTCTTTCCTCCATCGCCAAAGGCGTAAAGAAAGACAAGAAAGTCCAGATCATCGGATTCGGCACATTTGAGGTAAAACAACGCGCAGCCCGTCTCGGCCGCAACCCGAAGACCGGAGAAGCTCTCAAAATCGCCGCATCCAAATCGGTTGGTTTCAAGCCTTCCTCCGTTCTCAAAGGAAGCCTCTAATACCTCTGCGGGAAACCGCCGCTGGTAACAGATTATTAAAAAACCCCGGCCGTTTTGGTGGCCGGGGTTTTTTTTGGGGGTGAAATCCGTTGTTTCTGAAAAAGCCTTTAGAACCAACCTCTGCGGCCGACGAGATAGGTCGCTACAAATTCGTCATCGGATTTCGTAAGATAAATGATTCCTTCGATAAGCCCGACAATGCCGAATAGCCCGCAGGTGACCAAACTGATCACAAGCTGGATCATTCCTTCTTTGGTATAGCCAAGGATAAACTTGTGCGCACCCGTCCAGCCAAGAAGGATACCAAGAATTCCAGCAAGAAGCTTTTTGTCTTTCTGCTCTTTAGTATAAGCCGGAGGCGTAGGAGGCACTGATTGATTTGTCGTTTCTTCAGACATGGTGATTGTCGAATACCGAATTTCCTCCAACCTATCAAGAAGCAAGCAACATGAAACCACGCATCACACTCGCAGAGACCACCCTAGACGATGGCAGCCCACTCATTTTACAAGAACACGACGAGCGCCGCTACCTACTCGTCCACGGCCAGCAGATCTGCGGTCCGGCGTCCCGCGCGGCGGAAGAAGAGATCGCCAAGCTCGCTGCGGCACCTTTCCGGCCGGCACGCCAGCCCCGTATTTGGCTGGTAGGCCTCGGGCTGGGCCACATGCTCAGATCCATCATTGCGGAGCTCCCGCAAAAACGCGCCGTTTACACAGTCGCGGAAAACCGCAGCGATCTCATTGATTGGAACCGGGAGTTTTTCCCGGAAACCCCGCTATCCGACCCACGGGTCGTTATCGAGCCGGATTGCAGCGCCGGAGCCCTCAATAAAAATTCCGGCTGCCTCCACGCCATCATGATCCATCTGGATTCCGCACCGCTGGCTTCCAAGCAGCGCCTCCTCATCAACGACAAAAAATGGCTCTCCGCCACCTACGAGGCTCTGCAGCCCGGCGGATTGCTCGCGATCGCCTCTTCACAAAAGGTCCCGAATCTCACCCGCAATCTCGAACGCGAAGGCTACGAGGTCATCCAGCATCTGGTTCCCGCCGTCCCACATGCGAAAAAGCAACGCCTGCTGCCAATCTGGCTTGCCCGCAAGTCCCGAGGTCTCGCTTGAGTCCCCTCATGAGCTATGCTTTTCTGAATCATCATCATGATCTGTTTCAAATACCTCGCTCCAGCTCTCTTTATTCTCGGCGCGCATGCCGGAGAGCTGACCCTGGAGCCGAAGCCTTTCCACGTCCTGCATCAATTTTCCGCAGTGGCATTGCCAGCGGAAAGCGTTCCGGTAAGGCTTGATCCGGAGAAATGGGGGGATTTTGAGATCGTCAGCATCGCAGCCCATGGCAGCACGATAAAGATGGATCAGCCTCTTCTCGTCTTTGACACCAAGGAGATCGACAAAACCATCGCCCAGCTCCGCGAATCCATCGCGGAGGAAACCCTGGAAATCGCGGAAGCCGAGCAGGAGCTGGCAGGCTTGGAAGCGACTCTGCCAGAGCACCTTGCACGATTGAAACGCGGCGCGGACAAAGCCAAGGAAGAGCTCGCCTACTTCAAATCCACCCGTCGGAAAAACCTTGAGGAAGGCGCGGATCAATCCCTCAAGCGCCAGGAACAAATTCTCGCCTCCTACAAGGAAGAGCTACGGCAGCTGCTTCAGATGTATGAAGCTGATGATATCACAGAAGATACAGAGGAGATCATTCTTCAAAAGCAGCGTGACGCGGTGGCTTCTGCGGAGTTCGCGTTGCGCATGGAGGTTCTCGATCACAAACGGACATTGGAACTGGCAATTCCCCAGCAGCTGACAGCTCTGACCGAAAGGGACCAGGATGCGACCTTCCGCTTTGAGGAGGCGAAAAAACAATATCCCCGTGACATTGAGCTGAAAAAGCTGGAACTGGCCGGTTTGAGGAAATCCCTGGGAGAGACCGAACAAGATCTCGCCAGCCTGGAGAAAGACCGCAAATTATTTGAGATTAAAGCGCCCGCGGACGGTATTTTCTACTTTGGTGCCATCGAAAATGGAAAATGGATCACCGGAGATTTGATCAAAAATCTCTCGGCCACCCATAGCGCTCCATTGGGCAAAACCTTCGCAACCTTTATCCCGACGAATGCCAAGCTCATCGTGCAGGCCTTCCCGGACCAGGATACCGCCCGGGCGCTGACCCTGGGTGCCGCCGGAAGCGCGACGCTCGATGGGACGGAAGAAACGCTCATCCCCGTCACACTTTCCCGGCTGGAGCAAATGCCCCACCCAGACGAGACCTACCCGGCTGTCTTCACCCCCGCATGGCCCGCTGGCTTCAATGTTTACCCAGGCCAGTCCATGCAGGTCCGCATCGTCAGCTATCAGGCGGAAAAGGTCATCTCCGTCCCTTCCAAGGCGATCGAGTTTGGAACAAAGGGCTGGGCTGTCGAGGTGAAGCTAGCGGATGGAAAAACAGAGATGCGTCCGGTATCACTGGGCAAGACCTCCGCGGGCAACACCGAGATCACGGCTGGTCTGGAGGCAGGGCAGGTGATTATCATTCCCTGAATTCTTCCTTGGCCTTTCCGTCAGTGCTTGTGCGAGCCGCCGAGAGAAAAGCGGCAGCGCCGGTCGCCGCTTTTCATAAAGATTCCGTCCGGAGAATGCCCTCAGTGCAGGAGATTCCAGCCGGTCACCAGAGCCTTCAAACCTGCCATTTCGATGGAGGAATCAACTCCCGTGCCCCACAGCAGACGCCCGTCATCATGCTGTAGCTGCACATAGGCAGCCGCACTAGCGTCCGAGCCACCCTGCACAGCGTGCGAGCGGTAATCGGTGACCTTGAAGTTTTTCAGCCCCGCGGTTTCCAGCGCGTGAACGAAGGAATTGATCGGCCCGTTTCCATCTCCCTCGATCATTCGCGTCTCCCCATCAATGCTGATGGTCGCCTTGCAATGGACCTGGCCACCAGCTTTGTGAATCAGCTCATATTCGACAAGGTTCAGGTGACTCTCCACATTTACAAAAAACTCGAAAAACGCGTCCCGGATCTCGTCTACCGTTAACTCGCGCCCATGCTCGTCCGCCAGATCGTAAATCCGTTTGCCGACAAGCGGATGCATCGACTTCGGCAAATCAAAGCCGTGCTCGCGGTCCAACACGTAGGCGACTCCACCTTTCCCGGACTGGGAATTGATGCGGATAATCGCCTCGTAAGAGCGGCCGATGTCCTGTGGGTCTATCGTCAGGTAGGGCACGCCCCAGAGCGTATCGGGTGCCTCGGCGGTTTCCTTCTCACGCCGGTCGAGCCCTTTTTTGATCGCATCCTGATGAGAACCGGAAAAAGCGGTAAAGACCAGCTCCCCGGCATAGGGCTGCCGCTCCGGAACCATCAAACGGGTAAATTTTTCATACTTCTGGCGGATATCCGTCAGCTCGGAGAAATCCAGTCCGGTGGCAATGCCATGGCTGTTCATATTGAGCGCCACCGTGACGATATCGAGATTCCCGGTGCGTTCGCCATTGCCGAAAAGCGTGCCTTCCACACGGTCCGCTCCGGCCATCAGGCCGAGTTCTGTCGCGGCGACGCCAGTCCCACGATCATTGTGGGTATGCAGAGAAACGACGAGGCTGTCGCGTTTATCGAGATTCCGGCTCATCCACTCGATCATATCGGCATGGACATTCGGTGTCGTCCACTGGACGGTATCCGGCAGGTTGATGATCATCTTGTTTTCCGGAGTCGGCTGCCAGACATCAATTACCGCGTTGCAAACCTCCAGCGAGTAATCCAGTTCGGTATCGGAAAAGGATTCCGGCGAGTATTGCAGGACCACCTCTGTCCGCGGGATGGTGGGCACCAGCTCCTTGACAAGCTTCGCCCCATCAATGGCGACTTGTTTGATCGATTCCCGCGTGGCATCGCCAAAGGTCACCCGGCGCTGCAATGGTGAGGTCGAGTTATAAATGTGCACGATTGCCCTCTTCGCTCCATCAATCGCCTCAAAGCTACGGCGGATCAGATGCTCGCGTGTCTGCACCAGCACTTGAATTGTCACATCGTCCGGGATGCGGTTTTCATCGATCAAACGGCGCAGGAAATTGAATTCTGTATCCGCTGCCGATGGGAAACCCACCTCGATCTGTTTGAAGCCGATGCGCACCAATAACTCGAAAAAATCGATTTTCTCCTCGATCGACATCGGCTGGGGGAGCGCTTGATTGCCATCGCGGAGATCCACAGAGCACCAGATCGGGGCTTTGGTGATCGTCTTGTCCGGCCAGGTGCGGTCCGGCAGTGAGACAGCTGGGAATGGCCTGTATTTCGAAAGGGAATTCGGATTCATAATGGTGGCAATATAGGTGAAAGGATTTTCTCGGAAAAAAGCCTGCGCCCGGAGCAGGAAAAATAAGGGCAAAAAACGGAGCAAAAAATCAGAGGAGTGCCAGCCCTAGTGATAGGGAGCGGTCCGTCGAACACCGTGTTGGGAGAAGTTTCACGGCGCGGATCCTAGGAAAGCAGAGTGGGGTGGGTCAACCGCGAATCGGCATCCGCTGGTCCGTGGAGAGAAATTTCAACACGGGAAGGGGACTTTTCAGGGTTTTCACCAGCGCTTTTCCGAATAAGTTCCCTGTCGAGATGCCAGCCGATTACCACACCCACACACCTCTCTGCAAACATGCCACCGGCAGCCCGGAAGAATATGTTTCCGCAGCGATCACCGCCGGCCTTGCAGAATACGGGATCTCGGATCACGCACCGTGCCGCCCGGAGCCCTTCGATGACTGGCGTATGCTGGAGAGCGAGCTGCCAGAGTATTTCGAGTGGATCGAACGCGCGAAAACCGCCGCCGCAGACAAGGTGAAAATCCGCACCGGCATGGAGTGCGATTGGATCAAAGGCTGCGAACCATTCATCGAGGAACTCAACGGGAAATACCCTTGGGATTACCTCATCGGCTCGGTTCATTACCTGGGTGACTGGGATTTCGACAACCCCAAATGGCTCGGCAAATGGGCGGAAACCGATGTTGAGGCAGTGTGGACGGAATATTGGAAAACCTACACCGCCATGGCGGATAGTGGGCTATTTGATATCCTCGGTCATCCTGATCTAATCAAAAAATTCTCCTACGCCCCTGCGGGTGATTTGGACCGCTTCTACGAGCCGGTCATCGATGCCATTGCCGCCAGCGGCTCTGTCATCGAGTTGAATACCGCCGGCCTCCACAAGCCATGCGCCGAGGCTTACCCGGCACCGCGATTTCTTGAGCTCGCGGCTTCCGCAGGCATCGGGCTGATCATTTCTTCAGACGCCCACGCCCCCGGCGAGATAGCCCGGGATTTCCCGAAAGCCCGGGAGCTTGCCATGGCCGCCGGATACCGCGAAACCCAGCTTTTCGAGCAGAGAAAGCGTAAAGGAGCAGCCATTTAAAATTTACGGAAGACTCTGCAACGCTCCCTCCAAATCTCAGCCGTGAATCCCAGATCAGGTTCTTCTCATCTTCCTTGAGCTTTGGAGTTTAAAAATTAGAGTCCCACCCATGAAAGCTTACCACGATCTTCTCGCCGATGTTCTCGAGAACGGCGAGACACGCGGAGACCGCACTGGCACAGGCACCCTCTCGGTCTTTGGCCGCCAGGCACGCTTCGATCTCCGCAAAGGCTTTCCCTGCCTCACTACGAAAAAGCTTCACCTGCGCTCCATCATCCATGAGCTCCTCTGGTTCCTGAAAGGAGAGACAAACATCGCCTACCTGCGGGAAAACGGCGTCACAATCTGGGACGAGTGGGCGGATGAAAATGGCGAGCTCGGCCCGGTTTATGGAAAACAATGGCGCCACTGGGAAACCGGGGACGGCCGGACGATCGATCAAATCAACGAGCTTATCGCCGGCCTGAAAAACAACCCCCAATCACGCCGCCATATCGTTTCCGCGTGGAACGTCGGCGATGTGCCAAACATGGCTCTCCCCCCATGTCATCTACTCTTCCAATTTTACGTCCATGAACCCATCGACGGAGGAAAGCCCGGCCTTTCCTGCCAGCTTTATCAGCGCAGTGCGGATCTTTTCCTGGGCGTTCCTTTCAACATCGCCTCCTACGCGCTGCTCACGCATCTGGTCGCCCGGGTCTGCGACTATGAAGTCCGGGAGTTCGTCCACACCTTCGGCGATCTCCACCTTTATCAAAATCATCTGGATCAGGCAAAGCTCCAGCTAAGCCGCGAGCCTCGTCCGCTTCCGGACCTTTGGATCAATCCGGAGGTGAAAACCATAGACGGCTTCTGCTTCGAGGACATCCGCCTCGATAACTACGATCCCCACCCGACCATTAAAGCCCCTATCGCCATCTAGCCCTATGCCGCACCTCATTGCAGTCGTCGCCATGGATCCCAACCGCCTCATCGGCCGGAACGGCGGCTTGCCGTGGCACATCCCGGCCGATCTTGCCTTCTTCAAGAAAACAACCCTCGGCAGCCCCATCCTCATGGGCCGCAAGACGTTTGAATCCATCGGCCGCCCCCTTCCGAAACGCCGCAACATCGTTCTCACGCGCGATACCTCCTGGCAGCACCCCGGCGTGGATGTCATCCACACTCCGGCGGAAATCGAGACCATCGAAGGTCCGGTCTACGTGATCGGCGGCGGCCAGATCTACCGCTCGCTTTCGGAAAAAATCGATGAATGGCTCGTAAGCCACGTGAAAAGCATTCACGAGGGCGATACCTATCTGGCGGAGTTCGAGCAGGATTTTCCGACCGTTCATACCGTGGAAGAGCACGGAGACTTCACGGTAAAAAAATATCTCCGCGGCTGAATTTCCACCGGAGAAAAAAACATCACTCCAGGGAAACGAGATACTTGACTGGAACTCCCCATTGTGTTCCAAATCCCCTCGACCAAGATCACTTAACGGAACGGTGGCTGAGAGGTCTAAAGCACTCCCTTGCTAAGGGAACGTAGCCCAAAAGGTTACCGAGGGTTCGAATCCCTCCCGTTCCGCCATCCTAGCCGCTCATCTATGGGCGGCTTTTTTGTGGATTCGGCTCAGCAGTATCAAAGTTTACACCGACTCCTTTTTAACAAGAGGATGCTGAGGCTTCCCGGCCGCGATTTTCCATCACCGAAGGACACCTCTTTCATTTCTCCCGGGACATCCTCCTCCGCCAACTACCGGAGTTCCATTGAGACTCTCTTTCAAAATGCAGGCTTGTCGCCGAATGCGGCGATCTCCGCCCCTTGCTTTATGGTCATATGCCCGCTCCGATAACAACCCGCTTCACCAGTGGATCAATGGACTACTCAGAGAGAAATTCGAATAGCTCAAAGGTCTCGGATTTCCCCGTGGAAATGGCATAAAGAACGGCTGTCATCCTTTGATCTCCTGGTCGTCATCCCCCTTGAGAGATCCCTTCTCCGATAAATTTGCGGAATTTTTCCGGGCTACCGTCTTCGTCCCCGAGCAGCAGGTAGAACAACATCCCGCAATCAGATATGTCCGCCACCTTCCCGGAGTGCGCCTTCAGCCTCGAATACATCCAGCGGACATCAGCATTCGGATGGTCACGCATCCAATACCATACGGAAAAATCCTTCCCACTGTTCCACAGTCGATCCGGATGATCCTTCCCGTTCTGATCCTTGATTTTCCTATATTGAATCCGATTCCCGGACAAATCCTGGATATCGCTCCAATCGCGGTGGGTGGATCTGCGCTTCTCATCTTCATTGAATTTGCTGTGCGAAAGGAAATACACATGCGAGAGCGACCCGGCCTTTCCTTCCCCAACCACCTTTTCCACAGCGAGGTAGACGAACTCCGACAGGCCAGCGTGGATAAAATAAAGAGGGTCCGCCTCTGAGGATTTTGCCATCTCATCCGCCAAATTCGTCACCGCCGCATCAAGCTGGCGCGTCACGTCAAAGAATACCTCTTTGCGGAAGTCCCAGCGCTCTATCGCTCCATCCGCACCGATTTTCAGCTGATTCTCCGCATCCGGCCCAGGTGGCGCATTGATGAAATTATTGTAGGAGCAATGCACCAGCTTCTCCTGCAATCCAAGCTTCGCAATAATCGCACAGGATGCCGGGAGCGCTCCCCAATCGTCTGGATCGCCCGTCGCCCATTTGTATTGGTGATCCGGCGCGCTGTTGCCATCGAAACTAATGGCGATCCGGTTCTCCTTATACCCCCAGGAATTTTCATAACCTGAGGCCGTGATGGCGGATGCAACGAGACATAGAACCAGACCGAAAAATTTCATATTCGATGATGTTTGAGAAATTACGCGGCGGTGGAAAGTTCGAAATCGAACAGAGGTGTTCCCATGCATCAGACCCACAGCTTATCTCCTCAAAGCGTTAGATCTTCGATTGGAAGCCTGCGTAGCAGATATTACTATGAAATAGCACAATCACTATTTGCAGTAAAAAAGACGAATATTATATAATATTAATAATTGATATTATACTGTTCTAAATGATCGAGTCTCTCCTTCAGACCAGCATTTTACGGAAAATGCCCGTGCTGCGTCTTTTGTCAGGATTTCCGGATTGTTCAATAAAACTGCGGTTCCAGTCATCGTCACCATAAGCATACCTTTACTTCCACCTACTTCACTATAATCAACATCAGCTGCCAGAATTGCATTACCACCGAGATCGAACGTTTCTTTCCTAAGTATGCTTTTACAGGTATTCTCACCTGCTTTGATTTTCCGGTTATACGCTTTCGATTGGGTTCCAAATAAATCAGTCACAGCCGATGTTATCTCAGAAAATACTCCGGTTCCCGTTGTTGACTGCGCCGTGACCAATTCAAGAACGGAATAATCCCAGTTGATAGGAGAGTGTAGGGAGACGATTGGGATAAATTGTAATTCCTCACGGAACCTTTCAGCAAGGTTCTCGCGCTCCGTGATCAGTTGTTCTCTGTATCTCTCATAGAGTTCTTCCCCACATTTCTTACAGCGTTGGGCTACCTTTTCAGAGTGATATTCGTTGATGACTGCGTTTTTTTCCGAGGTAAGAAGCAGGTTTGAACCGTAACCTATGTTCTCTGTATTTTCACCGCAGTCGTAGCATACCTTACTTTTAGCGTGGCGTGGTTCATCGCCTTCTACAGCTTCAAACCGCGCCCCACAGCTGACGCACTTTATTGTTCGATTGATATACTGATCCGGAATTTTGATTCCATCAGAACATATCGGACATGTTATATCTATCATTTCCACCTTTTCCAAAAATTCCGATGGTTCTGTCAAGTTCCTACATCTTTCCAAAGGACAGAACTACTAGGCACCCGATTAGATTGGGTCGATCAAGCTATTTCTATTTATACTTATCATAAAAATCGGCACTCTCAATGAGCATCCACGGCCGCCAGCCAATCCTTCGGAAGTCATTATAATCAGGACTGGCTTGCTTATTCCGGGAAAACTTCGATTCTCTTTTCATCAGAAAGAAGTCCAACATGTATGAGGCGAATCCGTATCGCGCGATTTTGCGGAGGGAGATTCCAGAGCCTTTGATTGCACTGCTGTGCTTTGTGCTGGGGATCTGGCTGTGGGACCATTATTTCGGTGAGACAGCCGGTTATGCGCCGGGCACGGAGCAGATTGCTCTAGTGAAAATTGATCGCGATTTACAGCTGGCGGAGGCGATGTCCGAGGACCCGCCATTATTGCGCTGGCTCGCCCACGGTCATACCGTGGAGGATGCGGTGGAAAATGGCGTGCACTCACTACGGCTTCTGGCGGAGGCTGACGCGCTGGGCCCCACAGGCTACCATGCCTATGCCGCGCTACTGGCCACGAAGGAGCAGGCTCCAATCCGGCAATATCTAAGCCAGCTTTCCATGCCATCGGAGGATCCGGACTCTCCCACCTGGTGGAACACGAAGCTACGCACGGAGAATTTCAGCTTTCCGGAAAACGCGGATACAGCCAGCTTGCGCAGCCGGGCGATCATGGTCGGCTCCATCATTTGGACGCTGGCGATCGTAGGTCTGGCCTTTCTGCCAATGGCTTTGCGGTGCCTTGGGGAAGCGTTTACGACGGAGCCTAAAGGCTATTCATCCGCTTGGAGCCCTTCGCTGGGATTGACCGTTTTTCTGGTGGCGACTCTGGCATGGATCGGCTTCACGCTGATGGTGGAGCTGGGTGTGATGACGCTTCCGCCCCTGCATCCGGCGGTAGCCATTTTCCTCGATAGCCTGGTCCGCATCCTTCCGACCCTGATCGCGCTGGCTTTGCTATTCAAAAAAGCACGGCACATCCCACGCAGCATCGGCCTTAACGGGCACTTGCATCCGCCTTTGATCATCGGCCTATTCGCGCTGCTGGTGTTCGTTGATCAGCCGATGCGCTGGGCGCTGGCGCGTTTTACCACCGACGATCCCACAGGCGGGCTCTCCTTTGCGGACCCGGGGCTTTTCGGACTGGGTTTCTTGCTGATATCCGCATGTATCATCGCTCCGATTGCAGAGGAAATTCTTTACCGCGGGGTGCTGTATCGCTCGCTGGCGAACAAGCTCGGTGTGCTGGCGGCAGCTCTCGTTTCATCAGTCATTTTCTCCTCGCTGCATTTTTACGATATTTACGGACTGGTAAGTGTCGCCACCTTTGGATTTGTCTGCGCGCTATTATATCAATCGACCGGCTCATTAATCAACGTAGTGGCCCTGCATATGCTTTATAACGCCTCCATCACACTTCCGGAATGGACAATTTATCACGCCCCCATGTAATAACAAAGCGTAGCGCCAGCAGACGCCCGGCTATACTGTCCTACCAATATATGCCGGACATAAATTTCCGAGCAGACTTTTCGATCCCCATCTGACATTCCTTTCCCCATCTATTTCCCAAAATGAGCGAACACGAACACCAAGCTGCTTTTGAAGCGCCAAGCCTCGAGGAGGTCGCGCAATTATTCCCTTCATACGATGTGCATTCGCTCATTGCCTGTGGCGGCATGGGTGCGGTTTATCAAGCATCCCAGCGCTCCCTGGAGCGGGGCGTGGCGATCAAGATCCTACCACGGGAGTTCTCACGGGATGCGGAATTCACCGCCGGCTTCGAGGCAGAAGCCAAAGCGATGGCAAAGCTCAATCACCCGAACCTCATTGGTGTCTACGACTTCGGCGAGGTGGACGGGATGCTCTACATCGTCATGGAATACGTGGCAGGCAGCTCATTGTATCAAGCCGCAGATGGGCAGGCTGTGGAGCAATCGGAGGCGCTGCGCATTGTTTCCGCAGTTTGTCACGGCCTTCACCACGCGCATCAGGCAGGCATCCTGCACCGCGATATCAAACCGGCAAATATCCTGTTGGATGGGAATCTGAACCCAAAGATCGGAGACTTCGGCCTGGCGCGTCCTCTGGAAAACCAGATTCAGGAAGGGGAGCAGATTTTTGGAACCCCGGGCTATACCGCGCCGGAAGTCATCGAGCCACCCTACACCATTGATCACCGCGCGGATATTTTCTCTGTCGGTGTAATGCTCCATGAGCTTTTGACCGGGAAACTGCCTGCGGCCGATCCACGCCCGCCATCCCACATCAGCGCCTGTAACCCCCGGCTGGATGCGGTCATCAAGAAGGCAACCCATCCGGATCCGAATTCCCGTTATCACACGGCGGAAGAACTGGCCGCGGAGTTGGAAAAAATCGCCAGCTCTCCGGCCAAGGCCATCCTCACCACGGGAGCTGCCGCCGCAGCGGGACGCCCGTTCGTCGCTCCAAAGCCGGTCAAGCAATCCTCCTCCTCAGGGCTCGGCGCACTTGTCGCCCTTCTCGTGATCGCCGCAGGTATCGCTTACTTTGTGACCAATAGGAAAGCGCCCGAAGCCACTCCGGTGGCCGAGGAAAAACCCAGGGAACGCGTGATCGAAATCCCCGCCCCAAAGGTTGTGGAAGAGCCGGAACCCGAGCCGGAAATTGTAGAAGAGCCGGAGCCGGAACCTGCGGCAGTAATCGAGAAGCCGAAGCCGAAGCCAAAACCGGAACCCGCCGCATTGGAACCAGAGCCGGAGCCATCCGTGCCAGCAAAGTTCAACGTGGTGGAATTTTTGGATAAGGCGAAAGGGATCATGGTCAAGCGGGTTAGCTCCGAGCTCTCTAGCTACAAGAGCTCCGTGTCCGATAATACCACAGAGTTCGCCGATACCCTGGACCGGCTCATCCGCAAAGCCGATCCAACTGTGAGAGCTGCGGCGGAAAACAGCCTGGATGAAAACCGCGAGGAATGGACAGAGGCTGGCAACGAGCTACCTGCGGAGCTGCCGGAGGCCTTGGCCGCCGTCGCCGATGCGGAGGAAATCCACTCGCAATACCTCGAAAAACAGACAGTCCTTCAGGAAATTCTCTACAAAAAGCTCGATGAAGAGGCTGCTGTCTACATCGTGGGTCTCGAAAAACAGATCGAGCGCCTGGAAGGTGAAAATGATCCTGGTGCGATCGAACTCTTCAACCGCCAGATCGCCAAGGTGAAGGCCAGCCCCGATTTCTATCGTGCGTTGATCATGAAATGACCCTGAAGCGGCCGGCCGGTGGCTCAATCTTTGAAATTGAGCCGCATCGGCTTTCCTTCCGGCATTTTCACAAGCGCGAGCGCCTGTTTCGCCGTTACAAGCAATTCCCCGTCCGACTCGCGCCGCATCTCAAACTCACACCAGAATCTCGCCGCACTGACTTTTCCCAGCCAACCGCGGATCTCCAGCCAATCCCCGAGCTTGGCCGGCCGACGGTAATCCACCTCTGTGCGTGTCAAAACCGGAAAAACCTGGCTCTCAGCCATATCCCGCAACTCCATCCCGAGCTTTGCGGCAAGCCTCGTGCGGCAGGTCTCAATCATCCGCAAGTAAGCGAGATTATGCACCACGCCTCCGCAATCGGTGTCGAAAAACATCACTTCCTCCCGCGTAACCATCTCTTTCCGAGTCTCTTCCATGGCAAAAGCAATGCCGCAATAATCCTGTTTCCGCAATGTTCTCTTGTCCCATCGCGAGGAAATGGCAGGTTTGTAATCAAGAAATATGTCCTATCAAAAACAATGCTTTCTTAGCGGGCTTTTATTGCTCGCCGTCTCCGCCATTGCCCACGCGGGACCCTTCGTTCAGCCCGCCGAGGAGAATCCACCTTTCCGCCGGGATCTGCTCCCGATTGATACCGATTCCATGACGGTCCTGTCCGCGGAGCTTACGCTTCTAACCCGTCACCTTTCCCTGGAAACCGCTTCACAAAGACGGGCAGCCGCGCAGGCGCTTGCTCTCGCTCTCGCGCTGGATCCCGCAAACCAGACAGCCCGGGATACGCTTTCCGCGATAGGCGCCGAAAAGTCCCTCCCAAAGCCTAAAGGGGAGGAGGTCACCCGTGCAAAAGCCCGTCTCTGGCAGATCCGCGCCTGGCTGGCGACACCGGAAGCCGGAAAGGACGGCAATATCCTCGCGGGATATCTCTCAGATGCCGCGGTCGCTTTGGATGCGAAAAATCCCACGGCGAAGGAGCTTGGGAAAAAACCGGAGCAGGGAAACTGGGATGACTGGGTGGCTCCGCTCTCCGCCTTCGAAGAAAGTCCTGTAGTGGAGGAGACTGTCGCAAAGACCCCGGAAAAGAAAAGCAAACCGGAGGACAAGGAAAACACGGCAGACAAGGAGTCTGCAACCATCAGCCTGGAAGAAGCGGAAATTACCTCCGTGATGTATCAGCTCGATACCGTGAGCAAGGAATGGTCCCTCGGACCGGCAATCGTCCGCATGAAGGCGGAGGCGGCACCTCCGGATGGGGAAAACGGAGCGCTTGATATAGCGATCCCCAGCCCTCCCGAGGACGAGGAAAACATCAGGACCTTCATCACCGCGCCAATCAAGAAGGCGCTGGAGAAGAGTCGTGTGGCACTGCCCAATGGCGGCACAGTCACATTACTGGCAGGGGAGAACGGCTCCTATAGTTTCGCGCAGAATCACCTCAACCTTTCCGGACCGGGTCTCATTCTTGCGAGCTCCGCCATCACCGGAATCGAGCCGAAGGCGACTGTGATCGCCCAACTCGATGAGGAGGGCGAGCTTCTCCTTCCCCATTACTTTTGGAACTTTGTCCTGAGCATGGAACATGGAAACGGGGGTAGATTGATCGTTCCCGCCGCAGCCGAGGAATTTTTCATCAATCTTCTGGCATTGGAAGTCCCGGAGTTTTTCCTGAAATACGAGGTGCTGCTGGCTTCCACGCCTGAGGAAATGATCGCACTCAGCGCAAAGGCTCCGGACGAAAACCATCGTGCGGTTTTCGCCCAGTTTTCAGAGATCCAGGCAAAATCCGTCGGCTCGCCCACCGGCACGTATCTGACAAACCGCTTTGTCCGGCAGCGCTTGCAGGAGATCACTGATACCGCTCCGTATCATCTTTCCGCAAAATTGCTGGCAATCCAGGGTGCCGGAGAACGGCCCGGCAGTCTGTCACGGGAAGTTCTCGCGGCGGAGATATGGAGAATCATTTCTCCGGTGCACGCCTACAGCACCTTCAATCCCATCTCGGTAAACGAAGAAGAAATCGAGAAAATCGAGCAGACCTATGAGGACGCCAAGGCGGCGATTGATCGCTTGGACCGTTACACGGATATCCATGACAGAGACCTCCTGACAGAAGGGAAAAACCTGGTGGCCAGCGTCCGCACCTTCACGCGGGCTCTAGGAAGCCGGGGCGATGTCGCGGAGCGCTATCAGGCGATAGGCGCTTCGCACAGTGATCTCATTCTTGCCGATGCCGAGCTGCGCAGCACTCTTTCCGAGCTCACCGGAGATCCCCTGCCTGAAGAGCTGAAGACGGATCCCCGTGTCAAAAACCGTAAGGGCCGCCGCCGCTAGCCAGCCGGATGTCTCATTTGCCGGAGCGTTGCTCGCTCATCCAGGTGTAGATCATTACCCAAAGCGATAAAGCGAGAGCGAACAACGGGATCTGCAGTAGCGAAGGCAAAGAATAAAGAATCGTCACAATCGGTATCCAGACTCCCCAGGTGGCAAAGAGAGTGGGAATCACCGCGTCCCGATAATAATGCCAGGAAAAATAGTGTGGAATCACCCGGCGGCGGTAGCCGGAATTTTTCCAGTCATACATGCATGCGGTAAATGGCGCGGCGAAGACCGGATTGTAAATAAACTGGTCTACCAACACCTTGATGGTGACCGTGCGAACATTCGACTCATCGCCAAACCACAATGCCTGGCTGCGGTAAAACGCATCTACGATAAATCCCATAAAACTCCAAAACAGCAGCGAGAAGAGAAGATTCCGCAGATTTCGTGAGTCCGCTTTGCCTCTTTGGAAGACGATAATGCGCATGATCTCCGGAATAATCGCTCCCGCGATGATCGCCGCTAGGACCGAGTAGCCATAGCCCCAGCTCTCCTTCAGAGCAGCGAGTTGATCCAGCCAGAAACGGGTGGGGGGGTAAAAATGGTAACCCAGGAGCAATGCGAGCATGACCAGCTGGATGATCAGCCCCGGGACGAGATTTGCCCGTGCGGCACGCAGTCCCGCGGACCATGGCGCTATTCTCTTCTGGGTCTCTGGGATACCGGAACTCACGCGCGGAATGTGCGCACGGCTCCCGCCTTTCACAACCCGGAAGATAGACCCGCCGGGAAATAAAATAGCACATCCCCGCCCGTTGAATTACCACGGTGGGGATGTGCTGGAATCATCCGGCGCGCCGGGAGATCAATGGCCCAACATCCAGGGCCGTGCGGTGGTTTTCTGTGATTGCAGCTTGCCGAGCTTCGTCTCCTTTACCCGGTTCGAGCGGATCTTTGTGCCGCATCCGCAGCCAGTGCCGCAGGAATGAGCGGTGCTGACACGCGGCTCGTGGCGGCTTTTCTCATTCACCGCAGAAGCTTTCCGGGTGATCGGGTTCATCAGCGCCAGATTCGGAGCGAGTATCAATCGCTGCGAGATTCTGCTGCATGAAGGGCAGGGGATCGGATCGTTCCGCTCCGCGATGGTGAGCAACTCGCGGAAGTCTCCGCAGAACTCACAGCTGAAATCATATACAGGCATGGGATTGGCTGGTTGGAATGGATGTTACTTTGTCACCTTCGCCAGATCCACACCGCCGCTGTCGACCATGATCTTCGGCCCATCCGCGTTTGGCATGATATCGAAGTCGAAAATCTCCGTCGGTAACCACAGAGTGGCGCACGCATTCGGAATATCGACAATCCCGCTGATATGTCCCTCAACGGGAGCCGTGCCCAGGATGGCGTAGGCCTGCTCTCCCGTGTAGCCGAATTTCTTCATATACTCAATGGCATTGAGACATGCCATTTTGTAAGCAACGAACGGATCCAGATAGTGCTGCTTGCCGCTCTCATCGACGGAAATCCCTTCGAAAATGATATGCCGCTTGTAGTTCGGAGTCAGCGGACTAGGCAGGAACAGTGGATTTCTGATGGCGTATTTGTCCATCCCGCCTTTGATCAGGCTTACACGGATATCGAGATAGCCAGCCATTTCGATTGCGCCGCAGAAGGTGATTTCGCCATCGCCCTGGGAGAAATGGAGATCGCCCATGGAGAGGCCGCCGTCCTTCACGTAGACCGGGAAATAGACCTTCGAGCCACGGGTGAGGTTCTTGATATCGCAATTGCCGCCGTGCTCACGGGGCGGAACTGTGCGTGCACCTTCCGCCGCTGCCCGATCCCGGTCAGCCCCTTTCATCCTACCCATGTGAGCGGTATCCGCGTATGGCAGGGTGCAGAGCGCCGGCACGCGGCCTGGCTCCGTATCGTAGAGTTCCTTCTCCCGCTTGTTCCACTCATTGAGCATTTCCCTGGAAGGGAGGCAGCCGATGAGCCCCGGGTGCATGATCCCTGCAAACTCGACATTCGGGATATGCCGGGAGGAGGTATAAATGCCGGAAAAATCCCAGCAAGCCTTCCGCGCATCCGGGTAATGATCCGTAAGGAAACCACCGCCGTTGGTCTTTGCAAACAGCCCTGTGAATCCCCAGTTGGACTCTTCGAAAACGCCCACATCGAGAATATCCACGACCATGAGATCACCCGGCTCCGCACCTTCCACGCCGATCGGTCCGGAAAGGTAATGCACTTTGGTGAGGTCCACCTCATCGATGTCGTTGGCAGTATCGTCGTTTTTGATCTGCCCTCCTGTCCAATCGATACACTCGACGCGGAATTCATCGCCCGGCTTCACATGGGCTACCATCGGGATATCCGGGTGCCAGCGGTTGTGCAAATAATCCTGGGACTCCGGCGTGGCATCGAGATCTACTTTGATTAGCGTTTTCATAGAATGTGTGTTCTTGGGGTTGGTTTGGTTGGAAATTTTGTTTTGGTGGTTAAACGGCCAGCATGGCTTTGATCTTCTCAGCATCGACATCCTCACGATCGTCCTCACGGACGATTTTTCCTTTATCGATCACCATGATCCGATCGCAGGTATCGAGGACGAAGCTCAGCACCTGCTCGCTGACGACGATCGTGAGATCTTTCAAATCCCGGATCTCCCTGAGGCTCCGGGAGATGTCTTTGATGATGGAGGGCTGGATGCCCTCCGTCGGTTCATCGAGAAGCAGCACACTTGGCTTCGTCATCAGCGCCCGGCCGATGGCAAGTTGCTGCTGCTGCCCGCCGGAAAGATTGCCTCCCTTTCGATTTCGCATTTCCTGGAGAACGGGAAACAGAGTGTAGACTTCCTCCACATCTTCCCGCCTCACACGGCCCTGCACACCGGAGATAAGGTTCTCGTAGACGCTGAGATAGGGGAAAATCATCCGTCCCTGTGGCACGAAGGCTATGCCCTTGGAGACACGTTTATGGGAAGGAGCCTTGGTGATATTTTTCCCGTCGAGGGAAATTTCCCCGGAGCGGCAGGGAATCATACCGATGAGGGAGCGGAAGAGCGTGCTTTTACCCATGCCGTTGCGCCCGACAATCCCCAGTATTTCCCCTTTGGAGGCGGAAAAATTCATTTCAGGAATAACGAGGCTCTGCCCATAGGCTACTTCTAGATTTTTTACTGCGATCATAGTAGAATAGATTAGTGTCCGATGTAGACTTCGATGACTTTTGGATCCTTGCTGACGGTATCCATGGAGCCTTCCGCGAGGATTTTGCCCATGTGCATGACGGTGACGCGGTCTGCGATTTCCCGGACGAATTCCATATCGTGCTCGATGACGATGACGGAGCGATGATCCGAGATGGAGCGGATAAGCTCAGCGGTCTGGGCTCTTTCCCGGACGCTCATACCGGCCACAGGTTCATCAAGCATGATGATCTCCGGATCCTGCATAAGAAGCATACCGATCTCCAACCATTGCTTTTGACCATGGCTTAGGATGCCGGCTTCCGTATTCATTTTATCCGACAGGCCGATCTGTCTTGCGACGCTATGACACCGCTCGAGAATCTCGGGGGTGCGGCGGAAAGTCAGGCAGCCGAAAACTCCTCTCCCGGCCGGGTGCGAGAGCTCCAGATTCTCAAAGACCGTAAGGTTCTCGTAGGTGGATGGAGTTTGAAATTTTCTACCGATTCCAGCGCGGACGATCTTGAATTCCTGCTGTTTGCGGAGCTCTTTTCCCTTGAACTTTACGCTACCGGAGGTGGCTTTGGTTTTCCCGCAGATGAGATCCAGCACGGTTGTTTTTCCGGCACCGTTCGGCCCGATGATGACGTGGACATGGTTTTTCGCCAGGTAGAAATTAAATCCGTCCACTGCTTTGAAGCCATCGAAGGAAACTCCGAGATCTTCCACTACCAGCACATCTTCGTTATCAGTTTTCATCGGAAATAGGGGTAGGAGCGGTTGGTGGGGTGGATGGTTTTGAGGAGCGTTTGACCAGATTGCCGATCTTGGTTTTCAGGTCCGGAATCTTGTCCAGGATGCCTGCCAGGCCATTCGGGAAGAACATCACGACAGCGATGAAAGTGCTGCCCATCAGGTAAAGCCAAAGATCCGGATAAGCTTCCGAGAAGGTCGTCTTGCCGAAGTTCACGATCAGGCAGCCGAGGATGGCGCCGAGCACTGAAAGTCTGCCTCCTACTGCGGTGAAGATCACCATTTCAATGGAAGGAACGATCCCGACGATGGAAGGCGACATGAAACCCACCTGAAGAACAAACATCGCCCCGCCAATGCCACTGAGGATGGCAGCGAAGGTGAAGATCACCGTCCGCACCATGGCGACATCGTAGCCGGAGAATCTAACGCGTTCCTCCCGGTCCCGGATGGCTACAAGCACGCGGCCCAGCCGTGTATTGGTGATGTATTTCGCTCCCAGTGCGCAGACGAAAAGCAAGGTGCAGGATACGAAGTAGAGGATCTGCTGGGCACTTTCCGTGCGGATGTCCCAGCCCCAGAGAGTCCGTAAATCCGTGATTCCGTTGCGCCCGCCTGTCAGCCCCTGGTTGCCATCGATTCCCAGGGAAAAGATCAAGGCCATCGCCTGGGTGATAATGGCGAAGTAAACACCACCAACTCTGCGCTTGAACAATGCCCAGCCGATGATGAACGCGATAATCGCCGGCACAATCATCACCGCAGCTGCTGTGAAAGGCAGGCTCTTGAACGGCTCCCAGAATGCTGGCAGCTCGGTAATTTGATTCCAGTCCATGAAGTCTGGAATCCCAGGCGTGGTTTGGATCGCCGTGCTGACCGGATCCGAAGCCTCAAGCTTCAGAAACATCGCCATGCAATAACCGCCCAGCCCGAAGAAAACGCCTTGCCCCAGACTGAGGACGCCACATTTCCCCCAGAGCAATACCAGCCCGATGGCGACGAAGCCAAAGCTCAGGTATTTCCCGACAAGATTGAGCCGGAAGACAGGAAGCGCCAGCGGCAGGATGATTAGGACGAGGACAATAAAACTCAGGAAGGCGATTGCCTCCGCTTTGGTTTTGAAAAGTGTCCGGAATATTCGTGAATTCATAATGAAAAATTTGGTTTCGAGTTTCGGACAGGGATTAGTTTCCGCGGACTTTGCCAGGGAAGAGGCCTTGCGGACGGATCATCAGCGCGATGACGATCACCAGCAGGGTGGCCACTTTCCCCTGGGTCCCGTTCAGGAAGAATTCGAGAATGGATTGCGCCTGGGCGATGCCGAATGCGGATGCGAGGCAGCCGAGTAGGCTGGCTGTGCCACCCGAGACCACGACGAGGAAAGCGTCCACGATGTAGCGGCTACCACTGTCCGGCCCAGTCGATCCGATAGTCGTAAACGCCGCTCCAGCGATCCCGGCTATCCCGCAACCGAGTGCGAATGCGAGGCGGTCCACGCGTCCGGTGTTGATGCCGACGGCGGCGCTCATTTTACGGTTTTGCACAGTGGCCCTCAGGCGCAGGCCGAACTTCGAGCGATACATGAAGAGCATGAGCGCTGCAGTTACGAGGACCGATAGAATCAGGACGAAAACACCATTGATCGGGATATCCAGCATTTCACTGAAGCTGTAGGAGCCCATGAGCCACTCCGGCAAGGTCGGGCTGACCTCGCGTGCCCCGAAGGTGGAGCGGTAGCCCTGTTGCATGATGAGACTGAGACCCCATGTGGCCAGCAGCGTGTCCAAGGGCCGGTGGTAAAGATGTCGTATCAGCAGCCACTCGACCAAGGCACCGACCATGGCGCAGATGAAGAATGCAAAGACGATGGAAACGATGAAATAGTAGGGTCCGAAAGTCGGAGCGTATTGCTCGGTAAGATTGGAGCAGAGATAGACGGTATATGCCCCCATGGCCATGAACTCGCCATGAGCCATATTGATGACACCCATCTGTCCGAAAATGAGGGCAAGACCTAGGCCCATCAATAGCAGCACGCTGAACAAGCTAAGGCCGGAAAAGCCCTGCATGATAAAGATGCTTTGTAATTCTTCTGTAGTATATTCTCCCATGGGAAACTGGTGGTTAGAGATAAAACTTTTATTCTGGAAAATCCGGGTCATCTGCCGAAGGGCCGGGCCGTAGCCCGACCCTTCGTTTCAGATTGAGTGCGCGTCCGATATGGAGCGCGAATCAACAGCAATGCTTACTGATAGCCTTTCGGGAATGGATCGGGCTCGATGAGCTCGGATTCATAAAGGACCTTGGCCTGTCCGTCCTTCTGCCATTGGCCGATGCGGAGTTTGCTCCAGAGGTGATGGTTCGGATGGATTTTCACATAGCCTTCCGGGGCGATATCCAGCTCAATACCCGGGGATGCGGCGGCAATTTTATCGATATCGAAGCTACCCGCCTTTTCAACAGCTGCTTTCCACAACCATGGACCAAGATAGCCGGCTTGTGTCACGTCGCCGATGACACTGTCCTCACCGTATTTTTCCTTGAATGCGGCAACGAATTTCTTGTTGTTCTCGTTATCGAGGCTCTGGAAATATTTCATCGCAGAGTAAAAGCCCTCGAGGTTTTCCCCGCCGATGCCCAGCACTTCGTCTTCCGTGACAGAGATGGTAAGAAGAGTTTGCTTTTTACTGGTGATGCCTGCCGCCTTGAGCTGCTTGTAGAAGGAGACATTGGAGCCACCTACCACGGCCGCGTAAATCACGTCCGGCTTCTTGAGCTTGATCTTGTTGATCAGGGAGCCGAATTGAGTCGTGCCCAGAGCGTAAAACTCCTCGCCGACCACTTTTCCTTTGAGCACGTTCTCGATGTGCTTGCGTGCGATTTTCATCGAGGTGCGCGGCCAGATATAATCGGAGCCCACAAGGTAATAGGTCTTCGCCTTCTTTTCTTTGGCGATCCAATCAAGCCCGGCAAGAATCTGCTGCGTGGCTTCCTGGCCGGTGTAGATCACGTTTTTGGATTGCTCGAGACCTTCATAGAAAGTCGGGTAATAGAGCATCCCGTTTTCCTTTTCAAAAACCGGGAGAACGGCCTTCCGCGAAGCTGAGGTCCAGCAGCCGAAGACGGTGCCCACTTTATCACTTACCAAAAGTTTCTTGGCCTTCTCGGCAAAGGTGGGCCAGTCACTTGCGCCGTCTTCCTTGATCACTTTGATCTGGCGCCCGAGGACGCCGCCCATGGCGTTGATCTGATCGATCGCCAGCTGCTCGGCCTGGATCGATCCGGTTTCACTGATGGCCATGGTGCCGGTGGATGAGTGCAGCTGCCCGACGGTGACGGTATCATCCGTTACGGCCAGTCCTGTGGTATTCACTTCCGAGGTAGGCGGTGCTGCCTGCGCCGTGGCGACTGCCAAAGCGAGGAGAGCCGCCTTTAGCGGAAATTGATGGGAGGTGTTTCTTGGTTTCATGTAGTGCAAGCTTTGTTTCAGTTCCGGGAAGAACATCTGGCTCATTCCCGCATCATGGATTTAGCAACGGACATGCCGTTGGCACGGCGGCACGGTGAAATCGATTCATCATGAATCTATGCCACATCGCTGGAAACACTCTCACTGGCACGATCGGTGCTCAGCATAAGCCATGGCCATGTTGAGCAAAATTCACGATAACCCCGCGCAGAGCGCCGCGCCCGGGGTGGATCTGGCGATCGTCGATTCGAAACGGCTGCAGATGTTCTACGTGGCAGCCGTGGAAGGATCATTTGCGGCTGCTGCCCAGCGGCTCGGGGTAAGCCCTTCCGCCATCAGCCATGCACTCAAGGGGCTGGAAGAGGACCTGGGTCGGTCGCTCTTCAAGCGCAGCGGGCCGCGTGTCATCATCACCGGCGCAGCGATCCGTCTGCTACCGCTGGTGGAGGATCTGCTCTCGCGGATGTCCGCTCTGAAAACCGAGCTGCTCCGCCACGATAGCCGGGCGGAAAAACTCTGTCTTCGCGTCAGCCCCAGTGCACGGGGAATTCTGACCTCCGCTGTCCTTTCCTCGTTCCGTGAATGCTTTCCCAATGCGGACCTGAATATCCAAACCTGCCATTCCCACTTTTCCGGAAGCGGGATCACCCCGGATTTTGAAATCGGTTATTCGCCTGAGATCCCTGCCGATTCGGTTCAGCGGAAACTTCTCGATGAGACTTTGGGAGTGTATGCGGCACCTTTCCACCCGCTGGGACTACAAGGGAAAATCACTTCCCAGGAACTACTCCGCCATTGCCTCGTTTTTCCCGGCAGCGAGACCTACGATCACTTCCGGCAGGAGTTTCTCCAAGATACTGGAAACGGACTCAGAAAGTGGATTTTACCTGACGCGGAATCCGCCCGGGATCTGGCGAAGCAAGGCCAATGTCTTGCTCTTCTGCCGGATTGGATCGGGAAAGATTGTGTCGCGGACGGTTCTCTCACGCTCCTACGCCACGCTTCCGGACAAGCAATCCGCCGCCCTTGCTACGCGTGGTGGAGCCCCAGCCAGCCGCTTATCTGGATCGCCGAGGTTTTTCTCAGCCTCCTCGCCGGCGAGTTCGAGGAAAACGGCTAGAGCGAGACCAGCAGCCTGGCGGTGCGGTCATTTGCCGCGATCTGCGGCGGCAGACTGGAGAGCTCTTCGAGACGCCGCAGTGCCAGCCCGATCTTCGCAGTATCCGCAGTTTGTGCGGGTGCCAGTGGCTCCGTCTTATAGCGCCGGATCGCGCGCTCCAGGTAGTCCGCAGAGAGCAATGGCTTCCCGCACTCCTGCATACGCAATGCACATTTTTTCAGAAAGTCCGCATCGGTCTCCAGCTTCCTTCGCGCGAGGGTGAGCTCCTCCGGGATTCCCGGATTTTTGAAATGCTTTCCCAGCTCCAGCTCATTGCGGGAGACGAGCACCAGATCCTGCGCATAGGCTCCTGCCGTGAAGGTCCCATCGACGATACCAAGCTCCATCCCTTCCGCAACTAGTCCCCATGGAGCAGGCGCAACAAATCCATCGATCACTTCAGAGGCCATCGCCTGAAGCATCAGATCCATCGGCAATGCCTGGAAAGCGATCTTTGGCCGCATCGGAACGGGAAGTTCCATCAACCAGGCAAAAAACTGGCTACGTGTTAGGGAACTACGGCTTTCGATGCCAATGACCAACCTCGGCGGCAGCTTTTTGGCCGTAGCACTCTTTCTCGAGTAAAGTCCTTTGTACAGCGCCGCCTGCAGGACGAGCTCAATGGGACAAACACTCGGAAAGAGCGGAATGTTCCATTGGTTCCTTTGTCCGGGGAGAGCCAATATTTCGTGGGCAAAAATTTCCCAGGGAAGAATGCCGCCTCCCAGGGTCCCAACCAACATATCCCGGGCAATACTGCCGTAGCTGGAGCGTGCGGAAAATTCGCAATCGGCGGGTTTACCAAGATGATCGTCAAAAAATGGCAATGCTTCCAGAGATGGCACAAAACCAATGCTTTCTTTCGACAAAACAGACACAGAACAGGGAGGGGTTTTCGACTGACAGCCCACTTTGCAAATCAGAATGCTGGAAAGATAGCAGCTTCCATACCAAGCCTCCGCCCCCTGCGTTTCAACAGATCTCTGTGGATGCCATTTTCCACTGCTTTACAAGCCACCTTTACGCCCCTAATGAAATGGTCTATGCGCAATAAACTTCTCTCCGTTTCGTTACCTGCGGTCTTTCTTCTTAGTTCCTGCGGCACAAAGCTCCCGGCTGATGCTCCCCCGGTCACAGGGTCCGAGAGCAGGATACTGGTAGACGCATGGGAAAAGCAGGCCAATGCCGGGCTAACCGCCGTCCAATCGCCTGCCCGGATCCCGATACCCATCGTCATCTTCAAAAATCCCGGCGCCGGCTTTTCAGAACCCGAATGGGAAGTCTCGCCAGCCGGAGCTTACTCGATGTATCAAGCCCAAAACCGCGGCACTTCCAGAACTGCGCTTAGCATTCTTGCAAGCCCCGGGAACGGCCCAGCACTCAAGGAAGCTCCCTCGGTCTTCTCCATGCCCTCTCCCGGCACCAGCGGAGAGGAGCCCCGCGAGTGGAAGACCGTTTATGTCCCCGCACTGAAGAAAAACATCCGTTATTATCTGATCAATCTGGCAGCGGGAGATACCCATGACCAGTGGGCCACGGAGATTTTCACTGTAGGAAGTGCATCCTACCGCGCCAGCGTCGAGCTCACGGATTCCTCCCAGGTGTCAACGCTTTTTGCGCGTTTGGCGGTCAAAAAATAGGCTTGGTTGAATATAAAAAAAAAACGCCGGCCTCCGATTTGATGTAATCGGAAGCCGGCGTGGAAAGCCGAAGGATTAGACGTGATATTCCTGGATGCTCTTCACGGTGAACTCATTCTCCTTGAGAGATCGGATCGCTTTCACCGTAGCCTCCGCGGCTGCCATATTGGTCGCGTAGGAGATCTTCTGAGCGATCGCCGTGGAGCGGATCAGAATTTCATCCGCACGTGATTCGTGGGAAGACGGAGTGTTGATGAGGAAATGGATTTCATTGTTCTTCATCATGTCGATCACGTTCGGACGGGCCTGCTCCAGCACCTTGTAAACCCGATCCGCAGGAATACCTGCTTCCCCGAGTTTTGCAAGAGTGCCACCTGTCGAGCAGATGGTGAAACCTAACTCGTGAAGATCTCGGGCGACTGCCACTGCACGGTCTTTGTCCCGGTCCGCAACAGAAAGGAATACCTTGCCTGAATGAGGCAGGGTATTGAAGGCCGCCATTTGGGACTTCGCGTAGGCCATGCCCCAGTCCTTATCGATCCCCATTACCTCGCCGGTGGATTTCATTTCAGGACCCAGAACGATATCGATACCCGGGAAGCGATTCCATGGGAAAACCGCTTCCTTGACGGAGAAATGCTCCGGATGAATGGTTTCCGTGTAACCCATATCCGCGAGTTTCTCGCCGACCATGATTTTTGCCGCGAGCTTCGCAAGCGAAATGCCTGTAGCCTTGCTGACAAAAGGCACCGTGCGAGAGGCGCGCGGATTTACTTCGATGACGTAAAGCTCCTCGTCCTTCACTGCAAACTGGATGTTCATCAGGCCGCGGACTTCCAGCTCTCTGGCGAGGTCTTTGGCCGCCTTGTCGATCTTCTGCTTGATGTTTTCCGAGATGGAAAAGGCTGGAATCACACAGGCGGAGTCTCCGGAATGGATACCGGCCTGCTCGATGTGCTGCATGATTGCACCGACGACAGAAGTCTCCCCGTCACTGATGCAATCCACATCAATTTCAGTCGCATTATCGAGGAAGCGATCCACGAGCACAGGCCGTTCCGGTGAGGCGGTGACAGCCTCGCGCATGTAGGTGGAAAGCTCTGAATCGCTGTAAACGATCATCATGGCACGTCCACCAAGGACAAAGGACGGACGGACAAGAACCGGATAGCCGATACGGTTTGCCACCTCGATGGCTTCCGCCTCATTCGTGGCAGTGCCGGCCTCCGCTTGTTTGAGACCCAATTTATCAAGAAGGCTGGAGAAGAATTTCCGGTCTTCGGCAAGCTCGATGTTCTTCGGCGAGGTGCCGATGATCGGCACGCCATGGCGCTCAAGATCCGCGGCGAGGTTGAGCGGTGTCTGACCTCCGAACTGGACGATTACGCCGTATGGCTGCTCCTGATCACAGATATTGAGCACATCCTCCAGGGTGAGCGGCTCGAAGAAGAGTTTGTCCGAAGTGTCGTAATCCGTTGAGACGGTCTCCGGGTTGGAGTTTACCATGATGGTCTCGTAGCCGAGCTCTTTAAGCGCGAACGCCGCGTGGACGCAGCAGTAATCGAACTCGATGCCCTGGCCGATTCGGTTCGGTCCACCGCCCAAAATGATGATTTTTTTCTTA
This sequence comes from Luteolibacter algae, assembly GCF_042683045.1. NCBI lineage: Bacteria > Pseudomonadati > Verrucomicrobiota > Verrucomicrobiia > Verrucomicrobiales > Verrucomicrobiaceae > Luteolibacter > Luteolibacter algae. Next base: position 283,743 of record NZ_JBHUIT010000002.1, on the reverse strand, counting down.
TCGGATTTGCGGGCCTCGTTTTCGTCCCCGTAGGTGGAGTAGAAATACGGTGTGTAGGCTTCGAACTCCGCGGAGCAGGTGTCCACCAAGCGATAGGTAGGGATAATTCCCTTCGCCTTGCGCTCCGCGCGAACGGTATCTTCCGTAGGCACATCGGCGACGGCTCCTTCGGGCTCGGCACGGGGTGGGGCGCCTGCCGGTTGGTCTTTTTCCCCATGGATGGAGGCGTCATGGATGGCGGGTGCCGCGGCACGTGCTTTGGCGATCTGGCGATCCGAGAAGCCGAGCTTTTTCGCGGTTTTGAGATCAAGCGTTGCGAGGTTTTTCCCTTCTTCCGCTATCTGCTCCAGATGACGCAGGAACCACGGATCAATCTGGGTGGCGGCGTGGACTTCATCCAGCGTCCAGCCACTGACAAAAGCGGTTTGGAGCCAGAAAATGCGCTCGGCATTTGGAATCTGAAGCTTCCGGAGGATCTCATCCTTGGTGGGCGCGGCGGGATCGTTTTTATCGAAGCCAAAGCCCCAGCGTCCTGTTTCCAGAGAGCGCAAGCATTTCTGCATGGATTCCTTGAACGTGCGGCCGATGGACATCGCCTCACCGACTGACTTCATCGAAGTGGTGAGAACGGAATTCGCCGTAGGGAATTTCTCGAAAGTGAAACGGGGAATCTTGGTGACCACGTAGTCGATCGTAGGCTCGAAGGACGCCGGCGTCTCACGGGTGATATCGTTCGGCAGCTCGTCGAGTGTGTAGCCAACGGCAAGTTTCGCGGCGATTTTGGCGATCGGGAAACCTGTCGCTTTTGACGCGAGTGCGGAGGAGCGGGACACGCGCGGGTTCATCTCGATGACGATCATGCGGCCGGTTTTCGGACAAGTGGCGAACTGAATGTTCGAGCCACCAGTTTCCACGCCGATTTCACGAATCACGGCGAATGAAGCGTCGCGCATGATTTGGTATTCGCGGTCGGTGAGGGTTTGGATCGGTGCAACCGTGATGGAATCTCCGGTATGCACGCCCATGGGATCGAGGTTTTCGATGGAGCAAATGACCACGCAATTGTCCGCGCGGTCCCGCATGACTTCCATTTCGAACTCTTTCCAGCCGAGCAGAGATTCATCGATAAGAACCTCGGATACGGGCGAAAGATCCAAACCACGGTGGACGATCTCTTCAAATTCCTCGCGGTTGTAAGCAATGCCTCCGCCTTGTCCGCCGAGTGTGAATGCCGGGCGGACGATCAGTGGAAGCGTGCCGATCTCATCGGCGACTTGCTTAGCCTCATTCATCGTCCGGGCGATGCCGGAGCGCGGCATATCGAGACCGATTTTTTCCATTGCCTCCTTGAAAAGGTGTCTGTCCTCACCTTTATCGATCGCCTCGGCATTGGCACCGATCATACGGACCCCATGTTTTTCAAGAGTGCCGGATTTGAAAAGTGACATCGACGTGTTCAGAGCGGTCTGCCCGCCAAGAGTCGGCAGAAGGGCGTCTGGCTTCTCACGGATGATGATTTTTTCGACGACCTCCGGGGTGATTGGCTCGATGTAGGTGCGATGGGCAAACTCCGGATCCGTCATAATGGTCGCCGGATTGGAATTTACGAGAATGACTTCGTAGCCTTCTTCTTTCAATGCCTTACAAGCTTGGACTCCGGAGTAGTCAAACTCACAGCCTTGGCCGATGACGATTGGGCCTGAGCCGATGACGAGAATTTTCTTAATCGAGGTGTCTTTAGGCATGGTGCGCGTGCGAGGTGGTTAAACTTTCAGGGGTGTGGCAGGGATTTGCCGCTTTGTAAAGGCGTGTCGCAGAAAAACTGAACATCCCACCACTTATTTTTTCTGCTGCGTTGGCTAGGAAATCTCTGCGAGCTTATGGTTCAGAGCGATTGATTCCCGGAGCGCCGCCATCACCTCCACGAGGCCTTTGTGCGATTTTACGGCATCCCGACAACCGGGGTGAACTTGTGAATGACGGCTGACGAAACGTCCTACCTCCGAGTAGAGCTGATGCATCTGCGTGTCCAGCAGGCCGAGTTCCGCGCGATATGGTGACATTCTCTGGTTGGCATCGCCTACTTTTTGCGAGCTTAGTGACGCATCAATACGGCGCGCCGCTTTTCGTTTGTCGATCCGGGCTTCGATATCGTCGATGAGATTTTCTTTGGCGGTAATTTTCTCCGCGAGAAGCTGTCTTTGCTGCTTCATCCCGGTAAATTCCGTCTTCAATGCGCTCAATTTCGCTGCGGTTCTTTCCAAATCATCCGGGATCACCGCTTCCCTGCGGAGCACCTCTTGTTTGAGTTTCAAACCATCATAGGCCCGTTTCACTTCCCGCGCCTTTGCGACGAGCTCATCCCGCTCACGGGCGAGATCTTCCAAGGCGGCGATGATTTCCCGACGTTCATCGAGAAGGTCCTGGAATGGCTCCGCGGTAGAGCCAAGAAGGCTGGCTCGCTCCGCATGTGCCTCCGTAAGCTCTTCCTGACATTTTTCCAACTCCGTGGCGATCTTTTCACGCTCCTTCGTCAGCTTGCGGAGCTTCCAATACTCGATACTCAGCTCCTCGACTTGATCGAGTTTTGGCCAAACTGCGGCGCCCAGATGCGCCTCTGCCTCCTTGAGAAGCTGCATTTCATTTGCCGCTTCGCTCATACGCTGATTTTTACGCGCATAGCCAAAAGTCAAAGCAAGCCGACAGATGAAATATCTGGAAGGTGTCATTCGTTATTCCGAGAGTAAAACTTTCAATTGATCGATAACGTTCATGTCCTCCAGAGTCGTCACACTACCGGAAATAGTTCCCGTGGTGACCAGTTCCTTGAGGAGACGCCGGATGATTTTTCCCGAGCGGGTTTTTGGCAAGGCGGGAGTGAAATGAATGTCGTCCGGTTTGGCGATTGCGCCGATGACCTTTCCCACGTGATCGCGAAGCTCCTTGCGTAGCTCCTCAGAAGGCTCGGAGCCCGTCTTGAGCGTCACGAAAGCGGCAACGGCCTGACCTTTTAGCTCATGCGGACGGCCTACCACGGCTGCTTCCGCTACCGCCTGGTGGGCGACAAGAGCGCTTTCGATCTCCGCGGTGCCAAGGCGATGTCCGGAAACATTCAGCACATCGTCCAGGCGACCAATGATCCAGAAATTTCCCTTCTTGTCACGCTTGGCACCATCCCCCGCCAGATAGATACCCGGGTAATCGGCAAAGTAGGTATTCTTGAAACGGGCCTTATCGCCATAGATCGTGCGTGTCATGGATGGCCAAGGATGACGGATCACCAGCCTGCCCTGGACATCCGGCGGGCATTCGTTGCCGTATTCGTCCAAAATTGCCGCGTCGATGCCAAAGAAAGGTCGTGTCGCCGTGCCGGGGATGCATGGGGTGGCACCAGGGAGAGGGGAGATTAGAATCGCGCCCGTTTCCGTTTGCCACCACGTATCGACAATCGGACATTTTCCTCCGCCGATTTTCTCGCGATACCAGCTCCAGGCCTCCGGATTGATTGGCTCTCCGACGGAGCCGAGCAAGCGCAGTGAGGAAAGATCGTATTTCTCCGGGAAATGGTCGCCCGCCTTGATAAATGCCCGGATCGCCGTCGGTGCGGTGTAGAAAATACTGACGCGGTGCTCTTCGATGATTTTCCAAAATCGTCCGAAATCCGGCTCGTTTGGCGCTCCTTCATACATCACCTGGGTCACACCGTTGGCTAGCGGCCCATAAACGATATAGGAGTGACCGGTGATCCAGCCGACATCCGCAGTGCACCAATAGACATCCTCATCCCGCATATCGAAGATATATTTGCAGGTTGAGTAAGTGCCCGTGAGATATCCGCCTGAGGTATGTAAAATCCCTTTCGGTTTTCCCGTGGAGCCGGACGTATAGAGAATGAAGAGAGGATGCTCGGAACCGAACCCCTTTGGCTGGTGCTTCGCGGATGCTTGCGCGGTCTCCTCATGCCACCAGTGATCCCGTCCACTTTGCATGGCAATCTCGTTCCCTGTGCGCCGGACGACGAAAATATTCTCTATCTTGTCATACTTTTTCAGCGCCTCATCGACCACAGGCTTGAGTGCGACGATTTTCCCGCGCCTCCAGCCTCCGTCCGCGGTTACGATCACCGTCGCTCCGGAATCTTCCAGACGATCCACGATGGAATCCGCCGCGAACCCTCCGAAAACCACATTATGCACCGCACCAATCCGCGCACAAGCAAGCATCGCAATCGCCGCCTCCGGGATCATCGGCATGTAGATCAGCACGCGGTCCTTTGACTTCACGCCACGGGCGAGAAGCACATTGGCAAATTTACAAACTTCCCTGTGCAGCTGGGAGTAGGTCAGCGTCCGCTGATCGCCGGGCTCTCCCTCCCAGATGATCGCCGCCTTATTCGCCCGGGCTCCCAGCGCATGGCGGTCCACACAGTTCTCGGCGACATTGATTTTCCCGCCAATAAACCATTTCGCATCCGGGGCTTTCCACTCGAGAGTTTTCTTGAATGGTTTCTGCCAAGTGAGTTCCTTCGCCTCGGACGCCCAAAATTTCTCCGGCTTCTCAATGGAATGCTTATAGAGCTTCTCATATTGGGCCATGGAAGCGACCCGGGCCTTTTTCGAAAAATCTTTTGAGGGCTTGTAAACGGCCTCCAGAGCGGCGGCATGATCGGACTCCGACGGATTTGATTTTTTGGTCTTTTTTGAACTCATTGGCTTTATTAGTCCGAAAAATTAGAGAACCGCCCCTCGGCCTGCAATATTAGAAAATAATTGTGTCAATCACCTCACTTTCCCGTCACATAGACATAGTAGGCACCGCAAATTTCCTTGCCCTCTTCATCGTAGAACCATGTCTGAACCATTGCCGGGCCAGCCGGGAGATCCAATTTGAACACCGCTCCATTCGAAGCCGGAGCCACCTCGGCACGCTCGTCGGCAATGGTTTCCTCACCCTGCCAGATACGTATTCTTGCAGAACGGATCGGAAGTGGGACTCCATCACTCATTTTCCCGGAATTTCCGACGCGGATAGGTGTAGCCAACTTCGAAGCGACAGCCGTCTCGTTGCCGATCTCCTTGGGCCAGCGGCGCAGATCGAACGTAAATTTCCCGTCCCTGGCGAAGCTCACGGCATGGTATCCATTGGATATCAATGCCTCGGCAATGTGGGTATCGTTCCAAGGCACAGGGTCCGAGGTATGCCAGTCATGGGCGTAGAGACAGGTTTCCTCCTGCTCCTTTGAGCCAAGCACCAGCCGCACAAACTCTTCCGATTGCGAGCTTACCTGCTCCCACCATTTTTCATAAGCCTGCTCAAGAGAAGCCATGATTTCTTTGTTTTCAGGTTCACTTGAGAGATCCTCCTTTTGTTTGGGATCGCTCAAGACATCGTAAAGTTCCCATGAATGTTTCCCGGAAACGCGCATCAAACGCCATTTGTGCGTGATCTCACCACCGTTTCCGATCGTATCCAGCATCACACTGGCCTGCTTGTATTTTGTCAGTTCATCCAGGCGCTGGTTATCAACTACCATCACCCGCTCATTGAAATACAGATCATCGTTCTGAGGGTCGGTATCCAGCAATGTGCGCAAGCTCTTACCCTCCATGGGTTGTGACCGCTTTTCGGAATCCTTCAATCGGAGCACATCCATCAAAGTGGGGAGAAGATCAATGGCGCCAGTCATACGGGGCACTTCCGCAGAAACGTAACCACCCTTTTTCCAGCGGACAAAGCATGGCACACGGTGACCCCCTTCGTATTCCGAGCCTTTTCCTCCACGCAGCAGGGAATTGTTCATCCCGTTATCTGTGAAAAAGAATACGATGGTGTCATCGGCAAGACCGGAGACATCCAGGAATTCCAGGATACGGCCCACATTTTTGTCCATATTCTCGACTACAGCGGTATGTGCACCCACACCCTCGCGTGCATCAGGTGGCATATCATTGGGGCCATGTGCCACGTTGTAGGGAATATAAGCAAAGAAGGGCATTTTCTTCTCCTGCTTCCTACGCATGAACTCAATCGCCTTCGTGGTGAAAAAATTCGTCGTATATGCTCCGCTGGCAGGCATCTCACCGGGGATGGAAGCATTCTCATCATTGAGCTCCAAGGGCTTGCCATCGACGTAAATCACGCATGGTGGAGCATCGCGATCCCCCCAATGTTGCGGCTGCTGATCCACACCACCGCCATGGATCATCACGGTATGTTGGAAGCCCCGATCCTTCGGCCGGAAGGGATAGCTATCTCCCAGATGCCATTTTCCGAAAAGTCCCGTCGCAAAACCATTTTCTTTGAAAATATCCGCCATGGTCACTTCGTTGGGCCGTAGGAAATACCGCCCCATGATGGTATGCCACACGCCGGTTCCGTCGTTGTTCCGCCCTGTCATGATCGCCGCCCGGGTAGGGGAGCAAGTCGGCGCCACATGGAAGTCTGTCAGGCGGACGCTTTCCTCCGCAAAGGCATCCACATGCGGGGTCTGCGGTGCCTTCTCACTTTTATTGTAAAAGCTGAAATCATTGTAGCTCACATCGTCTGGAACGATGATCACCACGTTTGGTGCAGTGGCGCCGGCAATCGAAATACCTGCGATAAATAGGGAACAGCAAAGCGAGTGGGAAAGAAATTTTTTCACGGTTTGGGTCAAGGACGGGCAATGATTTTCAGCCTTTTCCCTACGCTACGCGGGTGACAATTTTTTCACGAGCTGAAATTACCGGCCCCGCGAAGATCTCTCGAGAAATCAATCCAGTTTCGTCTTAAGCTTTGGCGGCGTCGGCTTCTTCTGATCAGGCTTCGGCTTCGGCTCCTCCAAACGCTTGACCTCGATGTCCGGGAAATTGATCACATATTTTTTCTGCCAGCTCATCTCCCAGCCTGCGGCGATGTTTGCAGCATCCGCCAGTTCCCTTGCCTTCAGATAGGCGTTGAAGGAATCCGGATTGACCTGGAAAATGAGCACGGATTTGAAATTCTGGGAAAGCACTGAAAGCGCTTTCGCATAAGCGTTGCCGGGCTTTCCCAAGTCCTCGAGAGGTGTGCCACCTTTCTCCGCATCCGGAGTGATGACAAGCTGGAGACGGTTCGAGGTCGGCCACGAGAAGATCTCCAGCTTTTGCATCCGTGAGTTCTTCCAATCAAAGGTTTTGAAATACTCGGCGATTTTGACCCCATCGTAGATATATCGATCCGCGCCCTTTTGACGGACTCGTTCAAGCAACCAGTCTTTCCTGTTTCGCTCGAACTCCCTTTCGAACATTTCCACCGGGGTAAATGGATCGATGATGTGGATTCTATCTTTGATCGCGAGGGCATAATACACCTGGGCATCATCCGGAATCGGTCGGCTATTCGGGATCGTTACCACGGTCGGACCGGTGGGCTTGATCACGGGTGTCTCGTCAAGAAGTGCCTCGAGCTTTGCGATTTCCTCCTGCACGGCCACGGTTTGCTCGCGCTCCGTATCCCTCTCCTCACGGGTCTTTTTCTCCAGCTCCCGCAGCTCGTTGATATCCGCCAGGAGATTTTCGTTCTCCTTCAGGCTTTTTTCCAGCAAAGCCAGCTGAAGCTTCTCTTTCTGAATATCCTCGGGAGTTGCCGGCTCCTCCTTCATCCGCTCCTCAAGAAGTTCTTTCTTCTCCTTGAGTTCCTCCACTTTCGCCTTCGCCAGTTCCACCTCTTCCGGGGTGGCCGGTTGCAAATCATCCATGAACTTCTGCACCTTCTGGGTCACATCCGCTTGCACAAGAATAAGCACGAGAATGAGCACTGCCACCACGTTGGTGAGTGCGTCCATGAGGGAGTCGAGGTTAATACCTTCTCCATCGCCTCCAGATTTTCGTTTATTAGCCACAGTCTATTTTTTCTGAAAAAGGGACAAATCGATCTTCCCGTCGTTCGGAACGGGCAATTTACCGGTTGTAAGGTTGTATTGTGATTCCGCCCACCCGGCAGCCCAAGCGTAGGAATCATTGCCGCCCTTGCGGATGAGGAACAGGATCATCGAGTCCCTGGTTTGTTTCACTTTGTCCAGATAGGCATTGTATTCCGCACTCTCGTCAATGGTAGCGGTGGAAACCACTGTCTCCTGCCCGTCTTCACCGATGAGAACGATGCCGGTGGAATTGCATTCCACGAAAAACAGTCGACTCGCCGCACGGATGCCGCTTCCGCTTGGACGGATCACCACGGACTCGACTTCCTCCGGCACGTCCTTCCGCTTGGCTAGCTCCTCCTTCAGCTTCTCAAGTTTCTTACTGAGAGGCGGCCGTTCCTTTTTGAACGCGACAATCTCCCGCTTCATATTCTCGATGATTTTCTGGAGCTCCGCATCAGTTTGCTCAGGATCCTTGTCCTTGTTGAGCTCATCGAGCTTCATTTTGAGCACGATTTTCCGATCCCGGAGTTCGGCCATCTCGGCTGCGGATGCATTCTCCTTTTTCAACTTCTGCTCTGCCTGAACGAGCTGCTGCTCAAGCTCTGCCGCCTGTTTCTTCAAGTCCCTGTTTTCCAGCGCACGCTGGGTTTCCTCTTCCGTGCGGCCTTGCTGATCCATCTGCTTCAGCTGCATGCTCACACTGATCATGAGCGTCAGGATGCCGATAAGGCATGCCAAAATGCTCATGAAAGGGAAAAGAGAAACCCCTTCGTCGCTACGTTTGCGTCGCTTGGCCACTGGAACTGAATAGGTTATCTACGGAAAAAGCCGCGTTTTCTCTTCGCCTCGTTTGGTATCTTATTCTCTCCCAGGTCGCGTAGGGCATGGTTGATGAGATCAATACCATTGGCGATCTTATCGAAGGTTTTCGTCAGTTCCACATGGGAGCGGATGAAGACCTCTCCACTGGTTTCCGTAAGCTTTGTGATAGACTCCTGGAAAGCGGTTTCCACAGTGTTTTGATGTGCTGCAAGCCTTGTTTGAAGCGTTTCACCGGTGTCCCGGAGCATGCGGGTGGAATCGTTTAGATTCACAAGGAAAGTCTCATGGGCACGCGCCAGGGAGGCTACCAGTTGCGGGATGCTCTCAGCTTGCTCAAGGAGGCCATCGGAAGCTGAATTGCGGCTGTCATTGAGTTTGGGAAGCAGCTTCTCGGTGCAGTAGGCATCGATGAGAGTGAGGGTTTCATCCTCTTTCTTCTGCACAGCCGCCATTGGGAAGCTCATGAGCATACTCAGGATGAGCCCGAGGAGGGTGGTATCGAAGGCGACTCCCAACCCGCCCGTCAGGCTGTTGATGGAAGCTTTGAGTGCCTCTGGATCCGCGTTATCTCCCATGGATAGGGAGCCAACCGCGACCGAGAGACCCATCACCGTGCCGATGAAACCAAGAATAGGGATCGCCCACAGGAAAACTTTCAACAAGGAATAGGAACCACTGGAACGGTTTGCATCGATATCTGATTGAGTGGAAAGAAATCCAGCGACCTCGCCATTGTCTGTGCGGGCTTCAAAGAGCTCCAGCGCCTTGCGGATACGGTTGACGATGAGACTGTCGCGCAGGGAGAGGGGTGTCTTGTAAATATTGTCGATGAAATCGCCCACATTGTCGCTGTTGATCTCACGCCCCAATCTCGCAGGGAAAAGCTCCAGAAGCGCAGCCCGCCCCTGGTGCTGGTTCAGCTTGTATTTCATGAAAAGAATCGTCATGCCCCAGATAAACAGGAAAGTCTCGGCATAGTTGACCCAGCCACGTTTCAGAAAGATTCCACCCACGCCCGTATCCGCAAAAGGGATCAAACATGCTAGAAACCCGACGGTAAGGGCACTTCCGATGAGAAGACTCTTTCCAAAATTAACATTGGCATGATCTTTTTCCGGCCAGCCGGAACGCTGCGGTTTGTTGCGAACGGCAGTGTCTGTGGTGGTCTCGACTGTAGGTATCTCGAGCCTCCCGTTGCATGCTGGGCATTGGACGGTTTGGCCATACAGTTCCGGGGTGGCGTCAAGGTCGGTTTGGCAATGGGGGCAGGAAACTAACATGGTTTCTATAATATATTAAAATGGTGGAAATCTGCGGGATTGGTAAATGCGCAAGTGCCTCAATACAAGAGACATTCTCGATATTTTGGTAAAACGTGAGAGGGAGCAGGGGGGAAGAGATCTTGGAACGGATTCCGCGAAAATGCAAGAATCCGGTAAGAAAAATTCCGATACTTTCGCTCTGTTCCACGCTTTCCTACCAAACGTGGAACCGGGAACTTTCCTTAGAAGAAAACCATCCGGATAAGAGATCAGCTTACTTCTTCCGGGACCGAAAGCGGGATTTCGTCCTTGGGGATCAAAGCATAAACTGTCGTTCCTTCCGCCACTTTGGTTAGTTCTGTGGGGGCTGGCCGCAGGCCCCTGGAATCCGCCAGAAACATCACAATCGCCGCAGGATAGGTCCGTTTGAAATTCTCGAAATCGAACACTTCGGTCATCTGCGTTTTCTTCATCTGTGCGCCAGCGGCTACCATTTTGGTAAGCAGGGCATGATCCGGACGCTCCGTGAATGGGTTCTGGCTCCGGATGTCCTCCGCAGTCGACTTTTTGTGGTGATTCTCCCGATCCGTGGGAGCGATCTGCCAAACTCCGGCGCGTCCGAATTGATGGGTAAACCGCTTGGCGGCCATTGAGTTCACATCATCATTGGGTGTGCCTGCGATCAATGTGCCCAACCCATTGAGATCTAGCTCTTCCTCGGCAAATTCAGAGAGAATGTTTGCCCGCATGGCCTCCAACCCGAGCATCTTTGCAGCTGAGACATTCTGATAGTTTGTATCAAGCAGCAGCACCCGGTGCCCGTCGTCATGCAGGATTTTTCCGGCAGCCCGGGTCCAGGGGTTCGAGCCCGCAAAGAGAACTCCCGTTACACTTTTCGCGGCAAGACCCAATCTCCGGGCTAGAGGCGACGCGGAGAGCCCATAAATCAGGACTGTCCCGACTATAATCAGGAACACGAGCGCGACCAACTCTCTGGACTGGACGGCAATCACAGGCGAAAGCTCCCCGAATCTCCCGTGTGCCGCAGCTTCCTCAAACTCCAGGGCAAAAATGGATGTCACTGCTGCCGCCACAATCCCGCGCGGAGCGAGAAATGCCAGAAACGCCCGCTCTTTCATCGAGGTATTCTTTGAAAATTGCAGAGAAAGATATACGGAGAGCGGCCGCCCGATCACGACGACAAAGGCAAGCAGGGCCAAGCCCTTTGGCAGAGCTTCTCCCAGCTCTTCCGCATAAATCCTACCTGATAGAACGATGAATAGGAGCGAGATGATAAGAATGCGCAGATTTTCTTTGAACTCGAGGATATGTCTCACTGAGACAGAACGCTGGTTCGCCAAGGCGATGCCCAGCACGGTCACTGTCAAAAGACCTGCCTCCTTCTCCACCATGTTGGAGCCCGTAAAAGCCAAGGCAACCACAGCAAGCAGAAAAACGGGCTGCAAATAGTCTGGCACCAGATGCTTGCGAAGAAGTATTTCGACCCCCTTGGCGAGAATCAATGCGCCCACGACGCCAACGCCCAGCATAATTCCAATAGCTTGCCAGATCTCGGTGTGAGCGGTCATGAAATCCCCGGCGATCGCGATCTTGAAGACCAATACCGCTAAAATCGCCCCGATGGGATCCACCACAATGCCTTCCCATTTCACGATGGAAGCAATTTTCTTCGTGGGATTCACATGCCTGAGCAAAGGCGCAATCACCGTCGGACCCGTTACTGTGAGAATCGAGCCGATGAGCGCGGAAATCCGCAGATCATAACCGAGTGCCATGGTCATGAAGGTCGTCGTCAGGCCAAACGACAGCGCGACCGCCACGGTGCAGAGTCGCAAGATCGGTAGGCCGGATTCTTTCAGTTCATTGAACTTCAGAGTGAGTCCGCCCTCGAAAAGAATAATCGCCACTAATAGCCCGACTGCGGAAAGAAGAGGGCTGGAATGGCCGTTCCCACTGGCCAGGTAGTCATCGATCCTGACCCCGGAAAAATGACCTAGAGCAAATCCGAATCCAAGAAGAAGCAGAATAGAAGGGAGCTTGAACTTCCAGGCAAGCCATTGGGCGGCAACCCCAAGCACCAGGATGAGGGTCAGATATAAGAGAGGTGACATTTATCCTTCTCAGTAGCTCACAGTGGGCCAGCCGCAAAGTGTTATTGCTACCCATCTGCCGGAAGGGAGTGTCGTGCCGGAGTAAAAATCCGGAGAAAATCGAAGAAAAAAATTCAGGTCCGCGCTGTAAGAGCGCACGGAGCGGCGAATCATCCGCTGTTTCTACTGTAGAAAAACAACCTGATGCAGAATCAATCGCCGGGGATCCTGAGTTTCAAAAGATCCGAACATCCCAACCGCTGCCGGATACGCAGGATATGAGTTCTAACGGTTACTTCGGAGACTTTCAGTGAGTCCGCGACTTCTTTTACTGCCAGGCCTTTCCGGAGAGCCTTTAAAACAGAAAGCTGTCGGGATGACAGCTCGGAGATTTGATCGGAATTCTCGAAATTAGTGATTCGGTTGTCGATATCGATGAGACCTCTTTCCAAGACGTGCGCCACAGCCTCTTGAAAGTCGCAATCACGGACATCGGCGATTTTTGCGATCCGGTCATGCAATTCTGGCGGGACGACTATAAAATCTGCGCTATTTTCCTGCAAAGTTTTCATATTAGGGGGTTTACTTATCAGGCCTATTCTCTCTTTCATCCTTTTTCAAGAGAAATCGGTAAACCTCCCTCCGTCCATCAAGGCGGGTGGGTCCAGCTATTCCGGCCAGTTCGTTGGAGATGGATTTGTTAGAGACTCACCACTCAATTCCGACTCCTTCCTCAGGAATTAGGATTTTTTCGCTTATCCCGAGACGATCCGCTTCGGTCAGCAATCTCTCCACCGGCTCTTCCAACGCCTCGTTCCCCAGAGGAAACGTCCCATAATGCATGGGAATGAGAACTTTCGCCTCCAGATCCGCGAAGGCTCTTACCGCCTGTTCCGGATTCATGTGGACGTCCCGCCCGCTTGGCGATTCGTAGGCACCGATCGGCATCAGGGCGATATCGATCGAATGCCTTTTACCGATCTCCGAGAAGCCATTGAAATAGGTGCTATCGCCACAATGGAAAACGCTTTTTCCACTCGCTTTGACGATATATCCGCCATAATCCCGATGGGTGTCATGCACATACCTGGCTCCCCAATGATGGCAGGGGGTATGAATGATCTCCATGCCGTTGATCTGTAATTGATCCCAGATCTTTACCTCATGGACTGTTGGGAAACCGAGCTTTTGGACAAGGGAAGCGCTTCCACGAGGAACGACGATCCCATCGCTGGATTGCAGAATTTTCAAGCTGGGCTTGTGCAGATGATCAAAGTGGGCATGTGTGACGAGCACCAGATCCACTTCCGGCACCCCTTCCAATCTCAGGCCCGGCTGGCGCTGTCGCTTTACCGGCCCGTGCCATTTCGCCCAATTCGGATCCACGACTACGGAATTGCCCGCGAACTGCAGAAAAAACGAAGCGTGTCCTATCCAGGTGATCCGGACCCTACCATCTTCCGGAGGAGTTAAAACCGGCTCCAACATCGCTCCAGCCATCTTCTTGAACATGCCGGGGACGATTCTGTGTCTCAGAAACTTTGCATTACGACCCGGCCAACCTTTTTGAGGCGCCAGTCCAGAGTATTGGTTTCCAAGTGGGTCTTTCATCGTATAATCCGTCAGACACTACACCGAGCCATAGCCCGAAGCAATTTTCTCCATCCAATATTCTGCCCGGGCCCGGAAACCCTTTTCATCCTGGGCATAAAGAATACCGCGGGAAACGTTGATCACATCCGGCGCTGTCCGCTTCGCGGCCGCCAAAGCGGTAAGATCTCCGCCCTGTGCTCCCAATCCGGGCACCAGCAGAGGTGAATCCGGCATCTTGGACAAAACGCTTTCAGCGTTGGTTAAGCCCACGACATAGCCCACATCGGTCGCGCGCTCTTCTTCCTTCGCCCGGTCGCCGAGTGCTGTAACCAGCTCGAAAACCTGCCGACCATCCTGCAGAACCTGTTGCTGGAAATCGGCTGACCCCGGATTGGAGGTGACAGCAAGCAAATAGACCGCTTTTCCCTCAAAGTTCAGGAACGGCTCAATGGAATCATAGCCAAGGAAAGGGTTCAAGGTCACTGCATCTACATTCCATCCATTGAAATACCCTTGGGCGTAGTATTTTTGCGTCTCCCCGATATCGCTGCGTTTCGCATCCAAAATAACCGGAATATCTTCCGGGACAGACGCCAGGATCTCCTCGAGAATGCGGATACCTTCTATTCCCATAGCTTCGAAGTATGCCATATTGGGCTTAAATGCAGCCGCCCAAACGGCAGTTTCCTCGATTACTCGCAAGAGAAAATCTTTCGCATAGCTTGCACCATGCTCGCCGGGTCTGGGGTCCAAGCCGACACATAATCTCGATCCACTGCTTTTGATCCGTTGCTGTAATTTCTCCGCGTAGCGCATGAACTAGCTTTCCCCTAAAAATTGAAATAGGCAAAGAAAACTCCTATCCCGGAGTTAGGGTTTTTGCCTCTCCTCGGTCAGCTCTGTCGGCTCGGTGCTCTTTCTTTCCGCGACCGCGATATATCCGAGAATCAGAAAATAGAACCCGAACTCCAAAGCCTTTCTCCAATAGGATATTTTTTCTGTCCCGCCCAGACATCCGCAGCTGATGTCCAAACCCCGGATCCACGCGGAGCCGACCGCTAGACTGAATACAAGGACCAACCCGAACATCGTCCACAGAGCTCCCTTGCGGCATAGTCCCAAAATAAAACATAGGCCGCCGATGACTTCCAACCATGGGACGAAATAAGCGATAGCCAGAGCAAAACCGCCGCTCACCAGCTTGTAATTCTCCACATCTGTTGCGAACCGATCCAAACCGCTGGCGAAAATTTTCAAACCTCCAGCGTAGACAAACCAGGCGCCCATAATCACTCGTAGGGCAAGGACAACTCTCTCTTTGTTTTGGAGTCGCATCGGGCGCATCAGGGGAAAATAACTCGCACATCCCCGTGAAATGTCACGGATTTCCTCTCGCCTGGCTGCCTATGATCGTTCGAAAAACGTGATGCGGATCACGGACTTCCAGGTGTTCTACCCGGTCAGGAAAGTGGTTTGCTATTTTTCCGATTCCCGATAGCCTCCCCCTTTTTCCATAAATAACGTTTCTAATGAATATATCACAAATATTTGAAGATCATGTCATGCAGACATACGGACGCTTCCCGCTCACATTGGTCGAAGGACAGGGAGCGCGGGTGCGAGATGATGCTGGTCGCGAATATTTGGATTTCTGTATGGGAATTGCAGTGTGCTCGCTTGGACACTGTCATCCACGTGTTGTTTCAGCCATTCAGGCACAAGCAGCCAAACTAACTCATGTTTCTAATCTGTATTTCACTGAGCCTCAGGGACTTCTGGCTCAAGAAATGAATGAGAACCATATCGGGCTACCGGGCAAAATATTTTTTTCCAACTCAGGTGCCGAAGCCAACGATGGTCTGATCAAATCAGCACGTCGATATGGCCACTTGAGGCCACAACAAGACGGAAAGCCCCGCTTTGAAGTGATTACCTTCAAACAATCCTTTCATGGGAGAACCCTCGGCAGTATGGCTGCCACCGGCCAAGAAAAAATCCAGCAAGGATTTGATCCCATGCTGCCTGGCTTTCGGTATCTGCCATATAATGACATCGAGGGACTTGAGAGTGCCATCTCTCCCGAAACGGTTGCTTTTCTCTTGGAACCGATTCAAGGAGAAGGCGGTGTGAATACAGCTACCAAGGAATTTCTCGATGCATTGGCGCAACTCTGTGAGAAGCACGACCTTCTGCTGATGTTCGATGAAGTTCAGGCGGGCTTTGGTCGCTGCGGCGAAAGTATGGCTTGGAGAACTATCTCGCCAGAAATCAATCCGGACGCCATTTCCTGGGCGAAAGGGATGGGTGGGGGAGTTCCAATTGGTGCATTCTGGCTTTCTGATCGCATCGCGAGTGATGGCAAGACCAAGTTCTCATCCCTCATGGGCGCAGGCTCCCATGGCTCCACCTACGGAGGCAATCCACTGGTTTGCTCCGCTGCACTGGAAACACTGCGCGAAATCCGCGAACAGAACCTTCCTTATCAAGCAAAGGAGCATGAGAAATATATCCGGGAAACAATAACATCCTGGGGTCTACCCGTAATCACGGAAATACGTGGGAAGGGTTTGTTACTCGGGATCAGCCTCAACGCTAACCTTGTTAAAACTGAGGACGGTGAAACCCCTGCGTTGAAGGTGGTAAGACAACTAATCCAGCGTGGACTTCTATTGGTTCCCGCAGGCCCAGAGACTGTTCGCTTGCTTCCCCCGCTCAACGTCACACGCTCTGAAATCGATGAGGCTCTTGCACTCATCTATTCGACACTTTCGGAATATTAAAATCCTACCAAACTCATTTATGAAAAGTCTTTTATCCATCGAACAACTTACAAAGTCCGAGCTCACACACCTGGTGAACAAAGCTGCAGAACTAAAAAAGGAACGCGGTAACCATGCCGATCAACCTCTGCGCGGCCAAACCTGGGCGATGATTTTTACCAAATCGTCTACGAGAACCCGGGTTTCCTTTGAAGTCGGGATTCGGGAACTTGGCGGTTTTCCGATGTTTCTTTCGGGGAACGATATCCAACTCGGACGGGGAGAGCCGGTCAAAGACACTGCCCGTGTGCTAGGACGAATGGTTCATGGAGTGGTGATCCGGACTTTTGCACAGCAGGACGTCGTCGATTTCGCGGACTATTCGAAACTACCTGTTATTAATGCGCTTACCGATGACGAGCACCCTTGCCAAATTCTGGCCGATTTGCTGACGGTCCAGGAAAAGATTGGCGGCTGGGAAGGAAAGAAATTCGCTTTTGTTGGAGACGGCTTTTCCAATATGACACGCTCTTGGATGTGGGCCGCGAAGATTCTTGGCTTCGAGCTCTGCGTAGCCTCTCCGGATAGCTGCAAGCCACCTGCCGATTTTATCCGGGATCTCGGTGCCGATAATGTCAAAATCTGCACCGATCCCAAGGAAGCGGTCGCAGGTGCTCACGCGATTAATACCGATGTCTGGCTCTCAATGGGCCAAGAGGACCAGAAGGAAAAGGAAGCGGAGTTTTCGGGATACCAGCTAAATTCCAAACTCTTGGCAAATGCTTCCGCCGGGCACATCATACTTCATTGCCTTCCTGCATATAGAGGGAAAGAAATTAGCGAGGAACTATTGGAGAAACAGGCTGATGTGATCTTCACCCAGGCGGAGAATCGATTACATGCTCAAAAGGCCGTGCTCGTGGAGTTGGCCTCGGACTAGAAGCCGCTCTAAAGACCGAGCAAGTGAGGGATGTTCCACGTGGAACATCCCTTTTTCTTTACCGAGTCAGAGATTGCAGCGCGGCCCCTTTGTGGTAGGCTCGCGTTCTATCCAATGTTTCGATACCCTACAGAATATGATATCCTCGTCATCGGAGCTGGCCATGCCGGAGTGGAGGCAGCTCTAGCTGCGGCTCGCCTCGGAGCCCGCGTCGCAGTCCTCACCCAAAACCTGGACACGATAGGGCAGATGTCCTGCAATCCTGCGATCGGGGGCTTAGCAAAGGGTCACATGGTGCGGGAAATCGATGCGCTCGGTGGTGCGATGGGCATAAATACCGATGCAACCGGGATCCAATGGCGCATGTTGAATGCATCCAAAGGGCCATCGGTGCGCGCTCCTCGGGCTCAATGCGATAAGAAGGCCTACCAATTCCGAATGAAAATGGAGTTGGAAAAAACCGAAGGAATTGAACTGCATCAGGGGAATGTCGCCGAGTTAATGGTCGACAACGAGGATCGTATTATTGGTATCCGCACCTCTCTAGGGATGGAAATCATGAGTCAATCTGTGATCCTAAGCGCAGGCACCTTCATGCGCGGCCTGATGCACGTGGGACTAAAAAACGAAAAAGGTGGGAGAATGGGGGATGCGACCTCGACAGTTTCAGATTCCCTGAAACATCTGGGGTTCCACGTGGAACGCTTTAAGACAGGCACACCGTGCCGCCTTAATGGCCGTTCAGTAGATTTTTCTAAATGTGAAATCCAAGCTGGAGACAACCCAATCCCCAAATTCAGCTTTATGGCTGACAACATTTCAAAGGAGGAAAATGACCTTTTCACGCTTAATCCTTGGGCCGATAAAACGTTCCACGTGGAACAAATGCCCTGTTGGATCACTTATACAAATCCACAAACCCACGAAATTATCGCTAACAACCTCGACCAATCTCCGATGTATTGTGGAGTCATTGAGGGCGTTGGACCCAGATATTGCCCATCGATCGAAGATAAAGTGGTCCGGTTTTCAGAAAAACCAAGGCACCAAGTCTTCCTGGAGCCCGAGGGCCGCCACACATTGGAATATTATGTAAATGGAGTTTCAACATCTTTACCCTACGAAGTTCAATTGGCTTTCCTGCGGACCATACCTGGACTCGAGCGCTGCGAAATTCTCCGCCCTGGATATGCGGTGGAGTATGATTACTGTCCGCCAACTCAATTAAAACCCACTTTAGAGACGAAACGGATCGAGGGATTATATTTTGCCGGGCAAATAAATGGCACATCGGGGTATGAGGAGGCTGCCGGTCAGGGCTTAATAGCAGGAACAAATGCCGCTCTGAAGGTTCAAGGCAAGCCGGATTTCATTCTTGGCCGCGAAGAAGCCTATCTAGGCGTAATGGTCGATGACTTGGTCACAAAAGGCTGCACCGAGCCATACCGCATGTTCACCAGTCGTGCGGAGTATCGCTTGCTCCTACGGCAGGATAATGCCGACTTGCGCCTCACACCCCGTGCGGAAGCCATAGGGTTGGCAAAGGGCGAAAGAGTTAAACGGGTAACCAAAAAGCTTACCGAGCTAAAAAAAGCGGATTCGTGGATACGCAAGACAAACTATGAGGGCATCAAACTCGATCAGTGGTTGCGCAGAGCAGACAACCGATGGGAGCAACTGCCCACCGAAATCATCAGCGAGTTCTCGCAGGATGTATGGCCTCTAATTGAAACAGACTTTAAGTATGAGGGCCATTTGGGGCGCCAGCAGCAGCAGATCGACCGGATGGCCAGGCAGGAGGGAAAACGTATCCCAATCGATATCAATTTTTCCGCGATCACTGCCCTTAAGAAAGAAGCGCAGGTAAGATTTTCCGAGATCCGACCACAGACAATTGGCCAAGCTGGTAGGATCCCTGGAATCACTCCCGCGGACCTTGCCATCCTTATTATTTGGCTTGAGAAACAAGACTTGAAGTCTGCGATCTAGATTCGAAGAGAATCCCGTCTTTTCTCGAAAAGACTGTAAGTAGAACGGCCCTGGGTGTGTATATTTCCTCTATGGCGAATGATGATCAACAAGCTGTAGAGCACCTACAGAAGGTCTACTCACGAATGAAAGAAGAGATTGGCCGGGTCATTGTTGGCCAGGAGGAGGTAGTGGAGCAGACTCTGATGGCAATTTTCTGCCGAGGCCACGCCTTACTGGTAGGGGTGCCTGGATTGGCGAAGACCTTGCTTGTATCGACATTGTCCAAAGCCTTGGACCTCAGCTTCAAACGTGTTCAGTTTACGCCCGATTTGATGCCATCCGATATCACGGGAACAGACGTCTTAGAAGTCGATCCGGATACTGGTCACAGGAGCTTTCGTTTTGTTCATGGACCTCTCTTCGCGAATCTTGTTCTAGCGGATGAGATCAATAGGACCCCACCCAAGACGCAGGCTGCGCTGCTCGAAGCCATGCAGGAACATCATGTCACAGTGGGCGAACATACCTTGAATCTTCCTGATCCATTCTTCGTGCTCGCTACCCAGAACCCGATCGAGCAGGAGGGAACTTACCCACTACCAGAGGCGCAATTGGACAGATTTTTGTTCAATATTACCGTGGACTACCCAACATCGGAAGACGAGCGGGAGATTATCCGACGGGTCACAAGTCCAAGCCAGACTGAAGTCAGTGCTTTTCTTAACGCTCAAGAGATCGTGAAGCTTCAAGAGATCGTGAAACGTGTGCCTGTGGGCGATCACGTGATTGACTTTGCCGCGGATCTTGCGCGGGCAACCAGGCCGAAAGGTGCCGAAGCACCTGACTTTGTGAAAGAAATGGTGGGCTGGGGTGCGGGACCAAGGGCCGGCATTTCCTTGATTTCTGCCGCAAAAGCCCATGCAATTCTGCGTGGACGATTTCACGCAACCACTGCCGATGTTATTGCAGTAGCGAAACCGGTGCTCCGACATCGGGTCATCACGACGTTCACGGCGGAAGCTGCGGGTATCACCAGCGATGATGTGATCGGCCGTCTTGTTCACATGCTTGCCCCGAAATCAGAGATTGTAGTTTAGTCTTCCCATAACTCGATGACCGATGATTTGAAGCTGCCCGAATGCATGCGTTTGCTGCCCGTCGAAACGATGGGGGTCATAAAGCGCTTGGAGTGGTATGCGCGCAAAAGGAAAAGCGGAAGTCTTACCGGCCGGCATCGATCCCCGGAAAAAGGATCTTCTGTGGAGTTTGCAGAACATCGGCAGTATTCACCCGGCGATGATCCCAAGAATCTGGATTGGAAGGTGATGGGAAAAAGTGACCGCCAGATCATTCGCCAGTATGTGGAGGAAACAAACCTCCGGGCAACGATTGCGGTGGATGTCTCGGGCTCTATGGACTTTACCGGAGATCATGCTGCCACCATCAATGGCCAGCCTCTATCGAAACTCAATTATGCAAAGCATTTGGCTGCGGCCATCGCTTATCTATTCATCAAACAAGGTGATGGAGCGGGGCTAATTACGTTTGATAAAACCATCCGGTCATTCATCCAAAGCGCTAGCCGCCCAAGCCAAATTCAGCGCATTTTGGAAGAGCTCTATAATGCCGCGCCTGGTGAAGAAAGCGAGCTATCCTCTGTGCTGCACTCGGTCGCAGAACGAATTCCGGGCCGGGGTTTGGTCATCCTGATAAGTGATTTTTTTGATGATCCCAAGAACATCGTCGAAGCGCTTCATCATTTCGATTTCCGCAATCATGAACTCGTCGTGATTCATCTTCTGGCAGAGGAAGAGCTGACGTTCCCTTTCAAAAGCTTCCAGCGTTTCCAGGATCTGGAGGGAATTGAACCATTGCTCAAGATCGATCCCCAGGCTGTTCGGAATGCTTATCTGGAAAAACTCCGGACCTTTATTGCACAGATCGACGCTGCCTGTGGACGCATGCGGGCTGACTATGTGTCCGTCAATACCAGCACCCCGCTGGAAACCTCGCTTCTCAGCTATCTCGCAAACCGAAAATGAAATACTATATACTTAGTATCTTATAATGCTTTTTCTCAATCCATGGCTTCTTCTCGGTCTTGCCGGTATTTTGATCCCCATCCTGATTCATCTTGTCCGTCAGCAGGTGGCAAAGCCCGTGCCCTGGGGAGCAATGCGTTTCCTTATCGATACCATTTCCGTGCGGCGGAAAAAAATGGAATGGGAGGATCTGTTGTTGATGGCCAGCCGCTGTCTTTTGATCACTCTAATCGTCCTAACTCTTGCAAGACCTCTTATCACGCCGGATTCAGCGGTTCCATGGATGATCGTTCTCCCTGCGGCTTTAGCTGCCGTTGCAGCCTTTGGTAGCTCTTTTGTGATAGCTCGCAGGAAGATCCGCTGGATCATCAGAAGCATCTCTACTGTAATTATAGTAGTAACAATCGCATTAGTGATTTTCGAAAAAAAATTCAATCTGAAGCGATTTGAGGCAAGTGGACACCGGGATGTGGCACTGGTGATCGATGCATCCTCCTCAATGAAAGTAAGTCGCAATGGTTCCACCGTTTTCCAAAGAGCTATTGCAGAAGCAAAGCAGGTGGTGCTGGATTCACCGCGCGGAACTGCGTTTACCGTAGTTCTCAGCGGCTCGGCACCGGAAGCCATCACAGCCTCGCCGCTCACCCATCGGACGGATGTTCTGGGCGTTCTGGATGCGCTGCAACCTGTAGGCGGGGGATCGTTCCACGCTCAAGACGCTTTGGGAATGGCGACCCTGGCATTGCATCGGGGCACCAATGCCAACAAAGAGATTATCGTTTTTACAGACGCCCAGAGAACCGGTTGGAGATTCGATAACCCAGGTTCGTGGAATAATCTCAGAAAGACTTGGGACTCCATGCCAAATGCTCCGAAGCTGCTTCTCCGGGTATTCGATGCACCGGAAAAGTTCAAAAACGTGGCATTGAACAATCTGGAGCTCTCGAGAGGAGTAGTCGGCACCGACAGGGAAGTTCTGATTCGTGCCAGCATCGAGAACACAGGATCCGAAGCACTTACTCCCGGGCCCGTGACCGTGGAAATCAACGGCGAGAGGGTGGGGGAGGTCAGCGTTGGCCTACTGACAGCCGGGCAGAAGGAAACTCTGGAATTCAGGCACCTATTCCAGCAATCCGGTCCCCAGCTTGTCCAGTTGCGTGTGGATGCAAAGGATGACCTTGCGGATGACGACACCCTAAATCATGTAGTGAATGTCAAATCGAAGATTCGTGTGCTGATCATCGAAGGTCGGCCGGACGCAGCCTACTTCGATCGCGCGGCGGGGTATCTGGCACTCGCGCTCGCTCCCGATCCATCACTTGGGTCACGGCAGCAATCCCTGATGGATCCTGAAGTTATTTCCCTCAAACACCTGGTCAAAGAAGATTTCGACGGGGTGGATGTCATCATACTGGCCGATGTGGAGTCCATCCCTCAATGGTTATCGCGGGAGTTTGCATTTCAGGTCTTGCAGGGCACTGGCTTGGTCACCATAGCGGGCCCAAGCATCAATGCCTCGTTTTATAATTCCTGGGAAGGGACCGAGGGAAAGCTAATGCCCATGAAGCTGGGTGAGGAGATCGTCGAAGAAAATGGAACCCGGCCAGCTCTTGCGACTTTCAATCATGAGTCTTTAAAGCTTTTCACCCCAGACAGCGACCTCGCCAACGCACAAATCATGCGGTGGCGGTCTGTCACTCCGTATCCCGGAAGCGAGACGCAAGCCGCCGCATTTACCAACGGGGATACCTTTCTTGCCGCCAAAAAATACGGGAACGGCCGTAGCTTGTTGATCACCAGTGGTCTTGATGCCCGCTCGGGAGGCCTTGCCGCGAAGAATGCCTTCGTCCCACTGATCCACGAGCTGACAATGTGGGCTGCCGGCCGTGGCCCGGAGCTCAATGTCGATTCGACCTGGCAGCCGGTGATATCCCTTACCCGCTCACGCAGCGGTCTTTCTGCGGAATATTTCAGTGGCAGGCGTATTTCGGAGAACGATAAGTCTGCCGTTAGGATAGATCCTGTGATCAATTTCAACTGGAAAGGTGTGCCCCCTTTGGAAAACATTTCGCAGGATCGGTTTTCCATCCGCTGGACAGGCAAGATCGTCGCACACGAAACCGGGGACTATTTGATTTCCACAAAAGTAAACGGCTCCATCTCCGTCCGGATCGGCGGCTACGAGGAAATGCGCACTAGCAATGGAGAGCATGATCTCGGCACCATCCATCTGGAATCCGGAAAGCCGCTTGATTTTCAGGCGCTTTACACAGACGGCGCCGGAGAGGCCGATATCCGCTTATATTGGACTACTCCACAGAACCTAAAGGAGATTATACCATCCATCGCCTTCATCCCCGGCATCATAGCCAATTCCAGCGAGCCGCTGGCTGTAACCGATCCTCGTGGAGCCCAGAAAGTCGCCCGTCTGAGACAGGGACAGCATGGCCGCCAGCTTGTCATCGATGGCTCGGCAATTCCCGGCGTATATTCCATTTACCAGAATGATTTCCTAAGAAGGCATTTCCCCGAACTACCGGGCGGGCGAATGCCGGTGGTGGTGAATCGTAATGCGAGGGAGTCAACGTTTTCTCCTATGTCCGAGAACGATCTGGAGATGATACGGAAAAATATCGATCTTGTACAGCCTGGCTCGGTGGAGGACATCCTTGCCGTAATGGAAGGAAAAGGGTTTGGCAGGGAGCTCTGGAAGCTTTTAGCTACTGCCACACTAGGCTTCTTTTTCCTGGAAAGTATTCTTGCACGGTGGGTATCCGGAGCGCGAGGCCTGTCTGACAACGTGCGGGTGGAATTCGACCAAAATAGCCGTGGGAAAGGAGGATTCCGTTGAAACTCCTATTACGCCCATTGGTGCTCGGCCTCGCGGTTTTCGGTTTCCTGAATCTGCTCTCCCGGTTTCTTGGAATTTCCCGATTCATTCCCTTCTGGGCGATGGCCATCATAGCTTCGCTGCTTATCGAGGCCATTGTGCGTCTCTATCGGTATGAATCACGGGCGATTCCCGTGGAGCGTGCGAGGGTTCTCCTTACCCTGAGAATTGCCGCGTGTTCCCTCCTGGCTTTTATTTTGATAGATCCGACCCTCGTGCGGGAAGTGCCACACGAGATCGAACAGGAGGTGGTAATTCTCATCGACGATTCCGCCTCAATGGGCCTGATCGACGAAGGGCAGGAGCAGAGCCGGTATGAAATCGGTGCGCGGGCTTTGCGAAGCTCCAGGCTCGAGCAGATCCTCAGGCAGAAACTTTCGGTCCGCACGCTATACACCGGACGCTCGCCGAATGACCGCGCCGCCTCCTCCAGTGAGGGAGAAAGCCCCGAAGCTTCCACAGACCTGGCAGCGGCCCTTGATGCGGTCCTAGACCAGATTCCCTCCCAGGAACTTGCCGGCGTGGTGATGCTCACCGATGGCAGACACAATGGCCCGGGAAGAGTCGAGGACTATGCCAGACGCTTTGGGATCATCGAAGCGCCAATCGGCATCGTGGCACTGGGCTCCGATACGCCGCCGAAAGATGCCGCCATTCTCTCTGTTAGCTCTCCGGATGCGATCCATCTGGGAGACCGGATGCGGTTGAGCGTTCAAACATTATTCCACGGATATGCGGGTCAGAAGGCCACCGTCGGCCTGTTCCAGGGGGAAAAGCTTTTGGAAAGCAAACTCATCGAAATCCCGCAGGATAACCACCGGGAGGAAATCCGGTTCGCGCAAATTCCTGAGGAAGGTGGAATCAATAATTACCGGGTGGAAATCACAGGCTTGGAGAATGAGCGTTTTCCGGAAAACAATATCTGGAATTTTGAAACGTCCATCACAGATGCCCGCACCCACGTCTTGCTCATCGATAGCTATCCACGATGGGAGTTCCGATACCTTCGGAATCTTTTCTACGGCAGGGACAAATCCATACATCTTCAGTATTTGCTGCTAAATCCAGATAAGATCGCCGATCAGATCACTCCAGCAATCCCGGCTTCAGCGGACAGGCCTTTCGGCGACGCAATGGCAAGCCGTCTCCCAGCCAACGAAGAAGAGTGGAAAAAATTCGACGTGATCATCATTGGAGATGTCGGTTCGGACGCCCTCAGACCAAGTGATTGGGATATCATTTCGAGATGTGTGAAGGACCGGGCGGCGGCACTGATTCTTGTATCCGGGCAACGCTTCATGCCCCACGATCTTGCAGAAGGCTCCGCAAGGTCCTTGAGCCCGGTGGAAATGGAATGGGGGAAACGCACCTACTTCCAGAACAACACCACACCTTTCAAATTCGCAGTTACCTCCGCAGGTCGGAATCACCCGATTACCCAGCAAGAATCTGGAATTTCCTCTTCCGTGGAAGATGTCTGGAAAGGTTTCCCACAGATCAAGTGGCGCCATCCGCTCACCGACATCAGGGAAGGGGCGGAGGTGTTACTTACCGCCATCCCGCCTGATGAATTGGGACCCGCCACCAATCCCGGAGATCTGGAAGAAGCATTGCTTGCCCTCGCGGAAAAAAAGGAACGCGAGACAAAGAACGCACTCCTCGTCACCCGCCAGACAGGGAGTGGCAAAGTGGCACTACTCCTGACGGATCGCACTTGGCGTCTCCGTGAAGGAGCTGGCGATGTTTTTCACCACCGCTTCTGGGGTAACCTCATCAAATGGGGCTCCGGGCCGATCTTGCGCGCGGGAAATGATTCGTTGAGGCTCGGAACAGACCGTCTCAGCTATACCCGTAGCGATAAGCCGATTGTGATGGCAAGACTCAGGAATGCTGATTTGAGCCCGATCCATAATGCAGCAATGAAAGCAGAGATCCGGGATGATCAGGATCAAATCATCGACAGCGTTCCCCTGAAATACGTGGAAAATTCCAACGGACTCTATGAGGCAGAGCTCCGCCAATTCGAAAACACCGGTCATTATCACATCCGGCTAGCCGGACCGGATTT
The DNA here is from genome assembly GCF_042683045.1 of Luteolibacter algae. NCBI lineage: Bacteria > Pseudomonadati > Verrucomicrobiota > Verrucomicrobiia > Verrucomicrobiales > Verrucomicrobiaceae > Luteolibacter > Luteolibacter algae. The sequence goes on along the minus strand of NZ_JBHUIT010000002.1, from coordinate 257,400 downwards.
GGGTAAACTACCAAGCGACGCATCTGATGTTAGCGTAGGCTTCCGCGTCATTTCCTCACGAGGCCCTGTGGAACTCGCAGAAACCGAGCTGAATCTCCCGCTTATGCACGCAGTGGCCGATCTTTCCGGAGGCAAGGTCGTCCGCCCGGAGCAAATTTCCAGCCTCGCCAGCCTGTTCATCAATAAAAACTCGCGGGATACTGAAATAAGGGAGATTAAGCTTTGGGACAATCTCTGGCTCTTTATCACATTTGCCATATTACTTTCAGGTGAATGGATTCTCAGACGTTCTTCAGGGCTCCCTTAGCCCCTAGGCATTACCCCAAAGTATTGCAAATTGAGGAAATTCTTGGCTACATCCCGCAGTGGAAAAAAACGACTCGGTCTCAGACAGTTTCTCAACGATTTTTTTAGTTCTGGTCAATCTCCTGCCAATCGTCGGAGTTTTATTCTGGGGCTGGAATATCTTCGAGATCGTTTCCTTATATTGGTTCGAGAATGTGGTTCTAGGTGGTATAAATATCCTGAAAATGCTCGTTGCAAGTCCGATCGATGCCGAGGACAAAGCCTTCAAGACCGTTCCCGACAACATGCCGGAATATCTGCGTAATCCTGCGGCAGTCTCCAAGGTCCACCATGGGATAAAGCTCTTTCTCATTCCATTTTTCACCTTCCACTACGGCATGTTTTGCTTCGTGCATGGCCTCTTTGTATTCTCCCTTCTCGGGGAAAAAAACAATGGCTTTGGCTCCGGGGGTCTTTTCAATGGGACCAGCAGAATGGTGGAAGAGATCTTCGATACAGGTGGAAAATGGTTCGTGCTGGGCATCGTGCTCAGCCATTTGATCGCGTATTTCCATAATTTTATCGGAAAAGGCGAGTATCGGAAAACCTCCGCTCCAGAGCTCATGATCGCACCCTATGGCAGGATCGTCGTGCTCCATATCGCCATTCTCTTCGGAGCATTTGTGATCACAGCGCTCGGAGGTCCCGTCTATCTTCTAATCCTTCTCATCCTCGGGAAAACCGCCCTCGATACAAAGCTTCCCCAGAAAGCGCATTTCACTTTAACCAAATCTGAAAGCAAAGCTTAGCTTATAATGCTCCTTGAAGGCCCCAAAATGTCCGCACCCGGGGCGCTTTGAAACCTTCCGAAGTCCCGAATCCACTAAATCCGGGCAAGCTTCTCCAAATTTTTCTAAAAATTTCCCATTTTCGCATTGCCACCCGACCACGCTCCCATTAGTTTCCGCGCCCCAACCGTCCAACCCCGCTCAAAAGATGTCCAAGCACAACTCACTCAAGTCAAACGCCACCGTCGGCGGCAAACGCTCCGTCCTCAAACGCTTTGAGCGCGTCAAACTTCTCAAGGAGCGTGGCGAATGGAAAAAAGGCAATTCTCCAATTGGCCTGCCTAAGACCAAGCACGAAGGTTAATCCTTCTGTTTCTGCTTGCTCCCAATTTCTCCGCGTATTCCAACGTGGTAGCCACGTAAGATCATGTCAGAGGGAGTTCGTCTCAATAAATATTTGGCATCCTGTGCAGTCGGTTCCCGGCGTGCATGTGATGAGCTTATTGCCTCCGGGCGTGTGGAAGTTAATGGCGCACCCTGCGTAAAACTCGCCACACGAGTAACTCCTTCAGATCACGTTCGCGTTGATGGGAAGCGCGTTATTCCGAAGGAAGAAGTCGTCATCATTTTCCACAAGCCACGTGGTTTCGTCTGCACACGGAGTGATGAGCTTGGAAGGAAAACGATCTATGATCTTCTCCCTCCGGCGCTGCAATCACTGCACCACGTAGGTCGCCTGGATACGGATTCCGAAGGAATGCTGATCCTCACCAATGATGGCGATCTTTCCCAAAGATTGATGCATCCGTCGAAATCGGTGGAGAAAGAATATCTGGTGACTTCCAACCAAGCTTTCGAAAACTCCCATCTGGATCAGTTCCTTGCCGGTGTTTATACGGATGAAGGAAAATTGAAGGCCAAACACATTGAGCGCATCTCCGCCCGCCGTATCAAGGTCGTCCTTGATCATGGAGCCAAACGTCAGATCCGTGTCATGTTTGATTCGCTAGGATATCAGGTTACCAAACTCTTGAGAGTCCGCATCGGAAACCTTTGGCTCGGCGATCTTGAGCCTAGCCGTTACGCGGTTCTCACTCCAAAGGAGATTGAGATGCTGCTCGCTACGAAAAAGGACTGATAACAGCCTGAGCGGTAGATCAGTAAAATTGAAAAACCGCTGATACCGAAGCATCAGCGGTTCTTTGAATGGTGCTGTGACCTGGGAAAACTTCCGAGAGCAATGCAGGAAAAGTTTGATCAGGAATCAACTTTCGCTTGGGATGGCTGCTCTGTATTCTTGGAGACTTCTTTCATGCGAGTTTCCAAATCCTGGATACGGCTATCGCGCTCTTTGATTTCGTTCTCCATCTTGCTCGTTTGTTTCTTCGCTTGATTGAGGCGGTTATCGGCCTGTTGTGCTTGGGATTTCAGTTCGGAATATTCCTTCTCCAGAGATGCTGTGTGCTTTCTCGCCTTCTCGAGCTCGGCCGCTACCGCATTTTTGTCCTTGTTGGCTTGCTCGACTTTTCTCTCGTTTGCAGCCATATTCTCACGGGCTTTTTTGAGCTGCTCCTTGGTAGTTTCCAGGTTTGCAAGAGCTTCAGCTTTGGTCTTCTCAATTTCCGAAACCTTCATTGCCACCTTTTTGCGCGCTTCTTTTTCTTCTGCCAGCTGCTGTTGGAGATCCCGTTCCTTCTGGGCTGCTGTCTTGAGAGCCTCCGTGGCTTGAGCTTTTTCCTGAGCAAGCTTGCTATCCCGGAGCTCACGCTGCTTCCGGAGATCCGCATCACTTTGTTTCAGCTCGGCAATCTCGTCCTGAAGTGTCTTAACTGCGGTCGGTTTCTGGAATTCCGCATTCACGCTAACCAAATTCTTCTGAATCTGATCGAAGCTTTTGAGCGATTCTTCCATTTGGGTCTTCAGAGCTATCAGCTTTTGCCGAGCCTCGTCGCCGGTTTTCAGATGAGTCGCAAGAATTTCAGCTTCCTTTTGTGCTTTCTGCTGAGCGGCTTGGGACTCCGCCAATAGCTTTTTCGTATCGGCAAGTTCACGAGCCGTTGCTACCTGTGCTTTACGAGATGCCGCTAGTTCTCTGGCAGTGGCCTCTTGACTTTTGCGAGCAGCTTCCAGCTCCGCCAGCGCTTGATTACGTTGTTTTACTGCTTCACTAGCTTGTGCGCGGGCATTCCGAATTGTTGTCGCAATTGCTTCAAAGCTTGCATCCAGCTGGGTGGCCGCATTCTGGGTCGCAGGCGCTTCAGCTGGTTTGGCGGCTGTCTGTGCATGCAACGGAGAGGAAAGTGCTAAGGTTACGCCTAGCAAAGAAAGATATCTTGAAGGATTTTTCATAAATTCATTAAGTTTTCTAAAGCATCCGACCAATAGCAGAACATTCTGAAAAAGCAAACTTGTTTGACAGTATATCTGATATTCTATCTATCTTAACTAATTGGATAAGATCGTCTCCGAACTCATAAAACACGTATAAATTAGCGCCAATCCTCTGATTAAGCTTCCAAATAGAAAATCGGCGTATGCGGTATACGAAAATTAGTAAGCTCGACTATTTTCCTTAAAAAGGCCGATTCCGACCAAAAAAGCCTCACAACCTTTGAAGAAAGATTGTGAGGCAAAAAGGAAAATACACTCAAAGGGACTTGAACCCCTAACCTTCTGATTCGTAGTCAGACGCTCTATCCAATTGAGCTATGAGTGCGTTAGCCGCGTAGTGCGGGCGGGCAAAAAAGCATTTCCGTCCTCATGAGTCAAGAAATTCAGGAAGGTTTTTTCAATTTTTAAGGACGGCTATCCAGATGAAAGACTTGCCCGGAGGTAAACGGTAGGTGCTCGTGTAGAAATCCGATAAACTTGGCGGCGATTTCGGCCGTATTGAATTGGCCCAGGAAATGAAGATCCCTCACAATCTCTTTCCGCCGGGGTAAAACAGCATCGGTCATGGGAGTTTCGAGAAAGCCTGGCGATATCGCGTTCACTCTGATCCCCTTGCTGCCGTAGCATTCCGCCAAATCTTTGGTCAGGCCGGTTAACGAAGCCTTGGCGGTCGCGTATGCCGCCTGACCAACGGTCGGCCTTTCTGCTGCGTAGCTCGAAATGAAAATGATGTGCCCGATCCCCCGTTTCACCATTCCCGGCAGTGCGGCGATGGCGCAGTTCGTAGCAGCGCGGAAGTTTACAGAAAATACTTTGTCCCAGTGATCTTCGGTCATACGCTTGATAGGTTCATCGCGGATGATTCCTGCCGCACAAATCAATAGATCGCATGGATTTTTTTCAAAATATGCTGCTAGCGCCGTCTCATCCAACAAATCTAGATCCTGTCTGCCCAAAGCAATGACTTCCCAGTTTTCGCTTTTAAAGCACTTCGCGATTGCGGAGCCCAATCCGCCGGTTCCTCCTGTAATAATTACCCGTTTCAATGCCGTTATTAGGCCTGTTAACAAGTCGTGAATAAAGCACCAAAAACTTGTGATAAAGTGAGCGCAACTCATCTGGCCAATTTGGAAAAGTTCACTTGTTCCGCTATGGCCGAGAGAACTTCCCAAGTTATCATTCCCGTGGAACTCAATTGTTTGCAGTGCGGAACAGCCCATTTCGGGAGTTATCCACACGATTAAGATGATGATCTTACGAGGTCAAAAAATAGCATATTCATAAAGAGAGAGCTCTTCGGATTGCGAACAGCCTGCTGATCCCGCGATCCATTGGCACTTGGTTTCTCGCCTTGGCTCTGCCATCTTTTCGCCAGTTCCATCCCTTATGGTTTCCGCTCTCAAACGTTTTTTTGCACTACTCATTGTTTTCGTCAGTTTTTTCCTGTTGGTGACGGCTCTCAAAACCTGGCGCACCGGTGGGGATTTCAGCATGCTCATTCCCAGCTTTCTGCGTCGGGCGGAAGTTGTCCGGCCGGAAGCTTTTACTCCTTCCGATAAGCCTGCGCTGAATCTGAGCGACGTGGAGATTATCTCCAGACTCAACGAAGAATATGCTCGCTTGACCAGAGCGGTGGTCCCCTCGGTGGTCAGCATTGACACGGCAGGGGTGCGCACGGAGCGCTTAATGGATTTTTGGGGTAGATCACGCATCCGCAGTTACCCGACGCAAGGACAGGGCTCCGGAGTGATTGTAAGCAGGGAGGGCCATGTGATCACAAACCACCATGTGATCGCCGGGCAACAGCAGATCCGTATCACCCTGCACGGAGGCAAGACCTACAATGCGACTATGGTGGGAGAGGATTCCCTGCTGGATATCGCGGTGGTAAAAATAGATTCCGACGAGACTTTTGTCCCTTTGAAGCTGGGTGATTCTTCCAAAGCGGAGGTCGGACAGCTCGTTTTTGCGGTGGGTAATCCTTTCGGGTTGGGTGAAACGGTCACTCAGGGAATTATCTCCGCGAAGGAGAGATCGCTCTCAGACAACCAGCGGGATCTTTTCCAGACGGATGCAGCGATCAATCCGGGGAATTCCGGCGGGCCTTTGGTGAATTTGACCGGAGAAATCATCGGCATTAATGCGGCGATCTTCAGTGTGGATAAAGAGAATCCCAGCTTCCAGGGAGTTGGATTTTCAATCCCGTCCAATGAGGTGAAAGAGGCCTTGGAACAAATCATCAAGCGCGGCCGTCCAATCCGTGGTTTCCTCGGCGTGCAGATGCGGGATCTGGATGAAATGGCGCGGGCTGATCTGGGTTACACGAAGTCCGCCGGCTCTGCGGTTGTCGGTATTACCCCGAATTCACCTGCGGAGAAGGCAGGCTTGAAGCCGAGAGATGTGGTGGAGTCCTTTGGTGGGACTACGATCACCGATACCCGGCAGCTGATTTCATTGGTCCAGAGAACCAAAATTGGGACAAAAATGAAACTTCACGTGTGGAGAGAGGGAAAAGTGGTGGAGCTGGAAGCCACCATTTCCGAGAGCACGGGCACTCCCCAGTCTACCGGACAGGTCCCGGAGATCAGTAAGGACAAGGAGATCCAGGACAATTTGGCGGTGCTCCGTGCGATGGGCATCAATGTTCGTGATCTTTCCGCAAAAGAGCAATTGCGTGGCTTCCGGGGGGTGGTTGTCACCGCGCTTTCGGAGACGGGGAAAGCAAGTGAATACCTGCTTCCCGGAGATCTGATCATTGCATTGAATAATTCTCAAATATCCACCGCGAACGAGTTTTATCTCCACCTTGCCGCATCGGCCGCTGTCCAGGCAACCAGCCTCCATTTGATCCGTGACGGAAAGCCGCTCCGCATGCACCTTCCGGCATTGGGAAAATAACCACATGACTCTCAAATCTAATTTTTCATCCGATGAATTCCAATAAAGTTCCCTATTTCTTCCTCGGTCTGGCAGCGGTTCTGTCCGCCGTGGCGATTGCGTTGCTGATTTTCAAACCGGGTGCGAAAAAGGCAGCCCCGCAGGTTCCTCAAAAGGAGCTCCAGGAAAGCGCCGCCGCTGCCGAGCCAAAAATCATTGAAGGGACAGATGAACCGATGGTTCCCGAGACCTCGGAGGAAATCCTGAAAAATCTCGATATCGGGTATGCATCCGCAGATCCCTCGGATCTTCTCAACCGCATCGGAAAAGCTCTTGAAGAAGGAGACATGTCCATCGCTTCGAAACTCATTGGAAAGGGAGCTTTGGATGAGGAAAGCCTGGCAAGATTGATTGAGCTCTCGAAAGAAGGCCCGTTGAAGTTACTTCAGCCCGGAGCGGTGAGGGAGGTGGGTGAGCTGGAGCTTAATCGTCTGGCACGCTGGTCGATCCAGCTCGAAGACAGAGAATCTGGCCGTGACCGCATTTTCTTTGATCTACGCCGGGAAGGCGGAAAATGGATGGTGGATAAAATGACGCTTCCGCCCGCTACGGATCAGGAAATTCCGAAAGCTCCATTTGCGGATTCCCTGGGCGTTTCCGATGCTTTTTTACAGGCCGTTTTGCAGCAGGACTTTGAATTCGCCCTCAGCTTCGTGGATCTGAACTCGGTGTCCGAGACAAAGATTGCAGCTTTGTGCATTTTGTTTGAGGAAGGTGAATACAAGATGCGCTCGTCCAAGCCGCTTCGTGCAATGTTCAGCCGCAGAGATACCGTGGGATACATCGCAAATGTTGAAACGAAGGATGGCACCCAGAGCGCCCAATTTTCCCTGAATTTGCGTCAGCCGGAAGGTAAGTCCAATTGGATCGTCTCAGAGATCAATCTCGATGAGTTGCTTGCGGAATACTCTAGCAGGGTTGCCGGCGGGGATGTCTATTACTCGCCTTTGGTGGAAAATCCATCCGGGGGTGAAACTCTCGCTTTGTATTTTGATTTTGATGAAGATTCCATGAGCCCCAGAACCCGTCGCCAGCTTGAGATCGTAGCCTCTATGCTGAAGAGCGATGCGGCAAAAAAGATCACGCTCAGCGGCCATACCGATGCCTTGGGGACCGACAATTACAATAATCAGCTTTCCGCCAGCCGGGCCCGGGTGGTGAGGGATTTCCTCGCTAATGCGGGTGTTGCCGAAGAACAGATCATCACGGTTGCGAAGGGCGCCAGCCAGCCGCGGCGCCCGAATGTCACAGAATCCGGAGAAGATGATCCGGAAGGCAGACGTGCGAACCGCAGGACAGAAATTTATCTCGATTTCTAACGATTGCCCGGTGTCAGAAACGTTGTGGGATGACAATTTCTTCCGGCACGGGCTCGCGTTTGTAATCCTCGTGGTGAATCCGCTCCGGGAGTTCCACGATTTTTCGTCCGACAAATTGATATGGCACTTGCTCAAGAAAGTGAGAAATACAGTTCAAACGGGCTTTTTTCTTATCATCCGCAGGGACAACATGCCACGGAGCCTGGCTTATGTGGGTGTGTTTGAACATGACCTCCTTTGCCTTGGTGTAATCTTCCCAGCGCTTGCGGGACTCCAGATCCATCGGGCTTAATTTCCACTGTTTGAGCGGATCATGGTTGCGGCACTCGAAGCGAAATGCCTGTTCCTCATCGCTGATCGAAAACCAGTATTTTATGATCTGAATCCCTGAGCGGATAAGCATTTTCTCAAACTCCGGGACCGAGCGGAAGAACTCCTGATATTCCTCTTCCGAGCAAAAGTTCATCACTCGTTCCACTCCGGCCCTATTATACCAGCTTCGATCAAAGAGGACGATTTCCCCGGCGGCAGGCAGATGCTCCACATAGCGCTGGAAATACCACTGGGTCCGTTCTCTGCTGTTTGGAGCCGGGAGCGCGGCCACACGGCAGATCCGTGGATTGAGACGCTGGGTGATGCGCTTGATCACCCCGCCTTTTCCCGCGGAATCCCGCCCTTCAAAGATGACGACGAGCTTGTGGCCGCTTTCCACAACCCAGTCCTGAAGCTTCACCAGCTCCACCTGTAACCTATACAACTCCTTGAAATAAGCTTTCCGAAATTCCGCACTGTTATCCTGTCCATCACCGTGAGGGCGATTTTCTTCGTCGTATTCGCCGAATTCCATTTCGAGTTCTTCATCGAACTGATCGATATAATCCTCACGGATACGATCGAAATTTTCTCTCATCTGTTCTGAATTCATGCGCGGCAAAGGTATCAGAGAAGCTGCAACCAGGGGGTGACATTATCGTCACTTCCCGAGGTTTTTTGAAATTCTGTCCGGAAAGTAGTCATGTGGCATGTCATCAGCCACTATCACCGAAGGCGTGGATCAGCCAGTCCGCGAGAATACCACCAGCCAGGAAAGCAATCAGGCTCTCCGATGGGCAATGGTTGTCGTCCTTGTCTACGGTCTGCTTCTTGCGGTGGGAATGATCGGAACCGGATTCAAAACCGCAGCTGGTGACCAGGCAAAGACGCTTTTTGATTTTGCTAGCAATCCTTTTGCCGGGTTGGTCATCGGCACAATCGCAACGGCTCTCATTCAGTCCTCCTCCACGGTTACCTCGATCATCGTGGCCTTGGTTGCCGGCGGACTACCGGTCGGGATCGCAATCCCGATGATTATGGGCGCAAATATCGGCACCACGATCACCAACACATTGGTAAGTCTGGGACACGTGCGCAACAACGAGGAATTCCGCCGCGCATTTGCAGCTGCTACGGTCCACGATTTTTTCAATCTCATCGGAGTGGTGATCTTTCTCCCATTGGAAATGGTTTTCCATCCCCTGGAGAAAATGTCCGCATGGGTTGTCACGCCATTGATCGGTGGTGGGAGTATGGATATGGGCGGGCTGAATTTCATGGGTGCCATCACCAAGCCCCCGGTTTCCGCTTTCAAAAACATGCTCATGGGTATGGGGAGCACCGCTGCGGGCATCGTGATGGCGGTTCTGGGAATCGGGCTAATTTTCGTTGTGATCACCTTCATCGGCAAGCTTCTGCGCAAACTCATGGTGGGCCGGGCGAAGGCGATTCTTCACACGGCGATCGGGCGCGGTCCGCTCTCCGGAATTGCTTCCGGCACGCTCGTGACGACTTTGGTTCAGTCCAGCTCGACCACAACGAGTCTGGTGGTGCCGTTGGCCGGCACGGGCGTATTCACACTAAGGCAGATCTACCCTTTCTGCCTGGGTGCCAATATCGGGACATGCATCACGGCCCTCCTGGCAGCAACCGCGGTCACTGGCACTAGCGCGACGTTTGCAATGCAGATTGCGATGGTTCACCTCATTTATAACGTATTGGGAGTCGTGATCATCTACGGGATCCCGGTTTTACGCCATATCCCGATTCACGCGGCCGAGTGGCTGGCGGGATTGGCGGAGAGGAAGAAAATCTACGCGTTGGCTTACGTCGTCGGGACCTTTTTCGTGGTGCCTGCATGCTTGATCGGAGTTAGCGCGGCTTTCGATAAATCCCATCCAAAATCTCCGGCAGCCATTGAAACAAACAGCGGGCACTGACCATCGCTTCCAACCGCAAGTTCAAACCATGAAAATTCATAAGATGAATACACTCCGCCGCGAAAATTTGGAAGCCGAGCTAGGAAGAGTTCGGGAGGACGTCAGCCGCTTGGAAAAGGAGCTGCAAAAAGTTTTGGAACAAGAACAACACGAGGAAGTGGAAAACCTAGAGGAATACTTCGACGCCGTCGAAAACCGCTTCAAGGGGCTGCGCGAGTTTTGGAAAAGCATCGTTTCGGGACATTGAGCGTCCCTTGCCGCTCCCAAATCATATTTTCCCGAAGAACCCGAAAAAGCCCTACGGCTGATTGCCAAAATCAAGCTTCTGAACCACGTCTGGTGGTAGATTTGCAGAGTTGATCCAGGTTTTCGCACCCGCAGGATCACGGCTCAACCATGCGTTCAGAGCCCGGTCATACATACGGTTGCGACTGCCTTCGTCCTGGATCTTGCCGATCTGGCTGGCAGCCACATCAGGGTTCTTATCGAAAGAACTCCAGATTACATGCTGCACCGTGCGATCTGTCACATCCTGCGGATAGCTGTCCATCAGGGCAATGGCCGCCTGGGGATTCTCGCGGGCGTCGCTGATCACCAGACCCCGGAACGCACGGCTTCTTGCATCGCCCTCAGGGAGCTTTTCAAAACTATCAAGCGCTGCAGCCTTATCGGTTTTCGCCCATTCTGAAAAAACCTCGTCCACGCTACGCGTGGAATTCTCGCCTAAGTTCGATAGCAACCATTCGGCCGTGCCGGAGGGATCTTTCTTTGCCATTTCCTCGGCAAGCCGCGCGGTCGCACCATCCCGGAGCTTCTCGTCGGTCAGTCCAGCAATCCAATTTTTGGCACCTTCGGTGCCCATCTCCATGAGATGTGGAATCATAGCCTGGAGTGCCCTGCCGCGCTCTCCGCTGAAGGGGAGATCCTGTAGGAGTTCTGTTGCACGAGCAGGATCCGTCTCTACCATGCCGCGGATAATTCCGATCATGTATGGGTTGGCCTCATCACCTTCGTGATTTGCCTTTGCCCAAGCGATGGCAGCCTCAGGATCGCGGCTCGCCCACGCCGTAAGCACGGTGCCGGTAGCCATCCCGCCACGGGTTTTCTCCGTGGTATAGGCAAGCGCGGCGGTGGGATCTAGCTCTGCCCAGGCGGTGAGCAGCATAGCGTATTCACCCATACGGTTCTGGGTGGGACCCAGTTCCCGGAAACGTTCCACCGCGGATTCAAACTCATCGGGCGCAAGCGAATCGATCCATGAAAGCATCGCGCGCCCGCGATCCAATGGATTTTCCCCCCGGATGATTTCCTCCATATTATCCAGGCGCTCTTCGAAGGTGGCGATGGATCGGGAGCCGGGGCGGATGGGCCGCGCAGAGGTGGCGGAGCGGCTATCGCTGGAATCTCCGCGCTGGTTCATGACTACTCTGGAACGTTCTATCAGTAGATCGGCTTCCGATTTCACAACGGTGCCCCGGGTCATTTTTCCAGCGAGAAAACCTGCCACTCCCACGACAATGCATGCGGCGGCGACACTAGTTATATTCCATTTCATAGCATTTAGTTTAATGCCTAACCTATAACGTTCACAATCTCCGATTTTGTCTAAAAAACGGCAAGCTCTCGGCGGTAATCGGCCAACCCGCTGGAGAGGCTTTTGGTGGAAGGGGCATTGCGTTCTTTTTTAGGAAACATTCAGCTTCGGGATGGAGGCGAGCAGGCGTTTGGTATAATCATCTTGGGGGGAGTTGAAAACCTCCTCGGCCGTGCCGGTTTCCACGATTTTCCCGCGATACATCACAGCGATACGGTCTGCGATGTAGTGGACGACACCCAGATCGTGGGAGATAAAGATCAGAGTGAGCCCGAGATCCCGTTGGAGGTCTTTCAGCAGATTTAGAATTTGTGATTGGATGGAAACGTCCAGCGCGGAGACAGGCTCGTCCGCGATGATCAGTTTTGGCTCTGGGGCGAGAGCCCGTGCGATGGCAATGCGCTGCCGTTGACCGCCGGAAAATTCGTGCGGGTAGCGTTTCATCTGTGCCGCATCAAGCCCTACGGTGGACATAAGCTCGATGACCTTTGCTTCGAGCGCATCACCCTTCATGCCTTTGTGTCGCTGTTTGACGGCCTCGGCAAGAGTAGAAAAAACGGTCATCCGGGGGTTCAGCGAGGCGTAGGGATCCTGAAAAACCATCTGAAAGTCCAGGCGTCGCTTCCGCACTTCCGCCGGACTCAATGTGGAGTAATTTTCCCCGTTGAGAACGATCGAGCCGGAAGTTGGCGGGATGAGCTGCATCAGCGTTCGTGAAAGGGTTGATTTACCGCATCCTGATTCACCGACCAGCCCGAGGATTTCACCTTTTTCGATCCGCAGATTCACGCCATCCACGGCCTTCACTGTCTCCAGACGGGATGTGAGCATGCCTCCCGTCTTTTTGACGAAGTGCTTTTCGAGATCGTTGATTTCCAGATAGGACACGGTGCGGAGTAAAGCACTGGCGGAGGATGGCGGCAATGATGTTTGAAGCGGGAGAGAGCGGGAAAAATGGCGGGTTCCGGGAAAAGAACAGGAATCTCACTGCTTTTCACCGACAATGTTGCCAGCGGAGGGCATTTAGGATGAGACTCAACGCGAACGGATGACCCAACTTTTACTTGAACCAGCCCGGAGATCCGGTTGTGAAAATTTGCCTGCTGTCAGCGAGGTGCTCAAGGAGGCTGCACAGCGCCAGCGCTCCCCGATCGACGACCTTCTGGACGCGGCGGTAGTGGATGAGGAAAAATACCTCCACGAGCTCGCAACGGACCTCGATCTTCCCTGGCTAGCAAGTATACCTTCGGACGAAAACACCTTGCCATTGCGGGAGGCCTGTGGGCCGAGGATCGCGCTGAAGCACCGGCTTCTGCCAGTTGCCTTCGAAGGTGAAGGCGATGAGCGGAAGCTGATTCTGGCCACTTTTGATCCTTTCAACCTCGTCGCTCACCAAGCCGCGGCCCAGGAGCTGAGCATTCCCTTCGAGTGGTGTATGGCTTCCCGTAAGCGCATCCACGAGGCACTGAGGCGTCTCTACGGCGTAGGTGCCGATACCTTCGAGCAAATTCTCGATGGGCGCGATCTCGACTATGACCAGCTCTCGGATTCCGAAGACGAGGCAAATGTAATCGACGCGGATGAAGATGAGGAAGCCAGCGTGGTGAAATTCGTCAACCAGATCATTCGTGAGGCTCTGGATCAGCGTGCGACGGATATTCATGTCGAGCCACTGGCAAACAACCTCCGGATTCGCTACCGGATTGATGGTCGGCTGCTGGAAATCGCGGTTCCGGAGAACATCAAGGCTTTGCAAAGCTCGGTGATAGCACGTTTGAAAATCATGGCCCGGCTCGATATCGCTGAGCGCCGTGTGCCGCAGGACGGCCGGATCAACCTGCAGTTTGAAGGTCAGACCATCGATGTCCGGGTGGCGACGGTGCCGACCGTGGAGGGGGAAAGCGTTTCCCTGCGTCTCCTCAACCAGGAAAAGTTCAATCTTGAGAAGCTGGGGATGGAGCCTTTCGTGCGGAAAATCATTGAGAATCTTCTCCACCTGCCGAATGGAATCATCCTGATTACAGGACCAACCGGCTCCGGTAAATCCACCAGTCTTTATTCATTCCTAAGTGAAGTAAACCGGCCGGATCAGCGGATCGTCACCGTGGAGGATCCGGTGGAGAACAAGCTCCCGGGCGTTATGCAGATCGCTGTGAAGTCGGAGATCGGCCTGACTTTTGCGACCGCGCTGCGCTCGATTCTGCGGGCGGATCCGAATGTCGTGATGATCGGGGAGATCCGGGACCTGGAGACTGCGGAGATTGCGATCCGGGCCTCGCTGACCGGTCACTTGGTTTTCTCCACGCTGCATACGAATGATGCGATGGGAGGGATCTCACGTCTCGTGGATATGGGCGTGGAGCCTTTCCTCGTTTCTGCAGCCGTGCGCGCTTTCCTGGCCCAGCGCCTGGTGCGCCGTCTTTGCCCGCATTGCAAGGTGCCGCGGGAGCTTTCGCCGCAAGACTACATCGATCTTGAGATTCCGCCTAACCTCGAGGGCCAGGCTTATAATCCCGTAGGCTGCGATCGCTGCCGTGAGACTGGATTTTCCGGTCGCCTTGCAATTTATGAAGTGGTCGTCCTTTCACAGGCGATGCAGGAATTGGTGGCCCACTCCCGGCCTCTCGCGGAAATGAAGGCACAGGCGCACAAGGATGGTTATGTAAAGATGCGGACCTACGGATGGCATAAGGTGATGCAGGGGCTCACGACGATAGAAGAAGTCATTTCCGTAACTTCCTCGGATATGGGTGGAGCTGAATAATCAGGAATTTATGCCTCTTTTCACCTACAAAGCACTTTCTTCCGGCGGAACAGTTGCCACCGGAGAGATCGAAGCCTCGGATCGGCCAGAAGCGCTGCGCGTTCTCGATAAGCGCGGACTTCAGCCAGTGAATCTCAAGGAATCTTCCAAACAAGCAAGCCCGGCAAAAGCCGGAAAGAATGCCAGGAAAAAGGAGACAGCCGCTCCGCCAAAACGTAAGGAAAAGAGCAGCGAGATCTCCAAAGAAGAGGAAATTCCCGACGGTCCGCTGAAGTTGAAACGTGCGGAGGTCATCCTGTTTACCGAAGAACTTTCCGACATGCTCGGTGCCGGCTTGCAACTGGAGCCGGCACTGAGATCGATGGAAAATCGTCAGGAGCTCGGGAGCTTGAAAGCGGTTTCCCAAAGAATCCGGACAATTGTGCGGGATGGCGTGAACTTCTCTGTAGCCTTGAAGAAAGTCAGCCCCAGCTTTGGCCCCTTGTATTGCTCATTGGCCGCCGCCGGAGAGGCATCCGGCGCACTTGATACGATCTTGAAGCGCCAGGCACACTATCTGAAGACACTCGCGGAGCTGCAGAGCCGTCTCATTCTGGCAATGATCTACCCTGCCTTCCTGGTGCTGGTAGGAGTGGGGGTAGGAGTGGTTTTCGTGACGACTCTTATTCCGCAGCTGACGGAACTGATCAAAAGCACGCCGGGCGGGAAGATCCCGTTTGCTATCTCCATGATGATGGCGTTTGCGGATTTTGTGAAAAGCTGGTGGATCGTAATCACGCTGGCGGTGATTGGCGGATTTCTTTTTTTCAAGGCGTGGAAGGATAACGAAGCGAACAAACCGAAGTGGGATGAGATGAAACTCACCATGCCATTGATCGGAGCGGTGATCTCATCGCGTTTCTACGTCCAATTCCTCGAGACGATGGCGAATTTGGTAGGGAATGGCTTGCCATTGCTTCGCGCTCTGGAGCTTTCACGGGATGCCACCCAGAACCTTTCACTTCGGAAAAAGCTCAATGGAGTGATCGATCAGGTCGGTGATGGCCGGGCATTTTCCAAAGCGATGATCCGCAGTGGCACGTTCCCTCCGCTGCTGATCGACATGATTTCCGTAGGAGAGCAAACCGGCAAGATCGATCAGTCATTGCGGCGGGCCGCTGAGCGCTACGATAAGGAGCTGGACAAGGATTTGCAACGGATCATGGCGCTCATCATGCCAACGGTTCTCATCCTGATGGCTCTTCTCATTGGTTCCTTTGCCTATCTGATGATTACCGCCATCTTCCAGACGATCTCAAACCTCGGACATTGAGTTATGGAAGTGCCCGCAGAGCCATCGTCGGAAAACGACTTTCTCGCGCCACATGTGGACGTGCTCCTGGAAAGCTACCTGGCGCTCACAGGCCGGCGCTTGATCGCAACAGGAAAAAACCGGTGCGAGACAGCTCAGGCGCTCTACGAGGCGCCTTTCATCGTGCTTTCACATGATGGTTCCGTAGATCCGATTCTGACTTACGGGAATCTCGCCGCTCAGCAGCTTTTTTCCATGAACTGGGAGGAGATCGTCCGCACACCTTCCCGTTTCACCGCCGAGACTCCGGAGAGAGAAGAGCGGCAGAGGCTTTTGGATGCGGTTTCAGCGAGAGGTTTCATCGATGATTATTCCGGAGTGCGTGTCTCTGCGGATGGAAGCCGTTTCATCATCCGACAGGCAACTGTCTGGAATCTCTCCGCGGCAACCGGGAAGCCGACGGGACAGGCAGCGACTTTCTGTGACTGGGAGAAACTGTAGTCAGAGGCTCAAACCGCCGCGCGTATGAGCTGGGCCTGTTTCAAATGGAGCTTCAGATGGAAAGGGAACATCGCGTTCCACATCAGCGCATCAAGTGGGCCGAATCGCGGATGGTTCGCCGTCCCGGTATCTTTAAGGTTTCCGAGGCTACGGACAGTTTTGAAATGCGATAGCACCGAGGATTTGAAGAGAGCGATTTGCTCGATTCCAGCATCCTCGGATGGCATAACGTCTTTCTTCAGATCGAACTTTTTGGTTGGTGTGGGATCCCCATTTACCAGACGGCGGACGGTTGCGGTGATCTCATGGTTCACGATCGTGTTATGCCGCAGGAGCATGAAAAATGACCATCCGCGCATATCATCGTCCAGACCGGCCATGGGGGCGACCCTAATGGGAAGGGAGCCATTGTTCTCGTCCAAGCCTTGGGCAAGCTGGAGATAGGTCTTGAGGATAGCCATCGATTGCTTTTCTGCCGTATCCGAGCTGGTCAGCTGGAGCCGGGAGCGAACGATGGCTTTCATGAGAGGATTTGCCATGGAAAACGGGGAATTACGAGACTCTTTGGCCGCAGACGCAGGAGAGCGGAAAGCAGGACGATACTCCACAAAAAAAGGAGGCATTGCTGCCTCCTTTTCTGAGAATATTGGTCCAACGACTAGGCGATCGTCGGCTTTGAAATCCGGGGGAGCTGACGCATCAGCTCGCGGGTTTCATTTTGCCAGGTCTGAAGTGCCTCACGGGAGAGCTGGACGCGGTCTGCGACAGCCTTTTCGAGTTCGTGATAATTTGCGGCCAGCTTTTCGGAAACTTGGGTGAGCATCTCGGCACTGCGTTGGGTATAGCCAGGCGTCGCTTTGATTTCATTGATGCGGTCTTCGACACGGCGGCGGGCTTCTCCCATTTCCGCGAGGAGGATTTTGCCGTCAGGGACGCGGCGGAGTCCTTCCACAAGACCCAGCTTGGAAAGTGTCCAGATCGTCCATTTGGAAGGATCCCACTGCCATGGTTTCACACCATTGCGG
This sequence comes from Luteolibacter algae, assembly GCF_042683045.1. Lineage (NCBI taxonomy): Bacteria > Pseudomonadati > Verrucomicrobiota > Verrucomicrobiia > Verrucomicrobiales > Verrucomicrobiaceae > Luteolibacter > Luteolibacter algae. The sequence goes on along the minus strand of NZ_JBHUIT010000002.1, from coordinate 240,253 downwards.
TAGTCATGTTGGAACTCATGGTGGTAATTGTGATATCCTTCTCCGAAGGTAAGTATGGCCATGATTGCGCTATCGCGGGCGGAATGTTTTGTGGAGTAGGGCTGTCTGCCGACTGTGTGGCAGAGTGAGTTGATAAAGAATGTAAGATGCTGGGCGATGACGATACGAGTGACGCCCGCAATCAGGAAGCCGCCGAGGGCGCCGTTCATTGGATCCGCACCGACGAGGGAGTTATAGCCATAGCCAAGGGCCGCTGGAATCACCAGGCCGACTACGAAGCCGATCCAGTGGGTGTATTTATGCTGCCACATGACGAGCTTGTCCTTGCGGAGATCGGCCACGTTGTCCATCGGGGGTTCCGGATCAAGCTTGAAAAGGAGCCAGCCGATGTGTGCCCAGAAAAATCCTTTGGAGATATCGTAGGGATCGTCATCGTGATCGACATGCTTGTGGTGGTGGCGGTGATCGGAAGACCAGTTCAAGCACGAGTTTTCGAATGCACATGCCCCGAAGATAAGCGTGAAAAGCTTTACAGGTTTTTTCGCTTTGAAAGAGAGATGGGAGAACAAGCGGTGGTAGCCCACGGTAATGCTCATCATCGTCGCACAAAGGTAGAAGAAAAACATGCCGAACTGGAACCAGTTCAGGCCAAAATTAAAGAGATAGATCGGCGCACCGATTAGGGCGATCAGCGCGGTGCCGATCAGGAAGCTGGAGGTTATCCAGTTCACGCGTTCAAAAGGGATTCGAAACATAATGGAGTGGGTTGCAAATAACGGGCGCCGGATTCCTGTGAAATCCAGGAATGCTACGGCATGCGCCGCCCATATAACTCAGTATCAACTTACAAGCAAGGAACGATTTTTTTGAAAAACTCCGCATATTTTGTGATCACCGGCAAATTATGCGGTTTCCGGTAGTCCAACGCAAAAGAACCGCAGCTCGGAGGACGAACTGCGGTTCTTTGGGAAAGTGTCCTTGGCTGGAGCTTTACCGGCGGCGGCGGCGAAGGATGAGAGCCATCGCGGCAAGTCCGGAGAGGGCAGTGGTGCTTGGCTCCGGAACGATCTCGTAGGTCACCGTGATATAGCCTTTGGCATTTACCGGAGTGGTGGTCGTGGAAATCCCGCTGTTGTAGCTGAGACTGCCGATCTGGCTGGAGTTTGCGGTAATGGTGAAGGTGTTGTTACCGACATATTGGCTGAAAAACGTGGAGGAAATATCACCGCTGCCGGACTTGGTGATTTCTGCCCCAACTAGCTCAGCCCAGTCCGTTCCGCCGGCGTCGTATTGATCCGAGGCATCTCCGTCGTTGCCCGTGAGGCCGGAGAAACTTGCTACATTAACAGCCCGGACCTCGTCGATAATACTGTTGTATCCGGAGTCCAGCAACTTCACGTCGCTGGATCTGGCTGTCAGGCTCGCGCCGAAACTAGCTTCGATTTTTGAAGGCGGAGGGTTCACTGCATCGTTATCGACACCGAATCTGCCGCCATTGATGACGAGTTCGTAGCTGATGGTGATTTTGGAGATGTCCGAAAGATTTCCATCATATTTATCGAAAACGAGGGAGTGTGAAAAATCCGGGACATCACTGAAACTCTTGGTTTGGGTGATAATGGTCTGGGAGAGGGCGCGGCCTGAGAATGCGACACAGGCCACCGCAAGCAGTGCAAATGTTTTCATGTAAGGGGGGTGATTTTGGGGGTGGGGGTGTTGTCCTCGCCTGGGGTGGCGGAGACGGGGGGAGTCTTTTATAAAAACTAAATAACAATCAAGTCAAATTAGTTGAAAATCAGAAGGAATTGATAGTCATGTAACCTCGATAAAGTTGTCGCAATGATATCTTGGAAGTCTCCTAACCTACTTATGTTTAAGTGATTACGGGATTTTCCAGACTCTCTACGGGCGATCTCACAAAAATTTTAAACTTTTGGAGAAATCCTGAACCGGCCGTTTTACTCCCGCAAATGGATAGAAGTTGATTACTTCGGCCGACGCTGGACAAAAGACGCGCCGCTTGCGCAAGTTCCCCGCTGTGAAGGAATACGATTGGGCAGGCTGGCAAGGTGAGATTATCGCAACTCTGCTTTTTGTCGTGCAAGGGGATAAGATCCTCCTGATCGAGAAGAAACGCGGACATGGCGCAGGGAAGGTCAATGGCCCGGGCGGTAAACTCGACGAAGGCGAGAGCCCCTTGGCCTGTGCGATCCGCGAAACCCGGGAGGAACTGCTCATTGAGGTGAGTGATGCCAGAAAAGTCGCTGAGCTATGGTTCCAGATGTCTGACTATCCGAGCATCTGCTGCCATGTTTTCATGGGTGGGGAATACGTAGGCGAGCCCACGGAGACCGAAGAGGCGGTCCCATTCTGGGCGGATCTTGCCGACATCCCCTACGAAAGGATGTGGGAAGACGATCGGCACTGGTTGCCTCGGATACTCAAGGGCGAAATACTGACCGGAAAATTCCTCTTTGAAGGAGAAAAGATGATCTCGATGGAAATCGCTCCGGCCAGATTTTGACCTGCCGGGGCAGTTAGCCGCGAGCTCCGGAGTAGCCACGCAAATAGCCGGCACATTGGGCGATCTCGCACTGATTGGCACTCCAGTTATGCTCATATTCGATTGAGACATTTCCGGCAAAACCATGTTTCCGGACCTCGTCGAGGATTGCGGAAAGATTGATGATTCCCGTGCCAAATGGCAGGTCCCGGCTCCATTCGCCGATGACCGCGCGGTCCTTGAAATGGAACGAGTGGATGCGGGGCGCGACTTTTTGAACCACCTCCAGCGGATCCAGCCCCGAGGTCGCCCAGTGGCCGATATCGGCACAGAAGCCGAGATTTTCGTGGCGTCCTTCCAGGGCTTTGAGCGTGGTATCGGGATTCCACATTTTCGTCGGCTTTGGATGGTTGTGAAAGCAGACTTTGATATCATATTCTGCTGCGAGCTTTTCCAAAGTATCAATTGAATCGATCGATTCGGTAGTGATTCCGTAGGAGTTCAACCTTTTCGCGAGATCGAATATCACCCGCGCTTTGGCTTCATCCGCCGGGACAGGCAGGACTCCCATGTTATAAATGACAAGCTTGTGCTCGGCGAGTTTTGCGATGACGGCCTCCGTCTGCTCATCAGTCATACCAGGTCCGAAGATCGCATTGCCGAAGTCTCCGCCAATCTTCTGTTTTGCATAGACTTCCAGGCCATCCAGCCCTGCTCCCGCGGCAAGCTCGATTGCCTCGAAAAGCGTAAATTCCCGGAAACTCCAGCACTGCACGGCAATTCCGAAGCCCGCGGATGTAGCGGATTTCCCGGGAATCGGAGCGCCGTTTGCCCGGAGTGCAAGCATGGCGGAAGCGGCAGGAATCATGGCAAGTAGGGAGCGGCGTTTCATAGACATATCATTAAACGGCTCCGGTGGGGAACTCTCTTTCAATAGTTTTCCCTGGCGGAAATACCCGATCGACTTCGTTTGCCGAACTATACATATTCATCGCTGAAATGATGAAAACTCGGTCACTTCTACTTCTGCTAGCTACCGCGAGTCATCTGGCGGCACATCATATTGATCGTGTCTGGACGGATGAGCGGGGCCGTAGCACGAAGGCTATCCTTCTCAAGGTGGAAAACAATTGTGCGATCCTGAAGCTGCCGGATGGGCGCGAGGCTCCGTTTCCCCTGGAAAAGCTTTCAAAGGTAGACCAGGCATTCATCGAAAAGTTCGGTCTGGACGGGCATGATGAAGACCCGGAAGAGAGCGAGCAACGGGAGGCGCCGAATTTTGACTCGCCGTGGCCGGAGCGTGTGACCTTTGAGGGGGATCCGGAGATCAATGTGGTGGAAGAGGATGCGGATGCCAAAACGTTCATCTATGAATCTGCCAACTATCGTTACAATTGTGATGTCCGGCTTTCCAAAACAGTAGTGAAGGGCTTCGCCGTAATGTTCGAAGCGACCCACCAGTATGTCCGCGAGTTGCCGCTGGCGGTGAGCGGAGGGAAAAAAAAGGACGGAAAATATCAGATTTACCTTTTTGAGACTGCGGAAGATTATCTGGAGGCAGGGGGGCCGCCGAACAGCGCGGGTGTCTTCATCGGCGGGAAGAACATCATCCTCGTTCCACTGACGAGTCTGGGGGTCCAGAAGGTTGGAAGCGGCTACATGCTGGATCGGGATAAATCCAGCAAAACACTTCCGCACGAGATGGTCCATCAGCTAACCCCCAACCAATATTTCAACATTGGAGCCCGCGGATGGTTTAGCGAAGGGATCGCGGAATACGTGGCACTTACTCCATATCGCAGTGGATCGTTCAATGTCCGGAGCAATTTCAAACCGATTTTGGAATACGCGACGGGATATGGCGAAAAAGGGCGGGGCGGAAGGGCACTTGGCGATGAAATCGAAATTGGTAGCCTCAAGACCTTCATGTTGCAGGACTACAGCACCTTTCTCGACGACGCCCAGATCAACTACGGATGTTCTTTGCTATTGGCCAATTACTTTTTCCATATGGATCGCGACGGCGATGGGGCCCGCATCAAAAAATTCCTGCAGGCACTCAATGCGGGAAAAGAGGGCGAGGAAGCGCTCGAGGTTTTGCTCGATGGCCAGACGTTTGAAGAGCTTGAGGAGGAAATCGGCAAAGCCTATTCTCGAAAGGGCGTTGACTTCATCTTCTCCAAGTGAGTTTCCTTGCAGCGCAGCATGGCTACAGAAATCCTTCCAACACCCCGTGGAGAAATCCTACCCGCTCTTCCAGGCCAGTCGCCAGAGGCTATTGCGGCGTGGTTGGCAGAGCAGGGTGAGCCCTCGTTCCGGGCGAAGCAAATCTTGGAGTGGGTGTGGAAAAAGAAGGTCACCTCCTACGAGCAAATGACCAATCTGCCAGCCGCTCTGCGTGAGAAGCTGGCACGCTCCTTCCGGCTGACGGCGTTGACCCACTCAAAGACACAGGGCAGCGAGGACACGACCCGCAAGTTTCTCTTCAAGCTCCATGATGGACGCTATGTCGAGTCCGTGCTGATACCTGCAAATCCCGCGCTGTATGGTGAAAAATCAGACCGTAGGACGCTTTGCGTTTCCTCCCAGGTCGGCTGTGCCTATGGCTGCAAATTCTGTGCTTCGGGGCTTGCCGGATTCACCCGTAACCTCGATGCCTCGGAGATCGCCGGGCAAGTTCTTGCGGCCGAGCAAATCGCCGGTGAGCGGGTCGATAGCCTCGTCTTCATGGGGATGGGCGAGCCAATGGCGAATTTTAAAAACCTCATGGAAGCGATCGCGTTGATCACGGGGCCGGAGACATTGCACCTGGGTGCGCGGCATCTGACGATTTCCACCTCCGGTCTTGCGCCACAGATCCGCAAGCTCGCGGATCACCCGCAACAGATCCGCCTAGCGATCTCGTTCCACGGCGCGACGGATGAGGTTCGCAGCCAGATCATGCCGGTGAACAAAAAATATCCTGTTGCCGAGCTGATGGACGCGCTGGCGCATTGGAATTCCACGAAGAAGCAGAAGCTGACCCTTGAGTATATCCTGATCCAGGGCGTGAACGATGGCTTGGATCAGGCAGCGATTCTGGCCCGGCACGCCAGAAATATCGGAGCGAAGGTAAACCTAATCCCCTACAACACAGTCGATGGTCTGGTGTGGAAGCGTCCGGCGATTTCGCACTGTCGTGCCTTCCAGGATGTGCTGAAAAAGGCAGGAGTCACGGCAACTCTACGCATCGAAAAAGGCCACGATATTGATGCTGCCTGCGGTCAGCTACGTCTCAAGCAAGAGACGGCGGAAGGCATTGTCTGAAGCATTTCGTTGAGTTATGGCGCCGGGTGTAGGCTCTCGATCTTCAGGCGCACAAAAAGCTTTTCCGGTGATCCACCGGGAAATGTCGCGGTGACTTTCTCGAAGCCCGGGATTGCCGGATCGTATGGCGCGGTGCTGATCGCATAGCCGCTTGGGGGGGTGCTACTGAAGGAGCCAGCCTCAAGAGTTTCAGAAAATTGCAGCACGTAGCTCAGATTGTAGGCTGCGGGATCGATACGCTGCGGAAAGGTGTAGCTGATTTCTCCGGAAGTTTCCGAGCTTTGCGGGGCGAGAGGTATGCCTGCAGCGGTCAACTGGGAGGAAACCGCGGGATCCCCTCCAAGGGCGAATTCCATGAGATTGGGAAAACCATCAGAATCTGGATCGTCCAGTTCACCTTTTTCCGCCAGTTCCGATACGAAGCCGGCAAAGGTCTCTGAAATCGGCATCGTCAGGGTCTCGTTCAGCTCCGGGCTGCCATCGGAGCGATGAATGACAGAAACCGAGAACTCCGGAAGGACGGGAATTTCATCGAAGCCAACTGTCGCTGTGGAAGAACTGCTGCCGGGAAGCTCCGCTCTGCGCATGTGATAGGTGCCCACGCTAGGATTTTCGATAATCCAACCCGGCGCACTGAGCGTATCCGGGATGGCATTCGCGGGGAAAATGAGAGTCAAACGCGGATTCGTCGCCACTGATGATGATGTGTTGCCGAGGGAGATCTCGAGCCCACCCGGCTCGGTTTGGCGGAGTGTGGAATGGCTGGATGCGATCGCCAGGGTGACCGGAGTCGGGTAGGCGGGGATCAGCTGGTAGCCTTCCGGCGCGAGCAGATCATTGATCGTTGCCGCATAGTGGGGGATAAAACTATCTACGCTGACCCGGGAGCCGACCGTTGTGCCGGCGGCCAGATGCACGCCGACGAGGGCTGGCTGATTGTTCGCGATGGCAAAGCTCGGGCTGCCGGAATCTCCGGTGACAAGATAGGAATCGTCCTGATCTCCCGCAAGATTTGTATAGAAGAAGCGGAACGCTCGCGTCTGCTCAATGCCCGAGCCAACAAAATTGTAAAAACTGGAAATCCTGCCCCGTCCCGCCCGCTGAGTCTGGCCGAAGACTGTGAGCACGGTATTATTGTAAGCCGCCTCGGTGGCTAGGTTGAGATAGGCCATTGGGGCGACTCCCTCTGCCTCATCGATTGGTTCGTTGAGCCTGATGATGATCACATCTGAGGTGCCGCCGGTATCATTAGGCACCGTGATATTGGTGGCCAGTGATCGATCGATTGCCGTTCCGCGGGAGGAAATGAAGCGGAGATTTCCGCCTCCGGAAAAATGTCGGGCAAAAATCACGTGCTCCGGCGTGACCAGGGCGAACTGGCGGTTGTCTCCGGGATTTGTGGCGAAGCCGACACCGGTATAAAGGCTGGAATTGTAATAGGCGGCATGATTGAGAGCTAGTTCCTGGCCTTCGGTCACAAAGCGATCATGCCGGCTGGCAGAGTAATTGCGGATCTCCAGCCCCTGACTGAAAGTGGAACCGAACAAAAGAAGAACCAAAGCCTTGCGCATCATATAGTAGATTCATTGTATACACCGCCTCCTGCGGGGTTGTCCGGCTTTATTTTCGGATTTTTTTGTAAGTCGATGGGTATGTGGCCTGTGGGTTGACAGTTTGCCGTGGATTGGGGAGTCTGCGGCAGATGGTTTTCAAAAGTTTGTGCAGGGATGTGGGAATTGGGGCAAATTCGTATTTGCTTCAGTCCGGAGGAGTGAACGTGATTTTGGATGCCGGGATGCACCCGAAGGAAGAAGGCCGGATGGCGATTCCACGTTATGAGCTTGTCCGCGATAACTCCGCGGAGGCGATTTTTGTCACTCATTCACATTTGGATCACGTCGGCACCCTCCCTGTCTGCGTGGAACGCCAGAAAAATGCCAGGATCTTTCTATCGCAGGAAACCGCGGAGCTTGCCTGCGCGATGCTTCACAACTCCGTCAATGTGATGGAATCCAAACGTGTGGAGCTCGGAATTACAGATTACCCGTTTTTCCGCCACGGTCAGCTGGACAGGATGAAGGGAATTTTCGAGCGTCGTAATGTTGGCCGTAAATTCGATGTCGATGAGGGAGGGAAGATCCGCGCGGAGTTTTTCGATGCGGGCCATATCATGGGCTCTGTCGGCGTGATGTTCGAGGCGGAGGGAAAGAAGGTTTTCTACACCGGCGACGTGAATTTCGAAGACAGCACGCTCCAGAAAGGGGCAGTCTTTCCCAAGGAAGAAGTCGATGTTCTGATCGTGGAAACCACCCGTGGAGAGCAGCCACGGCGGGAGGATTACTCACGGAAAACCGAGGAAAATGAGTTGGCGGAAGCCATCAATGGTGTCCTCAAGCGAGGCGGCTCCGTTCTGCTTCCCGTTTTTGCGATGGGTAAGACACAAGAGGTCCTGGCCATGCTTCAGCGCTTCAAGGAGGATGGTTTGGTCAATGCGAAGACCCCCGTCTACATCGGCGGCCTCAGCACGAAGATGACGACCATCTATGACAAATTCAGCGATGTTTCCCGCCGCAACCGCCCTGGTTTCAAGTTCCTTACCGATATGGAACTGGCGGGAGGAAACAAAAAGCGGGTCGGGCCAATTCCGTTCAACAATGGCTGCATCTATGCGCTTTCCAGCGGAATGATGTCGGAGAAAACCGTCTCGAATAATTTCGCCCGCCAAGGTCTGCTGGAAAATAAAAAGCATGGCTTGTTCTTCGTGGGGTATGCGGATTCCGAGACTCCGGGCGGAAAAATCAAAGCGGCATCGCCTGGCGATAAAGTTGAGCTGGATCCAGCCTTTCCGCCGGTTCCTCTTAATTGTGAAGTGAGGTCTTTTGACTTCAGCGGGCATTCCACCCGCGATGCGATCGCGGACTTCGCAGTCAGCGTGAATCCGAAGAAAGTATTTCTCGTTCATGGTGACGAAGGAGCGATGGCCTGGTTCAAGCAGGAGCTGCAGACACGCCTCCCGAATGCGGAGGTCATCATCCCGGAGCCGGGCGTGGAGTTCGAGCTGTAAGATCTTCCGGCGTAGGCCGTCCGGAGCAAAGTGAAGCCCGTTCCCGGTGGCGCGGGGTAGTCTAGGCTTTGAAAAGTTTTCTCAAGTTTTCCCGGTAGGAGGTCGGAGAGGTTCCCTGGACCTTTTTGAACAGCCTGCTGAAATAATAGGCGTCTTCATAACCGATTTTGTGCGCGACTTCCTGGATATTCATTTCGGTCTGATCCAGCAGTTCACAGGCTTTGCGGATCTTGAGCTGGATGAAATAGGTCATTGGCGATTGGTTGTGGTGCGCTTTGAAAAGTTTGCTGTAGTAAGGGACGGACTGGTTGGCGTGGGTCGCCAAATCTTTCAGCGTTAGCGGCATGTTGAGATGCCTGCCCATGAATTGCAGCGTTTCCATCATGCGGTTTTGAGCGGATTGCTTCTGTGGCTCGATATGGGCTTGGTGGAGTTTGATTTTACTGAAGAGCACCATTAGCTCGCTGGTCATGGAGAGGAGTCCGGCGTCGCTGAAGTAGTAGTTCAGGGAGGCGTAGATGTTCTCGAAGGCGTCACGCATCAGGTGCGTATCGGGGACGTAGAGCCGGGGACCGGATCGATCGATATCGAAGCTGGTCAGGACTTCCCTGATTTGGTGGCCGCTGAAATGGATCCAAAAAATGGACCACGGGTATTTGTCATCCGCGTGGTAAATATGCGGGGTGTGGGGCGGGATGATTGCGACATGGCCGGGCTTGATCGTGTAATGATCGTCTCCCAGATAGAGCGAGCCGCTTCCGGTGAGGCAGTAAATGAGGATGGCTTGCGGGGCCCCGTCCTTGCGCTCGACGTAGTGGTGGGGCGCCGTGAGGAAGGAGCCGATATGCGTGATGTGCAATTGGCTTACGAGTGGTAAAATGCGGCTTCGTTCGATCGCGTTAGCGGGTAGCACGACCAAGCGCTGCTCGGGAAACCCTTCGCGGATGCGTGTTTCGGCGGATTCCGTGACATTTGGCGTCATGTGGTCAGTATACTTGATGAGATAAGATAGTCCATCCTTGAGGATCGAATACACCATTTTAATTACATCCTGCCTGTGATTTTATATTTCTTATCAAGAGCATTTTGTTCGGAAATCTTCGGAAACCCAATCCTCAATGAAAACGACCTATAACCTGAAATACATCTGGATGATCAGTCTGGTGGCGGCGATGGGTGGTTTGTTGTTTGGTTACGACTGGGTGGTGATCGGTGGGGCCAAGCCGTTCTATGAGGTGTATTTCGGGCTAACCGGCTCCGACAATGCCTGGTTGGCGGGGTGGGCGATGAGTTCGGCGCTGGCTGGTTGCCTTGGCGGCGCGCTGTTGTCAGGAGCGGTTTCCGATCGGTTTGGTCGAAAGAAGATTCTAGTGGGGGCTGCGGTTTTATTCACGGTTTCGGCCATCTGGACGGCGCTGGCAGGGAATTTTGACAGCTTCATCATTGCACGGATCATCGGCGGGATTGGCATCGGGCTCGCATCGAATGTTTCACCGATGTACATCGCGGAGATCTCGCCGCCGGAGATGCGGGGCAAGTTTGTCTCGATCAACCAGTTAACCATCGTGGTCGGTGTGCTAGCGGCTCAACTGGTCAATCTGGGCATCTACAACGCGAATCCCGTGGCGGACGATGCCACGGCGGAGATCATCCTCAATTCCTGGGCCGGACAATACGGTTGGCGATGGATGTTTGCTGCGGAAGCGATCCCGGCGGGGCTCTTTTTTCTGATGGCTTTGCTTGTGCCGGAATCTCCGCGCTGGTTGCTCACGCAATCCCGAATGGAACGGGCACGCGGGGTTCTGGCAAAGATCGGCGGCTCAAGCTTTGCTGATGCGGAGGTGGCCGGGATTCATGCAAGCCTTGCTGGCGAGCAAGGGAAGCCACGTATCAGGGAAATTCTAACACCACGGTTTATCAGAATTTTATGCCTTGGAGTCTTTATCGCAGTCTTCCAACAGTGGTGCGGGATCAACGTAATTTTCAACTACGCCCAGGAGATCTTTGAGGCGGCTGGCTACGACGTTAGCGGGATGATGTTCAATATTGTAATCACCGGAGTCGTAAATCTGGTTTTCACTTTTGTCGCGATCAAAACCGTGGACCGCTGGGGACGCCGTCCGCTGATGTTGCTGGGCTCCGGTGGCTTGATGGTGACGTATGGGATTCTTGGTGCCTGCTTCTATTTCGAGCTCAAGGGGATCTTCGTGTTGGTCGCGGTCCTGGTGGCGATTGCGTGTTACGCCATGACCCTCGCCCCAATCACCTGGGTTCTTCTATCCGAGATTTTTCCCAATCGCATTCGCGGTGCGGCGATGAGCCTTTGCGTCTCCGCACTGTGGATCGCCTGCTTCGCCCTGACCGTCACCTTCAAGCCGATGAATGTGGCATTGGGTGCTTCTGGAACTTTCTGGCTCTACGGGCTGATTTGCATGGTTGGCTTCTGGGTGATCCACCGCTGGATTCCGGAAACCAAGGGCAAGTCATTGGAAGAGATCGAACGCGAGCTCGTTGATCGAAACGTCGAAATTCACCATGATAAATAAACCATTTACCTCGATTCTGATTGCGGCATTCGCGACCTGCGGAAACCTCTGGGCGGCGAAGATTGAAGCCATCCCGCTGGAGCAGCGCAAGGCCCTGGATTTCCTTCCGGGCATGTGCAGCACCCAGCCGGCGGGGCGTTGGGACAGCGGCCTTGTCACTGGGAACGGCATCATGGGTGCGTCGGTTCTCGGGCAGCCCTACAAGGAAAAGATCATCTTCAACCATGAACGGCTTTTCCGCCCGATTCTGGACGAGCGCCCTTTACCGCCGAAGATCTCCCGAGCCCTTCCCGAAGTCCGCCGCTTGATGAAAGAAGGAAAATCCGGCCCGGCACATGCCTACTGGCAGAAGGTGATGGCGGAGGAAGGTCATACTGAAATCATCAATACGCCATCCTATCATCCGGCCTACACGATGGAGGTCACCCGCAAGGATTCCGGGGATGTGACCGACTATCTTCGGACCCTTGATTTCATGAGCGGAGAGGTGGTGGTCCGCTTCCGCAATGAGGCTGGGGCGTGGCTCAACAGGACCTTTGTTTCCCGCGAGGACAATGTCATCGTGCAGGTGTTCGAGTCGCCGGATGGCAAGCCGCTCCAATTGGATCTTCGATTGGTCGATCAATGGCAGGGGCTCGGCGAAGGGATGGCGCGCATCACCACCGATCTATCCGGCGAGTGGATGACCGCGCGATGCAAATACAAGAAGACGGCGAGAGGATACGAGGGGACCACGCGGGTCATTTGCGACAGCGGAAGGGTAGAGCAAAGCGGGGACATGCTGCGTTGTCTGGATGCAAAGCGCGTATTGCTGCTGACCCGGATCACGGATCTTGAAGATTTTGAGCACTCACAGATCGGTGAAATGCAGGCGAGTTTGTCCAAGCTTCCTGCGGACTACGAGCAGCTACTGGAGCGGCATGTCAAACTCCACCGTCCGGTGATGGAGCGGATGGCGATCGATCTGGACCAATCAGATGATCGATATCTGTCCTCGGAGGAACTGATCGCGAAACAAAGTGAGCCCGGCAGGCGTTCCATTGTCCCGGCGCTGCTTCAGAAGATGTTTTATATGGGGCGCTATGCGTTGCTGTCATCCAGCGGCAACTATCCTCCGCCGCTAACCGGCATTTGGAACGGATCTCACACGCCGGCGTGGTCGGGGGATTTCACCTTGGATACCAATTTGAACCAGCAAATCGCCGGAGCCAATACCTGCGCCTTGCCTGAGGCTCTGATGTCCTATCTGGAGTTGATCGAGGAAATCGCTCCGTCATGGGAGGTGAACGCCATGAATATCTATGGTTGCCGCGGATACCTATCTGGCGTGCGAACCGCTGGTCGGGAAAACTACCACACCCATTTCGACAAATGGCCGGGGCATTGTTGGACGGCAGGCGCATCGTGGCTGATCTATCCGCTCTACGAGTATTACCAGGTGACAGGGGACAAGGAGTTTCTGAAGGATCGGGTCCTGCCGCTCATGGAGAAGAGCGTGTTATTCTATGAGGATTTTCTAACGGAATATGACCAAGATGGAAGGTATCTGTTTGTTCCGTCATATTCGCCGGAGCAAGGGGCGAACCTTTCGATAAACGCAGTCCAGGACATTGCCGCAGCGAAACAAGCGATCCAGAACCTAATCGATTCCTATCAGGCACTCGAGATTAATCCGGACCGGGTCGCAAGCCTCCGGGAAATGCTGAAAAAATTTCCTCCCTATCTGATCAATGAGAGCGGGGCGTTCAAGGAGTGGGCGTATGCGCCCTACTCGGATGCTTACAACCATCGGCACATGTCGCACAGCTACCCCGTCTGGCCCGCCCACGAGTTAGACTGGGAGGAGCACATGGAAATGATGAAGGCGATGAGAGTCGCGCTGGAACTGAAACTGCCCCAGGACTGGTCCGGCCATAACTTCGCGATCCGCGCGTTCTGTGCCGCACGAACGAAGTATCCCCAGTTGTTCTACCAGAATCTGTTTTCACTGATGCGCTTCGATCTCATCAGTCCAAATCTGGTCACTCTCCATAATCCGGGCTGGAGCCCGAACACGGATGTCCTCTGCGGATTGCCCGCAATGATCTCGGAAGCCTTGGTCTACTCCAAACCCGGCGTGATCGAGCTCCTTCCTGCCTGGTCTCCCGATTTACCCAATGGGTCAATTCACGGCATCCGCAGTCGCAGCCAGGCGAGCATCGATTCGCTCGTGTGGGATTTGGAAAAGAAGAGGGTCACGACCGTGATCACCTCCCTCACAGACCAGTGGATCACGTTGTATGTCCGTCAAGGCATCGCATCGATCAAGACCGATGCCGAGATGAAGCCTGCGGAACCTCAGAATATCGCGCGGATGGTTCATTTGAAGAAAGGAGAGCCGGTCCGCTTGGAGATTCAGCTGGAGAAAAAGATCAACGACTACGGGATCAATCCTCCGGCTTTTCCGCTGGAAGAGGCGGAGAGAATTCATGCCGAGCGGAAAGCCAACAAGCAAAAGGGAAAATGAGTAAAGTAAGCGCGATTCGCAAAAAAATCACCATCCCGACCTATGGTTTGGGAACTCCGGAGAAGCACCCGCTTTTCTTCGAGAAACGGGTCTATCAGGGATCCAGCGGCAAGGTGTATCCTGTGCCATTCATCGACAAAGTCTATGATTCACCGGAGAACCGGGATTATGATTCCGTGCTGTTGGAGAACGACTTTGTGAGGCTGGTGATGCTGCCGGAAATTGGCGGGCGCATCTATCTCGGACAGGACAAGGTCAACAACGACTATGATTTCTTTTATCGAAATGATGTCATCAAGCCTGCTCTGGTTGGGCTGGCAGGCCCGTGGATTTCCGGGGGAGTGGAGTTCAACTGGCCGCAGCACCATCGCCCGGGCACTTACATGCCCACCGATACCCACATCGAGGAAGAGGCGGATGGAGCGAAGACGCTTTGGCTGTCGGAGCACGATCCGATCGACAGGCTCAAGGGCATGCACGGGATTCGGATTCGGCCCGATTCCTCGCTGATCGAGCTGCGGGCTCGCTTGTTCAACCGGACTCCCTTTACCCGAACCTTTCTGTGGTGGGCGAATGTCGCGGCCCTGGTGCATGAGAACTATCAGAGCTTCTTTCCACCAGATGTTCACTATGTCGCAGATCACGCCGTGCGGGCCCAGAGTTCATTTCCTATCGCGGAAAATGCCTATTACGGGGTCGATTACGCGGCGCGAAAGGGCGCGAATGATCTTAGCCTCTATAAAAACATCCCTGTGCCGACCAGTTACATGGTTTGTGATACGAACTTCGACTTTTTTGGCGGCTACGACTTCGATGCCGGGGGAGGATTTATTCATGTCGCCAATCGGCACATTTCCCCCGGGAAGAAGCAGTGGACCTGGGGGAATCATGAGTTTGGCAAGGCATGGGACCGTGAACTCACTGACGAAAACGGCCCCTATGTGGAACTGATGGCCGGGGTCTACACGGATAATCAACCGGATTTCAGCTATCTGTTGCCCTATGAAACCAAGACCTTCTCCCAGTTCTGGTGGCCCTACAAAAAGATCGGTCCCGTCCAGAATGCCACCGAAGATGCCGCGGTTCGTTTGGTTCTAAATGACGACCGTTCGCTGGATCTGGGAGCGGTTGTTTCGCGGCGCTTCGCAGACGCTCGCATCGTGTTGCGGGATGGTGACCGGGTTCTGCTTGATGAACGGGTGGACCTTTCGCCCGAGGAGCCCTGGCAGAATCAGGATCTCCGGTTCGATGGGGAGGATGTCACGTCGCTCGAACTTTCAGTGGAAGGGCTTGTGTCCTATCGTCCGTTAAATTCCGCCTCGCTTGAGAGGAGCCGTGAGGTCGCCACGGAACCACCCATGCCGGAGGATATCGAGAGCATCGAGGAGCTATATCTAACCGCAGATCATTTGGAGCATGTCAGGCACCCGACCCGCTATCCCGAGTTGTATTGGGAGGAAGCTCTGCGCCGGGAACCGACGGACTTGCGCTCCAATCTCGCTTTCGGTCGAAAGAAGCTCAAACAAGGGCGCCTCGCTGATGCAGCGCTTCATTTTGAAGTCGCCATCAAGAGCCTGACCTGTCGTCACCCGAATCCAAATACCGGAGAGGCGCACTACTTCCTTGGCCTGACCCGCCGTTTCCAAGGACGCCTTGAGGATGCTTACGCAGCATTTTACAAGGCCACCTGGAATTTCGAATGGCGGGCGGCGGCCTACTACGAACTGGCGATGATTGATTCGCGAAGAGCCGATTGGCACAGGGCGCTAACGCATTGCGAGGCAGCGCTTGATACCAATCGACAGAACAACAAGGCCCTGGTCCTCAAAGCACTCGTCATGAAGCAACTCGGCCTGGATGCGTCCGCCGTTCTTGAAGGCGTGTTGGCTGCCGATCCGCTCGATCACTGGGCGCGATATGTCTCCGGAGATATCGAAGGGTTTCTGGCGAAGAGCCGCAACGATGCGCAAACGGTTCTGGATATCGCCTACGACTTTGCTGATTCCGGATTTAGAGCCGAGGCGATTCAACTGCTGAAACTACATCATGAGCGTGAGGTCGTTGAGGTCGCGGTGCCAAACCCACTTGGAAAATCCCAGCTGAGCCACTATGCCTTGGCCTGGTTGCAGGAGGATCAGGCTCTCCTCGAAAAGGCCCGGGCACTGGACCCGGACTATTTCTTCCCGTCACGATTGCATGACCAGTTGGTGCTGGAATGGACGCTGGCCCAGGAAGGGGATGATTGCAACGCCGCCTTCGGCCTGGGGAACTACTATTTCGACCGTAAACGGCACGAAGACGCGATTGCCACATGGGAACGATTTCCCGCCAGCGCAACTGTTTGTCGAAACCTCGGAATCGCTTACTACAATGTCCGCCGCGATGAAGACGCGGCTCGTGCTTACTATCAGAAGGCACTTGAACTTGCTCCGTCCGACGCGCGTTTGTTTGCCGAGTATGATCAACTCCGTGCGAAGTTGGGTGATCCCGTTGAAGAGCGACTGCTTGCCCTTCTCTCGAAGCGGCAATTGGTGGACGATCGCGATGATTGCTCGGTGGCTTTGGTGGAGTTGTATAACTTGACGGATCAGCCAGAGAACGCGCTGGAATTGTTGCTCAATCGTCGTTTCCATCCATGGGAAGGAGGTGAGGGGAAGGTTCTCCGTCAGTTTACGGTCGCTCACTTGTTACTTGGACAAAAGGCGTTGGATGGAGGTGACGCAGCGCGTGCCTTGGATCATTTCACAAAAGCGATGCAGCCGCCGGAAAACCTGGGAGAGGCTTATCATCTTTTGCAGGCCAAGACGGATGTAAACTACTGGACCGGTAGAGCACTGCGTGCGCTCGGTAACGAACGCGAGGCTCAGAAATGTTTCGAATCCAGTGCCGGGGAAGCAGGCGATTTCCAAGGAATGGAAGTGACCGAGCACTCCGCGCTCTCATATTACCGCGGATTGTCATTGCTGGAGCTTGGGCGGAGCGACGAGGCCAATGCGCTTTTCGCTGACCTAAAGCTGTTTGCCGAGAATGAGCTGACTCGTCCGGCGAAGATCGACTACTTCGCGACTTCGCTGCCGCTCCTGCTTGTATTCGAAGATGACCTTGAACAGTCACGCCGGAAGGAAATGAACCATCTCATCGATTTGGCGACCAGAGGACTGGAAAAATTAAATTATGAAACTATCACTTATTAAAATTTCGATTGCCGCATCCTGCGCCCTGATCACAGGAGCGTTAGGATTTACCAAACCTGAATACGCACCCGTTTATCAACCACCGGTCGCAGCGGGCGAGGCGAAGGTGACAGTCGGCGGCGAGGGTGCTGATCTATCCGGCGCGTGGAATATCAGGCTGGATGATGAAAAGACTCCACGGGGAACAAGCGAACGGTGGTTCGAAAAAACGGATTTCACGGAGAAGATCATACTGCCGGATGCCTTGCAGAACGCGGGCTTCGGGAGCCCCGTCACGCTGGATACGAAGTGGATGGGGGTTTCGGGACACCACCTTTGGTTTACCAAAAAATACGAGAAATACAGGCAACCCGGAAACATCAAAGTTCCATTTTTCCTCCAGCCGGAACGCCGCTTCATCGGTGAGGCGTGGTATCAGAAGAGCATCGTGATCGGGGAGGATGTTCCGAAGGATAAGGACCTGATTCTCACGCTGGAAAGGCCTCATTGGTCGTCGACTGTTTGGCTGAATGGGGAATTGGTGGGGAGTGACGATTCCCTGGGAGTGCCACATGTGTTCAATTTGGGGAGAAACCCAAAAGCCGGGACTTACAATCTCGTTGTCAAAGTGAACAACACCCTGCTTCTGCCGGTCGGCGATCGGGCGCACAGTGTTTCAGACGAAACCCAGGGTGCGTGGAATGGGATCATCGGTGAGATGCGTCTCGATTGGAGGAATATGATTTTTCTCGAGAGGATCAAGGTCTCAACGGACTACAAGTCCCGTTCAGCCGAGGTGGAAATCCGGATCGAAAATACCAGTGGAAAGACGTCGAAGGTGGAGCTCGAAGTTGCAGACGAAAAGCATGTCCTCGATCTTGAGACAGGGATCTCCAGCCATCGCTATACCGTCCATTTCGGAAACGATGCGGAGCTTTGGAGCGAGTTCACACCCGTGTTGCACGACTTGAATGTTTCCCTGCATTCGGATCAGGGAGTTGAGTCGGAGGTAGTCCACGTCGGGCTCCGCAACTGGGAAACAGAAGGCCAGAAGCTGCTGCTCAATGGCAAGGAGACCTTTATGCGAGGCACGCTGGATTGCTGCATTTTCCCTCTGACCGGCTACCCGCCGACCGATGTGGACTTTTGGATGAAGCACCTTGGCAAGATGCGGGATTCTGGCATCAATCATGTCCGTTTCCACTCGTGGTGCCCGCCAAGAGCTGCCTTTATCGCCGGTGATCGACTGGGCATGTATTTGATGCCTGAAACCCATATTTGGGGTGATCCCTCCAATCCAAAATTCGACGGCTGGGTCGAGAGGGAAGGTAAACGGATTCTAGACACCTACGGCAATCATCCGTCGCTGTCGTTCTTCACTCACGGCAATGAGCCAGGGGAGAATGAAACCAATGCGGCGTTTCTCACCGAGCTCACCCGCGAGATGAAAGCCTACGACTCGCGCATGCTTCACACGGGAGCCGCCAATACGATTCAGACGACCGAGGACGAGTTCACCTGCTCCGCCTTTCCGAGAGGTCCCAGCGGCTGGAAAGGAAAGAGCTTCACATCGCCCTATCACAATCCCTACCTCCAACATGAAGTCGGCCAGTGGTGCGCTTATCCGAATTTCGATGAAATGAAGAAATACACCGGTCCGCTCAAGCCGAAGAACTTCGAGATCTTTTTCGAACAGGCGGAGGAGAATGGTGTGCTCCACCAGTGGAAGGATTTCGTGCAGGCATCGGGAAAACTTCAGGCAGCCTGCTACAAGGAGGACTGCGAGGCCGCGCTCGCATCCGAGGGCGTCTCGGGCACTCAGCTACTAGGAATCTCGGATTTTTCCGGACAAGGGACTTCACTGGTCGGCTACCTCGATGCCTTCTACGATGAGAAGGGCTACTTCACCAAAGAGGAGTTTTCAAAGTTCTGGAATCCAAGCGTTCCCCTGGCGCGGATGAAGTCCTATGTATATAAAAACTCCGATGTTCTGACGGCACCGGTTCTTTATGCCTACTTCGGCGATAGGGATCTCATCGACCAAACGCTCATTTGGGAAGTTTCCAGCTCGGACGGGAAGGTTTTAGTCACGAACCATTTCGAAAACCTCACGATTAGAAATGGTAGGAACACGATTGGATCCCTCTCGATCCCTTTGAAGGAAGTTGCCGCGCCAGCCAACTACACCCTGACTCTCCGGCTCAAAGGGACGGAAATCTCGAATCATTGGGAGTTCATGGTGTGCCAGGATGATCCTTCCATGGATCAAGGCGATGTCCTGGTTCATCGTGAGATCGGCAAGTCCATGGAGGAGGATTTGGCCAAGGGGAAATCGGTGCTCTTCATTCCCGGCGAGTTCAGCCGGGCCCATCCCAAAATGAGTTTTGCTCCGGTTTATTGGAACAAGTTTTTGTTCTCCCATAACAAAGACCGGGTAACGCTTGGGACCTTGATCCGGGATCAACATCCGCTTTTCCGGAATTTTCCAACCAAGGGGCATACCACTTGGAACTGGGAGGCGATTCTGAACAGCTCCTACGGTCTCGCCATGGAGAAACTTCCTGCCGGTGGCATGATCGTTCAGCCCATTGATGACTGGAACCGCAACCGGCAACTTGGCTTCATCTTTGAGTATCGGGTCGGCACGGGGAAACTGCTTGTCAGCATGGCCGACCTTTTTGCGCAGCAAGACAGCGATCCTGCGGCAAAGCAATTGCTGAGCTCAATGCTCACCTACATGAACAGCAGCGAGTTCGCTCCCGCCACGCAAGCGAGTCTATCTGACCTAGCGGATGCTCTCAAATATGCGAGTAACAAGTCGACCATGCTTGATCTGGGAGCCTCTGTTAAAGAAGTTAGCCGCGCCTGGTCCAACACCGGAGGTCAAGCCATCGATGGTGATGATGTCACCGGTTGGCAGGGTAAGTTTACTGGCGTTGAGGACTATATAATCATCGATCTCGGTCGGGAGCAGACGCTCCAAGGGATTCTGCTGACCAATACGACAGTGAAGGAGTTCGAAGTCCGGATGGGGAATGACTTGGAGAACCTCCAGCCCGTCTCACTCAGGAACTCCGAGGGGAAAGTCGTCAGTTCGCTAGTTCTCGATGAAGAGAAGATGAAATCCTCCCAGAAAATCGGCTTCGAGAAAGAGGCCGCGGGTCGGTATCTGAAAATTGATATCAAGGCGATCCATGGAGGGATCATCGATTTCAACGAAATGGATGTCATCTTCGTTATCATGTAGAAGCGAATAATCCATCATCCGGTGATTGATCGTCCATTCACCGGGGAGATCCACCTGTTAGGATCGCAGATGCTCCAGTCCAGCAAAGAGCTACTAAATATACCCATGAAAACCTACAACATTATGCTCGTTTCCGTTACCGGAATCCTCCTCTCCTGTCTCGCCACAACCCAGGCTGCTTTGTCGATCACCAACGGTGATTTTCAGGCTCAACCTGCTAGTGGTAACAGCAACGCCGTCACCAGTTGGTTTGAATCATCAACGACTTTCAACTTCGCTGACTATGTCTTGAACGACTCCTCGGTAGGCGGCGATACCGCGCTACTATTCGAGAGTAGCGGCGGCTTTATTTACCAAAGCCTGGGAACGCTCGACATGACTGATATTGCCGCAGGTTCGTTCAAGATCTCGGGGACGGCTGTAAAACGCGCCGGGCGGGCGTATGCGGATGACGTAACGATCGAAGCGTTTTCTGGAACCTTCGCCAGTGCCGCCGATGGAACTCCTCTGACGGGCGTGAGTTCGCTGGGATCCTTCGTGATCGATAATTCGGTATTCGCTGGCATACCGCAGGGCACCTTTGCGGAGTCTGCGTTTTCCAGCTCCGCGTTCGATGTCTCCAGCCTATCCGCGGGCACCGAGATCTGGCTTAGAATTGGTTCAAACAAAGGTGTCGGAGGAAGTATTGCTCCCGGGGTGGACGATCTTTCTGTCGCGTTAATTCCCGAGCCTACCGTCCCGACCCTGCTGGGTGTTTTCGGAATAATGTTTTTCCTGAATCGCCGCCGGAAATAGCTCCTTTCAACAAATCATTTCGCAGGAATTCCACGCGGATTGAATTCCTGCGTTATTTCTCACTCTTTTAGAGAGAGGTGGTGGGAGGTGACGTGTCGCCAAATCAGTTCCCATGGTTTCGACCCACCAACTTTTGTTTCTTATGTATTTTCCCCATCTTTGCTCCGCGATGCTTTTGGCTTCCAGTCTTCCTCTCCTCGCGATTGTTCCTGAAAAGACCTTGGTTAACTACTTTCTGGCAGCTGAGCCTGTCGAGCCACTGGTCTCAGAAGGCATCTGGGGAGACGGCAATGTGCTGCCGCGTGATATCCGCAATGGCCTCGAGGATCCGGACATGGACCAATGGTGTTACTGGGATGGTAGTATCGTGAAGGCGGATGACGGCCGCTATTTCATGTATGCAAGCAGGTGGGATCAGAAGTTTCATCATGGCACGGGATGGACGGAGAACTCCAAGGCCATGATCTCGGTGAGCGACAAAATGATGGGGCCGTATGCCGATCTCGGCGAAGCGTGGCCGGAGTGGAAAAACTGGAATGGCGACATGGGATCCGGCCACAACACCGTGGGGCTCCGGATGCACGATGGTCGCTATGCCATGGTCACCAGCGAGATCACCATGGGCGAGGTGTTTGCTGCGAAGGATCCCGCCGGGCCTTTCGAGTGTTTGGGCCGCATCAAGGTGGATTACAACGGGTTTCATCCAGGCCTCGCGCGTTACAACTTTGCGCCTTACAAGATGGCGAATGTGATGATTCTGCCCATCGAGAATAAGCGCTACATGCTCATGGGCCGGAACTGTGCGGTGATGATCAGTGATGATGGTGTCACCGGTCCCTACAGGATGATGGGCGATCAAATCTGGAAAGACCTTGATGGTGTGCCCCAGAAATATATGGAGGATCCGACGATCTGGAGGAGCGATGGCTTGTTCCATGTGGTGGTCAATCACTATGCGACGACGGATCTTTCGTATCACCTGACATCGGAGGACGGGATTCATGATTGGAAAAACCGAGGCATCGCGATGAGCAAGGAAGATGGGGGGATCTTTCGCTACACGAACGGTGTCCGGAATGAGTGGTATACGGTCCAGAGGCCGACGGTGTATGTGGAAGATGGAACGGTAAGACTGTTCAACTTTTCCGTCATCGACGTCCATAAGGGAAAGGATGACGGCAATGACAAACATGGCAGTAAAGTGGTGTTGGTGCCCTTCGATGGTGAGGCCTTCGGTCGCGACATGCGGGCGCTGGTCTCACGGGAAAACGAGATCGCCGATCAAACAGCGCCTCCGGTCCCGTGGGTGACGGATGATATCGGAAATGCGGGCGGAAACAGCGGTTTCGATGCGAAAGTGAAAACGGTGCGGCTGCGTGCCGGGGGAGGCCTTGGAGCGGAGTCTGCAGATACGATCCGTTTCCTGAATCAAAAGCAAAGTGGTGACGTTGTTTTGACCGCCCAGGTGCTGTCGCAGGATTACACGCCGGACGCAGCCTCTGCTGGCATCATGTTCCGCAAGAGTCTCGACCAGGCATCAGCCTCGATTGCGACAATGATTGTTCCCGGAAAGGGTCTGGTGCAGTATCTTCGAAGCCGGGATGGTGAGATGAATCAGGTCGGGGTGATCGAGAAACTCCGGGCGCCGTATTTCCTGAAAATGATCAAGCGCGATGGACGGATCGAAACGTGGATCTCTCAAACCGATCGGCATAATTGAAGGGAACTTGGTTCGGTCGATTTCGATCTCGGCGATGAGTTTCATGCCGGGGTGGTGGCTACCTCTAGCAATGGAAGGGAAGGTCTGGCGAGATTCAAGAAACTCGATGTTCACGCCGTGGGCAGTGAGGACCGCATGCTGACGCACGATCTGCCGATGCGGATGCCGGCTTCCGGAAAGGTCACCTTTCATGTCAACTTCGAGACCTCCCAGCCGAGGGATATCATCGTCGGTATCCAGAATACCGAACACTGGACCGGATTGAATTCGGTCCGGAAAAGCGTCGATGGTCTCGGTTCGGTGGAGATCGAGTATCAGGCGGAAGGTGGTTTGAACCCGGAATCAAGCTACCAGTTCATTCTTCAGATGGTGCCGAAAGACGGGGATTGGAAACAGCAGATCGATAGCTCCACAGTGGTCATCGAGGAAATCTACTGATGGCTTTGTCCGATCGGTTTGTGACGTTTCAACCCGTTCGGAGGATGAAAATCTGTTGTTAGTGGCCTGTTGGCTCAATCAGTATCAACGGATTTTCCTGTTCCCATGTACCTAGGCCTACCGGGCGGAGTAAAGATGCACGAACCCGCAGAAGACTCCCGGCTTATTGACTTTGGTGGGCGCGGCTTTCTGATTCGATCCGCTCGCGCTGCTCCTTGCTCAGGCCCTGGCGGTAGTAGACATCCGGACGATGATTCACGCGGTGCTCCTTCATCTGGGGATCATTCACATCCAGGCTCAGATCGCAGTCGAAGCGGACCAGGATCGAGTGGTTCCTGCCTTTCCCTCCCTGATTGATGAAATGGGCGAGTCCCCAGGTGATACCGCGACCGTCCTTGGTGTCGGTGAAGGCATCCGGGATATATGGCGCTGCAGCGTAGGGCATCAGCTCAGTGATCGAGGCGATCGAGAAGTTTACGCCGTCCTCGGCATACTGGATGGTATTATGTTCGGGCCCATCCTTATAAACCAGCGCTGCAACACCTTCCTTGAAAGGGAACAGAGAGGTCTCATGACCGGAAGTGATCACCGGATTCAACGGATGTTTTGTAAACGGACCCAGCGGATCCTCTGCGATCGCGAGACCCTGCATCCGCACTTTGTGCGGGTCCCGACCGAAATCGGATTTATAATAGATGTAAATTTTCCCGTCTCTGACCAAGGGGTAGGGATCGTGGATTGAATACTGGTCCCATGCGCCTTCCGGACCGTTCGGAATCACAACCTTGTTGGCCGCCGTCCACGGACCTTCCGGCGAATCCGCATAGGAAACCGCCACCGGGCAATCATCACCGCGAGTGCCGCTGGCCTCCATGAATCCCTGATAGTAGAGATAGTATTTTCCCTTCCACTTCAGGATATCGGTGGTTGTTACCGAGCGCCAGCCGACCAGAGGTTTCTCCGGCCGCTTGATTGCCACGCCCTGCTCCTCCCAGGTGAAACCGTCGGCGGAAGTAGCATACCAGATTTCGGAAAGATCCCAGTCAGCGGAAGGAATCTCATCCGTCGCCTCAGCCGCACGATGCATGCCGACCGGCGGCACCTTGGTGTCCCGCTTGGTATACCAGACGTAGTATTTCCCGTTTTCGAAAATGATCTTTGATGGATCGCGACGCGACACCGTCCCATCTCCGTCGCGATAGTCGAAGCCCTTCAGTTCGGTGTATTTGAACTGGCTGAAAAGCTCGTTGTCCTCGGGTTGCGGAGCCGGGTAGTTATCGTAGATCCGTTCCATCGCCTCGCTCAACTTGCGATCCGGCTTCTCCTTGGGCAGTTGGTAGGGGAAGGGCGCTTGTTCCTCCGCCGACAGGCAAACCGTGGCCAGCTGTGCAAGCGCGAGAGTGATCAGGATTGGGGCATTTTTCATAAATCTCAAAGTTGCGTTTCTCAGAGCGAGGGAATCAGCTCCGCAGGGATATCCGCCTTCTTGTCGTCGGCACCCTTGGCGAATTCACTGAGCGAATAGCGGTTTTCCTGCGTCCAGTCGCACTCGATGCGGCGATCACCGAGCACGATGTTGCCAAGTTTGTTACGGAACCACGCGGCGAGTCCGCTGTAGGCGGGATCGTTGGCGACGTTGTTGCGCTCGAGGGGATCGTATTTCAGGTCGTAGAGCGCGAGGTCGACTTTCTCCACCGGGGCCTTCAGTGCCCAGTCGATGTTTTCACCCATATTCTGCGGATTCACCTGTCCGGAAAACGGTCGGCTGCGCATCGAGAAGCGGAAGCGCTCGGTGTGCAGGTAGGCCCGCGGGCCGGTGACAAGGTGGATTTCGCCCAGTGTGTAATCGCGCTTCGGTGCGCTGCCATCTCTCACATCGAAGAGGCTCACGCCGTCGAGGAAGTCGAGCTTCGGGTCCTTGAGATCCATGCCGCCGGCTGCCAGAAGAGTCGGCGCGAAATCGACGAACTCGACCATCGTATCGCAGCGATCACCGGCCGGGACGAGCTTCTTGTCCGAGGAGACGAGGATCGCGGCATTGTCCACGGACTGGCGCCAGGGGCCGAACTTCGCCATGATGCCCTGCTCGCCGAGGTGCCAGCTGTGATCACCAATGGTGTAGAGAATCAGGTATTCCTGCCCGTTCGCCTTGCAGTAATTTTTGAAAGCCTCGACGGCCTTGCCGATTTGCGCGTCGCCATGGGCGCAGAAGGCGTAGTAGTCCTGGATCGCCTGCTGCTTTTCGGCATCGCTCATGCCTTCGATCTTGCAGCTGTTATAGAGTTTCATGAGCTGCGGCGGGAACTTCGCCAGCTCCTCATCATCGAAGTCCGGGACGCGATACGTCTTCGATTGGAAGCGCTCGCGCACCGACTTCGGCGGCAGCACCGGTGTGTGCGGGAAGTGGAAACCGAGATGGATGAACTGCGGCTTCGATGGATCCGCGCCTTTGAGTTCCTTGCCCCACAGCGTTTTGTAGCTTTTCCCGGCGTTCGCCAGGTAGTTCATCATTTCCGTGGCGATGTGCGCATCGGCGGTATCGTCCGCAGGCTTGGGATTCACGCCGCCAAGGATCAAAACTTTGTTATGGGCGTTCGTGTAGGAGCGCAGGATGTCGAACTCCTCGTCGGTCTTCGCCATTTCCGCGCGGTCTTCGTCGGTGATGTCACCATCCTTGCGATTGAGGAAATAGGTTCGCTTGCGGCCGTCCGGATAAAACACCACTTCTATTCCGCCTTTTCCAAAAGCTTCCAAAGTCGCCACATCACCCACGCCGTTCACCTGCAGGCCGTTTTTATCGTGAACCTTGATATCGTAAAATCCCGGGTCGTTGTAGCCCTGACCCGGTCCCCATTTATAGATGTAGGGATCGTCTTTCCCGAAAGCGGCGGTGGCATAGCCCTGCTCGCGCAAAAGCTGTGGAACGACCGGCCGCACGAAATCCGGTGCCTGGTGTGTCAGTTGGAAACCGTAATGACCGATGCGGAAGGGATAGCGTCCCGAGTGCATCGAACCACGCGATGGTCCACAGACGGGTGAGTTGCACATCGCGCGGGTGAACATCACGCCCTCGGCTGCGAGCTTGTCGATATTTGGCGATTCCACGTATCCGATCGGGCTCTCGTCCTTTCCGAAAACCAGACGGTTATAGGCTGCGACCGAATCGGGCCGTTGGTCGTCGGTGACAATCCAAAGAATGTTCGGTTTTTTCGCCATCGCAAGGGACTGGAAGGCTAGGAAGAGAAAGAAAATACGTGGTTTCATGTGAGAGAGCTCCGGGGGTCTTCATTGAAGATTGTATACAATACGTTGGTTGACGAGGGATATTACGCATTGCAGGGATTTTTGGGAGCTTGCTCTCGTTTCGAGCGCGTCAGGAGGTGGAATGATCGGGGGGCCGTCCCACGGCCTGCGGCGCGGTCATTCCCACTCGCCGGAAAGAAGTATTCGTGCCCCGGGTGAACAGCGGGGCAGTGCTGGCCAGGAGCGGAAATCGTCAGATCTATGGCTCTCTCTTGAGTCGTGGATCAGCGGGTGAATTCCGCGTAGCCATATGGCAGTTCCTTTAAATGTTGGCTGAGTTCTCTTTTCATTTCAGCCAGGACTTCCGCATATTCGGGATTGGTCGCCAGGTTGTTCTTTTCCTCGGGATCTTTCTCCAGATCGTAGAGCTGATCAGCGTCCCACCAGTGTGGAAACTCCGCCTCCCGGCGCTTGAACTGATTGAACATCGGGATCTCGCTGGTGCCGAACTCGGCACTGGCATCGACTTTGGTGCCCTCCGGAAAACGAACGGCGACGTATTTGAACTTATCGGTGCGCACGCCCCGCATGAGGCCGATCTCGTAGTAGGCGGATGTCCGCCAATCCGCCGGAAGCGTCTCGCCCCGGAGTAGCGGA
This sequence comes from Luteolibacter algae, assembly GCF_042683045.1. Taxonomy (NCBI): domain Bacteria; kingdom Pseudomonadati; phylum Verrucomicrobiota; class Verrucomicrobiia; order Verrucomicrobiales; family Verrucomicrobiaceae; genus Luteolibacter; species Luteolibacter algae. The sequence continues at coordinate 213,055 of NZ_JBHUIT010000002.1, read as the reverse complement.
GCGAAGCTTTTCCCGTCCGCCTCGATTCTCGGAGGGAGAGGAATGCTGGCAATCTCCAGTAGGGTCGGTGCCCAATCCACATTCTGGGCCATCACGTCGGAGGTGGTCCCGGCGGACTTGCTGCCTTTCCACGAAGCGATGCATGGGGCGCCGACTCCACGGTCGTAGAGCGAGCCTTTTCCGACCGCCTCCTGGTCGCTCATGACGATAATGATCGTATTTTCCAACAGGCCGAGTTCCTCCACGGTGCGACGGACCGCGCCGATGCCGTCATCAAGCCAGATGGTCCACGCGAGATCCTTGGGAATGCCTGCCTCTTTTGCACGTTCCAGGACGCTTGTGCGGCTGGGCATGCCGGTTTCCGGTGCCTCATCGAGGAGCCCCGCGACGGTGATGCGGGAATCCTGGTAGAGCGATGGAGTCGGCTGGGGGCCGTGGGGCACGGTGGTTGCCATGTAGAGGAAAAATGGCTGATCCTTGCTCTGGCGGATGAACTCCTGGGCTCCTTCGACGATCCACTCCATGTTGTGGAATTCCTTGGCCTTTGGCTCCTTGCCCTTGGTGTTGATGTTGCTTTTGTAGACGCGGGAAGCGTAGTCGAAGCCGAAGTTTTCCTTCATGGCCTCGCACCATTTTTCCTGCCGCTGCTTGAGGTAGCTGTCGATGGCTGGATCGGTGAGTTTGCTCTTGGCTCCGAAGCCCGCAGGGACATCCAGGCTCTTGGAATCCACTCCTCCCAAATGCCATTTGCCGACCATGCCGGTGCGGTAGCCTGCGGCCTGGAGAGTCTTCGGGAGGTTGGGGCGGTCGATCTCCAAGGAGGTGTTCCACCCGAGTGATACGGGCTCGTTGGGCTTCGCTTTTTTGCCCTCCTGGACCATTTTTTGGGCTTTGCCGGCGTAGCGTCCGGAGAGCGTGGTGTAGCGGGTAGGCGTGCAGACCGGAGAGGTGGTGGTGAATTGGGAAAAACGCAATCCATCTGCGGCGAGCTGGTCGATGTGCGGGGTTTTCACTTCGCCGCCGAAGCTTCCCATGGTTTCCCGATCATGGTCATCGGTCATGATGAAAATGATGTTGGGTGGGCGCTCGTTCTCGGCCATGGCCGGTGATGCGGCGGCAAAGATGCCGAGAAATAGGAATGTGAGAGGTTTGAGTTTCATCCTTCGGGGAGGGTTGGTGTGTTTTGAAGCGTTTGGCTGGAGTTATTGGAGGCTACTATTTTTCCGAGGGGATTTCGTTGAGCGTATAGTAGGCATCGGCGTGGAGCAGAGGCTGTCCTGCCTCATTCCGGAGACCGGCAAGGCTCAAGGCATGCACATGGCCCTTGGTCATCGGGTCGACTTTGATGACGAGGCTTTTGCCATCATCGGCCACGGAAGAGATACTCAGCTGCGGGTGGACGATATCCAGCTCCGGGCTCCCGTATTTCTTTCCATAGCCGTAGGTGAAAGCTTCCATTTCCAAGGCGTCCGCTGTGGCGCTTTGTCTGTCAATGGGCTGGGTGAAGGTGAGCTCGAATCCATCGGCACGGACACGCATTTCATGGACTTCGAAAGGCGTCTTGCCGGTCCAGTCGACCCGTTCGAAGCTGTAGGGTTTACCGCCCTTGGCACCCCAGCCACGATTCGATCCGCCGGTGAACATTACGCCACTTTCCGTTAGAAGAAGGCCGATGTTGCCGCTGCTGAATCCTTCGAGAAACGGGAACATCGCGCCTTGGTAAAAGCCGTTGACCTTCTCGAGGAAAACGCGGTGAACCCGGGAAAGTGTTTGTTCCGCGACGAAGACTTGACCGCCAAAGGGGCCGAATTTTCCCTCGCTCAGATCGGGTTCTATACCGGTGGGAGAGTTCCCGACAGTCTGGTGGGGAAAGATGACGGCCGGCGGGATGAAGGTGGGTGTCCGCTCGCGCACCGCTTCGATGCGATCGTCGGTCTCGTAGTCGGGATGTGGAGGCTTTTCTCCCATCACATCACCGGCGTATTCATACCAGATGTTGCCATTGGGGTTGCCTTGATAGGAGCCCGGCTTGATCCATTTCAGGGAACTCGACCCGTTCCACGCGCCCTGGTTGTCTGTGTAGAACGCGTCTCCTTCGGCATTGAATCCGACACCGCCCGGCGAGCGCACGCCGGAGGCGGTGGGAGTCATGGTGCCGTCTTCATTGACGCGTAGGATCCAGCCGCGATACATGGAATCCGAGGTGAATGAGCCGGTGAGGCAAAGAGCGCACCAAAGATTGCCTTCCTTGTCGAAACGGGAACCGAAGGTGTATTCATGGTTCGTTCCGTTGATGCCCCAGTCGTCGCTGACGCATTCGAAGTAGTCGGCGCGGCCATCTCCGTCCTCATCCTTGATGCGGGTGACCTCGGGGCGTTGCACCGCGTAGAGCCATCCGTCCCTATAGGCAAGTCCGAGTGGCTCGTGGAGATATTCCGCGAAAAGGTTCCACTTCGCAGGGGTTCTGGGATGGGCGAAGGCATTCTCGATCGTCCAGACCTGCCCCCGCCGGGTGCAGACGGCGACCTTGTCTTCAGGCATCAGGGTGATGCCGGTCACTTCCGCGGAGACTCCTTCGGGGGCTTGGAAGGAGGTAATGGTGTAGTAGTCCGACTCTTTCGGCTCCTCGCAAAAGGCAGTGCCGTGCAGAGCGGCTGCGGCGAGCGCGGTGATCAGAGATGGGGAAAATCGGGTATTCATGGGCTGTTTTCTGAAATGGAGTTCTACCGATGATTCGCGGCTTACGGTTTGGACGGTTTCGTGTCCGGGCTTGAGGTTTTGCGGGGTGCCAACCAGCGATAGGTGATCTTGATTTCGCCCGGCTTTTCGATGCGGGCGAGGATTTCGGACTGCTCTGTGGATTTTCGGGCGAGAGGCAGCGCTCCTTCCAGTTTGATGGATAGCTTGTCAGTGGTGATCCATTCGTTTTCTTTAACTTCCTTGTCGGAAGAATACGTATCGCAGATGCGGAGATAGAGATTGGCTTCAGGTTCCCCCTGGAGTTTCAGCGTGCGCACAATGGCATCCTGCCCTTCCAGTGTCGCTGGAGCAAACGTATCGGTGATTTCCAGGCTCCGGTAGCGGTAGATAAATGTCGGGAAACGTTTTTCATCGAGGCGGTAACCGACGAACTGGTAGTCGGGGTGCTCGATGTCGAAGGTGATCTGTTTCTGCGGGTTCGCGGTGTCCCGTTCATATTTGATTTTCGCTTCGGAGAAGGCCACCCAAGGTGTTTCCAGGCTCTCGAGGATCTGGAAAGGCATGCCGTTTGCCGGAGCCAGCCGCGGGCCGCCGAGGGGTTGGCTGCCGGATCCGCGGTGATTCCAGTGGGGTGCGACATCCAGAAACGGACCCCGCCATATCTGGGCGAGGTTCAGCGTGCCGGCATTCCAGGAGAGGTTGATGCCGCCCGGATAGCCGACCGCGATGGCACGCGGCTTTTCATCGGGTAAAAAGGCCCGGTGGACGATGGCCTCGCCGTGTTCCGGCTGCAGCACGATCGGTGGGTAATCGGTTTCTTTTTTATTCTTGCCGTTGCTGATGGGACGGTCGCCGAGATTGATCTCTCCGAGAGTTTTGCTCGTCATTGAGAGGGCTAGCCGGGCTTTGCCGCCATTGAAGAGATAATGGACTTTGAAAGTATGTTCACCTGCCTCGAGTTTCTCCGTGGCAGTGGTGATGCTCGCGGCATTTTCGCCCTTTGTGACGAGCATGTTTTCCCCATCCACGATGAGGGCTCCCTGGTTGAGCGCCCAAAGGGCGAACTCGTAGTCGTCCGAATGCTTGAGAGTGAGATCCCCCTCGAAAACCGCCGCGAAGGCACGCTGGGAGTTCTCAACGACATTGAGAGTGAGCTTGTTGCCTGCGATTTTTCCGGTTTGGGATGGCTTGAGGGTGGAAAAGTCCGGGAGTTCTTCCCAATGCCCCTCGTAAATCGAGTATCTGAGGTTGGAGATCAGCGATCCGGCCTCCAGACGTGCCAGGAGTTGCTCCAGTTCCTTGCGTTTCCATGCCGTTGTCCGCGATTTGAACTCCGAGCGGACCTTCTTCACGAACCTGGGAGTGATAACTCCTTTTTTCCCCGCGAAATCGTTCCTGATATAGGTGCTGACTGCGGCGATTTGCTCGTCATTGAGCGCCTCTTCCAGCGGAACCATCACCTGAAGATATTTGTCATCCTCTTTGTGAATGCCTTTCAGAATAATCGCGACGAGAGCTTCCGGGCTTGATCCGACGAAAGCCGAGTCGTGAAGGCTCGGCGCCATGACAATGTCCCCAGCTTTGCCTCCACGTCCGTCAGCACCGTGGCAAAGCGAGCAGGATGTGAAAGTTTCCCTGCCGAATTGCAGGACTTTCTCGTCCTGGGCTGCTAGCGCGGAGGTGAGAACAGGAATTGAGGTGGCAATCAGGAGAGAGCGGAAGGAGGCGTATTTCATGAAAGATCAGTGGGCGGTGCTTTGGGTTTGAAAACGGGGGAGAAAGCCATGGTTCGCCTCTTTTGCCATGGCCTTGAGTCGTCCAATGACATCGGGGTGCTGCGAGGCGATGTTCGTGGTTTCGTCGGGGTCTGTCTGGTGATCAAAAAGCATGATCTCTTCCTTCTGATCATTGTGAAAGAGCGCCATGCGGTAGCGATCGGTCCGTAGACTGATGATGTCGTTCCAGAAGCTGGCGACGAAATCTTTGCCGGATTGATCGGGATCGCGGACGAGTTTGGCGAAGCTTTCGCCGTCGAGACCGTCGGGTAGCGGGAGTTTGGTTAGTTCACAGAGCGTTGGATAGAGATCGATTGAGGCCACCAGCCCATTGGTGGGAATGCCGGGCTTTTCCAGCTCCGGGGTCCGCACGATCAGGAGGCTGTTCAAGGCTCGCTCGAAGGTGCTGTGCTTTCCCCAGATTGTGTGGTCACCGAGGTGTCAACCGTGGTCACCCCAGAGGACGACGATGGTGTTTTTGTCCAGACCGGTTTCACGTAAATGATCGAGCACCTTGCCCACCTGGGCATCCACGAAGGAGACGGCCGCGCAATGGGCGTGGATGATTTGGCGTGCATAGTCATCGGACAGCGGTGTCCCTGCGGCCGCCTGCTCGGGTTGGTCGCGATAGCTCCTGAACTCGTTGCTATTGTGCAGAAATTCCGCATCGACAGCGGCGGGGAGTTCGGGGTTGGTCGAGAGGGGAAGCTCCGAGCGATCGTAGAGATCCCAGTATTTCCGGGGTGCGGTAAAAGGGAGATGAGGCTTGTAGAAACCTACGGCCATAAAGAAGGGCTGTTGGTGCTCCGAGAGCTCCGTCAGCTTGGTTTTCGCAAGCTCTGCGAGCATGCCATCCGGATAGGCGATGTCTTCCACCTCCGCGGATTCGAAGGGGGCGACCCCGCCTTTTTTCCGATCCTTTCCGGAAACAAATCCGTGGAGGAGCGAGCCCTTCCATTCCGGCATTTCCAGCTTTACGAACTCGCTCCAGCTGTGGGGAAGCTCGGGGCCTCCGGTTTTGGTTTCCTTGTCATATCGATAGCCGTTCTCGCTGTGGCTGATCTTTCCCATGCCGACGGTGTGATAGCCATGCTGCCGGAAATGATGCACCAGGGTTTCGGGCTGCTCCGGTTCGGTCGTCCCGGCGAGCTTTTTCGACAGGGCGTGGTGATTGATCTCATCACCGGAGCGTGGTGTCCTGCCTGTCAGCATGCTAGCGCGTGAAGGCCCACAGGTCGGCACCTGCACGTAGTGACGGCGGAACAAACGCCCCTCGGAGGCGATTTTGTCGAGGTTCGGAGTGAGCATGTGCTTCTGCCCATAGGCGGCGGTTTGGGGCCGCATATCATCGATGCAGATGAAGAGCACATTGGTTTTCGCAGCAACCGCCGCCTGGGACACAGAGGTCAGAAGCGAAGCCAGCACGCAGGCTAGGTGAAGAGATCGAGACACAGTGGAAGAGAGGTCGGAGGGTTAAAGGTCGCGGATCAGGATGTTCCGGTAGAAGACATCGGCGCCGTGATCCTGGAATTCGATGGGGCTTTCCGTTTCAGCAAAGTTTTCGAGATCCTTGAATTTGCTTTTTGTAAAACTCCGCTTCCACTCATCGCTTCCGATTTCGATCTCAAGAACCTTGGTGCCATTGAGCCAGTGCTCGATGTGATTCCCGTTTGAGACGATGCGGGCGCTGTTCCATTCGCCCGCCGGGTGGCAGTTTTTCTCCGCCGAGGGTTCCGCGAGGTCATACAGTGCGGAGGCAGAGGTAGCGGGAGTTTTTCCACGGATGTGGCCAGCATCGTCGAGCACCTGGTATTCCAGTCCCTTGCCCTTCTGGCTGCGGTAAATTACGCCGCTGTTACCGCCAGCGCTGATTTTCCAATCAAATTTCAGCTCGAAATTCTTGTATTTCTGTTTGGTTCTCAGGCTGCCAACCTTTTTGGCACCCCGCGAGAGAACTCCATCCTTCAGCGTCCATGACTTGCCTTGCGCCCCGGTGGAAAATTTCGACAAATCGCCACTGCCCAAGAGATCCTCGAACTCCGCTTCCGCCGTGGCGGCTTTGTTCACGAAGTAGTGCATCACATGGCCCATCAGGGCTTCCTTATCCGCGCTGGTGGCGTGGTCCGCAGTGATGGAGTAGAGGTAGTTTGTCTTGATCTCGGGGAGGACGAGCCGGACCGACCGGCGGTCCTCGCTGACGGAGATTTCCGAAGGCTCCACCTTTTGCAGGTCAACGCGCGGCGAGCCGTAATCGGCATGATAGTGGTAGGTGTGTCGCGAGATTTTCCAGGCCGGGGCATCGGTTGAGAGTGGCTTGTTGAAGTGAATCTCAAAGCCGTTTTCGAGAAGCTGGACTTTTTCCACGAGGAACATCGGCTTCTGATTCCAAGTGACTTTCAGCAGTCCCTCGTCACCCGCCCATTTCAGGTGGGTTTTGCCGATCCAGAGTGCGCCGTCTTTGCCGAAGGTGAAGCGGTGGTTGCCGATTCCCAGCCTGGTGGTAAAGAGAAACGGAATTGCCGCTCCCTGCACGGTGCCTCCGACCTCCTCGCTGAGGAAACGAATCAGATTCGGCTGGTTCATATCGCCAATGAGCAACTCGCCCCGCGGCAGGCCGAAAAGCTCCGGATCAATCGTCGGGATGGGTTGTGTCAAAGAGTTTGCCATGTCTCCGTAGGGGATGAGTGCCGCCTCTCTGGTGCGCATGGTCTCCAGCTCCTCGACAGGCACATCGAGAGGATTCCGCCCGTCCCAGCCATCCTGCCAGATCAGCGAGGCCGGATGGCCGTAAAAATTCCCCTGCTCCACGTGATAGAGAGGATTGGTCGCTTTCCAGTCGCCTTGGTTGTCGGTAACCCAAAGGCGTCCCTCATCATCAAAGCCGATGCCGTCCGGAGAGCGGAAACCGCTGGCAAAGGGTTCCATTTTGCCTTCGGGTGTGATCTTGAGCACCCAGCCGCGCAGGGGAACTCGGGAAAACATGCGGCCGGCATCCTTCTTGTATTTGTCAGTGATTTTTTTGCCGTTGGAGGCGTCCATATGTTCTTTCGCGAGCCCGATTGGTGACCAGGGACCGCGGACGTGCTCAAACACGCCGCCATTGTTGGATGCGACGTTGAGCGCGATGTAGAGATTGCCGTCCTTGTCACGGGCGGGGCCGTAGGCGAACTCGTGATAGTTTCCGCTGATGCCGAAGTCGTCGCAGACGGTTTCATAAAAGTCCGCCTTGCCATCGGAATTGGTGTCGGTGAGCCGCGTCAGCTCTGCCCACTGCATGACAAGCAGGGAGCCGGAAGGTTCCTCAAGGAGTCCGAGAGGGCTCATCAGGCCACGGGCGAACTCGCTCCAGGTTCCCGTTTCCGGCTCGTAAAAAAGAACCTCGCCGCTGTCGAAGCAGGCTGCGATCCGGCCGTCGCTGAGGGTGGTCAAGCCGCCGACCTGATGGTCGACCGTCTTAGGCAAGGCCACTTTTTCAAAGGAATAGTAAGGTGACCAATCGGATTGCTGAGCCACCGACAGTGGGGCGGCCAGTAAGGTGCAGCCGAGGAAATGGATCCAAAGTGAACGGGTAAACTTCATGGTTTTGAAATGGTGAGGGTGAAGGACTTTGTGTCGCCGGCGGTAAGCGTCAGCGTATGGTTATTGAGCTCACCCTTGTCGGCGGAAACCCGTGCGGAGGAATCCTGCTCAAGATTCAGGCTCAGTTTTTCCAAGGGTTTCGACAGGGTGAAATGGCGGACAAAGCTGCCTGCTTCCGCGCCGTTGCTGATTCGCTCCCGGATTTCAATATCGCCGAAAGAATAGGCAAACTCGGGCGTGCCATCTTCGTGCAGACGATATCCATGAAACTGCGGCTCGTCATCTCCGGCGAAGGACCATAGCGCGGGTGCGCTCTCGCGGTAAAAGGGCTTTTGCCGGAGGTTCACCACGGTATGTCCCTGGCGTAGCCGGGTCTTATCGCCCGCCCAGGCATAGCGGAAGCGGCAGGCTTCCGTATCCCAGCAGAGACTAATGCCGTCTTTCAAAACCACCGCTACCGATGCCGGGCTGGCATCCGGTAAAAATGCCCGGACAACGTATGGCAGCTCCCTCACAGGCTCCTTGTAGGTATCATACTGGCTTCCCGCCTTTTGCTCTGTTTTTCCCTTTGCCTCCCCGAGCATGAACTTGTGAATCGCTGCAAGGGTTTCATCCGGGAGATGGGACATGGGTGGCATTTGCAGGAGTTTCGGATCCTTTTTACCGGGAGCCTTCGCCCATTGGATGAACTCCGCCTCCTTTTCCAGAGGATAGGTTTCCGCGATGGCGACCAATGACGGGCCGACCAGACGGAGGTCCGCCTGATGGCATGCCATGCAATTGGCTTGATAGGCCTCCTTTCCCAGTGCCTCGTCCGGTGGTTCCTGAGCAGAAGCATGGGCGGCAAACTGCGTGACGAAAATGACGGGAAAAGACAGATAACGTATCATGGGGTCTGGAGCTTGGAGTAGGGGTTGAAAAATTGAAACATTAACAAAGCCGGTGAATCCGGCACCACTGTTTCAGAATTCCACTGCGGAATCGAGCTTGCCCGATCCGGCGGGAAATTTCCACGGGCATCAGCGGGCGAGTGGGGTGATCCCGGGCAGGCTGATTTTTCCATCGTCGGCTCCGGGTGCGAAGTTGCTGGTGACGACGGTGGTATCGCCCTTTGCATCCCATTTGCACTCCACCCGACCATCGCCGAGAACGATGTCCTGAAGCTTTTTACGCAGCACGTCGATGACCGGACGGTAATGGGACTCGGAGGCCAGGTTGTGAATCTCCTCGGGATCGGAACGGAGGTCGAAAAACATCGGTTCCACCTCTTCCAGAGGGGCTTTGATGGCCCAATCGATTTTTTTCCCGTCGATCCGGCCGGGGCGGATGCGCATGCTGAATTTGTATTCCTTCGTGCGGATCACGGCGCGGGGGCCGATGACGTGCGTGGGCTCCGCAATGATGTAGTCCCGCGGAGGCAGAGCGCCGCCGGCGACTTTTGCGAGATCCTCTCCGTCCAGATAGGCATAGCTTGGCTGGTTCAGATCAATTCCCGCAGCAGCGTAGAATGTGGGAGCCATATCGAGGAAAGTAGTGAAATCCGTGACCACCTTGTCTGCCGGGAATCTCGTTTTATCGGAGGAGGCGACGATGATGGGGTTCTGAAGATCGGTATCAAAGGGGCCGAACTTGCTGATCATGCCGTGCTCGTTGAGGCGCCAGCCGTGATCGCCACAGACGTAGAGGACCATCCACGGTTGTTGGTTTTTCTCGGAGTAGCCGATGAATTTATCGACCGCCTTGCCAACGAGATCATCGACATAGGCGCAGTAGGCGAAGTAGTCGGAGACCATCTGCTGCTTCTCGGCTGTGGTGTAGTGGTCGCTGGCGCTATGCGAGTAGAGTTTCTGGATTTGCGGCGGAAAGCCGGCGAGTTCTTCCTTGGTGAACTCTGGGATCTCGTAGGTGATGCCCTTGAACTTGTCCCGGAACTCCTGTGGAGGAAGAACCGGCGTGTGAGGGGCCTCGAAGCCGAGGTGGACGAAAAGCGGTGCCGCTGATTTCGGGCCTTGGAGCTTGCTGCCGTATACGGTGGTGTGGGGTTGGTCGCAATTGTCGAGATATTGGCTCAGCTCCGTCAGGAACCAGCCATCGCGGGTTTTATCGCCGGATTGGGGGTTGACCCCGCCGATCACCATGCCGGTGTGTTCGTCGTCCCCGGCGGAATAGGCGCGGAGTATATCAAGACGGTCCCGGATTTCCGGACGATCATCCGGGGTGGCACCCTTGGTGACGGGCCATGAGAGCTTCTCTCCGTCAGAGAACTGGAAAACCTCGAAAACCTGTTTCGGCGTGCTTTTCCAGTCGGTCTGCTTGTCCCAATCGTATAGTCCTTTTGGGGCATACTCGCGGCGGTAGCCGAGATTGACCTGATAGATGTTGGAATCCTGGGGTTTCCCTTTCGGAGTGGTCGCGGGCTGACGATAGTAGAGGCCACCTTTACCGACGCTTACCGTCTGGTATCCGGCATCGGCAGCCATCACTTCCGGGATCATTGGCCGCCAGTGCTCCAGCTCAGAGGTCGGATAATAGTATTCGAACCCATACACCCCGGTGCGGTGTGAGTAGCGGCCCGAGTGCATGATGGTGCGGCTCGGGGCACAGCTGGGATTTTGGTTGTAGCTATTGATGAAAGTGGTGCCCATCGCTGCAAGACGGTCGACATTGGGGGAGAGCACTTTGCCCAAGGGGCTGTCATCGCGATCGCGGGTCATGCGATTGAAGGCGCTGATCGAGTCGAGCCGTTGGTCATCCGTGATTACCCACAGGATGTTTGGCTTCTGGGCAGCTAGAGCGGGACCGAGCAGTAGCAGCAAGGAGGGAATGATGCGTTTCATAAAGGAGATGTTCTACGGAATCTGCAATGGCATGAAAGGGAAGGGTGCGCCGGAAGTTCCAGCGCACCCTTTGGAAGAATTTTTCTGGGTAGTGTTTTACTTGCGGCGGCGGAGCAAGAGGCCGCTTAGTCCCAGGCTGAGCAGGAAAGCGGAGGAAGGCTCAGGAACAGCGGAAAACTGCAGATCCTGATTTAGCATTGAGTTGGAGCCATTGATCGCTTGGGCTGTGAAGGTATTCACCGCCTGAAGGGTGCCGCTAAAGCCGGAGCCAACCGTGTAAGTGGAGCCCGAGGTGTCAGTCGAGTTTTGGAACTCAATGATGTTTGTGCCATAGGTCAGGCTCTGGCTGTCGGGGGTGTTGCCGAAGTTGCCCGCGGTCCAACTGGTGAAGCCGTCGAATTTGATGGTGCCGCCGAAGCCGATGACGTCGGTGGGTGCAGAGACGGAGATCGTCAGCAACTCGGCACCGTTGAACTGGTTGCCGCCGACGCCGACGTTGCCCAAATCGCTGAAACTTACGTCCAGTGGATTGCTGTTGTTGCTGTTGCTGCCCACGTAGGTGACGGTGAATTTAAAACTGACGTTGGTGGCGCCCGCCTCCTCTGCCGAAAGATCCAGGCCGGAGATGGTGTAGGTGGTGCTGATCGTCGAGTCGGTGCCGGGGGTTCCAACGACGGTGGCTGCGGAAATGGAGCCGAGTGAGGTGCTTTGCTCTGCGGCGCCATCGACGTTGGCGGTGATGAGGGTCGCGGCCTGGGATTCACCATTGAAGAGGAAAATCGCTCCGATTCCGGCGATGACAGGGAGGGATTGTTTGAAGGTCTTTTTCATAGTGGTAATGACTGGATGGATTTGGTTTTCGATTGAGAAAGGCAGGATAAGCCCTACTCAGGAATTAGCGGAGATTGCAGCGGGGCCACGAGTCGGTCAATCTAGCCAAAAGGCGAGGTAGGCGGCGCTGCAAACTAGTCCTCGAGACGGAGAATTCCTTTTTTATAAGCGGTGACCACCGCTTGGGTGCGGTCCACAGCTCCAAGTTTTTCCCGCAGGTTGGTGATGTGGAGTTTAACCGTGGCGAGAGAAATCCCGAGAGCATCGACGATATCCTTGTTACTGAAACCATTGGCGAGAAGTTTGAGAACCTCCAGTTCACGGGGAGTCAGCTCCGCCTGTTGACGACGCTCCCGCAGCTTGGCGGCAATGGTCGCGGGAAAGTAGGTGCCGCCTGAAGCGACTTCATGAACGGCGGCGATGACGTCCTCGATCTCACCTGCCTTTTTGGTTAAGTAGCCGCTGACACCAGCTTGGGTGGCTTTCCAGATATCTTCCTCGGAATCGAAAACACTGAGCAGGATGATGCGAATGGAAGGTTGTCCGGCGAGAATCCGCCGGGCGCAGGTGATGCCGTCCATGCCCGGCATGTGATAATCGAGAATCACAATATCGGGAGCTAGATCTGCAAGGCGTCCAATGCCTTCCTCACCCGTGGCCGCAGCGCCCACAAGCTCGAGATCATCCTCATGGTTGATCGCCTGCGAGAGGCCGAGCCTCATGATGGCATTGTCGTCGACGACGAAGATTTTCAGGGAGGAGTTCATAAATGGAGGAGATCTTCAGGCTTCATATCGAGGTTTAGCCGCACCCGGGTTCCCTCGGTGCTGGAGCTATCGATTTCGAGTGTCGCGCCTATCTTTTGCGCACGTTCCTTCATGCCCTGCAGACCGAAGTGTCCGACAGGCTCGGCCATTTTCGGATCGAAACCGCAGCCGTCGTCGCTAATTTCAAGCTCAAGACGGTGCGATCGGATCGAGAAACGGATCGCGACATGTTCGGGCCTGGCATGCCGTAGGGAATTTGTAGCAGCTTCCTTTGCAATCCGGAACAGGTGGTTTTCGATACGTCTTTGGAGACGGGGCGGCGAGCCTTGGGAAGCGATCCGCAGGGTGATTCCGCTGTCGTTGAAAAGAGGCTCAAGCGTGGCGCGCAGAGCTGTCGTGAGGTCCATGGACTCCAGGAGCCCGCCACGCAGATCAAGGATTGATGAGCGGGCTTCCAGACTGCAGTAGCTCAACATGTTCTGCAGAATGGTGAGGGAGCCGAGAGTTTTCGCCTGCTCTTGCTGCATTGCTTCCCTGCGGGTTTCCAGATGGGACCTCAAAGCTCTATCGGCGGGATTGCTCAGGGAAAGCGAGTGACGGAGCGAGTTCATGGCTCTTTCCGCGTGGCGATTCATGAGTTTCATACAGGACCGTAGCTGAATTGCCATGCCTGCAAGTCCTTGTTCCAGGCTGTCGTGGAACTCCCGGGCGATGCGCTGGCGTTCCTCCAAGGTCGACTCGCGTTCGATCTTGGCAGCGATGACGCGGGTTTGACGGTCGACCGTGCGTCGGAGTAGGATGCCCCATCCGAAAACCAGAGCCAGGAGTCCGAAGGTGAGAGCTAGTCCCCAGAGGAGCCGGTTGGTGGTCCACCATGGTGAGGGCCTCACCACCGAGACGCCTCCCTCGGCGAGCAAGTCGATCTCGAAGCTATCGATACTCATTTGCCATGGGATCTCTTGGTTGCGGAACAGTTTGCAAATGCCGGTAAGGCGCAAAATGGAGCCGGGGGCAGGCGGTGGAGCTGTGAAATTCGAAGGGGAAAACTGTGCCTTGAAAAGCTTGTCACCGGATTGGCACAGAAGCGTGCGGAATCCCTGGGATGTTGCGTCTGTTTCCCGGAAGTCGATATTATCGATGGTCTCGAGGAGTTTGGCGTCGAGTTCGACCAAGGCGCCGTGCAAACTACTGCTGATGGGCTCCGCAGGGTTGAAATGGATGGGATACGGGGGCGGGGAGCTCCCAGTCACACGTAACGCCTGGGCGAGAAATGCCGGGCCGATCGGCTGGGACCAGACAAACCCATCCAGCTCGACCACGTCGCCGATCGTGATTTTGCTGTTGGAAGGAATGGTGGCCATGAGGGTGGCACCTTCGTCCACGAGATAGATATCCTGCCCGTTGATATGAGTGATGGTCCCCCGGGTTTTGACTGGTGTGCGTGGCTCGAAGCCATAGGTCATGAGTGCTGAGATCGGCACAACCTGGGATGTGGGAGAGGGTGTGTTCCTGCGGAGGATCTCGAAGTCGGCGGGGGAGTTGGCGAAGAAGATGCGATCGGTTGCCTGGCCTCGATCATTGAAGACCGTGCCTGCCACGGCCGTGATGCTGACGCGGTTGAGCGCCAATTCCGCTAACAGAGCCATGGCATCATGCGAGTAAGGAACCTGGACTTGGGCCAGAATTTCATTCTTTTTCAATTCCAGCATGATCGCGTTGTGCGACCGGACGGGGGTGATGGAAACGATGGCACCGCGGATGGAAACCCACGAACAGTCGAGAGCAGGAAGGTGATATTCGCTCGCGGACAACTGCGTGGGTTTCGGGAGCGTGGCATGGCCGGTGATTTCGAATTGGCTGCCTTGGATTGAGGGGGAGAAATCCGATGCCGAGGTGATTCCCCGGATATGGACGATATCTCCGGGCACGGGGTCGATCTGGGATTTTGACCTGGCGAGGCCGCGGACGTAGATTCCAGACTCGCCGTCGTGAGCGAAAAATCCGCCACCGCGGGTGCTAAGTCGAAGGACTTGAGCGGTAAGATCGACAGGGTGGGACTTTGCGGCTTCCTTGCGACCGAGTTGGCGGATTTCCAATATCGAGTCGCAGGCCTCTTGGGCTAGAGCCATCGTCCCGAGCAGACACACTCCGATGAGAGCTAGACATTTGGGGACCGGATGATTCATCGAAATGGGGGACTGTCCGGCTATTTGCTATCAGCGGCCGGTTTGGCCTTTTTCTGCTTTTTCTCTTCCTTGGACTTCTTCTTGGTCTTCGTTTTCTCAGGTGAATCCGGAGTGCCTGGAGCGTTCGGTCCATTGGTCTTCACGCCAAATTTTGGCAAAACGGCCTCGAGCTTGGCACGCTCCGCACGGTGAACTTCCGAGACGGCATCCCAATCGGTAATCTCGGTGAAGCTGATAAGATCCGCAGGTGTCTCCGAGACATCCCACCATTTGCCGAAACCGTCGCGCATGACATGGCTGCCGCGAATCAACTGCATATATCCACGGTAGCCGTAGACCCATTCCCGGTGAGCCGGCTTGTCGGTGAAGAGAAATGGGAGGAGGCTTTCGCCGTTTTGCTCATAATTTGCCGGTATTTCCGCTCCAGTGAGATCGGCGATGGTGGGGAAAAAATCGGATAGGTTGACGAGAACGTCCTGGCGGCCGTGCTTGGTCATTCCCGGTGCGTAAATGATCAGTGGCACATGGACTCCCTTCTGGCGATCCGGGCTGTTTTTCCCATAGCCTCCGGTGCCGTTGTCCGCGCAAAAGATGATCACGGTATTGTCAGCGATGCCCATCTTTTCGAGCTTCTGCCGATAGAGCCACATCTGATAATCGAGATAATTGATATGGCGGTGCATGCCGGGCTCGGTCACGGTTCCGTGGGTATCATAGATACCATCGTCGCCGGTTACCTTTGGCTCGGTGCGCGTATATTTTTCTCCATCCCAGGAGATGACCGGAGTGCCGGGCCAGCTGCTATCGGACTCCGGGTGGAGCCAGTCAAAACCATCGTGGCCGAGGTGGGTGGTGTGATAGATGAAGAATGGTTTCTTTGCCTCATGTTGGCGCTCCATGTAGTCGAAGATGAAATCCAGCTCGACATCGGGGCCGTAGGTCGCCAGGCCGAACTCTTTCTTTGATTCCTCATCGTTCGGCCACCACGAGAACGTCTTTTCTCCGGGATGATTCATCAACCGGACATGGGGAAACCAATACCAGCCGTGCTGGAGATAGGTGTCGGCGGGTTTCCCGGTGTCGACATTGACGACGGTGCGCTCGCCGTTGATTTTGCGGTATTCAAGTTTGAAATCGGTGTAGGGATTGTCTTTGTCCTCGAGATTCCCCGGAGTGAAGCAGCCTTCATCGTAGCCATAGCGGGTGAGATCTCCGGCCATCTGGGTTTTGCCAGCCCAGTAGGTGGCGTAACCGGCTTTCTGGGCGAGGTGACCTAGCTGCAGCGGGGAGCTTTCATAAAGCGGCCAGACGGAGGCTTTTCCCGAGGAGTCGAGATACTTGCCCTTGAGCTTGTTGTCCCACCACTTGTGAAGGTGGGCATAGCGGCCGGTCATCATCATGGCACGGCTGGGAGAGCAGACGGTGGCGGCCCAGGGCGTGGTGACCCAGCAGCCCTCGCTGGCCAGCTGATCAAGGACCGGCGTTTTGGCCCGATATTGCGGATCGCTGGTATCGTTGCGCCAGGGACCGGTCCATACGCTGGAGCCATAAACAGGGAGCTCACGGGCGCTGATATCGTCCGCAAAGACCATGATGATGTTCGGTTTTTCTAGGGGGGCGGCAAGGGCAAGAGTTCCGGTGCCGAGCGCAATGGTGAGGCTGAGTGCGAGTTTCATTTTATCTTGGGTTGTCGATTGAAGCCAGAGGAGGTTGCGGACCTTTGGCGGGCCGGAGTGTGGATTTTTCGGTTCACGGAAAATAACCCTCATAGATCTCCGGAGCAGGCAGGTTCATCCTACTATTTGGCTGATGCGGGTGACCTGCCGAAGTTTTTACCTAGTCCGCCAATAGCCGGCGAAAGCCTTCCGGAAGAAGGCGGAGGTTTGGGACACAGTGCAGCACTACTTCATCCGCATGGGATATCGATCGATCCCATTCACTGGCCGGTGTAGCAATCCCAATGATTACCGGGCCGGAGGAGTCAGTTGGCTCCGTGTCAGCGAGACTTCGTAATGGGATTGGCCCTTGGCGTCCAGAATGCGGATGGTCGCGGTGGGATCCGGCAAAGTGGTATCGAAGGAGCAAACGCCGAAAAGTGATTTGCCGATCATACCGAAGGGCTGGTCTTCCGCAGGCTTCCCGATCGCCGGCGGCCCGGGGTGTGCGCCCAGGCTGCCGAGCTCGAACTCCCAGAAGTCGAAACCCGAGGCCCGCGGAATGCGGACAACCCTTGCTCCATGGCGGTCTCCGGAAAGTAACATCACTCCGCCGATTCTCTTTTCCTCGATGAAGGAAAAGATGCGTTCACGCGTCTCCGGATCCCAGGTCCCCCAGGAGTCTTTTCCCGCTGTGATATTGTCGCTCCACATGGTGCCGCTGCTGAGGAAGATGAAAGGCCCGGTGCAGGCGGCCAGTTCTTTCTCCAGCCACTGGAGCTGTGCCTCGCCCAAAAAGTTATCCGGCTTGCCCTTCGCGGTGCGAAAATAACGGGTGTCCAGCATGATCACATCGCAGGGACCGATGCGGGTGCGGAAAAAAATTCCTTCGTTCCGATCCTCGAAGCCGTAGGAGGGATTATTCCACGACTGTGTCCAGACTTTCCGGACGGCGGAGCGATCCTCCGCGGTGAAGCCCTTGGGGACTCCCGAAAGATCGTTGTTGAAATAATCATGATCATCCCATGTCGCGTAGACAGGAGTGGAAGCGACCAGTTTGCGCCAGCCGGGTGAAAGATCCCGCAGGAGGTAATCCGATCTGTGCAGACCGACACGATTTTCCCGGTCATCCACGGCTCCATCGCCCAAAAGGAGTAGCGCGGAGCTTTTCTGCTGATGGATGCGCTCTAGTAACGCCTGGTTCCACAGTCCGGTCTTATGGAAATCCGCTCCAAAGGCGATGGTTGTAGGAATCGCCGCGTCAGGTCCGGGCGTGGTGGTAAGGGTGGAGTCCGCAGGCATGGGGATGGGTTTTCCATCGACCAATACCCGGTAGGCGTGGGAGGTGTTCGCCTGCAATCCCGTCACGGGAACGACTGCGGTAAAATCGCTTTCCGGAGTGCTTGCAACGGGGCCGAATTGTTTTTCCTCTCCGTTGATCTGCACCTGGACGGTGACTTGAGCCGGCTTCCGGGTGCGGATCCAGACGCGGGCACCTTCGGCGGAAACCGCTCCGAGCATCGGCCCCCCGAGTATGGAGATCTCGTATTTTTCGGCGGCTTCGCGGATTGTCGGTAGCTGCGCGAAGGTGGCCATGGGATTGGCCGCGAACGCCTGCCGGGCTTCACTGAAGAAGCTGCGGATCGATTCCGGCGGCTCCGAGAGGTCGAGTAGAGCTATGTCAATTTCGGGAGTGCCCCGGTGGGCTGCCTTGAGGTCAAGCGAGCCGGGAGGTTTCTCTGCCGCACTCATTGATCCGGCAAGGCTCATGTGAATGAAGATCAAACCGAGGCCAAACGGCTGCCAGTTCATGCGGTTCCGGGAGGAAAGAGAGCGGGTGCCCAGTGGAGAGATAATCATGTTTCTTTTAGGTTTTTAGTTTCCTGCCGGCAATTTCGCATAGCCGACGATGAGTTCGCCCCCGGTGGATCTTCCGATGAGTTTGCAGGTGAAGTCTTGCTCCGTGAGGCCATGTCCGTGGGAGTCAAACTCGAGGATAACCCCATCCTTGTGCCGGGTGGTGTTGATGACCTTACAGCCTGCACCGAAGTTTACCTCGTCACATCCTCCGAGGCGGAGGGAGTCAGGATCCATGTCTTTCTGCGCGTCGAAGCCAGGCTCGGAGCGCACAAGGAGGCGGATGGATTGGGTGGAGGAGCCGATGGGCTCCGGGTTGAGAATTTCCATGCGCTTGTAGACGACAAGGGGAAGGATGAGATTTTTGGCGCTGTGGTTGTCGTTTCCGTAGTCATCTTCCTTCGGGGCATCGCTGGCGGCGAGCGAGAGGTGGGTGGCGCGGCCGAAATCATCGACTAGGACATGCGGGCGTTCCACCTTGTCCCAAAGATTGCGGGTGCCATCGGCATAAACGGCGGAAGTGGGAGTGAAGGCGAGGCCGCATTCATATTTCCAATCGATGCCATCCGGGGAGCGGAGATGGATGGCACGGTAGTCGAGAAACGCATTGATCAGCATATGATACTGCACTCCATCATACCAGAGCGCCGGATCCTCGTAGTTTGATTTTCGATAGAGCTCGGGGATGGTCGTGTTGTGATTTACCGTTTTTGTGAGGACCTTGTAAGGGCCCAGCAGACCGGTCTCGCTGAGCATCATGGCGCCGAATTTGCTGACAACCAGCATGGAGCCATCCGCCCGCTGCACGAACCCGAGATTACGGGTGTATTGGTAGTCGCGCTGGTGGTCATAGTTGATATCGTTCGGCTCGACAGTGAGCTCACCCTCCAGATTCCACGGGCCGTTCATGGACTCCGAGGTGAAAATCATCGGTTTGAACTGGACGAGCGTATAGAGCATGTAACGACCGTCGTTCAGAAGGGTTACCGTCGGATTGTGCCCGAGTCCATTGTGATAGGTGTAGGCGATCTCGTCTTTCACCGAGTAGGGACCGATCGGATGCTCGGAGACCAGGTGGGCCACAGTGGAGTTCGGCCATTCCCAGTGTCCCTTGCGGGCGGATTCCGGCCAGCGGGTGTTGATGATATGGTATTTGCCGTCGTGCTTGTCCTTGACGACTCTGCCGCCCCAGTAGGTCCAGTCCGGGCTTTCGACTCCGTCTTTGGGATCCCGGGGCAGGACATCCTCCGTTCCCCAGAGGTCGGAGCGCAGCTGACTCTGGATCGGAATCGGTAGGATGAGATCGCTGAACGAGGCGCCTGGCACGGCTTTAACCGTGGCGGTGACTTTCTCGGAAAACTCACTGACGTTGCCGCTGTGGTCGATGGCCTGGATCACATAAGTGTTCTGGACGCCCTTGACCGGCAGCATGTCCTGAAACGATTGCTGTTTGCCTGCCTTTCCGATCCGGGACAGGTGGTTTCCCTCGGCATCTCCGCGGAAGATGTTGTAACTGGCGATGTCGTCATCGTCGGATTTCCAGCGGAGCTGAATCACGGTATCCTCGCCGCGGGCTGTCACGGCATGAGGCGCGTGGGGAGGGACAGTGTCCACTTTCCGGGCGCTTGCAAACGGGGAAGCAGAGGATTCCTTGTCTCCTGCGCGGGTGACGAAGTAATAATTGGTCAGGCCATTGATGACCTTCGAATCGGTGAATCGATTGGCAGGGATACTGGTAGCGATACGCTGGAAATCCTTTCTCGGGGAAGAACTGCGATAGACGTGGTAACGGGTGCCGGGCGATGAAGCCGGCCAATGCAGCCCGATGCCGGAATCGACCGGCTCCGCGGTCAGGGTGGCTGGCCCGGCGCTCTCCGCGCGTAGGACTTTCAGATCGACGTAATCGACGTAGACCTTGGTGTCGTCCGATGAATAGAGGGTGAGCTTGACGGAGAGATCGCCTTGCTTCGCATCTTCCTCCGAGACGGTATAGGAACCACTGAAAACGGCGTTTTCGACATTGCCGCCAGGGACGGATTTTTGATCGGCGACGAGATGGAGCTTTTCCCCGAATACGAGCCCCATGCTGACTCCGGCATCACAAGGATACTCGGCCCGAGCGGCAAACGTCCACTCCAGGACGTCGCCGGCGATGGGTTTGGGGTAGGCGGAATCCTCTCCGGTCAGCGCCACGGAGGCGAAATCCACGGCGGCGTTGCCCCCTCCATGGATTTTCCCCAGATCCAGACCGACGGGCCTGTTCCCTTTGCCGTCGATGTATTCCGGCTTCCAACAAGGCGATTGAACGAACTGGCGCCAGTGAGCGCGGACCTGGTCGAAGTCGCCGTCATTCAGGCTCGGGTTAGGCAGATTTTTTCCGAGAAGGGGAATGTCTGCTTGGGCGATGGAGGTGGCAGATAGAAGCAAGGACGAGGTTAGGGCCCACTGGCGAAACAGGTAGAGGAACATAATGCTGGAGAGAGGAAAGGATGCGAAATTGAGGAGATCCCGTCCGCAGGATTTCGAGTGGAAGGGATGTCTAAGGAACTTGTTCGTTCCGGATACGCGGGCCGGGCCGCTGTGTTTTCAGCAGGTGTGTGGAATTTCGGGATGGAATCGCAGGTTTGTGGGGCCCGGAGAATGCGGATTGGCTGCGGTGCGATGTTCTTTGGCCGATCAATCGGCCTGCGCCGCGAACCATGATTTGATCTTCGGGCGATTCAGAAGTGCGAGCGTAAGGATCGGATAAATACAGCTAAGAAGTGTGCCAAGCACCGTGGTGATCATGATAAGCTGGCGCGGCGAAATGGGCATAGAAGCAGGTAGGCTGGCCTCTGTGGCATCCGCAACCACGGGAAGGGTGTAGAGCAGTGTGAGAACAAGGGAAATTCCTTTCACCGCCAGTGAGGTCCAGGCGTAGCGGTTGGACCACTTCAGACCGGAAGCACGCTTTTTAAGAAGTTTTATCCCTGCGGTAATTATCAAAACCGTCACAATGATCGCGATCACCGTGGAAACGAGCGTAATAGGCATCATCTGCGCTTGTAAGGCTTCCTGTGACTCGAACTGGGCCGTCAATTCGGGAGTGGGAGGCGTCAATTTTTGGGCGGGGTTTCCCATCGCTAGGACAATCGCAGTCCATATCAGACTGATGCTACCGAAAGCCCCGAACACGATATGCAGGATGCCGAAGATTTTCACCGGTTGTGGCTGTCCGAGAGAATGTTGCTCCATATACACTGCATCTTCGGGCGATAATGGCGGTGGTTGTTCCATAAGACGAAAAGAGCGTAAATCGCACGGATGTCGAGCCGCTTTGGAAATCGGCTCCCCTGTATTTACGCGGAATCGACTGGATTTATGAGCGATGGGTCGAGAAAGCGGATTGCCAAGGGCTGTCGCATAGGTGGAAATGGGCAGAGCGATGGAAGGTGATGGCGAGAATAATGAGGAGCGTGGCGGGAGTGAGGTTTCCTTCTGGAAAAAAACGATCACCGGGAAAGATGCGCTAGGCTGGGTGCCTGGCTTCGGGCGGTTTGGGAGGCTGGGGAAACGATCCGAAGGGCAGGTCGGCGCACTGGTGGACGCCTTCGCGGCATTTGCGACACTGGATGACGTGCTAAGTGCGGTAGAGGCGGATCTCATTCTCGACATGCTGCGCAGTGCCTTTCCGGAAGTGGATCACTCATGGCTGACGAGAAGACTGCGTAGGGCGGTGAAAAGCCCGAAGCCGCTGCAAGGTCTGGCTGCTGATCTGCGAACCGCTTTGGACGATGTGGGGAAGCTTGCGATAGGTCTCCAGCTTTACACGTTGGTCGATGCTGCGGGGCGCTCGGAGCGGAGCCGCGCCACGTTTGAGATTTTCATGCGCAGGCTGGGCAAGCCGGAGGTTGGCGCAGCGATCTTGCGGGAAATGCGTGGAGGCGAGGAGGAGGTGGCGGCGTCTGACTTGCCTTTTGAGCGGCTGATCTTCGGCGGGGCGGATGCGGATGTCACCCTCCCTCCGGCTGCGGGGGAGCAGGAATTCCGGATCTACCGTGTGGGGGATCTCATCCTTCTCCGGAACACCGGCACGCCGCCTCTCTGGGTGCGTGGAAAATCGCTTTCCACAGGGGCATTTCTTCGAGTGCGGGAGCGCCAGGAGCTGGTAGTCCCGGGCTGGATTCTGGGCTATGACGATTTGCGCTTTTTCCTCGATGTGCGGCGGATGGGAAATATGCCATCGCTGTATCTGGAGGCGGGCGAGGAAGGCCTCGTAGCGGAGCGGACGCGGGCCAGAGGCAGTGAATTGAGGGTAAAATTCGGCCTCGAAGCAGAAGTGGAAGTGCTTTCGGAGACGAGCCTCCACGTCGGCAGCAAAGGCGCTCTCAAGGTGGGCGATATCGTCTATTGTCGCAACCATGAGCGGGTCGGAGGAGCTGCAGGCTTCAGCTTGACGATGAACGATTTGCGGAAGCGCGCATTGCAATCCGGCCGTCGCTTCCGCCTGGTCACCGAGCGTCAGGAATACATGGTTTCCAATGATGCGGGAGCGCTGAGTAGTGGGGATCTTTTGCTCGGGGCGAAGCTGGCTCCGCGCACGGTGCTTTTCATTCGGTTCGACAGCGAAAGCGCAACCGGAAAGCTTGAAATCCGCGAGGCGAACGGACCGGTGCTGGTGGATGGCCTTCCGGTTCGCCAGCGGGCAACCTTACGCGATGGATCGCTAATTCGTCTTTCCGGCAGCCAAGCCGTGCGGTGCCGCTTTTCCGAAGGCTTCCTCGATGAGGAAAGGACCCAGATCGAATCGCTTGAGGTCGATGGCCTGATCCACGATTTCGGGAAGGACTCGCGGGCGCTCGATCAAATCAACTTTGAGGTCCGGCGGGGGGAAATGCTTTGCATCATCGGGCCCAGCGGCAGCGGAAAAAGCACCTTGCTGGCAGTTCTCTCCGGCCAGCGGAAGCCGACTCGTGGCAAGGTGAAGCTGAATGGCATCTCGCTCTACGAACACCGCGAAAGGCTGGTGCCATTCATCGCCCATATGCCTCAGGAGGAAGCTCTGAATCCCCAGCTAACGGTGCGGGAGCACTTGCGGCATGGAGTGATGGTGCGGCGGCCGGGTCTTGCACTCGCGGAGCACGACAGGCGTGTGGACAGCATGCTTGCGGAGCTCGGGCTGCAACGGATCGCGCGGCGGCGGGTGGGCTCTCAAGGGGAAAAAACGATCTCCGGCGGCGAGCGAAGCCGGCTGAACCTGGGCGTGGATCTCGGTAGCCGGGCGGAGCTTTTCCTTTTTGACGAGCCTATCTCAGGGCTGTCTTCAAAAGACTCCGAGCATGTTGCCGAGACCTTGCGGGCCTTGGCGCGGGAAAAAATCGTGATCGCCTCCCTGCACCGCCCGGGAGCCAGTGTTTTAAGGCTTTTTGATAAAGTTCTGCTTATCGATAGCGGCGGCAAAATGGCATTTTTCGGCACTCCTGCGCAGATGGTCAGCTACTATCGGGATGCCTGCGAGGAACTGGGCATTTCCCATCCTTCGATGGTGGCGAAAACACCACTCGGCGCGGATTTCGTCTTTGATGTGCTGGAGACGCCTCTCAGTTCCATCGGGGATGGAGGCAATACCGGTGCGGTGCGGCGCTTCCCGCCGACTTTTTGGCAAGAGCGCTTCGAAAGCCAATCGCTGCTCCGATCGCTGCAGCGGGATGCGTCTCCGCCGAGCCGACTCAGCAACGCCGGGATCGAGAGGCTGCCCGTTCCGCCTACACCGACACGCCGTTGGCGGGCTGTGCTGCTGATTTTTGCGACCCATTTCGAGCGCTCGCTACTTTCGAAAATCCGGAGCCGCGGCACACTTTACAGCACGTTCCTGGAGGCTCCTATCCTGGCGGCGCTTATCGCGATCACGCTCCGCTCATCGCCGACTGGCAGCTACCAGTTTTCCACGGCTTTGCATATCCCGGCATACCTTTTCCTGAGCGTGACGGTGGCGATGTTCCTTGGATTGACAAATTCCGCTACGGAAATTCTGCGGGATCGGGCAGTGCTGCGGCGGGAGCGGAACTGCCAGCCGGGTGGAGTCACCTATGTCAGCGCAAAGTTTCTCGCCTTGGGCCTTGTGGCGGCGATGCAGTGCTTCACCTATCTGGTGGTGGGCAACCATTTCCTGGAGATCGAGGGAGTGCTGCTTTACCACTGGATCTGGATGACACTCACCGCATTGACCGGCACCGGCATGGCGCTGGTGGTCTCGTCATTGGTGAAAACCGAACGAGCGGCACTTACGGCGGTGCCGCTACTGCTTGTTCCGCAGATGCTTCTGGCAGGGGCGCTGGTCCCTTTCAAGGAAATGAACCGAGGCCTTTTCAATGAGGTGAAACTGGAACGGGATCACGGGGGAGTGCCCGTGCCGGCGATGGTGATGCCGCTTCGTTACGCTTTCGAGGGCATGCTTGTCGCCCAGGCAACCCGCAACCCCTTCGAGCTGGAGCGCATCCGGATGCAGCGGAAAATCGATCGCGCCCGCGATCAGGGCAGTGAGATGGACAAGGAAGAGATTGAGCGGTTTGAGATGGTGAAGGAAGGCCTCCGGCGTCTCGTCGCTTCCGGCGCGCGCGATCAGAAGGAAGCCGCGGATTTGGTTTCCAGAATTCGCCGTATGGTAGCGGGTGGCACGCCGATCGAGGTCGCCACCATGAAAGTCTGGCCGGAGGGAGATGATGTGAAGCCGACCTATACTTACTTCGTCAATGAGCGGATCGAGCTGCTGGTCCGCGAGGCGGAAACCTTCCGGAATGATTATCGGAATAAGAAGCCGAAGCACGTCTTTCTCGCCTTGGAAAAGCCGATTCCGTTCTACAACCGGCTGAAATTTCTCCATCCCGATGAGAGCGGAGCGGGCGGGAATGATCTCTCCCACAAGCTGCCCGGACAGATCGAAACCATGAAGTTTTGCGGCTGGCTGCTTCTGGCGGTCAGTCTTGGTTGTGCGGGTATCACGGCATTTGTCATCGGCCGCCAGAACAAAAGCGTGAAGTGATTGATTATGCCGATGATCGTTCCAAAATATTGGGCTGAAGGCTCTGTCCGCCACCGGAAAAAGGGGAAACAGGTCACAATCCGTCGGTTCGGCTGGTCCGATGAAAGTGAACAAGCCGCGCAGTGTATGGCTGACGAGCGCGCTGAAGAAGCCCTGCAGCGGGTTCTCTCAGGAGAGTCGAGCACTCGCCGCAGGGAGCCGCGCATCCCCTACAATGGAGCGGAGGGAGTTCCCATTCGTGAGGAAATCGTCGATACACGTGGGGAGGCTGTCCTGACGCGCAATTCCTACGGAGCACTCTGCTTGAATACACCCAATGTATTTTTCATCGATATAGATTTTGCCGATATCAAGCCGTTCGCTGGCATGACCTTCTGGCTCTATCTTGTGGGTTTTGCCATCGCGGTTGCAATGGTTTCCACGGGATATATCGTAGGTGCATCCGTGGTTTTGGCTTTTGTCGGCGCCCTCATTTTCCCGCCGGTGCTTGGAAGGATGCTCAAAAGATCTTTCCTGAAAGCCCGCGGTGGTCCGGAGCAATATGCCACCAGAAGAATAGATGCTTTCCTGGAAAATCATAAGGATTGGAGCCTGCGGGTTTACCGCACACCGGCGGGATTTCGGTTATTGGTGACACATCGGCCCTTTATGCCGTCCGAGCCCGAGGTTTCCAGCGCCTTCGAGGAGCTTGGTAGCGATATGACTTACCGGATCATGTGCCTGAGGCAGCATTGCTTTCGGGCGCGGGTCAGCCCGAAACCGTGGAGGATCGGTATGGACGATCACATCCGGCCGCGTCCCGGTGTATGGCCTGTAAAGCCAGAATATCTACCGTTGCGGGCCGAGTGGATCCGCCGCTATTCCGAAGCCGAAAAATTATTCGCAGCCTGTTTGTATGTTGGCAGCAAAGGGCAAAGCTTTATCCATTCTGAAGTTCGCCCGGTCGTGGAATGGCACGATGAACTCTGTAAATCGACCTCTGATCTGCCAATTGCGTAATACTTATTTTTATATAGAAGCTTTCCCATGCCTGTCACCTTTATCCACACCGCTGATTGGCAAATCGGCAAACCATATGCCCGCGTATCGGATCCGTTGAAGCGCGGTCGGCTTCAGCACGAGCGGATCGAGGCGTTGCAACGTATCAAAACCGCTGCAGATGCAGCAAAGGCGGCGTTCATTCTTGTCGCAGGAGATCTTTTCGATAGTCAAACACCGGATAAAGCAACGGTTTCCGCAGCTTGTGGCGCGATTGGAAACATGAAAATCCCGGTTTTGGTCATTCCGGGGAACCATGATTTCGGCGGGCCCGGAAGCATCTGGGAGCAAGCATTTTTTCTTCGGGAAAAAGAGCAACTCGCGCCGAATTTGCACATCCTATTGAAGCCGGAGCCGGTCATCCTGGAGCAAGCGATTCTTTTTCCCGCGCCTTTGCTGCAGCGCCATACCAATTCCGATAGCACCGCATGGATCCGCGCGGCGTTCGATGAAGACGGAGACCGGAATTTCCCGGAGAATCTCCCTAGAATTGTTCTCGCGCACGGCAGCATCCAAGGGTTTTCCGCGGTATCGGATGATGAGGAGGATTCCTCGGCGAGCCCGAATCTGATCGATATTTCAAGGCTTCCCCTGGGGGAAATCGATTACATCGCGCTCGGTGATTGGCACGGAACGAAGAAAATCGGCGAGGGGAAAGCCTGGTATTCCGGGACCCATGAGATCGATCGTTTTCCGCGAGGCGAGCGGAATCAGCCGGGGCACGTCCTGGCGGTAACAGCCGGGCGGGGAGAGGCGGCTGGGGTGGAAATCATCCGCACTGCGGGCTTCCAGTGGCAGGCAACGGACTTCCATTTTTCCGGAGACGAAAGTCTCGATCGATTGAAGAGCGAGCTCGATGATTTGATCGGAACGAGTGGTTCGGAAAAGCTTCTGTTGCTCACTCTCAGAGGCTCCCTGGGTATTACCGCGGCAGCAGAGCTGGAGGCGACGCTGGAAGCACTGGAGGCACGCCTTCTGAGGCTGAAACTCTACAATCATACTAGCATCGCGCCCACGGAAGCGGAGGTGCGGGAACTTGCCGGAAGATCCGCGGATCCGTTGATCAGCCATGTCGCCAGGCAATTGATAGAGCAAAGCGGCTCCAGCTCCCCCGAAGAGGCGGAGATCGCCATCCTCGCCCTTCGCGAGCTTTTTACCGCCACCCACTGATACGCTGGAAATTTTATGAGAATCCTTTCCCTCACCGTCCGCAATTACCGCATCCACGGAGAAACGACCGTGGACTTCGATCCCGCTAGAAATCTGATCGGCGGCGACAATGAAAGCGGCAAATCCACTCTGGCGGAGGCGATGCACCGCGTTCTTTTCCTGCGGGCAAAAACCGGCGGGAAGATCCAGAAGTCAATGGTGTCCTCACTACACCCGGGAGCTCCGGAGGTGGCGCTGCGGTTCGAGGAAAACGGGGAAATCTGGACTGTGGAAAAGCGCTTCTCCGGCACCAGCGGGACGGCCTCGCTCAGTTCCTCCAGGGGGGCAGCGCTGAAGGACGAGGAGGCGGAGAAGAAACTCGCAGAATTGCTGCGCAATGCGGATGGAAGTGCCAGAAAGGAAAAAGATCTCGAAAGCTGCTGGGCGCATCTCTGGGTCTGGCAGGGCACCTCGGGAAACGATGGCGCTACCCTTGCCGTTGATCAAAAGGATCAGCTGATCAAGAGGCTCCAGCGCGATGGTCTGGCCGCTGTAATGCAATCGGATCTCGATCAATCGGTGCGTGAGAGAATAGGCGCGGCGCACGCGGAAATTTTCACTTCGCAAGGACGGGTAAAAGCGAACTCGGCACTGGATGAGGCGGAGAAAGCACTCGAAAAGGCTCGTGAAAAATTGGCGGACGCGAAGGCGAAGTCGTCCGAGCTGGATCAGGCAGTCAACGCCCAGCGGAATGCGGTGATCGCTTTGGAAAATGCTGAAAAAGCTCTGCCGGAAGCGAAGAGAAACCTTGAGATTGCACAGACAGGCTTGGCCAGCGCAAAGCAGCTCGAGTCCCGTTTGGAGAATGAAAAAGCCAATCTGAAAGCCGCAATTGCGGAGCATGCGGATCTCGTCCGGAACGATAAAAAAATCAATGATCTGCTCGTGGCGATGACGGCTGCCGCGGAGAAACTATCACCATTGGAGGCGAAGCTATCCATTCTGGAGGATCAGGAACAAGCGGCTGCAAAGGCGGCGGCGGCAGCTGAAGCAAAGCTTGAAGAACTTACCTCGAAAACCCGCTCCGCACGGCTGGCCCACGATTTTTCGCTGGCGGCGGTCACTCATTTCGAGAAGGTCGAGGTATTCCAGGAATGTAGCCGTAAGGCAGAAGAAATCAGTGGGATCGCGGCAGCACTGGACGAGGATAGAAAAGCGCTTTCGGCTCTGCCGGAAATCAGCCCGGAAGATCTGGTGGATCTGCGGGGACTGGAGGCCTGGATCCGCGAGCAGGAGGTGGCGCTCGCCGCGATCGCATCCGGCATCGAGCTGCTCGCCAGCGATGTTCCAGTGAGCCTGGATGGCCGGACCTTGGATGTTGCCACGCAGCGCACGATCACTAGCCCGGCGGAGCTTCTCATCGGTGCCGGCACCCGTATCCGCATCCACCCTGGCGGCGGGAGTTCGCTCACCGCAGCCCGTGAAACCGAGGCGGGAACCCGCCAAAAGCTCCGGGAGACTTTGGACCGGCTCACGGTTTCATCATTGGAGGAAGCGACGCGGATTCAATCGAACCGCCAGCTTTTGGAGCAAAAAATCGCGACGACTTCCGCGAGGCTCCAGGCTCTTGGGGCGGAGCAAATCGTTTCGCGTCTCGCCGCAGCAGAAGCTGCCCGCGATGCTTCTGCTGCAGAGATGAAGCGCCGCTACCAAGCATTGGAAGCCGGGGCTGGTCTCGCACCTCCAGAGGATTTGGCGGCAGCCGAAAAGCTCGTGAGACTTACCGGTGAGAATCTGGAAGAAATCGGCTCGAAAGAGCGGGAGTGTCTGGCAGAACGCGAGGAAAGCCGAAAGGTCCATCAGAAAGCGAGCGCTGCGAAGACCAGTCATCGGTCGTCCATCGAGAGCTCGCTTCAAACACATACGGAATTGAAAATTCAGGCGGAGACTCTCAGCCAGAGTTATGGCGATGCGGCAAAGCGCACTGCCGCAATCCATCTGGCGGAGGAAAAAGTAACCAGGCTTGATGCCATCACCACCGGGACCCGGGAAGCGCTCGCAGAACTGGATCCGGAGGCTCTGGAGCGGGATCGGGCGCGTTTTGAGCGCAGCCTGCAGGTGAATGCGGACAAAATTTCCGAGGCTCGCGAGACCATCGCAGCCTGCCGCGCGAAGCTTACGCTTGATGGCAGCCATGACCCGGAAGCCGATATTCTGCGGGCACAGGCCCACATGGAAAGGACTGAGATCACTTACCTCTCGGAAAAGCGCCGCGCGGATTCGATCGCGCTTTTGGAGAAGCTTTTCTCGGAATCCCAGGCGACCATCCGCACGCAGATCACGCAGCCGATTGCCGAAAGAGTCAGCGGGTATTTGGAAGCGCTCCATGGAAGAGGAACCCGGGCGGAGTTGGTCTTTGGCGATAAAGAGCATGAGCTGACCTTGACGCGGCCCGGCGAGCCGAGTTTTTCGTTCGAAAATCTGAGCGGAGGCGCGAAGGAGCAGCTGGCTGCGGCATTGCGCCTGGCGATGGCGGAAATCCTTGCCGCAGACCATGACGGGAGTCTTCCGATCCTTTTTGACGATGCCTTTGCCTTCACCGATCCCACGCGGGTCCAAGCGCTACAACGCATGCTGGATCTCGCCGCAACACGGGGCCTGCAGATTATTGTTCTTTCCTGCTCCCCGGCGGATTATGCGGCTTTAGCAGCGAAGGAATGCCACTTGAGCCCGCAGGCAAGGCCCACCCGCTGAGTGCAGAGATTTCCGAGCGGGAAATCGCTTTCTTTAGCCGCTTGAATCCACAGGCTATTGCCCTTAATTAACGCCATGTCGCTTCCGAAACTACTGCTCTTCCTCAGCCTCCCGCTCTACCTACTCGATCAGGCGACGAAGGCTTGGACCGTGAGCAATTTTGCTCCGCCGTGGTCTCCGGAGGCTTCACAGTGGAAGATCATTCCTGATATTTTCCATTGGATCCGGGTTCACAATCAGGGAGTGGCTTTCGGTTTGGGCAATGGAACGGAATGGGCGCCGATCGTATTTCTGCTCGTTCCAATCATCGCAATGGTGATGATCCGTATTTTCTGGAAGAAGGGTGTCTTCGAGCACGCGCTTTCCAAAATAGCTGTTGCGCTGCTTCTCTGCGGGATTCTCGGGAA
Organism: Luteolibacter algae; assembly: GCF_042683045.1. Lineage (NCBI taxonomy): Bacteria > Pseudomonadati > Verrucomicrobiota > Verrucomicrobiia > Verrucomicrobiales > Verrucomicrobiaceae > Luteolibacter > Luteolibacter algae. Next base: position 182,499 of record NZ_JBHUIT010000002.1, on the reverse strand, counting down.
TCTCACGGACCGTCTCGTTCAGGGCTTCCTGCTCGATGAGGTGAAAAACGGTAGCTTCTGGGGGCGCCTCTCCCAAGGATACGTGGTTGATTTCATCTCCGTAAAACTCCCGCTATACGAGAAAATCGTCCCGGAAAGCCGAGGCTGGTGGCCGACCTTTAATGTGGCTGATTCCTGCATCTGCGTGGCGGCGATTTTCCTCTTCATCGGCGGAGTGATGGATGAAAAAGCCAAGGCAAAGCTGGAAAAGTCCAAAGCTGCCTAGCTGCTGTGATAAAGTCAGACGACCCCCGGCGAGCCGTCCCTACTTCTCGTTTTTTGCGGTGTAATCGAAGACCAAGGCTTTTTCCAGAATGGGACCGAGAAGCTTTTTGAACTCCAGGTGATCCGGATGCGGGATGTAGGTCTCGAGGCCGGCTTTGTCTTTGAACGTCACAAGGAAGCAGTGGGTGAGACCGTCGTTCTTCTGCTCCACGCTCTCGCTCAGGCCCCATTCATAATCGACGATTGTATCAATTTTTGAAGGAAGCTCGGCGAAAGCCTTTTCAACGGCTTTTACTTCCTCCGGCGTCGCGGAGTCTTTGAATTTGAAAAGGACGATGTGGCGGAATTCGCCACCGGCGAGTGAAAGCGCGGTTGTGGACATGACGAGAGTGGAGACGAGGAATTTTCGCATAACAAGCTCCACTTGAGAGCTAGCGGAAGCTTCTGTCAAACAAGAGGCTTCCGCAGCACGGCATCTCACGCGGTTTCGAGTTCTTCGCGTGGGCCGAAGAATTCGAAATGGACCTGTGTGCCGGGAATACCCCATGCGAGAAGCTGCCGGTAGATGGAACTCATGAATGGCTTGGGACCGCAGAAATAGTAGTCACAATCCCGCGTTGGGAGCAGATTCCCGATCAGTTCCGCATCGATATAACCGGTGCTGTCAAAGCGGTTCGCCGCCCGGTCCTCCTCTGTCGGCTCGCTGTAGCGGATGTGGGAGGTGACGTTATCGTTCTTTGCGGAGATTTCCCGGACGTGGGAGGCAAAGCTGTGGGTTTTTCCATGGAGGGAGCCGTGGATAAAATAGATCTCGCGCTCCGGGCGGGCGTTTGTCGCGCTCTCAAGCATAGCGAGCAGTGGCGTGATGCCGACACCTGCGGAAAGCAGCACCAGTGGACGCTCGTGATGTTCCGAGAGATCGAGGAAAAACTCCCCGCAGGGCGGGCCAATTTCGAGGGTTTCCCCCTCGGCTTTCCCATGGAGAAAATTGGATACCGCACCGTTTGGCTCAGCCTTCACACTGATGCGGAAGTGCCCGGGATTCGGAGCACATGAGAGGCTGTAGTTCCGCATGGTGGTGCCGCTTTTCGGGTCTGGAACGCGGACGGTGATGTATTGGCCTGGCTTATATCCAGGGACATTGGAGCCGTCTTCGGGAGAGAGGTAGAAGGAGGTGATGACATCGCTTTCGCGGACTTTCCGGACGATTCTGAAGTTTTTGAAGCCGCTCCAGCCGTTCTCTTTGTTCTCCTGTTCGGTGTAGATCTGATGCTCGCGGCCGATGAGGATGCTGGCGAGGAAGCCGTAGGCTTCGGCCCATGCGGTCACGATTTCATGATCGGCGGGTAGGGAGAGCACCTCCTGGATGGCGGCAAGGAGGTTGGAGCCGACGATAGGGTAATGTTCCGGAAGAATGCGCAGGCCGGCGTGTTTTTGGGCGATCCGCTCCACGGCGGAGGCAAGGACTTCCAGATTATCGACGTTTGCGGCGAAGGCACAAATGGCTCCGGCCAATGCCCGCTGCTGGGTGCCGCCTGCCTGGTTGGATGCGTTGAAAAGGGAGGAGACCTCCGGATTTTCCCGGAACATGCGCTCATAGAAATGGCGGGTGAGGAGTTCGCCGTTTTCCTGCAGGACTGGTGAGGTGCTCTTGACGGTGGCGATGGTGTTTTCACTCAGGGCAAGGGGCGCGGGCGGTGTTTTCATGGGAGCGATCAATGTCCCGCGTGGAGGAAACGGCAAGAGCCGCGGTTTCTGCCTTTTGACGGGGGTCAAAAAACGTCAGCATCCGTGCAATGAATCGTCCGGAAATCATCAAGCGCGCCGCATTGGCCTCGGCCTTGAAACGTGTGCCGATCTTCCAGGGGCTGCCGGCGGAGGATGTGGAAAGAATCGCCGGCTATGCTTCGCGACAAAGCTTGGAAAAAGGAGAAATTCTTTTCGAGGAAGGCGGCGAGGTGAAAGGATTTTATATCGTCACCAAGGGATTGATCAAAGCCTACCGCATCGGTGAAGGAGGGCGCGAGCAGCTGATCCATCTCGTGCATCCTGACGAATCATTTGCCGAGCCCGCTGTCGCCGGACTGCCTGGCTATCCCGCGCATACCAGGGCACTGGGAAAAACCGAGGTGATCCTGATCCCGGCGGCGGAGTTTCTAGCCCATTTGCGAGAGCAATCCGATCTCGCCCTGCGCATGTTGGCATCGCTCAGCAGACATTTGCACGATCTGGTCTCCACGATCGAAAACTACAAGCTCCGTGATGCGGAAACACGGCTTTTACACTGGCTGGTCAGGCGCTGCGGCGGGGAAGAGCGGACGGTGATCAAATTAGGCATTTCAAAAGGAGTCCTCGCCTCCGAGCTAGGCACCCGGCAGGAGACGCTTTCCCGCATTTTCGCAAAGCTGAGAGCCGCAGGCGAGATCCGGGTAGAAGGACGCGAGATCGTGATTCCGGATACCGGGCGGCTGCGCAGGCTCTTCGAGCAACAGCTGCATTCGTGACAAAATGCGGATTCGCCCGGAGAGATGGTTTCCTCAGGCAAAGAGATCGTGCTTTACCTTCGGTGTGTTTGCCGGGCCGATGAGGCGCTGGTTGAGCCCTTGGTAGGGATAATTCAGCTTGAAAGGATCCAGGCCGCAGGCGTGGAGGATGGTTGCGTGGAAATCACGGACATGAACGCCGTCTTTGACCACGCTGTAGCCTAGCTCATCGGTTTCCCCGTAGGTGCCCGGCTTCACGCCCGCACCGGCCATCCAGATGGTGAATGCGTCTGGATGATGATCGCGGCCGAGTAATTTTGAGCCGTTCCGCCCCTCGTTCATCGGCGTGCGGCCGAATTCTCCACCCCAGATGACAAGGGTGTCTTCTAGGAGTCCGCGGCGTTTTAGATCGGTGAGAAGTGCGCCAACGGGCTGATCCGTCTGCTTGCACTTTTTAGGGAACTGGGTCTTTAGATCGTCATTATCGGTTGTGCCGTGAATGTCCCAGCCCCAGTCGAATAGCTGGACGAAACGCACACCTTTTTCCACCAGACGGCGCGCGAGTAGGCAGTTGTTGGCGAAGGAGGCTTTACCCGGCTGGGCGCCATATTCTTCCAGGATGCTTGCCGGCTCTTTGGAAATATCCATCACGCCCGGCACGGCTGCCTGCATGCGGAAGGCCAGTTCGTATTGGTTGATACGGGTCAGTGTCTCGGGATCCTTGAACTGCTCCAGCTCCTTGCGGTTCAGCTCGTTGAGGGCATCGAGACTACGGCGGCGAATATCACGGGAGAGCCCTTCCGGATTGCTCACATAGAGCACGGGATCGCCCTCGGAGCGGCATTGGACACCTTGATAAACGGAGGGCAGGAAGCTGCTTCCCCACAGACTTTTTCCACCCGATGGTAGGCTGTCGCCCGAAAGCAACACCATATAGCCGGGAAGGTCTTCATTGAATGAGCCCAAGCCATAGGTGACCCATGAGCCAATGGACGCGCCGCCGAATTGCTGGCTGCCGGTGTGCATCAGCAGCTGTGCAGGTGCATGATTGAACTGATCCGTATGCATGGATTTCACGATGCAAAGATCGTCCGCATGCTTGGCAATGTTCGGCAGCATTTCACTGATTTCCGCGCCGCTTTTTCCATGTTTGTTGAACTTGTAGATGGATCCCAGGAGCTTTGGCGTGCCCTTGATGAAGGCAAAGCTTTTCCCTTCCAAAAGCTCCGCCGGGCATTCCTTCATGTGGAATTCATTGAGCTTTGGTTTAAAATCAAAAAGTTCCTGTTGTGGCGGAGCGCCCTCCATGTGGAGGTAGATGACCCGCTTGGCTTTCGGCGCGATCATTGGAATCAGGGCGCGCATCGGGTTGTCCACCGGTGCCTCGGTGGCGGCGTGGCCTTTGCCGGGGAAAAGCGCGTTGAGTGCGATCGCACCGAGGCCGTAACCGGTGTTTCCGAGGAAATGGCGGCGGGTTTGGGCTTGTCCCCGGGCGGTTTGGAATTCGTTGAAAGGATTCATTCGGAAAATTGGGATTTAATTTGTGAGGAAACCGTCGAGGTTGAGGATGACGTTTGCGACCACGCTGAGCGCGGCGAGCTGCGCGGCGTTTGTCTCGGTAACTTTCAGATCAGAGGGGATCTTGTTTTCTCCGGCCATTGCCATCGCCGCTTTAGCGTCTGCCTGGTAATTGGCCAGGGAATCCTCGTAGAGTGCCAGCAGCGGTGGAATCTGTGCTGCGGCGGCCGGGGTATTCATCGCCAGCTCCAGCCCGTGGGAAATAGCTTCCGCTGGTGCTTGTGGAGAGTGGAGCAACATCTTTCTTGCGAGGGACTGGGCTGCCTCGATGAAGACCGCGTCATTGAGCGTCATGAACGATTGCAGAGGAGTGTTGGTCCTTAGGCGGCGGAGATTGCAGACATCCCGGGAAGCCATATCGAAGGTATCGAAAAGCGGGTGGGGAGAGGTTCGTTTCAGGTATGTGTAAATGGCGCGTCGATAGCGATCGTCATCTGTGTTTTCCACCCAAGTCATACCCCCGGTGAAGGCTGATGCGATGCGCTTTACCGGGCTGGGCGGATAGACAGGTTTTCCAAACTGGCGGTCTGTCAGCAGGCCGGAAACGGCAAGTGCCTGATCCCGGACGACTTCCGCGGGCAGGCGGACACGTGGACCATGGGAGAGAAACAGATTCCGGGGATCCAGCTCAAGCTGGGCTTCCGAGGCGACTGATGACTGCCGGTAGGTTGCCGACATGACCATTTTCTTCAAAATGGCTTTCGTATCCCAGCCGCTTTCGATGAAATCGACAGCCAGCCAATCCAGCAATTTCGGATGGGTGGGCGGGAGGCCCTGCATGCCGAAATCTTCTTCGGTTTCGACGATCCCATAGCCGAAAATTCTAGCCCAGAAGCGATTGACCGTAACGCGGGCGGTGAGCGGATTTTCGGGATCGACCAGCCATTTGGCGACGCCGAGGCGGTTCAATGGAGCGCCTTCGGGGAGTGGGTTGAAGGAGCCGAGGACTGCCGCGTTCACCTTTTCTCCTGGCTGCATAAAGCTGCCGCGGATCATGATGTGGGACTCCCGCTTGCGGTTTTGCGGGAGCTCCGCCATGATTGGAACCCGGATTGGCTCGCCCGCCTTTTTGGCCAGCTCCCTGATTTTGCGCTCATTGGGATCCAGGGTATTTTTCCTGTATTGATCCGCCGGCTGCGGAGCGGAGGTGTAGGAAATCCGGTAGCGTGCGGTGTTCAAGGTTGTGTAGGGCGAGTCGTGGTTTATGACGAAAACCAGTTCACTGTCTTCCGCCAGATCAAGGGGTTCGGCGAGGCTGAAGACGCCCTCGCGGCGGGATCGATAGCCCTCGCGAGGATGGTTGACGCCCCATCCGAAGCGGACTTTATCGTCATCGACTCCATCAATCAGATTGGTGATCTTGAGGTTCGGGTGAATATATTCCGCCGCGGCATCGGAAAACATGACCGGGGTGAGGCTTTCGCCGGATTTGAGGAACATCGATACCTTGGTGATCAAGGTGGCACCATCAGGGGTGCGGCCGATGCTCTCGCCATTTGCCTGGCTGGGGAGCAATTCCAGGCGAATTCCTGTCAGTTTGCCCGCCTTCGCTTTGAAGGTGGTCGTATACTCGTCATGCAGCGGGTTTTTTCCGGAGGCTTCGATGGATTGGTCGGGCAGGGTCTTCAGCTTCGCTCCATCACGGGATTTGCCAGCCTGTGCCGGGACGATCCAGGGATCGGGCAGTTCCGGCCGTTTGGCTTCCAGCTTTTTGATTTCCGCGAGCGCTTGGGAAATCTCTTTTTCCCGGCCGCGGGGCCTGATTTCCAGCTTGGGTTTATCGTCCTTGCGGTCGTTATCCTCGGTTTGATTGAAAAGATCGTAAAAGGAATAGTATTCCTCATGGCGGATCGGATCGTATTTGTGAGTATGGCACTCAGCGCAGCGCATGGTGAGACCCATCCAGACATTCACCGTGGTATTGATGCGGTCTTTGACTGCGATGACGCGGAATTCCTCATCGTTGGTGCCGCCTTCGTTGTTGGAGAGGGTATTGCGGTTGAAAGCGGTGGCGAGAATTTGATCCGGTGTGGGATCCGGCAGTAGATCGCCTGCGAGTTGCTCGATCGTGAATTGATCGAAGGGCATGTTTTTGTTGAACGCATTGATCACCCAATCGCGCCACGGCCAGATATCCCTGTGCTCATCCCCGGAGTAGCCGACGGAGTCCGCATAACGGGCGAGGTCCAGCCACATTGCTGCCCAGTGCTCGCCGAAGTGTGGGGAGGAGAGAAGTGCATCAACTTGTTTTTCGTAATTCTCCAGGCTGGGATCCGCCGCGAAGGCCTGTGCCTGGTTGTAGGTGGGCGGGATGCCTGTCAGATCCAGGGAAACGCGGCGGAGGAGCTCGTATGCATCTGCCTGGGGAGAATGGCTGAGGCCGAGCTTCGCGTGCTTTTCAGCAATGAATCCATCGATCTCGTTCCGGGCCCATGCTCCGCCCGCGGTAGGCACGGAGGATTTCGTAGGTTTTACAAACGACCAATGGGTCTCATAGCGGGCGCCTTCGTTGATCCACTGGCGTATGGTTTCTATCTCGTCCACGGACAGGGCGTGGCCATGTTCCGGCGGTGGCATCACGTCGTCCGGATCTGCGGTGGCGATACGCTTGAAAACCTCGCTTGCTTCTGCGTCACCCGGGACGATGCCGATAACTCCATCATTATCGTAAGTGGCACCCTCGAAGGTATCGATCCGGAAATCCGCCTTGCGGTCGCCGTCATCCGGGCCGTGGCAGCCGATACAGTTCTTGGAAATGATCGGTCTGATCTCTTCGTTGAAGCCGATCCCGCCGAGTGCGCTGGCAGCGGGAAACGCGCCGAGCAATATCCAGCAAAGCTGCGGGATCGAGCGGCTGCGGAGTGTGTGGAAGGATGTCGGGAGCATGGTGGCGAGAGGTTCCTGAGGTTTTTTGTCTGGGGTGCCGGGAGAAACTACGGTCTGGGATTTGGTAGAATATGAGAAGATGGAAAGGCTGCCCATGGGTAGTTTTACCCTGTTTGACGGGCCTGATCGGCTTGTCGCAAACGGCAGGACGATGGGTAGATGTCTAAAAATTGGATAATTTTGCGAGAAAAATGATACATTTTTGTTTTATTTGTATCATATTTTGAATGTGATGACGGAGTAGGAAATACGTCTGTGATAACATGGGTCTATCAAAGTCTCCCGTGAGACCGGGTCCCGTGAGACCGGGGATTGGGCGCTTCCGGGGATGTCAGTCCTGCCGTTGCTCCATGCTGGACAAACGAAATTGACTCGGCGAGCATCCGCGCCCGATGTCTGAGTTAGCGAAAGCGTATGAGCCACAAGCCGTGGAAGAGAAATGGTATGCCGCGTGGCTGGCTGCCGGGTGTTTCAAGGGTGATGAGTCCTCCGGGAAAGAGGCGTATTCCATCGTCATACCTCCGCCGAACGTCACAGGCATTCTTCACCTCGGCCATGTGCTGAACAATTCCATCCAGGATATTCTTGCCCGCCGCGCACGCCAGAAGGGTAAAGCGGTCCTTTGGCTTCCGGGCACCGATCACGCCGGTATCGCCACTCAGGCAAAGGTCGAACGCGAGCTGCGCGAGAAGGAAGGCAAAACCCGCCGCGATCTCGGCCGTGACGAGTTTCTCAAGCGGGTATGGGATTTCAAGGACACGCACGGAGATATTATCATCAAGCAGCTGAAACGGCTCGGTTGTTCCTGCGACTGGGATCGCGAGCGTTTCACCATGGATCCGGGCTACACCAAGTGGGTGAGCAAGGTTTTCGTCGATTTATTCAATGAAGGTCTCATCTATCGTGGGAAGCGGATGGTGAACTGGTGCCCCGTTTCGCTCACCGCTCTCTCCGATGAAGAGGTGGTCATGAAGCCCTCCCGTTCCAAGCTGTTTACGATGAAATATGAGCTCGTCGACAGCCCCGGGGAGTATATCGAGATTTCCACGACCCGGCCGGAAACCATCATGGGGGATGTGGCCGTGGCGGTGCATCCGAAGCATCCGAAATGGTCGAAATGGATCGGAAAGAAAGTCCGTCGCCCGTTCCCGGCTGCAGAGATTCCGATCATCGCGGACGAAGCTGTGGACCTGGAGTTCGGCACCGGTGCGTTGAAAATCACTCCGGCTCACGACAAGGTCGATTTTGAAATCGGCCTCAAACACGATCTTGAAATCATCGATACCTTGCATCCGGACGGTCGTATCAATTGCCCGGCGGTTCCCGAGTTCGACGGACTGGATCGCTTTGTCGCGCGGCGTGCCGCAGCCGCAAAGCTGGAGGAAATGGGCCTACTGATTGGTGTGGAAGAATATGAAAACAACGTTGGCTACTCCGAGCGTGCCGATGTGCCGATCGAGCCACGCATTTCCATGCAATGGTTCCTGCGCTATCCGGAGATCGAGAGATCCACGCAAGCCGTTGCCTCGGGCGAGATCAAGTTCCGCCCGGAACGTTGGGCAAAGACCTATGCCCACTGGATGGAAAATCTTCAGGATTGGTGCATCAGCCGCCAGCTCTGGTGGGGACATCAGATCCCTGTGTGGTATCGGAAAGATAAGCTGGAGACCCTGAAAAACGCCGAATCCCTGGAGACCAGGGATGCCGAGGCCGGCGATATTTACGTCGGCATCGAGGCTCCTTCCGAAGGGGATTGGGTGCGCGATGAAGATGTCATGGATACTTGGTTTTCCTCATGGCTCTGGCCTTTCGCGACGATGACGGACGTCGACGAGAATTCCGAGACATTGAAAAAGTTCTATCCGACAACGGATCTTGTGACCGGGCCCGATATCATCTTCTTCTGGGTCGCCCGGATGATCATGGCCGGCTACCGTTTCACGGGAGAGCTGCCATTCAAAAATGTCTACTTCACCTCAATCATCCGCGATCTCAAGGGCCGCAAAATGAGTAAATCCCTGGGGAATTCGCCCGATCCGATCGACCTGATGGACAAGTTCGGCGCTGACGGACTGCGATTCGGACTCATGCGGATCGCGCCGGTGGGCTCCGACGTCCGTTTCGACGAAGGCTCGGTGGAAGCCGGAAGGAACTTTGCGAACAAGATTTATAATGCCTGCCGTTTCCGCCAGATGGATGGCAATGAGTTTGCTCCGCTTCCTTCCGCGAAAGGTCTGCCGGTCTATCACATCCAGGTCATGGCGAAGCTCGATCAGCTCACAGCGGATTTGGATGCCATCTATGGGGAATACCGTTTTGGCGAAATCGCCCAGCGGCTCTATGAATTCCTGTGGAACGACTTTTGCGATAAATGGCTGGAGGCCGTGAAGGCGGATCTCCGCGAGTCTGCCACCGCGGAAGCGCGGGCTGCCGCTCTGGGCACTTTTGATGCGGTGATGAGCCGGTATCTCCAGCTGCTTCATCCATATATGCCGCACGTCACCGAGGAACTTTCCGAGCGGATGAACTACGTTTCCGAAGGTGAGTTTGTCATGAACAAAGTCCTACCGGAAACCGCCTTGCTGCACGAGCTTTCCCCAGCGGAAATCGAGGCCGCGCAGAAGCAGGCACAAGCGATTTATGATGCCGCGGGAAGGCTGCGGAATCTGAAGGCGGAGTATAATCTGGGCTCACGCAAGGATGTCCGCTTCGTGATAAAAGGCGCGGCGGAATGGCTTTCCGGAGAGCTCAATGTCCTCGCTCTTCTCGCAGGAGCGGCGGAGATTTCGACGGATGATTCCTACGAGGCTCCGAAGGGCACACCGGCTGCCGTGACTCCTGTGGGTGAGGCATATCTCCCGATGGAAGGCATGGTCGATGTCGAGGCGGAGAGAATCCGTATCTCCAAGGAGATCGAGAAAATGCTGATCGAAGTGAAAAAATCCGAGGGAAAACTGGGTAATGCAAGTTTCGTCGACCGCGCTCCCTCGGAAGTCGTCGCGCAGGAAAAAGAACGGCTCGAAGATTGGAAAACGAAGCTCGCCCAACTCGGAGAAATGCTGGAAGCTCTGAAATAAACCGCTTAATAGCCTCTAAAAACCCTATGCCAACCCTGAATGAAATTTCCGGAATCGATCCTTCGTCGCTAGAGCTTTTGGAGGCTGTAGGTATCCGCAACGCAGAGAATTTAGCGAAGCAGGATACCGATTTTCTGGTCTCTGAGCTGGAGAAGGCAAATGAGGTGCTGGAGATTACGGAACACACGCCGGGCCGGGCGGAGGTCGCGGAATGGATTTCCGCCGCAGGCACATTGACCGGTGGCGGGGAGGTGGTGGCAGCTCCGGCACCTGCGAGGGCTCCGCGGAAAGTGGAGAAAAGCGATCAGGAGCCGGTCAATTACGAGGGGAACGCAGAAGTCGCGGCAATGCTGGCGGAAGCTCCGTATGCCGTGCCCATGCCTGGAAAAAAAATGATGGAACAGAATCTGAAGGTTTCCGATGTGCCTGCGGGCATTCTGCTCAACCGATATTCAGGGGATCTTGATGTGCGGATCGCTGATAGCGATGGCGTGGAAAAAGAGCCGCTGGTTGTCAATGCCTCGAAATCCAAAGCGGAGCGCCTCAGACCAGGCGCGAAACGCCCTTTTGATCCTACCCAGGTAAAACCCATGAGCGCGATTGCCTCGCCCGCAGTGCGCGTTCCGGTCTCGAAATCCGGGCACGAGGAAGATCGGGTGGCATTGATCCGTGCGCCGCGCGAGAAGACCAATCGGGGGAAAGATCCCAACTCCCGGCGATACATCCGCGGAGTGCTTCACACGCATCCGTGGAGCCTGCGTTTTGGCGCGGTGGCGAGCTTGCTGCTGATCATCGATTTACCGCTGGCCATTATCTCGGCGATCCTGCTTCTGCTTTCCGACCAGATGCCGGAAACGATCACGTGGGTGCCGAAGTGGATTCTCGTTTTCCCGGTGGCTCTACCGGTTCTCGGCCTTTTATATTTTATCTGGGGATTCACAGGGAAGTGCAGGATATGCACCCAGAAGCTCTTCGTTCACAAGGCGGCGCTGAAGCACGTGAAGGCACATAGCTTGCTGGGCATGGGCTACGTCGTTCCGCTGAGCCTCCACCTGCTGCTCTTCAGCTGGTTCCGATGTTCCTCTTGCGGAACGCCTGTGCGTTTGAAAAAGTAAAATATGTCGATTTCCGGAAAACTCATGCTCGCGGGAGCGACGGGCGTATTGCTTGCTGCCTGTGCGAAAAATGACGAGAAAAAGCCGGAGCCGTTTGGCCCGACAGGTATTCCCCCGGCTTTGCGCGCCAGCTCCGGCACTGACGGAGGCACAGCCATCATTCCCGGCGGCAATGCGAAGACCAACCCTATTGCCGTAACTCCCCAGGAAGATATCGTTTTCACGGATCCCGATAATCCGGATGCAGGCATTCCAGAGCTTGAGTCTCTCATGGCGGCACCAAAAAAAGGTCCCTGGGAGGAAAGCATCACCATCGCCCGACAGACGGCCGCACGGGAGGGGAAGCCTATCCTTATCTGGTTTACGGATTCCGCACGCAGCCCGATGTGTAAGGCGTTGAGCGCCGAGCTGTTCGCGACCAAAGAATTCGGCAAATGGGCGGAGGATAAGGTTGTCCGGCTCCGTATCGACTCGAATGTATCCGTAGATGATCCGGATCTTTCATTGGATGAAAAGGTCAACCGGCAAGTCGAGATGAAGGATTATGTAAAGCGCTTGAAGAAGCGTTACAAAGTTCTGGGGCATCCTTTTGTGCTGATGCTCAATCCAAGCGGAGAAGTCATCGGACGTTACCGTGGCTACAAACGCGGCGAGGCGGATTATTTCTGGGGGCTCATCAAGCAGGGGGAAGTGGCTTCCTCCACGGCCTACAAGAGCTGGCGCAAGGGGCTGGAAGATAAAGGATACCGTGATTGGGAAGGGAAAGGCGGCCGCAAGGTGTTTGCGAAGCTGGTATCCTATTCCAAAGGCACTCTCGTATTGATCGAGCCCGGCGGGGAGCGCTACAAGACCCACGAGTCCAAGCTCTCCCGCAAAGATCGCAAGTGGATCGACGAGCAAAAAGCATTGCGGGGGATTGAATAAGGTTTTTCCTGTAAGATGAGATTTTTTTCGCTGATTGCCATCGCGGGGGCATGCCTTGTCTCCTGCGCACCACAGAAGAGGAGCCCGGAAGATGCGGTTCTTGTCGCCAAAAGCTATGCTGAGCTGGAGTGGATGCCGGAGGCGCGCCATATCCGCCACGGTAAAGACTCGAAAGGGATTATCGTTCACACTCCGGACAAATCCCTGTCCGCGCATACCGATGATAAACGCGGCTGGTGGCAGCCGGGGAAACCAGCCACCGGGATGGCCTACAAGTGGGGTGGATTCGATACTCCGGAGAGTTTTTTGGCGGGCTTGAAGGCCGGTAAAAAAGCCGGCGATGTGGCCAATAGCTATAAAGTGCGCAATGATAACGCCGTGGTGAGTGAGGAGAGTGTCGGGATTGATTGCTCAGGCTTCGTTTCGCGCTGCTGGGGGCTGGACCGGCATGTTTCCACAAAGGATTTGCCCGGTATTTGCGAGCCAGTGGGCTGGGGCGAGCTCCGGAAGGGGGATATTCTCCTAAAAAATGGTCACGTGCTGATGTTTCTTACCTACCAGGATAGCTTTGTCATCGGTTACGAAGCCGGCCCCATCCCGACCTGGCGGGCCCGTATCTGCGCAATCCATGTCGACTATCTGAAAAAAAATGATTACGCCCCGTGGCGTTATCGCCTGATGGATGAGCCCGCCGCCGATGCGGAAACGAAGTATTACGATATCGACTTCAGCAGAGAGCAATGGAGGATGGGCCCGTATTAGGCCTGCGTAGATAAAATGACCGAAAACCTTTCCACAGCTTTGTTCCGTGAAACCCGGGGAGCCGGATTTTTCCGGGTTCTCACCGGTGGCAATGCATCGTTTTATATCGATGTTCTTAGTGCGCTCGAGCAGGAGTCCTCGGACCGACCGGATGGAATGTCGCGTGAAGAGGTGATTCTACTGATTATCGAGACCCTTGAGCGTCATCCGGATTTCGTCCTGGAAGATGAGGTTCACGAGACGGAAGCGGGGGAAACGGACGGCCAATCACAACCCAGGGAAAAGGCCAGGGCCTTGCTGGATTTTCTCCTGAAAAATCATTGGCTTGATGAGCCGCCGCGCCGCGACTGGAGGCGTATGATCCATTTTGACGCCCATGGCGCCACGCTGATTACCGCCCTGCGGAAAATTGCGTGGCCCGAGGCGGCGGTTTTCACCGACAAGCTGGTCGCCGTCTGTGGGATGTTGAATGACGAAACCGAACTGACGGAGCGGCCGTGGCAAATGGTGGAGAGCTGCCTGGCAAACGTCCGCGAGGGCCTGAATGAACTCCGCGCAATGCAGAAGTCCGTCCAGCGCTTTACACGCCGCCAGCTCGAAGAGGAAACCCTGCGAGGCAATCTGGAGGTTGTTTTCGATGATTACTCCGAGCAGGTTTCGCACGCTTGTTATGCGGAGATGGTTCGTGCCCGGCTGCCGCTGCGTCTGCCGGAGGCTGTCCGACGTATCAGTGAGCGATTGATGGCGGATGCCGACGCATTGGCGGAAATGCAAACCGAGGTCCTCCGCCGTCATCCTGAGATCACATCCTCCCTGGCCCGTGCAACGGTTTTGAACTCTCTCGACGAGCTTATATCGCTGGTAGAGCGCGTGTTGCCGATGGCGGATGAGATCGACCGCCGGACTGCGGATTTCACCCGGCGTTCACTCTCCAGATTCCGATATCTCCAGGATGTCAGCGGTGAGCGACGCACGGAGATCAAAGCAACCTTCGAGGTGCTCAACCGTCTTCTTACTGGAAAACGTATCACCCAGAGTGCATCTGAGCTTCCGGATCTTCCGGAATTCCGCGTTCCTTCGGTAAAACTCCCGGCTGGGCTCGATTCCCTTTACAATCCACCTGCCCGCCGCGCTCCGATTGAGCAAGATGCCTTCGAAGACTCCGCGGAGGAAGGCGACCGGGAGGCTGGTCTAAGCGGTATGGGCAAGGCCTTGCGCGATTCCCTTTCCATCCAGCGGGCAAACTCCTTTGTGAAGTCTTTGGAAGGCACCAAAGGGGACCGTATCCAGAGTGCGGATCTCGATATCACGGGGGAAGGTGGTTTTACCGATCTCATTTCACTGCTCTTGCATGCGGAGTCCGCAGAGGCGCGTTACCGCCTGGAACCGGAGCGTATCCTCTCGGAGGACGCATCTCCTCCGCTGGATTCCCTGGAAGGCTGCAAGGTCGAGCGCTTTTCGATTATCAAAAAGTAGCAGAAATTCTGCGGCACGACTTCGTATTTGGCTAAACCGTTTTATGGAATTTCCATAGAAACCGGCAATGGATTTGAAGTGGTTTTGACGGTGAATATATCGTATGTAATTTACGGAAAGCTCTCTATTCTGATGTCTGGAAAAGGCTACCGTTTGAGCTAATCGATTGGAATAAATACATGGCAGGGGATTTTATTTCTTCCCGGTCGATGTGGATTCCAACTGATTGAGATTCAAATGCTAACCTCCTGACAACTAATAAAACTAAGTCACTCAGTATGTCGCTGCTTTTCCCGGCCGTGGCATTACTCGCTACCTCATTTGCCAATGGTGCCTTGATCGTCAATGGCGACTTCTCAACTGCCACATCCTCGAAAAGTGGAACCGGAGTGGATACCAACACCGCTGAATTCAGAGATGTCGACCAGGGATGGATTTTCAAGGGCGGTTGGACGATTGACGGAACGACGGGCACGGCAACCAAAGCCGGATCAAATGGAAACTTTGCTTTTGCTCAGATCAATTCCATCGGATCGGAAACAGGCTCCTCTTTGAAGTTCCAGCTGGATTGGGTGCCATCCGCGACAGCCACCGGCACAGAATTGAATCTGAATTATCAGATCGTTGCGTGGCGTGGATCGAGCGCACCTTCCGCAGACGATGATATGTTCAGATTTATCAATGGTAGCAGTAACGGAGTCGGCGGATTGAATGGCACAGTCGTAGATCTCCTGGATGGTTCGTCCGGAACCGGAAACTATAACAATGCCGACTTCGGAGTATTCACTGGAACCGCTGGAGTGAACACAACGTTCTCTACCAACATTGATCTCAGTGCATATCTCGAGGCAAACAACGATATCAGCAAATTCCAATATATCGGTGTCCGCCTCAACATGGGGGCGGCCTCTGCCAGCACGACTGCTGTCGGCAGTCTGGTAGACAATGTCTCGCTCTCCGTGGTTCCTGAGCCATCTAGCGCGGTATTGACGCTCGGAGGTGTTGGGATGCTCGCTCTGCGTCGCCGCCGCCGCTAATTTTGTTGGTGGAAAACTTGCTTCATGATCATGGCCTCCAGCGGAAACGCTGGAGGTTTTTTTATTCCGTGACCCGATTTGGTGTTTTGGGCTGATGGGGGCTGGAGAAGCTTGCAAGCGGCGGGGGTTGGCGCGTATGACTTCAAGACACGTGCCACCTCACCGGAGGGCATTCCCGATTTTCCATAAAAGTAACCCGATCCGCTTTGACTGAAGAATATTCCCATACGCTAGAAGCTCCGCAGCAGGAGGGTTTGATCGCTATTCCAGATGCTGAGCGCGCCCGCCTGGGCGAAGCATTGCAAGAGCTGCTTTCCACCGGATCCATCAGTGGACTGGGGACGACCCGCTCTGCGCTTTACCACTGGTGCCGCCAATATTTTGATTGGGTGAAAGAGGCTGCCGCCCTCGCTGGCCTGGATGTTCTTCTGGTTCATGAGGAGCGTTTGATCCAGGCGATTCCACAATCAGGTGCGCTACGGCTGCGGATGCAGAAGGATGCAACGATTGTATGGCTGGCGCTGTGGTATGCCGGCGATGTCTGCTGGCGCGATGAAGGCCAGGACCAAGCATTGCTAACGGTGGCCGAGCTCAACGGGCTGATCCAGGATCAGCTACTTCCCGATAGTCTGGGAGTGATTCCACGGAGTAGAATGCGGGAGATCCTCCGGCAAGCGGCACGCTTCAATCTCATCCGCTTTGAACATGCGGAACCGTTTGATCAATCCGGGATCGAGGTTCTTCCGGCTATCCGCCGGATTGTTCCGTTTCGCGATCTTGCCGAATGGACGGAATCCGCAGCGGAATTCAGCACGGAGCAGCTTGATGCCGATCCCACGGATACTTCCGAGGGCGCCGCAGGGGATGAAGAACCAGCGGATATGGGAATAGCATCGCCTCCGGCAGAGGATATTCCGGCAGCGATTTCAGATGAAGAAAATGAGGAGGAAAATGTATGAGCCGCGCGATTCAACTTACTAAAATCCATGCGCTTAACTGGTATGGTTATCGTGACTCCCTGCCGGTAAAAGGTAATCTTGTGCTGGCCGGGGTGACAGGATCCGGAAAGTCCATTCTTATGGATTTGTTGATGCTGGTTCTCGTCGGGCCGGAACGCGCCCGCCACCATTTCAATCGCAGTGCGACAGGTAGCCGCAGTGACCGGACGATCAAAGGCTACTGCCTGCTGGATACAAAGCGGGAGGAAAACGGACAGCCACAATACTTTCACGACAAAGGGGTTACCACCTATATTGGCGGAGAGTTCACATGGCCGGAAGGCTCAGTGGATGATACAGGCGGGCGCAGGATTGAGACATGGGGGATTCGCTTCGAGTTCCGCAATAGCTCGGAAAATGACGGCTTCAACACTCCGTTCTATTGCCCTGCGCCGCTTGAGCGCGAAGATTTCCTCTCGGTCTCTCCGGAGGACGGGAAGCTCCGCACCAGTTCCCTGGCGGAGTTCAAGGCAATGATTGAGTCCAGGGGCGGTCGGCTCTTTACCTCCTCCCGCGAGTATCTCCGCGATATGGCGAATGCGAGTCACTTGAATTTCAACAAAGAAGTTCTCGAGCGCCTGTTGCCGAGCGCGATGTCGTTCACCAATCTAAAAAGCTTCGATGATTTCTGCCGTCAATTCGTTCTGCCGGGCGAGGCTGTGCCTGTCGATGATGTGATTTCGAGCTTTCGCGACTTCGAGTCCTACGAGCGGGAGCTACGGGAATTGCGCGCCCAGCTGGATCGATTGCTGGTGATTAGAAAGCTTGCCTCCACCTTGCATGAGGCACAGCGGGATGGAGAAGTGGCGAGCTATCTCGCTGCCGAAAATCACCATAGCCATGCCCAGGAAACCGTGGAGCAGCACAGCGCACACCTGCAGCGGCTGCAGGATGAATTCGCGGAAGACGAGGCCCGCCTCCAAGAGCTTTCCGGCCTTCTGGGAAATGCCGAAGCCCAGCGCGACCAGCTCAGCGCATTGCTCAACGAGTCCAGCGAAGGGCGGCTTTACAACGATCTTGCCGTGCGCACGCGTAAGCTGGAGGAAGACATCGATCGGCTGCGGGCGATTGCCAGCAGGATCGAAAGCGGTATTTCCGCGCGTTTGAAGTCCGCGCGGAGCTGGATAGAGGAAATGGCGAAAGCACCGGTGGAGCCGAAAGTTTTCACAACGGCAATGGAAGAGGCAATCGGAGTGCTCGATTCCTGTGAACGCGAGGAAACCTCCCACAGTCTTTCCATGCTTGCGGATGCCGCAGACAAGCTCTGCCGACAGCTGCGCGATCGTTTCCGCGAGGACTCTGAGGATTTACGGGACTTGCGTGAGGAAAGAACGAAATTGGAAAGCCAGATCGAGTCTTTGAGACGTGGCCTGCCACCGGTTTCACAACCATTCCTCACCGCATTGCGCGAGGCGCTACCGCAGCTTCCGGGGGAGGCCGAGCCGCGTGCCTTGCGCGAGCTCTGCGAGATCAAAGACGAAACTTGGCGTCCGGCGGCCGAGGTTTCATTTTCTGAAAAATTCGCGGTCGTGGTGCCGCCGCAGCATCAGGAACAAGCGGCGAAAATCCTGGATCAGATCAGCGAGCGTGACATGGCCGAAGCCGGCCCACAGAGCCTGGTGGATCCGGATCAGTTGCTTTCAGGAAAGACCGATCGGATCAAAAACTCCTTCGCGGATATCTTTGAAACCAGCGATCCTATCGCCCGTGCGTATATCGATCGGGAGTTTGGCCATATTCTACGTGCCGATGATCTTGATGGGATGTCGGAAGCTCCGTTTGCGATTCGTGCCGATGGATTGATGAAACGCGGCGGAATCATCTCCCGTCCTTTCCCCTACGATGGAGTTCCGTTCATCGGTGAAAACGGCTTGAAACGTCAGCTGGAAATCAAGCGCGCGCGCCTGGACAAGATAGACGCAAAGCTCCGCCGGCTGGAGCCGCTGGAGCGGGAAGTCGAGCGCTTGCTGGCTGCCCGCGAGCAGGCGATTCCAGATCACTCGGAAGTTTCGCGGGAATTGATCCGGGTGGAAGACCTACCCCGCAAGCAAGCGGATCAGGAAGAGCTCATGGCCCAGCTGCACGCGATTTCCACCGATGAGCTTGCCTCATTGGAGGAGAAAATCGATATACTCAAAGAGCAAATGGCCTCGTGGGCGGTGGAGGAGAAAGAGATTCTCCGGAAAGGCGGTCACAAGGAAATCAAGCAGGCGGAGGAAGAACTCAAAGCACGCACGGAAGATGCTTCCCGCCGGGAAGATGAATTTTCCCGGGCGAAGCTGCGAATCGATATCCATAAGCACCATGAGCGCTATGTGGCCTGGAAAGCGGAGGCGGAGGAATACACTCCTGCGGCGGATGTCCGTGCCAGGGAGTTCTCCAAGGCGGCGGCAGCGGCTGAATTGATGGCCACCCAAACCATCGGTGATCTCAAGGTGGCGATGATGGAGTTCAAAAAAACCTTCCATCCGAAGTTTGATGACCTTCCCGAGGACGGCACGGATACCGCACCTTACGAGCGGATTCTGGCACTTATCGAGGATGCGGATATTCCGAAATTTGAGAAAAAATCCGCCAATGAGCGGAAACGTTGGGAGTCGCTTTTCCGCACCCAGGTGCTCAGCCGCATGCAGCAGGCGATCAAGAATGTGGAGAACATCATCTCGCTTCTCAATCAGCAGCTCAAGCGACCGATCGGCCACGACCGATACAAGATTGATCGCCGCCCGAATCCTGATTTCAATATCTACCGCTCTCTGATCGATCTGAATTCTCTCCATCACGAGGATGAGCTTTTCTACTCCCATATGGATGGAGAGCTGAAGGATGCCCTTGAGCTTTTCCTGACAACACTGGTGAAAAATGCCAATAGCCCGGAAGCTGCAAGGCTCTTGGATTACCGGCAGTATTTCGATTACGACCTCCTTGTCACCGATGTCCGTGATCCGGACGGGAAGCATGTCAGCGTCGATAAACAAAGTGGAAAAATGAGCGGCGGTGAGAACCAGAGCCCCTATTTCGTCGCGATTCTTGCAAGTTATCTACATGCCTACAACCGTCATGAAACCCGCCGCAAGGAGCCATCTCTTGCCCTGGTGCCCATTGATGAGGCTTTCTCGAAGCTTTCCGGTGAGCGTATCCAAAACTGTCTTCAAGCGATGGCGGAGTTGGATTTGCAAGGGATGTTCTCCATGTCGAGCGGCAATATTCCCTATGCTTTCAGTCAATGTGATGAGCTCATCATCATTACGCGCAAGGAAGTGCGTCGCGGCACTCGTGTAGGCACGCGTAATGTTCCCGTGGTGCTTTTCCGGGACTCTCCGGAAGGGAAAAAATGGATCGAAGAGACGGGCCTCGCAGAGAGCGTCCAGTGATCCACAAAAGGGAATCTTTCACCGGGAAACCGGCATCATCTAAAATGAAACAGCCCGCTGGAATCCAGCGGGCTGTTTTTGTAGAGAAACCTGTCTTGCGCCGGACGCTCTTATTTCATCATGAAATTGAGCAACTTGCCAAGGCGGTCACGCATTTGATGCCTTGGCACGATGGCGTCGATAAGGCCGTGCTCCAGCATGAATTCCGCGGTCTGGAAGCCTGGTGGCAGATTCTGGTGAGTGGTTTCCTTGACCACACGAGGTCCTGCAAAACCAATCATGCATTTCGGCTCCGCGATATTGATGTCACCGATGGTCGCGAAGGAGGCTGTGACGCCACCCGTGGTGGGATGGGTGAGCACTGAAATATATGGAAGATTCGCTTCTGCTAACCTTGCAAGTGCGCCGCAGGTCTTCGCCATCTGCATGAGGGAAAGCATGCCTTCCTGCATCCGCGCACCAGAGGAGGCGGAGACAATAATCATTCCGCGTTTTTCCGCGATGGCGGTTTCGATCGCGCGGGTGATTTTTTCCCCTACCACAGAGCCCATGGAGCCAGCGAAGAACTTGAAATCCATCACGGCAATCATGGCTGGCTTTCCGGCAATGCTGAGTTTCCCGGTAACGACGGCATCATTCATCTTCGTTTTGTTGCGAAGGCCCTGGATCTTTTCCTCATAACCCTTGAAGGCCAGTGGATTGGCGGAGAAGAGCTCTGCCTCGGTTTCCTCAAAGGTTCCCGGATCCGCGAGGAGGAACACCCTGTCCATTGAATCGAGAAGAAAGTGGTGGGAGCAATTCGGGCAGACCTGTAGGTTCTGCTTTAGCTCAAGGGTATGAACCATCGCCCCGCAGTCCGGGCATTTCGACCACAGGCCCTCGGGCATGTCATCGCGCTTTTGCTGGCTACGGAGAAGGGGTTTACTGAAAATGCCCATGGAGTTTGTCTGAATTGGAAGTTTGGTGTGGAGTGAGGACGGTTTGAAATCCTACCTACGGGAGGCCATCACGACAACCCCGATTTATCTCTCTTCTGTGATCTGGCAAACTGTAAATTTGCCATGGGCAAGGACAAAGCAGGACCCTGAAGACTTTCAGAAGTTTTTACGCTCCCGGAGTGATCAGGGACTGAGAGTTTGAGGCTTTGATGAAATCGGGGTATACTGGCGAATGCTTGCCCAGACCCCTCCGCCTCCAAAAGATGTTCCCCAGAAAATCGATTTAAATCCCGGAAGTGCGTTGGAGAGAGTGGATAGCTGGCTGGATGGATTTATGCGGTTGCTGCCAAATCTCATTGTGGCGTTGGTATTGTTCGCGATTCTCTGGTTCGTGGCGAGGCTGGTAAAATCCATTGTCCACAAGCAGTTCGACAGGCACGATCGGGAGAATCTAGGAGAGGTGCTTGGGGGGCTTTTGAAATGGATGATCCTCGTCGTCGGCTTTTTGCTCTGTGCGACGATTGTGATTCCTTCACTGAAGCCCGGGGATCTTATTGCCGGATTGGGTGTGAGCTCCGTGGCAATCGGCTTTGCCTTCAAGGATATTCTACAAAACTGGCTCGCCGGTTTGTTGATTTTGCTACGCCAGCCGTTTCAGGTGAACGATCAGATTTCCGTGAATGGCCACGAGGGCACCGTGGAGCGCATAGAGACCCGTGCGACGATTATCAAAACCTATGACGGGCAGCGCATCGTCGTGCCAAACAGCGATATTTACACGAACGCGGTTCTCGTCCGCACAGCGCATGAGAAACGACGCTCGGAATACGATATCGGCATTGGCTACGGGGACGACGTGGAGCGAGCATGCGAGGTGATAAGGAAAACTCTGCTTTCCGTAGAGGGTGTCGAAAGCGATCCCGAGCCGGAGGCTCTGCCATGGGATCTTGCCGCCAGCTGGGTAACGGTGCGGGGCCGTTGGTGGACCGATAGCCGGAGGACGAATGTCTCACACACTCATTCAAGAGTTATCATGGCTGTGAAAAAAGCCCTGGATGAAGCGAAAATCGATATGCCCTATGATACCCGGGTTCATCTTTTCCATGATCAGACCGAATCCGAGGACGGAGTGCGCGGCTCCCAGCGCGAAGGTTGGCCGGCGCCGGAGAGTGAAAAGACAAAGCCTCGCTGGAAGGCCCAGGCGGAGGTGCAGGCCGCACAATTCCGGAAACCGGAGGGCGAATGAAAGCCAAAGAGCCGCCGGAGGATGGGAGAAACGAAGGGTTTCAAATAAACCGGAGGGCGAATGAAAGCCAAAGAGCCGCCGGAGGATGGGAGAAACGAAGGGTTTCAAATAAACCGGAAAGTAGATACCGCTTGAATAACGTGCTCTCCGGCTCTAATCCCTGTGCCGCATGGACGCACGTCACCCTTATGAGCAGATTCCGCTCTTCACCGCCGGCATCATTCTAGCCCTTTGGCTCATTGGCTCGCACGCACTGATGATCGCCCGTCCGGCGCTCGTCCAGGGATGGCTGAAAAAGTTTCCCCGGAATCCTTTGGCGGGTCAGATCATCCTCGGTATCGGACTCGCATGGTTCTGGTTGCTGGTGGCTCCCGATAACATGGGTAAGCTAAGCGCATTGCAAATGGATCTCGGCGAGTTCAACAATGCCAAGCCGCTTCTGCGTCTGCTCGTGCCAGCGGCATTGGTCGCAGTCTCGATTAGCGTGCGAGATTTCCTTGCGGTAAGAGCGCTTGGCTTGCTCGGTCTGATGGTTGCCGCGCCGTTGCTCGCTTCAGCTTTTCTCAAAGATCCCGCGAGCCGTCTTCTGATCCCGATATTTGCCTACGCGTTACTTACGAAATCACTTTTTTGGGTAGGGATGCCATACCTTTTCCGTGATGCGGTCACCTGGGCTACAGCGGATCAGTCTCGCTGGCGTATACTTTCCTTCGGAGGCCTGGCGTATGGCTTGGCCACGCTGATCTGCGCATTGGCTTTCTGGCGTGGCTATTGAAGCTGTTTGTTAGTAAACGGGCGCACCGGATGTGTCCGCGGATCCGCCACTGTATTGCTGTTCTGCGGATTTTTCCATATTCTCTCCCAAGATCCGCATATCCCGGCCAAGACCGATGGTGGTGTTGCATGAGGTGAAAGCAGTAATGACAGCGATGCTGAGTAGAATCAGTTTCATAGGGAAAGAATGTCTGTGGCCGACAGGAGTTGTCAACTTTGCTTTAGCTCTTTACGGAGCACGATAATGCCGTCCCGGATCTCGAAAATGTCTGCTTTCAGATGATTCAATGCCGCCAGTTGATCGCTATCCGATTCATCTTCCGTGAGGTCGTTGCAAGCACCTACCGCCTCATTGATCCAGTTAAGGCAGCGCTTGAGGACTGCCAGGGTAAAGCCTGCCTCCGGCTCGTAGCCGCTGCCGCGCCCATGGAGCACTCCGGCAAGCTTCGCGCTTACTTGCATGACATTCGAAACGAGCCGCTGGGAAGGGCTTTCAGGATCCTCGTCACGACTTACAATATCGAAGGCTCTGATTGCGACTTCGCGGGCTTTGATTTGCAAAGGATGGGATTCCTCCAGCCAGCTGTCATCCACCTCTTCGTCATCGTCAGCAGATTGCCAGTCGTTGGAGAAATCAGTTTCCTCGAATTCAAACTCCGCATCGAAATCCTCGCCATTTTCATCGCGCTCCGCCATTGCCCCGAGCAGGGCGTCCCATCCCATCACAAAGGCTTCTTTCTGTTCGCTATCCGGATCTTCCAAATATTTCTCCAAAACTTCCTGATACGCATCAGTGAGCCTGTCAGACTCCTTCAGTCGTTCTTCCCATTCGAACTCGTTGAGCTCGCCTTTCACCGTTGTGGAACCAGGGTTTGGCCCGTCATCCTCCGGCGTCATTCGGCTGATGACCTGAGCCATGAAGTCCCGCATCGTGCTGAGATTGGCGAGTTTCTGAGCCTCTTCCGCATCCTCATCCATGTCCCATTCCCGCTCGGAAACTTCCATCTTGTAGCCGACTGCCTCGACCAGGACTCTGCCGTTGATCTCACTGAACCATTCCAGATATAGCGTGTTTCGCCACTGGCAGGGGACTTCCTTTCCGCTACGGTGGTATTCTGATATTTCGGCATCGGAGATGGAAGGAATCCGCGCTTTTCGCGAAGCAGTTATATCGCCGATGATTCCAGTCTGCTCGGTATCCAGCGCATTGGCCTCGGCGCTGAACCTAGGGGTGGGATTTTCAAACTCCAAAACACTTCCGGCAAGATCCCGCCAGCAATCTCCATTCAGTGATAGGATTAGCGGCTCGTCCCGGCCCGCCAACCAGATTTTGCCTGTGGTGATGCCTTCCACAGTGTTGTCGATCAACCCGTGCTCAATTGCATCGTCTAGCCTCCATGCCATGTTCTAAACATCGTCCCGTCCCGTGCCTTTCGTCAAGCCAGCGATTTATCCGGGGCAGCTCATCCTTCGAGAAATTGTGGAGTAAACCGTTTTGAGAAATCCGGTGCCAGTGAAGTGCTATGCGCCGGAAGCGAGATTGCCCAGCTGGGACTTCCGCTCTCCCAAGGATAATATCAGACAAGTTTTTAATAAGAATGACGATGTTTCCGTGTCTTGGGGACTGATAGTGTATGGCCTGTTTGGAGATATATCAAATTAGCCAAATATTTCAAAAAATTATGAAAACAAAAGCAAAAGGAGCCCTGCTCTCACTCGGTGTGTGTTTCGTTATTTCCCAATCCGCAAGTGCGGTTAGCCTAGTTCCGATCTATACGGAGAACTTTGAGGGCGGCACGGTGGGCGCGGCAATCAATACATTGAACACAGCGACAGGTGTGCCATGGACTGATTCCGCTGCGTCTAATACCTCCGTAGGTTCTATCCAGAACACCTCTTCGGCCTTCGGAGCAGGCAATAAATATTACCAATATTCCCGCACCTCCGGCGGATTCAACTTCCTGGGCAATACTCAACCCGATCCTCTGGCGGGTGTGGCGATGTTATCGTTCGATGCCTATTTCGGCACGGGCGACTGGACTGCCGATGGATATCTGCGAATCGTCGCTGAAGGGGACGTAAACGGAACCGTAGGTAGCAATACATCTTCCAGTCTGCGCTATATCGACATCGGAAACACCACCGGTCTTCAGGAAGGCACGGATTTCAATTTCGATCAAGTAGTGCACTTCGATATCGTCGCGAACCTGAGCGGAGGCTCCTTTTCGTATGATTTTGGCTCGATTTCATCCACTCTCGCCACCGGGACGGTCGATGTTTTTGTCAATGGCACAAACAAGCTCAACGATGCGGCGATGAATCTTGGCGGGACGGCAGGTTCCACTGGAATTTCAGGATTCAATTTCTGGCTGAGCTCGACTGCTGGTAATCCAGCCAATCAAATTTTGATCGATAATGTTTCGGTTTCCGTTCCAGAGCCTAGCAGTCTTTGTCTGGTCGGACTCGGCTCGCTTGGCCTTCTCGCACGGCGTAGAAGGAAGTAGCCCGTCCGATTGATCGTTTCTCAAAAAAAAGCCGTGCGGTGGATCCACTGCACGGCTTTCTCTATTTATAGATTTCTCTAGGAAAGGCGATCCAGACTACTTCGAGATCACATCGTCACAACGTTGGCAGAGACCCGATTCCAGGACAGGCTCGTGCTTGCGACAACGTGGGCAAAGCGGAAGCCCGGTCTTTTCTGCTGTCGCACTGAGTTCTTCGCCTTCTTTCACAGCCAGCTCCGCGATGATGAAAAACTCTGTGGCGAAATCCCTATCGTTGAGCTTCTCCAGGAGGTTGGCATCCGCGGAGGGAAGCGTTAGTTCGACAGCGGCTTCATTGTTACGGGTGAATTCCTTGGCCTGGATTTTCGCTTCGATCGCGCCTTGCATCACTGCTTTGATCTGGAAGAGGCGCTCCACGTCCTTGCTGACCTGTCCCGGTGCAAATGCCGGGTTGGCGACGGGGAAATCCTGTTCGTGCACACTTCCTTCAGTGAAGGCCGCGTGTTCCCAGGCCTCGTCCGCGGTGTAAGCGAGGATCGGTGCAAGTAGACGGGAAATGCTGCTGAATACCTCGTGCATCGCTGCTTGGGATGCCAGGCGGCGAGGGGAGTCCGGCGCATCACAATACATGCGGTCTTTCAATGCATCGACATAGATCGCGGAAAGATCCGCAGTGCAGAATTGATTGATCGCGTTGAATACCTTGCGGAATTCGAAGGCTTCGTAGGCTTTGGTGCATTCATTGACCACCTCGTGGAGTCTTTCGAGAATCCATGTATCAAGTAAGGTGTATTGGTAGGATGCGGAGCTATCCGGAGAAAAGCCGTCCAGATTTCCCAGAAGAATACGCAGCGTGTTGCGCAGGCGGCGATATGGCTCCGCAACCTGTTTGAAAAGTTCCTCACCAAAGGGGACCTCATTCTGCCAATCCACGCTGGACGCCCAAAGCCGGACGATATCCGCGCCGTATTGGTTGTAGAAGTGGGCAGCATCGATCGGCTTACCCGCTTTTTCCGCTTCTGATTTTGAGAGCTTCTTCTTGTCCTTATCGACCACGAAGCCGTGGGTCATCACTGTCTTGTATGGAGCGTGACCTCGGAAAGCGGTAGAGAGCATCAGGGAGCTCTGGAACCAGCCACGGTGCTGATCGGTCGCCTCCAGATATAGATCGGCGGGAGAATGGAGCTCTGGATGGGTATCGAGCACGGCGGCATGGGAACAGCCGGAATCAATCCAGACATCCAGAGTGTCCTTGCCTTTTTTCAATCCCGAAGGAAGGCCGAGCTTTGCCGTGAGTTCTTCGTCCGGAGTCTCAAACCAGACATTGGTTCCTTCTTTTTCCACGAGATCGGCGACTTTCAGGGCGAGCTCCGCAGAGAGGACCGCCTTGTTATCAGCATCGAAGAAAACCGGAAGTGGCACGCCCCATGTGCGCTGGCGTGAGATGCACCAGTCCGGGCGGGATTCGACGGTTCCATAAATCCGGTTCCTGCCCCAGGCGGGCATCCATTTTGCCTTATCGATCTCGGTCAGTGCCTCGCCACGGAGATTGTCGAGCGAGATAAAGAACTGCTCCACGGCACGGAAGATGATCGGCGTTTTGGAGCGCCAGCAATGTGGATAAGAGTGGCGGTATTCTTCCTGTCCGAGGAGGTGCTCGCTTTCCGAAAGTATTTCGATAATGCGGTTGTTGGATTTGAAAACGTGTTTCCCGATCAGCTCCGGCAGTCCGACTTCTTCGGTGAAATGACCTTCATCGTCCACCGGGGATAGCACGCCAAGCCCGTTCTGCTGGCCTGCGACATAGTCGTCCGCGCCGTGACCGGGAGCGATGTGAACGGCGCCTGTTCCTGTATCTGTCGTGACGAAATTGGCCAGGATTACCTTGGAGGTGCGGGGGAGGAAAGGGTGCTGCGCTTCAGCGCCTTCGAGATCCCTGCCTTTGACTTCCGAGAGTGTTTCCTTCAGGGCGTAGCCGGTTTTCTCCGCAAAAGTTTCCAGGAGCTCTCGCACGATGACAAAGTTTTCTTCGTTTTCTCCATTGGAGAACTTTCCGATGAGATAAGTGAACTCCGGATGTAGGGCGATGCCGAGGTTGGCGGGCAGGGTCCACGGAGTCGTCGTCCAGATCGCCATATTGGCTTTTCCCGCATACTGCCCGGAGACGATGGGGAACTTCACGAAGATGGCGGGGCTGGTTTTATCCGCGTATTCCACTTCCGCCTCGGCGAGTGCGGTTTGGGCGCCGTAGGACCATTGGACTGGCTTCTTTGATTGATAGATCGCGCCGTTTTCCACCAGTTTTGCGAAAACCCGGAGGATGTTTGCCTCATAGGCAGGATCCATCGTGAGATAAGGGTTTTCCCAGTCTCCGAAAACTCCCAGGCGGCGGAAGGATTTGCGCTGGATATCGATGAAACCGGCGGCAAATTCCGTGCAGCGGCGGCGGATTTCTCCTGGCTCAAGACCTGCGGCTTGTTTCACCACTTTGAATTCGATCGGCAGGCCGTGGCAGTCCCAGCCAGGGACGAAAGGGGCATGGAATCCGGCCATGGTCTTGGATTTCACGACCATGTCCTTCAGCAATTTATTGAGAGCGGTGCCCATGTGAACATCGCCGTTGGCGAAAGGAGGGCCGTCGTGAAGGATGAAATCCGGAGCTCCAGCGGCTTTGCGAGCGGAGACAATTTTTTGATACAAACCGGATTTCTCCCAAATATCGAGGCGCTGAGGCTCGTTTTTCACAAGGTCTCCGCGCATCGGAAAACTCGTCTGCGGAAGGGTCAGCGTATCTTTGTAATTAGGGGCGGCACTCATGGCGGGCGCGGAAGCTAGCAACCTCCCGCCTGCGGGTCAACCCCGTGCCTTCGGCATAAAAATCGCTTGCTCTTCGAGGCTGTAGCCCAAAGGGTGCGCGCTTTCCTCTCTGGGTCGCCTTCCTTTTACCTTCGTCATTTTATGTTCACACGTCTCCCTGCCTCATGGTTTTCGAATATCCGCGCTGATCTTCTTGCGGGTCTCGTAGTTGCTCTCGCCCTGATTCCGGAATCGATCGCTTTCTCTGTCATCGCAAAGGTTGATCCGCAGGTTTGCCTTTACGCCTCGGTGGTGATCGCCGTTACCATTGCTTTCGTCGGCGGGCGGCCCGCGATGATCTCCGCTTCCACCGGAGCGATTGCACTTCTGGTGGGAAATCTGGTGAGCGAACACGGGCTCTCCTACTTGTTGGCGGCATCAATGCTCACAGGCGTCATCCAGCTCATTCTGGGGTTTGTGAATGTGGCGGGCGTTATGCGGTTTGTTTCGGCCTCCGTGATGACTGGCTTCGTCAATGCTCTGGCGATCCTTTATATGATTACCCAGGCGCAGGAGCTTCTTCTCGCGGGGAGTATGGGGGCGTGGATTACCTTTCCGCTGGTTGCCGGAGGTCTGGCGATCATTTATCTCTTCCCTCTCATCACGAAAGCAGTCCCTTCCCCGTTGATTGCGATCATCGTAATTTCCATCATCGCGAATTTTTTCGAAATGGATGTCCGCCGGGTGAAAGACCTCGGCATTCTCCCGACCGGTTTGCCGTATCTTGATTTCGAGAACTGGAAGCTCCTTCCTCTCACCCTGGAAACGCTTTGGATCATTCTTCCGGTATCCCTGAGCTTCTCAGTGGTCGGACTTCTGGAATCTCTGATGACCGCCCAGATCCTGGATGAGTTCACCGATACGCCCAGTGATAAAAACAAGGAAGCCCGCGGTCAAGGTATCGCAAACATCGCGTCGAGTCTCTTCGGTGGCATTGCCGGCTGTGCGATGATCGGCCAGTCTGTCATCAACGTGAAATCCGGCGGACGCGGGAGGCTCTCCACGCTTACCTCAGGGGTTGTGCTGCTTGTCCTGTTGCTTGTCATGAATACCCAGGTCGGAAACATCCCGATGGCGGCTCTGGTGGCGGTGATGATCATGGTTTCCATCGGAACGTTCAATTGGGCGACCTTCAAAAACCTCAAGATCCAGCCGAAAATGACCAGCATTGTGATGCTTGCAACAGTCGGCACCGTGGTCGGCACACACAACCTTGCGATTGGCGTGGGTGTGGGAGTTCTCCTCAGCGGCATTTTCTTCGCACATAAGGTATCGCAGGTCTTCGGGATCTCCAGCGAGCTCTCCGGCGATACCCGGACCTACACGGTCCGCGGGCAAATTTTCTTCGCCTCCGCCGATACTTTCGCAGCTGCCTTCGACTTCAAGGAGGTGCTCTCGAAGATTGTGATCGACGTTTCCCATGCGCATTTCTGGGATCTGACATCGGTCGGCGCTCTCGACAAAGTGGTTCTGAAATACCGTCGTGAAGGCACTGAAGTGGAAATCCTTGGTATGAACGAAGCAAGTGCTACCATTGTCGGCAAGCTCGGCACGCACGATAAGCCGGGCGCTCTTGAGCGTATGCTTGATCACTGAAAAACCCTCCGTCCCCAATTTTTTCCCAATCCGCTATTATCATGCCCAATATTCTCGCCTGCACCGATGGCTCCCTCTACGCGCCAAGCATTTATCAACATGCCGCATGGGCTGCTTCCCGCCTGGGTGGCTCAATCCGGGTCCTGCATGTCATCGAGCGTGATGAAACACCTGCCAATCATGACCTGAGCGGGAACATCGGGTTCCATGCCAATGCGGAGCTTTTGGAAGAACTAGCGCGTCTGGACGAATCCCATGCCCGGGTGGCCCGGTTGCGCGGCAAAGCAATTTTGGAAGATGCGGGAAGGCAGCTGGAGGGGTATACGGTCATGACGAGTCATGAGCACGGTTCTCTGGTGGACTCTGTCGTCGGGTTCGAGAAGGAAGTGGATCTGGTAGTCATCGGAAAAAGAGGCGAGCATGCGGATTTTGCCAAGGGTCATCTAGGTAGCAATCTGGAGCGGGTAGTCCGCACGGTAAATATTCCCGTCCTGGTCGCCGCGCGGGAATTCCGTCCGGTAAAACGGTTTCTCATCGCTTTTGATGGTGGGCCGAGCGCTTTGAAGGCGGTGCATTTCCTGGGCACACAGCCACTATTGAAAGATGCGGAATGCCATATCCTGGCAATCGGAAAGCCGGATTCCGAAATCTCCCGTTCTCTGGATACGGCAGTGGATGCATTAAGAGGCTCCGGCTTTTCTTTAACCGCAGAGCTGCTGCCCGGAGATCCCGATGAGTTGATTTCCTCCAAAGTAAAGGATACCGCCAGCGATCTATTGGTGATGGGTGCCTACGGGCACTCCCGCGTCCGCCAGATGCTGCTCGGAAGCACTACGACAACACTCATCCGCACGTGCCAGGTGCCTGTGCTCCTTTTCCGCTAAATCCCGAATCCCGTGTCTTGGCTTTTGACAAAGCTGATCCGCTTCTACCAGCTCGCTATTTCACCTTGGTTGAGAATGGCGAGTGGTGGCCACGGGGTCTGCCGGCATGATCCGACCTGTAGCCACTATGGCATCGAAGCGATCAGAATCCACGGGGCAGTCCGGGGTAGCTGGCTCACATTGAGGCGCCTATTGCGCTGCCATCCGTGGGGCACACATGGCTACGATCCCGTTCCTGATAAGAAACGGAAAAATTCCGGAATCCCGGAGTAGATCAAGCCGGGCGCACGATGCCCCAGCCCTTCGACCAAGTGAGGCGGAGTTTCATCCCATAGAGCTCGCTGAGCACATCGGATTTCAGCACCTGTCGCTTCGGCCCGTCTGCAATGATTTCGCCGGCCCGCAGAAGAATGACCCGCTCAATCTCCGGCATGATTTCGCCCGGGTCGTGTGTCACGAGAACGATCGTGCCCGAGCCTTGTGCGACGGTCCGGAGGCGCTCAAGCATGGCCAGCCTTGCCGCAAAATCGAGCGCCGTCGATGGCTCATCAAGAACGAGAACTTCCGGGCTGTGAACCAGGGAACGAGCGATCAGGAACCGCCGTTTCTCCCCGGAAGAGAGTTGGCCGAAGCATCGGCCTGCAAGCTCGGTGACTCCCACGTCTTCCATTGCCTGGGACGCGCGTGCCTTCTCCGCAGCTTTGAAACGCATGTCACCAGTCCGCCCATAGGCGCCACGGAAGGCCGAAAGCACCACATCTGCGGCGATTTCATCCGGCAGAAAGCGCGCGACCTCTTCGGGCATCACGAGCCCGATCCGATGCCTTAGCTCTTCCAGGTTCCACTGGCGCTCGCCGAAGAGTTCGCAGGAGGTTTGCGGCCTGGCCTCCGCCCGCACTTCTCCGGTCATTAGCTTGAGAAGGCTGCTTTTTCCCGCGCCATTCGCACCTAGGATCGCCACGCTTTGATCTGTGGCCAGGGAGAGGGAAAGATCCCGCAGTGCCAGCACATCGCCTCGCCATACATTGGCATGCTTTATTTTAAAAAAAGTTTCACTCATATCATTCCTCTATTTTTTAACCAATCCGCGTAATCTGAAATCGCTGCCAAAGCTCTCGATGGTAATATCGGTAACGGCAATGGATTTCGGAAAACTCTCGCCAGCCAAGGCGGGAATCGTCCCCCCACATAGCATTGGCGCATAATAAATGACCACCTCATCGACCAATCCTGCATAAAACATCGATGCCGAGAACTTCCCTCCGGCCTCCAGCATAACAGACATCACCCCCTGCTCGGTAACCAACCTGCGGAGCATGCCTTCCCGATCCGCACGGCTCCGGATCAATGTCCGTTGTTTCCATTGATCGGAAAAAAGGGGGGCGTGCGCTGGCATGGTTTCCGGTTGATCGGTCACCACCACCCGCCAGGGCTGGTCGCGCCCTTCCAGCAGCTCTGGCTGCCGGATGGTGAGCGCCGGATTATCGCGTCTGACGGTTTGGCCGCTGGTGAGGATCGCGTCCACGCCGCTTCTTAGTCTCTGGACGTCTGCGCGGGATTCCTCACCGCTCAACCATTGGCCTTCTCCCTCGGGACGGGTGATTTTTCCGTCGAGTGACATCGCACATTTCCACATCACCCAGGGCAATCCGTAGCGCTGGACCTTGGAAAACGGCCTGAGGACAATTTCGCATTTCTCCCTGAGAATGCCGGAGGTTACCCGGATCCCTGCCGCGCGCAGCACTCCATCGGCAGCCCCCGCATGTGCGGGATTAGGATCCTCACAAGCATAGACCACGCGTGAGATGCCGGCATCGATAAGCCCGGAAGTGCAGGCAGGGGTGCGCCCGACCGTGGAACATGGCTCCAAAGTGACGTAGGCTGTCGCCCCCCGGAGCGCGGCTTTACCATGTTTTGCGGTGGCATCGGATATGGCCTCGACCTCGGCGTGCGGAAGGCCGGCTTTACGATGCCACCCCGCACCGAGCAAAATGCCTTCTTTTACGATCACCGCCCCCACGGGTGGATTGGGAGCAGTTTTACCCACGCCTTTCCATGCCTCTGCCAAGGCCAGCTCCATCCATTCCTCATCCGTCATTTTTTAAAAAATGTATGACGGGACGCTCCCAGTCCAGCGCGTAACCAAGCATTTCCATAGGCTTCGGTATAAAATTCTATTGCCAAGGCCGGACCTTTTCATAGTCTGTAATCATGTTGCGACGCATAGCCACACTAGCCATCCTGACCATTGCCTCATTTGCCGCTGCCTCCTGCTGCTGCTTATTCTAATACCGATCAAATTAAAAACACACACTGATGAAAAAACTCCTTAGCCTCCTGACCCTTGTTGCCCTTTCCCTCGGGTTCTCCTCATGCTGCTCCATGTTCGGCATGCCTAGCTCCACAGCTGGTTATCGCACTGAGACCAAGCAGGTAAAAACCTGTGGCTATGACACTGTAGTGGAGGAAGTCTATACTCCCGGCGATTCCAAAAGCGGAAAAGGCGGGATGGTTCAGACCATCGAAAAAAAGGTTCCGCGCTATAAGACGGTGACCAAGAAAGTCCGCGTCCGTTGCAACCAGTGCGTGCGCTATTACTGCCCGAAGAAAGACTGCTGTGGCACCAGTTCCGACGCTTTCCTTAAAATGGCGACTGCCCAAGGCCCTGTTGGCAGCCCGAACATCGGCCTCGTTCCAACCATGAGAAAGCTCGCTGAATAAAGCGGCTGCTTCATATTCTTTACTCTCAGGCGCGGACGGCTCATGCCCTCCGCGCCTTATTGTTTTCCCTATATTGCAAAAAGGGCTGGAAATCCCCGGCTCATCTCCCATTCTCTCCCCGTAGAACCACCTTTTTCCCATATCATGTCAGTAAACATCGAAATGCCCAAGCTCTCGGACACAATGACCGAGGGCACCCTCATCAAATGGCACAAACAAGTCGGAGATACCGTTGAAATCGGCGATATTCTCGCAGAAGTCGAAACCGACAAGGCCACCATGGAAATGGAAGCTTTCGATGAAGGCACACTTACAGAAATCCGCGTTCAGGAAGGCGATAAAGCAGTAATCGGCGGTGTTCTTGCCGTTCTCGATGGCGATAGCAGTGGTGCTGCTTCCGGTGGCTCGTCATCATCCTCCGCTCCGGCTGCGGAAACATCTGAAAAACCTGCCGCCGCACAAGAGCAGGCTTCCGAAGAGCGGGTGGAAGCCCGTTCGGAATCGGCCGCACCTGCGTCTGCGTCTTCCGATGGAAGCCGGATAAAATCTTCACCATTGGCCCGCAAAGTCGCCGCCGAATTGGGCGTGGATCTCGCCAATGTATCCGGCACAGGTCCTGCGGGTCGCATCGTGGAAGCTGATGTCAAGCAGGCTGCTTCCGACGCCCCGGCGACGAAATCTCCTTCTCCTGCGGCAACCGCGGCAGCAAAGCTCTCGGAGGCAGTCAAAGCCCGCACATCGGGCGCCGCCGCATCCACGCCGGCCGCTGCCGCTCCAGCAGCCGCCATTCAGCCAGTTGCCAAAGAAGGGGACGAGCGCATCGAGCTTTCCTCCATGCGTAAAGTTATCGCCTCTCGCTTGCTGACTTCCAAAACGACTATTCCGCACTTCTACCTCCATGTGGAAGTTGATGCGGCGCCGCTTATGGCTCTCCGCAAACAGGTCAACGACCAAGCCGAGAAAACCCATGGCAACAAATACTCGGTCAACGATTTCATTCTCAAAGCCACCATCAATGCTGCTGGGACTGTTCCGGCTATCAACGCGTCATTCGCGGGTGATCACATCGTCAAGTTCAAGCACGTCGGTCTTTCTGTCGCCATCGCTGTGGAAGACGGCCTTGTTACACCGGTAATCAAAGAGGCTGAAAGCAAATCCCTCCTCGCCATCTCGCGTGCCGTCAAAGACTTTGCCGGACGTGCGAAGGAGAAGAAACTCAAGCCAGCGGAATTCGACGGTGGAACGATCACCGTTTCCAATCTGGGCGCGTGGGGAATCGAGTCCTTTGATGCGATCGTCAATCCACCACAAGCAGCTATCTTGTCTGTCGGCGGCGCGATTGAGAAGCCAGTCGTCAAAAACGGCCAGATTGTCCCGGGCTTGCGTATGAACATCGGCCTCTCCGCAGATCACCGTGTGGTCGATGGAGCCGTAGCTGCAACTTTCCTTGCGGAAGTCAAGAAGCTCATCGAGAACCCGGCTCTCATGCTTCTTTAATCCCGGAGTTTTTCGGAATTTTCATCAGAAAACGCGCGCGGTGAGGCTTCACTTCGCGCGTTTTTTGTAGAATGGTCCGGCAATGACCACCTGCTCAGTGATCA
Organism: Luteolibacter algae; assembly: GCF_042683045.1. Taxonomy (NCBI): domain Bacteria; kingdom Pseudomonadati; phylum Verrucomicrobiota; class Verrucomicrobiia; order Verrucomicrobiales; family Verrucomicrobiaceae; genus Luteolibacter; species Luteolibacter algae. The sequence continues at coordinate 147,405 of NZ_JBHUIT010000002.1, read as the reverse complement.
ATCAGATCTCCAAACCCGCAGAAAATTCTGGAATCACGGGAAGGAAGTATCGGTAGCGGATTTTTGTTGCTGAGATATTGATCGCAAAGCGCTTGGAATTCGGTTTGGGTTTTCATCCTGCGCACTCCGTGCTCGAATTCCGGATCAATACCTTCGCTGATATAAATCAGCGTTTTTTTCATCCGCTGAATGTGCAGCACCGGATCATAGGAAACCGACTCCCGCGCGAGCTCTTCGGAAAGTTCCGCAATGTATTCCGATAGATCCTGATGGGTGATCGTTTTGAATGTCTCGCCACGGAAAGCAGCTTGTAGCTGGCCGAAGATCCATGGATTTCTTATAGCTCCACGGCCCACCATCAAGCCGGCGGCATTGGTTTTACGATGAAAGGATAGCCCGGTTTCCACATCGACCACGTTTCCATTGGCAATCACCGGACACGCCATCGTATCGACGGCGAGTTTCACCCCGGGAGGCCTGACGGGAGTCTGGTATCGATCCAGCACAGTGCGGCCATGGATCGTCAAGCCGTCGATTTCATGACTTCTGAAAATCTCCAGTAGAGACTGGAATTCCTCTGCGTCATAATAACCTAACCGGGTTTTGACCGTGAAACGCCCCGGAATCGCTTCGCGGAGCGCCCCAAGAATTTCCCGGATTTTTTCCGGTTGCCGTAACAACCCACCGCCTGCGTCCTTACGGCAAACCACAGGAGCCGGGCAACCGAGATTCAGGTCGATTCCCGCGATCGGGTATTGGGAGAGCTCCTTTGCCGAGCGCACAAGATTAGGGATATCCCGTCCGATCATTTGTGCAAATATGGGGCGGTCCGTCTCATTTTCACATATCGACCTCAGGATATACTTATTCAATTTTGAGTCTGGATGAACGCGGAAATATTCAGTCACAAACCAGTCCGGCAAACTCCGCCTACCGAGCACACGCATGAAAGGCAGATCGGTCACATCCTGCATGGGCGCTAGAACTAGGGCGGGGATATCGGCTGGTAGAAAATCACGCATATATATGGGCTCAGGAATTGGTTTGACAATCAAACACACGGATCAATGCTGGGAGCGAATAACAACCAATTTAGTCTAGTGGAAAGTGATTTATTGCATACGGAAAAGATTTTATCGGATAGAAAAACCTTCTTTTTGGATTTAAAGCAAAATTCCCGGGGAATGGTGGTTAAAATCACAGAAGATGTGAATGGAAACCGGGATACAATCATGGTTCCTGCTGAAATTCTCGGAGACTTCATTGCTGCGCTTACGGACATCAAGGATACGGTGGATGAGCAGGATGCTTAGTGTTTATTAATTTTGGCCGGGAGCCATTCATTAATAAAATACCGGGAGAAGCTATCGGCCGGCGAGAGCGACGATTGGTAGCTGCGGGATTGCTTCTATTATCTATCAGCCCATCGGATCGTTAGAGGAGTATTTGGAGGCTTACTGGAGTTACTTGCCGTTTCAGCTTGTCGAGGGGGCTCGCCGTTGGGAGCATAACCAGACCCCAATGACCAATCCATCCGTCAATGTCGCCCGCCTGATCTATCTGCTTGTATGCCAGGCTGCGGGCGTGGCTATCGCGCTAAGCACCAAGGGCACCACCATTGAGTTATCACTCACGGCAGGCTTACTTGTGGGCTTGGCAATTGGAGTGATTTTCATCGGGATCGAGAAAACGATGGAGAGCTTCACCTTGCGTGGGTTCTCAACTGCGACTTTCGGCCTGGGTGTCGGTCTTTTCTGTGCGTGGCTGCTCACCCGGGTAGATATCTCCAATCTCCTGGAGCTCGCTTTCAGGGATAAGGTGGAGCGCACGGAGTATGGCGAGACCTTGGTCAATTCTCTCCGCCTTGCTCTGGATGTAACGCTTTTCGCAAGCCTCGGCTTTCTTGGCACGGTGCTGGCCCTGCGCGGCAACCGTGACGACTTCGCGTTTATCATTCCCTATGTCCGCTTTCGTGAGGATGCCAGCTCCGGCCAGCCGATTGTGCTCGATGCGGAAACTGTAATGGATGGGCGGGTGACGAGCCTTATCAGCTCGGGCTTTCTGAGCGCCCGCCTGATCGTTGCCCAGTTTGTCCTCGAGGAGATTCAAACGATGGCAAACGAGGGTGGAAATGGTTTGCGGCAGCGGGCTGAGCGAGGCCTGGCAAACCTGGAAAAGATGCAGGCTTCTCCCGAGATCCAGATATCCCTGCACGAGGGAAAAACCTCTCCGGGTGCCGTGACGCTGCACGCAAGGCTTATCGAAACCGCGAAGTTCTTTGGAGCAAGACTACTCACTCTCGACGATAGTTTGACAAAGGTCGCGAAGCTCCAAGGCGTTTCGGTGCTTAACCTCCACGATCTTGATCTCGCGTTGCGCCCGACTGTCGGGGTGGGCGACCGGCTCCGTGTGGCTCTCGTCAGGCCGGGAAAAGAAGATCATCAAGCGGTCGGCTATTTGCCAGACGGCACGATGATCGTAGTAAACCAGGCAGTGGCGGAGATAGGGAATTCTGTCGATGTGGTGGTTATTACCACGCTCCAAACCGCTAGCGGCGTCCTGATTTTTGCAGAGCGCAGTGGGCATTAGCTGGAGCCCGCGGCATTTAGCAGAGCTCGAAAACCGTCACTTCCGGACGCACGTTGAAGCGAACCTGGTGCAGGTAGCCCAGTGCCCGGTTGATATAGAGATCGCGCCCGTCGTTGAGTGGAATATGTCCAGCCGTGTAGCGCCGGTTCAGAACAGGCAGCAACGGCGGCGGCAAAAAGGGCGGCTTGCATTGTCCTCCATGAGTGTGCCCGCTCAGGATCCACCCGCTGTAATCTCCCCAGCCGTCCGTATCCACGGTGTCGGGATTATGCGAAAGAACGATAGCTGCCCGGGACTTTTCCATTTCGGCGAAAGCTTTCTCTGGTTGGAATTTTCCTGCCCAGACATCATCTATTCCCACGATCTGCAAGCCGGCAATCTCCAGAACCTGATTGCGCAAGACAGGAATATTCCTTGCCTCCAATGCGGAAATGATCTTCCGGGCCCACGCTTCTTCCTGCCAATTCACCCCATAATCATGGTTCCCCAGAATCGCGGCTGTGCCCATGCTGCCTACCGGTAAATGAGGGAAAATACGCTCCATCTGCCTTTCGGTCTCTTCATCCAGAGTAACGAAATCCCCTGTGTAGACGACGATGTCCGGCTTCATTTCAGAAACCTTTTTGAAGCTTTCCAGCAGAAATTCCCCGGACACTCTTCCTGACGCATGAATATCGCTGATTTGAACCAGGGTTCTCCCTTTCAGATTCTCAGGCAAACGCTTCACAGGCAGCTTTCTCTCCACTATTTCCAGCCAAAACGGTTCCACAAAAAAAGTGTGGCCAAGAGTCGCTCCACCGGCCGCGACCGCGCCGATACCTAGCTGCAAAAGGCGTCTGCGTGTGAAAAGTTTTCGTTTCATATCGTTGCCTATGCCTAAGCTTTGCGACGCCACCGCTCAACCACTCATTTCTCCCACCGATACATGAACCTGCCGGAAATCGCCTCCCGTTTTGCCTTGCCCAGTCACTTATCCACCCACGAGGAAATTCCCACAGGCTTGATCAATGCGACCCATTTGCTGACCTGTGCCGGTGGCGAGCGGTTCATCCTTCAGGCGATCAATCCGTTTGTTTTCAAACAACCCGGGCAGGTCATGGAAAATATCCGGCTCGTTACAAGCCACCTTTCTGGAAAGCAAGGTGACCCCGGCACCCAGCTCTCACTCATCCCCACAAAGGACGGCAGGGATTGGCTGACGACAAGCGATGGTGCGCTCTGGCGCTGTTATCCTTTTCTGGAAAACACAGAGTCGTATATGAAAATCAACTCTCCAGAGCTGGCATTCCGTGCCGCGGCCGCCTTCGGGAAGTTTCAAGCAGACCTCGTGGATCTGGATGCGTCCCGGCTTCATGAAACGATCCCGGCCTTCCATCATACGCCGACCTATCTGGCCAAACTCATCAAGGTGGCAAAGGAGGATCCCGCCAACCGCCTGACCGCGGCTCGCGCGGAACTCGATAAGATCCTCGCCAACGAATCATTGGCACATCGCCTCACCGATGCGGATCTCCCACTACGCGTCACCCACAACGACACAAAAATCTCGAACATCCTTTTCCCTATCAATCCGGGGCTGGCTCCTGTGGTGATTGATCTCGATACCGTCATGCCGGGACTCGCTCTTTTTGATTTTGGCGATCTTGTCCGCTCTGCGGCAGCAAGCGCGGATGAAGATGAAAGTGATTCCGACAAGATCTTCCTCGATCCCGCTCTCAACGAGGCCCTGACCGCCGGCTACCTTTCCACAGCCTCCAGTTTCCTCACAGATAAGGAAAAAGAGCTACTGCCGGATTCTGTAAAAGTCATCACGCTGGAGCTCGCATGCCGTTTTCTTGCCGATTATCTGGCCGGAGACATTTATTTCAAAACCACTTATCCGGATCACAATCTCATTCGCGCCCGCAACCAGCTCGCACTATTCGAATCCATGTGATCTGCACATTGCGCGTTTTCGCATTATCTTCGCCTCATTTGCTCTGCCTTGGATTCCTACTTGCGGAAATAGGCTTCCGAAGTGGAAGCTCCCGCAGAAACAACTCGTAAGAAATTATTATTTATTATGGAAATCACGAATACAGCCTACGGAACCTGGAGCGGAGGCCGCTTCATGCACTTTGGAGAAACCCTTTCGGAGGAACGCTTCATCGGCTGCATACAAACGGCATTCGAGTCCGGTATCCGCACCTTCGTCACCTCTGACGTGTATGGAAATGGAAAAGCGGATGAGCTCCTGGGAGTCGCACTGAAAGGGATAGACCGCTCGGAATACGCTCTCGTCGGGATGATCGGGCACGATTTTTACGAGGGTCAACGCAAAGGTAGCCAGGGTTATCCGCGCTTCACAGATCCGGAGCTCCGCGGTCCCGAGGGCTACGAGGAGTTTGTGAAACGTGCCACCTCTCTTTCTCTGGAACGGTGTGGCACCGATCACTTCGATCTACTCATGCTGCACAACCCGGACAACATCGGCTACACCTCCGGGACACTCTGGGAGGCAATGGCTGGCGCGAAGGAGGCTGGCGTGACCAAGCAGCTCGGCATGGCTCCCGGCCCGGCCAACGGCTTTACACTCGATCTTCTGCATTTCTTTGAAAAATTCGGCGAGGTGATTGATTGGTCGATGCTGATTCTCAATCCCCTTGAGCCATGGCCATCGAATCTGCTGCTTGATACCTGTATCGAGAAAGACATCAAAGTCCTTACCCGGGTTGTCGATTATGGCGGTGTATTCCACGACGATCTAGGCGGGCCGGACCACGTGTTCAAGCCGGGTGACCACCGCACCTACCGCCCGGAAGGCTGGGTGAAACGTGGTATGGAAAAGGTCGAGAAAATGCGACCGCTTGCCGAGAAATACAACCTCAGTCTGATCGAATTCGCCAGCATCTGGAATCTTAGCCAGAATCCGGTCGAGTGCGTTGTCCCGACCTTTATTCAAGAAGCCGGTGAAAATGCCCGCCTCATCGAGGACAAAATCCGCGCCTTCGGCAAAATGCCAGACGTTCGCTTTACCGTAGAGGAAGTGGAGTCGATTCGCCAGATCGGTGATAACACTGGCTGCATGACGCTAAAAGGTGCAAGCAACCGCCACGCTGTAAGCGAGCGCTGCGACGAGTGGCCAATGCGCCCGGAGCTCTTGGAGCTCGCCGCAGCAAAGGGACTCGGCACGGATTGGTAAAAATTACAAAGTAACGGGATTTGACTTGAAACGCGTCAAATCCCGTTGCATATCGGTTCCCGATTCCACACGGAACATCCCAACGGAGGGGTGGTAGAGTGGTCGATTGCGCCAGTCTTGAAAACTGGAGAGCCGAAAGGTTCCGTGGGTTCGAATCCCACCCCCTCCGCCATCTTTCCCTTATAGTTAAAGAACTTGCAGCAATTTAGGCCTGCTTTTGTGAATCTCCCGATGTGCGCCAGTGAGAAGCGGGAATAGCCGTTCTTGGCTGGTTACCTTTTGGTTACCTCGTCTCGGTCGGGGTTCTCGCCTTCCCCGCACCCAATCGCGTCTGGAATCGACAATTAGCGCAAAACGGTTTCCCCGAATCGCTGGCTTTGGATGTAACTGCTGACACTCGCACAGATCCAACTGTTTCTCCTCTCTACCGTCGGGGGGCTGGAAATCAAGGCGTGGCTAGATTCAAATCCAGACGTAGTGCGATGGGTGGTGATCGACGGCGAAACGAATGGCAATCGAATCGATACTTGGTAGCAGACAGTGTGTGTTCACTAATCCCACTCTTGGATTGACGGATGGTGATGCGGAAAAGGCTTTCGAGGTTTTGACTCTACTGCGAGTTATCGAGGCATCTTGATTCCCCATTCCTCGTAGTTTTCTCCAACTTTTTCCCGGCCTCCGGCGCCGAAGAACTTCTGTTTGAGAATATCAAAGGCGCGGTTTGTTTGCCTGCGACGGAGACACAGAAGCTGCTATCGCCTATGGCTAGAAATTATTCTAGACTCATCAATTACAGGCTTCGCACGACTCTCTAATGTAATCGCTGGGATCTCCAGCTAGAGCGTGTGTTTTAAAGGCTTCCATGACAGCTTCGATCGCTGCTGCTTGAGTCGCTCCGATAACGGAGATCCCGAATAGCGACAACGAGGCTACCCAGACCTTGCCCATTTGGGCAACTTCAAGGGAAAATTGGCTACGATTGCTCATGGGGTAGTGTGTTTGAAATCTGCGACGAAGTAATCATGTCGGCCAGTTCCGTCAATAATCTTCGTCAAAAAAGGATGCAATGCAAGTTGATAAACTGTTTTTCGTAGCATAGGCACCAATCAAATGTCGGTGGGGTTTAGCTAGAAGTAACTCCAATTCGTCTGGAGATCCCGTATTTTCGAACTGCAAAAAACACGGCATATGTTCTGAAAATTCACCCTTCAAGCTTGAAAACTTTAGTGGAAACCTGGCTATTGCAAATTCAGAAATTGCCTGTTTGTAGCACTGCTCAGTCGGGCAGGTGAGGCAAATTAGCACCTGTTCTTGATCGCGTGGAACCTTCTCCTTAGCGATCACTAAAAAAAGTGTGGTGTTCCGGGGGTTTTCGATTTTTGGATGCAGCATTTTTCCTCCGTAGAGCTTATATGCCAATAAGTTGCAAATCGCGCCAGAAACTCTCTGTTCCTCTATTGGTGCTTTCAATAAATTCCGAAGAGCAGCAGAGGTGCTTGGAGCATTCTCGCAGACAAGCCCTTGCCATTGTTGGAGCCAAGTCGTGCACTGTGGGAAAACTTGCTCCTTCGATATCACCTTCTTCAGCTCCTTGAAATGTGGAGTTACGACTACGTTGTGGGTTACCAAATGAGAATAACAACCCTCGATCCAGATCCAGTCCCTGCTTTGCCCGATAGCTATTTGAGCAGGTCTGACATCAACTCCATTGGAATTCAGAAAAGGAATCACCGCGTAAGAGCATGTCCCTTCTCCAACTAAGGAAACAACCTCAGAAAAATCTCCATCAACACAGCGAAACTGGTAATCTTCGCCGAAATGCTTCATCGCGAATTCATGACTAAAGCTTCCTTCTGGTCCTAGGCATGCGATCAATTGGGTTGGTGTGGGCATTGGTCTTTCAAACAAAATTTTATTTTTTTAATCTCACAATAACAAGCCTGAACCGCAGCTGAGGTCTGCTCTGCCATTGGTGTTTAACCCATCCGCACCTGCCCGTTCATCAGCATCGGGAGGAGCCAGTCGCGAAGTCCGGCTCGTTCTGCCTGCCGTAAAGTGTGGCGAGGAAATGCTCGGGCTTGAGGTGGGCGGTGCCATCGCCGTGCTGCATGAGAAGCATTCCGTAATCGCCCTTCTTAGTCTTGCGTGGCGCCATCCTTTGCTCTGTAAGGGTCTCTTTTGAAGGACTCCGATTCTTATACGACCACTCATACCAGCGCCGACGCTTTTTGGGGGTGTCCTGGATTTTCGGAGGAGATCCGGGAACATTTTCGTTCCAATCAATTCTGAATACGGGATTCCACTGAAACCAGGATTTGTTCTGCGATATCAATCGCGTGTTCCTATATATAATTCTTCCAGTTAAACGTCTTAGAAGGAATTCATAACTGCAATATTCTGAGCGCAAAGCTCTGTCAGGTCATCGGGGAAAACCTAGATTGAGAGTGAACCCTACTCTCCGTCATCTCATTCCTAACTGCTCCGCGGGGTAGTGGGAGACTGAGAGAATTTCCAATCCATAGAGAGATGATGATCTGCATCTTGATTGTGAGATAGGTAAGAGACAGAACCTTACCGTGCCGATGGAAAGGTTTTCTTATTTACTCGACTGTTAGATTTTAGCATTCTCTACGATCAAGGTGGAGTTGAGATGAAGCATTCTGGACAGTTAGAAGAGAAAAAATACAGAAGGTTCGGGACGAATAAGTCCACGGGTTTTACCTTTGTAGAGCTGCTGGCGGTTATTTCATTACTATCCATTTTGATTTTTGCAGCTGCCCCGATTTTCACGGACAGTTCCTATGCAGCGGGCACATCGGCGCGGGAACTTATTAAAGCTCACCTACGACAGGCGCGTGCAAAAGCCGTATCCAGTGGGATAGCCACAGCTGTCATCATACCTACTTTGGAGAGTGGGGATGATGTGGGCGCTAGAGCTATTTCACTGCTGTCCGTCGTGAGGAAAGAAAGTGGTTACGTCCCCGTGGTTGGATCCGACGGAAAAGCGGTTTTATTGCAAAGGTGGCGAACCTTACCGAAAAATTTACACTTCGTTCCGGGAGCAGATCTTGATCCACCGAGGAACACAATGATGGATGCCGCTGAAAAGGTAACCGTCGAAACCGGGAACGGCAGCTTTCTCTGTCACCTGATGGTTTTCGCTTCGAATGGTCAGATCGTTTTTCCAAAACAAGGGGAATCACTTGATATCGGAATTGCGGAGGCAGTGCGAAAAGGGGCCGGATTGCAGTTCACTCACCAGAGTAACGGCAAATCTGTATTTAGTTTGCTGCGGGTAAATCGACTTACGGGCAGAACACGATCGATCAGCCAGAGATGAAAATCGTGCGTAAATACCTTTCCATCAGGGCGCAGGGGATGACCTTGATGGAGGTGGTTATTGCGATAGCGGTTGTAGCATTCGTTGTGCCGATAATCATTGCTGCTACCGGGGTTACCAGTCGGTCGCGATCCCAAGCGGAAGCCGATACCCGAAGTGCTTGGATTGTAAGAAAGATCCAACAGGAGATTTCGGCAAAATGGGCGGAGCCGATGCATAAGAGTTTTATTTCAGCGGATTTCAAGTTTCCGGAAGGCGCCGGAGAAACGTCTTCTGCCATCCTGCTGTTTGATAAGGAAGGGAAATTTTTGGAAGAAGGAAATGATCAGGCATTTGAAAAATCATTGGAGAATACCGAAGCGGTGTATGTCGTAAAAGTCTCGGCGGAAAGGTATGGGCAGGTTGAGAACCGACGAGTTCATCCCAAAGGGGGATTTTCGTTGATGCGGATTGAGGTTGCGCACCCGGCTAAGTCCGCCGTGTCCGCGCGGGACGTTTACCGTTATCAATATGTGCGCTCCAGAGGAGGTGCGTTTTGAGGTCGGAGGGTGACAAATATACTGCGTTTGTAGTATCATCGCCCAGAGATAGAGGGTTTACTCTCATCGAGCTTCTTTGTGCGATGGCGGTTAGCTCTGTGGTGATTCTCGCGTTGGTTTCTCTGATCGGGCAATCGACCTCCGATTACACGAGAGCGCAACGGGCTGTAAACTCGATCGCGCAGATTCGATCGTTTGCTGATTTCTTCGATAATGAATTATCAACACGCTTACCGGATAGCTCATTGATTATTTCAAGCGAGGACGATCCTCACTCTGATAAAATTGCGTTTCTGAAAGTGATGAATGCTTATGAAGAGGATGAATCGAATCCGGGTGATCTGATGGGATGTGTCTATTTTGTGCACTGGCCCCACGACGATGCCGGGGTATCGGGTCCGGTGCTTTACCGGAAAAGGCTAACTGCTCCGGCCATTTCAGGATTGCTTGGCGAAAAGGAAATGGAAACCGGTTTTCCTGCTTACGAGGTGTCTGGTAGCGAGCCTATGATTCATCACGTGGTTGGTTTTAGTATGGAGCTTTTGTATCGGGACGAAAGCTCCGGGGAGCTCAGGGAATGGACGATGGAAATGCTGCCTGACCAGCCCACACAACTAGACTTCAAGCTGGCATATCTGGAGGAATCCACCGCAGCACGATTTCGGGATAAGTCGGATTGGAAACGACTCAGCACAAATCCGGAAAGTCATGAACTGGCGTTGATCCGGATTTTTGAACACTCTTTGTATCTATCAAAATGAAAGGGGAGGGGACAGATCCTAATCGGCGGGACGGCTTTGTGCTCCCAATTACGATACTCGCAGTTTCTGGTTTAACGCTGCTACTGATCGGTCTGATTACTGTGATGGAAATGGAGAGAAAGACTGCGCGCGCTTACTCGAATTCCACCCGCGCGGAAATGGCGTTGGAGTCGGGCCTGGAGTTGGCACTTTCCGAAATTGCTGAGATAGCGAGACATGATGATAGCATTGTTTTCCGTATCGAAGACCAGGAATTGCCAGAGGTGGGGAGCCCGTCTCGTCCGCGAGGGGACCGTGAGCGTTTCTTCACCTTCGGAGCCGTGTATGAAGATGGACATTGGAAGTGCGTGCCGTTATTCAGCGGCGGAGATGAGATGCTTCTTGGCGAGAGGAAAATCGAGGCGCTCAGGCTTGCGGAGAGCCTGGAGGATATATCGAGAGAAAGTGTGACGTTAGCTGCGCCTTCGGTGCATGATCAGTATGTGCCAAGGGCGAAATGGGTTGATATATCCGAGGTTGGAGAAAAGGAACAGAGATTGAGATATGCTTTTTGGGTCGAGGATCTATCTGGGCGAATCGATAGCCGGGCGATCAGGATCAATACGACTGCATCTGTGATCGATGAGCCAACCATAGATATCCGGACGATTCTGGAGCCCGGTCACGCGCCCGAAGCCGGTCTGCCGGAAGGCTTGATTCTCAAAAACAAGGAGCTAAGAACTTCCGGTTCCTTGCGGACACTTTTGGAAAAGGAAAGTGCGGCGCGGATTGAGCCATATGTTCATTACTGCCGTCATTCCGAGCGGGGTATACAGTTGATCCCCCACGGCTTCGGATACGCTGCGGCAGGAACCGAACCTGCAGATTTGAATGAGCTTATCGAGGCTGGGGCTGTGGACGAGCTTGCGGAATACATTGCAGAACAATTGCCTGAATTCGAGAGCCGGAAGGGAGGCTTTCCGGAGGATGAAAACTATCTCAAAACACTTTGCGCATCGATGATTGATTATGCGGATGCGGATAGCGATGCATCCGTGGGAGAAGGTTATCGGGGAGTGGATTCCTATCCTTTTGTCAATGAGATGTATGATCGGTATGAAATCACCAGCCAGAGTGATGAGGCCACGGAGATTTCAGTGGAAACTTATATTGAACTATGGAATCCGTGCCAGCTGGACATCGCAGGGACTATCGAATTTACCAACATCAATAAGATGCGGTTCAAGATGCCCCCAGGTGTTTATCATCAGTTTTCCAATGCTAGTTTTCCAGCTATCGAGATCGAGCTTCCGGCAAATGGCTTTGGCGTGATCTATTTGGGGAAAAAGGAATACAGTTTCCCACATAGTTTCGGAATACCGGCGCGGTTGGAGTTCACGGCATTCAGCGGAAATAATTTCGAACTGAAATGGAACGGTCGTGTGGTAGATCGTGCAAGACGGGGAGTCCAGCGACCTTCGGGTTTCCTTGATGCGGCGCCAAGTCCGGGAGGCAATGATGAATTTACCTACAACTGGAAAGGCAATGCATCTCCGGCACATAACTTGAATGAAAGCCAGTTTGGTGATCCGAGAGCTAATTACTATGTGGACTCTGCGATACGAAACCACAACTACAGGAGAAGCAACTGGGGCGGGAGGAGTGTGAAAACAGGGATTCAGACAGCTCACACGTATGAAGTGAAGCTTACCGATTGGCCGGATAAAGGGAGTAGCTCGCTGTCAGGTATCCTGCCGGACAATGACAAAGTGCGTCCGGCAGCCTCTCCGGGTGAAATTTCCGGGACGCTTGATGATGGGACGCCATTTCCCGTGACTCAACCTGAGATGGCTCCAGCATTCATCTCAAATTCCGGGCGTTACGATTCTGTGGCAGAGCTGGGCAATATTTTTGATCCCGCCCAGTGGTCTGATGTGGAGGATCCGGATCTGAAACAAGCAGAAAAGAAGGCTGGTGGCGGGCAGACCTTGGCGATTGGTCGGCCGGAGTTTGCCGCTTTTGATCAAGATGGGTGGCGCGCCGCACAGCTGCTGGATATTTTTTCAGTAACTCATCCGAGCGGAGACAGGCATTTCCCGGTGAATATCAATACGGCTCCGCGAGAAGTGCTAAGGGCTCTGGTATCCGGAGTTCTTGAAGCGGATCCTGCCAATCCCGATTTGGAAGCTCCGTCTGATATTGAGACTGGCGATGTGTTTGCGGATTATGTGATCGCGCAGAGGCAGATTTTTCCGCTGAGGAGCTTTTCAGATCTCAACCAAATTCGTAGCCACCCCCTGAAAGCGGAAAATGAAGATGATGAAGCGCTGATCCCCTTCTTCGGCTCGCGCGAAGCGTATCCGCAGACCAAAGCACCTTCGGAAACATGGGATGATGCGGGCAGAGAAGAGCTCTTCAGGAAGGTTATGGAGCGGGTTGGCTTTGGTTCAAAAATTTTCCGCGTAATCGTCGCCGGCGAGGTTTTGAGTGAGAGCGGGAAAGTCGTCGGTAGGGCCACGCGTGAATATCATGTTTCGGTAGAATCGACCCGGGATGTCGATGGGGTTGTTCTGCCGGATCAGCCAGTTCGTTTCATAAAGCATTATGAGAAATCTCATTAGTTTGATCGCGATAATTTTGCTTTTCGGTTTGGCGGCAAACGCTGCTGCGGAAGCCGGGCGAGGCATGATTAACCTGGTAAATATGATACCCGGAAACTCCCGGTGTATGGTGAAAATTGATGGGGTGAAGCTGCTGCCGGACGGGATGATGGCGGGGGCGGAAACGGGCTGGTTCTTACTTCCGGCGGGAGAAAAGAATCTGGAATTCGAGCATGAGGGTGCGAGAGACCTCTCCGTTGGTCTAACATTGGAGGAAGGGGAGGGGATCGTTTTGGCGATCTATCTCGAATTTTCGAGACAGAGAAAGAAGGATGGGAAACTGGCGGCTCCAATGATCCGAATGAAGCGCTTTCCTGTCTACGATAACGAGGAGTCCTGCATGAAGGCGGTTTCCTTGTGTAAATCGGAAAAAATTTTTGAGATCGGCGGTGGAGATTTTGTTTTGCAGCCAGCAGATATCGTGGAGCTGCCGAAGTGGGCCGGGGCTGGCTTCCATATAAAATACAAGGGACGTGCCGTGGGTGAGATCCGTCACAATAGACAGCGATCGAATTATTACGTCTTTATTGCGCCAGCCGGACATGGGAATTATTTCGCGGCGAAGGCAAATTGCGACCAGCTTGGCTTCCGGCGGTGATCACTTCCAGAATCCCCAAAACTCAACCGTGTTCTTATGGATCTGTTCCAGGATGCCTCCCGGGAATTCTCGTTCAAATGCCTCGGCGATAGAGCGAAGGTTTGCAGGATGATTCACGGCTCCGGTCGTGGGTTTGCTGATCAAATCCTCCGGGGGAGCCATGTCGGGAGCGTCGGTTTCCAAGAGGATTCTGTCGGCGGGGAGTTGCTTGTATACCTCTAGAACCTTTCGTTTCCGAGGCTGGAGGAAGTAACCGGAAAATGAAAACCAGGTATCGTATTTCAGCAGCCGCTGGGCGATCTCCAGCGAGCCGCCAAAGGAATGCATGAGGATTTTATCCGGCGCTTTTTGACTGCTATCAATGATGTGGAAGAGCTCTTCCCATGCTTTGAGACAATGAACAGTTAGAGGTAGTTTCAGCTCTGCCGCAAGATCCCACTGATCCCGGAATACCTCGATTTGTAAATCCATGGAGGGTGAATCTACCCAGCCATCCACACCGGCCTCACCCAAAGTGGCATTCTGGTATCGCTCCAGTTGCCGCCGCAGTCTTTCCTGCCAGCCGGGCTTAGCCGTGTGGGCGAACCACGGATGGATACCGAAAGCGGGAAAAACAAAGCCTTCGAAACGTTCGGCAAGCCGTGCCACATCTGCCCAGTCGTTCTCCCGGGTTGCATTTACGACACAGCCTTGGATGCCCACTGCCTTCATCTCACGGATCAATTCATCGGCATTTCCGCCGAAACGGGGACTTTGTAGATGGTTGTGGGAATCGAACAACATTTGTAAAGCATCGGGAAGATCCCGCGTATTGCAAGATAGCGGTGGTTTCAACGTGAATTCCAACACTTGCGCAGCAGCGGTTCACAGTGTATCCACCCAACTCCTAGCCCAATAAGGGTGCAGCCCAATTTCTCATGATTAAGTGGATTCTTCAAAAAATCGTCGGTAGCAAAAACACGCGCGAAGTGCGCCGAATTCGCCCGACAGTCGCCCGTATCAACGAAATCGAAGAGGCTTTGCAGCGTGAGCCTGAGGAGAAACTCCGGGAAATGACTGCAAAATGGCAGGCACACCTGGCCCGCTATCATGCGCTGGATGTCCCGGCAAAACCTGCAATCGCAAGAATGCCAGAGGAAGAGCTCGCGCGGACCGCCGCAGATCTGGAGCAGCGGTTTAAAGCGCTGAGCGACGAGTTTCCAGTGCTCCCTACAAGCATCCGCGCCACTCCCGAGGCTATCGAGGCTGCCAAAATAGCTTTCCATGAAATTGAGCCGGATTTCATCAAAGCCCGGGCAAAATATCTCGAGCAAATCCTACCGGAAGCCTACGCCGTAGTGAAAAATGGCGCGCGACGCATGTCCGGTAGGGAGATTCTGGTAAACGATCACCCACTGACATGGGAAATGGTTCACTTTGATGTGCAGCTTATCGGTGGTGTGGCCCTTCACCGCGGAATGATCGCGGAAATGCAAACGGGTGAGGGCAAAACCCTTGTTGCGACTCTACCGGTCTATCTCAACGCGCTTACCGGCCTCGGAGTTCACGTCATCACGGTCAATGACTACCTTGCAAAACGTGATTCGGACTGGATGGGCTCCCTGTTCCGTTTCCTCGGGTTGAGTGTTGGCTGTATCCAGAACCAGATGGCTCCATGGGACCGCCGGAATGAATACGCCTGTGACATCACCTACGGGACAAATGCCGAATTCGGCTTCGATTATCTCAGGGACAATGGCATGGCCTCATCCAAGGACGATCAGGTCCAGCGTGGCCACTATTTTGCGATTATCGACGAGGTGGATTCCATTCTGATCGATGAAGCACGGACACCTTTGATCATCTCCGGGCCGACTGCCCAATCTTCACACCAGTTCGACAGATATAAGCCGCTGGTGGACTCTCTCGTGAAAAAGCAGACCCAGCTTTGCAATGACCTTGCGGCAGAAGCGAAGAAGCTGGCGGAAGCTGGCGATCTCGATGGTGCAGGACGTTTGCTTTTCAAAATCAAGCTCGGCCAGCCACGTAACAGAATGCTGATGCGTTTCATGGAAGAGCCGGAAAATCGCCGCCTCATGGAGAAGACGGAGCTTTCCTTCTATCAGGATGCGCAAAAGAAAGAACTTTTCGCCCTCAAGGAAGAGCTCTACTTCACGATTGACGAGAAGGGTAACGATGCGGATCTCATGGAAATGGGGCGTGAGTTTCTATCTCCCGGTGATCCGGAGTCATTTACGCTGCCGGACTTGGGAACCCTTTTTGCCGATATCGATACAGATCTCAGTCTCACACCGGAGCAGAAAATCGCTACGAAAGAGCAATGCCAGCAACGGATGGATACCCAGGCGGAGAAAATCCACAATATTTCCCAGTTGCTCAAGGCGTTCTGCGTGTATGAGCGCGATGTCCAGTATGTGGTGAAAGAAGGAAAGGTGATCATCGTCGATGACAATACCGGCCGGGAGATGCCGGGGCGCCGCTGGTCGGATGGCCTGCACCAGGCTGTCGAGGCGAAGGAAGGCGTTGCCATCGAGAAGGAAACCCAAACCTTTGCAACCATTACGATTCAGAATTACTTCCGCCTCTACGAAAAACTTGCCGGTATGACCGGCACGGCTGAGACCGAGGCTGCGGAGTTCCACGACATCTATCGACTGGATGTTCTGCCAATGCCGACGAACCGTCCGAATCAGCGTGTCGATGAAAACGATCAGGTTTTCAAAACACGCCGTGAGAAATTCAACGCAGTCATTGCGAAGATTCAGGAAGCCCACGATAAGGGCCAGCCTGTGCTTTGTGGAACCGCGTCCGTAGAGTCTTCCCAGACACTTGCCCGGATGCTGCAGCGGGCGAAAATCCCACATTCGGTTCTCAATGCCAAATTTCACGAGCAAGAGGCTGAAATCATTTCCCAGGCCGGTCAGCCGGGCGCTGTCACCGTATCCACAAACATGGCCGGACGCGGAACGGATATCAAGCTGGGCAAAGGCGTCGCCGAGTTGGGCGGGCTTTTCGTAATTGGCACGGAGCGCTATGAATCGCGCCGGGTCGACCGCCAGCTGCGTGGCCGTTGCGCACGTCAGGGAGACCCCGGGCGCTCGCAATTCTTTATCTCTTTCGAAGATGACCTGATGCGGAACTTCGCCGCGGCGGACAAGATGACCGCCATGATGGAGCGCTTCGGCATGAAAGATGGGGAAGCTTTGGAGCACTCATGGCTCAACAAATCTGTGGAAACCGCACAGAAACGCGTAGAGCAGCGAAATTACACCTGGCGGAAGCGCGTGCTCGATTTTGATGACGTGATGAACCAGCAGCGGGAGGTGGTCTACGGATACCGTAACGAGGTCCTGAGCACAGAATCTCCCCGCGATTTGGTGAACGAGATCATCGAAGAAACGATCCCCGCGAAAGTTCACGAATATCTTGAGGAGCGCGACCACGATGCGCCTGATTATGCCGAGTTGCTCGGTTGGGTGAACTCGACCTTGCCAATCAGCCTGACAATCGAAGAGCTGGATATCAACAAGACCCCTGATCAAATTTCAGAATTCCTCGTAGGTAAAGTAAAAGAGACCTACGAGATCAAAGTCGGTAACCTGCCTTACGAAGTGCTTGATCAGGAAGAGCGTCGCATGGTTCTCGTGGCAATCGATAAGCAATGGCAAGCGCATCTTTACAATATGGATGCGCTCCGGGAGGGTGTCGGTCTCCGGGCTCAAGGCCAGAAGGATCCGCTCATCGAGTATAAGAACGAAGCCTACAACCTCTTCGTGACTTTGATGGATCAGATCAAACAGGAAGCTCTTACCAACCTTTTCCGCTCGGCTTCGAACCTGGAGGAGTTCTTGCAGCAGCTTCACAGCCAGCCTCAGGAATTGCAAGGCGGCGAGCCTGAGCTAAGCCATGCGAATGTTGCTTCCAGTGGAAGCCTTGAGAACATTGATCCCTCAATGATCGAATCGCCGCGAGGCACTGAGCTGAAGCTAAACCTACCGAAACGTAAACCTAGCTTTTCAATCGAAAACTCCGGTCGAAATGCGCCGTGCCCATGTGGTTCCGGCAAGAAATACAAACAATGCTGTGGGAAGGAAACTCTTCCAGAGGAATAACAACTCCCTGGTTCTAAGATTTCTACTATCCGCACAAAGGGTTCACTGGAAATCTTCCGTCATTTCAAATGAGAAAGCCGGTAGCTGCGAGGCCACCGGCTTTTTCTTGGATTAATTGTAGGTTGAAAGACGGGCTAGCGCTTCTTCTTTGCAAGCTTTGCCGCCTCCATACCATCTTTGACTTTAGTCTCGATATCATCGTAGAGAGCTTGATCAGCCCTAAGCGCATCCTTCGCCGCATCTCTTCCTTGAGCGAGCTGGGCACCCTCGTAAGAGAACCAGGAACCGCGCTTCTGCACGATTTCAAGCTCCAGTGCGAGATCAAGCAAGGAGCCGGTGGAAGAGATACCTTCGTCATACATGATGTCGAATTCGGCTTCCGTGAAAGGTGGTGCCACCTTGTTTTTCACGACCTTGATTTTCGTCCGGCTTCCGATAACCGAGCCATCCGAGGACTTGATCTGGCCGATCCGGCGGATATCAATCCGGACAGAGGAGAAGAATTTGAGTGCGCGCCCACCGGGTGTGGTTTCCGGGCTGCCAAACATGACTCCGATTTTCTCACGGATCTGGTTTGTGAAAATACAAACAGTCTTTGCCTTGGAGATAAGGGAGGTGAGCTTCCGCATTGCCGCGCTCATAAGACGGGCTTGGGCACCTACGGTGGAATCGCCGATTTCACCGTCCAATTCCTGTTTGGTGACGAGGGCTGCTACGGAATCGAGAACGATCACGTCAATCGCATTTGAGCGAACGAGAGCTTCACAAATCTGAAGAGCTTCCTCTCCGGAAGAGGGCTGGGAGACAAGAAGGTCATCCAGATTGACTCCAAGTTTACGAGCATACTGCGGGTCTAGCGCATGTTCCACGTCAATGAATGCGGCAAGGCCTCCGCGCTTTTGCGCCTGCGCGATGGCGGTGAGGGTAAGAGTGGTTTTACCGGAAGATTCCGGGCCATAGACTTCCACGATACGGCCACGGGGAAAGCCGCCCACGCCAAGAGCGCGATCAATCAGAAGGTTGCCAGTGGGGATGACATCCACGTCCACCCGGTGCTCATCGCCCATACGCATGATGGCGGCTTCGCCAAATTCCTTTTGGATATTGGAGATCGCGAGATCGAGGTTTCTCTTACGGGCTTCTTGAAGTTTGTCGGTTGCTGCGGATTCCGCGGATGATTTGCTAGCCATGGGTTCACCATGCTCCTTGGATTTGTTTTGAGCAAGTTAAAAAAGCTGTTCGCCAGAACAAAAAATAGAGTTTGGTGCTGCCTTAGTCAACACGGCGTAAGTGGCTTCATTCAGTCCAGCGAAGCGGTAAAAACAGCGAAGGCGCGAATCCATTTCGGATTCGCGCCTTACAGTAACCTCGCTGTATCATGGCAATTGAGCTTTCCCCCCGGAAGACTCAATCGCGCTGACTCGCGCAGAGGACAGCGACAAGCTATGAACTTATCGCCGATTGTAAATAATAAAGTTTTCTTAAGTGTCTTCGGGTATTCAGAGGCTGCCGAGAGTCTCTTTCACTGCATCGAAGTCAGGGAGATCCTTGGGATGATCTTTGATATCCACAAAACGGATGGTGCCTTCTTTGTCGATAACGAATGCGGACCGCTTGGCTACGCCGCCCATGATAAGGTTCGCATCTGGCAGGAATTGCTCGTAGGCAACACCGTATGCCTTGGCGACATTATGCTCGTAGTCGCTGAGAAGCGGGACGGTGATGCCTTCTTTCTGAGCCCAGATTTCCTGGGCGAAGGGGTTATCTCCGGAGATGGCGAAAACCTTTGCATTGAGAGCCTCGTAATCCTTGATGCCGGAGGAAATGTCGCAGAGTTCCGTAGTGCAGACACCGGTGAAGGCCATTGGGACGAAGAGCAAGACGATGTTTGCCTTGCCGATCTCGTCGCTGAGTTTGACGAGTTGTGGGCCATCCGCGGTTTTGGTGACGAGTGTGAAATCCGGGGCTTTATCTCCTGTTTTGATAGACATGGTATCTGATTGGTATGTGGGGTTGAATTTGAAAAAGAGGACTCCATTCTATGGGTGAGAAAGCTGGGGTCAATGCGTTCTCAGTCATTTGCGAAAAGAGCGCATTTTTCCTCTTCGGTCACAAAGCGCCATTCGCCTTCCTCCAGCTCGGCCGGAAGTGTGAGGCCGCCGATGGAAATGCGCTTCAGTTTCAGCACATGGTTCCCTGTGGCTGCGAACATTCTGCGCACCTGATGGTAACGGCCTTCGTGGAGGGTCACACGGGCTTCCTTTTCTCCAAGCGCCTCAAAGCCAGCGGGAAGAAGGGGTTTGGTCTCGCTCTCCAGCATAAATTCGCCTGAGCCGAAGAGCTCGCCTTCGCTGCCATCAAGTGGGCGATCCAGGATGACATGGTAGACTTTCAGGCATCCGGATTTCGGGTGGATGACTTTGTGGAGAAATTTTCCATCGTCGCTCATTAGCAGCATGCCACGGGTTTCCTTGTCCAGTCTGCCTACGGGATTGAGCCCGGGATTGCGTTTGGAGAAGCGCGGGGGGAGCAAGTCATAGATGGTTTCTCCGGGATCCTCGGTGCTGCAGGTAAAACCTTCCGGCTTGTTCATCACGATTACCAAGGGCGCTTGCGGATCCAGCTCCTCACCGGCGACCCGCACATTTTCCGCACCAGGAAAGTCTTTTTGACCGAGGATATTTCCCTCGTGATCCGTGACCACGCCGCTGCGTATCAGTTTGTCGACTTCCTTCCTGGAGCCGTATCCGAGATTTGCCAAAAGTTTCACCAATTTCATCCGCGCGAAGGTAACAGACAAATGGGAAAGGCTAACTACTTTCTTGATAGCTTGATTTTTATAAAATTTTCCTTAGCCTGCGCGGGAGTGTCCCGACCCTCCCCCATCCTCGGTCTGAGCAGGCGGTTTCTGATGATTTCCGCATTATTTCTGGTGCCATGTTGTGATAGTCCGGAGGAGCACAGTCTCCGGCAACTGGTGCGGGACGGAATCCAGCCATCCGGCAGGGCTCTGGTAGACGCAGTAACCCTGGATGAAAAGCAGCATGTCCGCTGGCTGCTGGATGTTCGCGTTCACATAGAGCAGCGGGATGCCAGAGGGTATACGCCGCTGCGGATCGCCGTTGAGAATGATTCGCCGGATATCGCTGTGATGCTCCTGGGAGAAGGGGCTAATCCGAATGCGAAGGGCCCGGACGGAGTCGATATCCTCGGGGTGGCCATCGAGAAAAACGACTCCGCGGTAGTGGAAAAGCTCATCAAGGCCGGTGCGAATCCCGCGGGTAGAATGGCCAATGGCGAAAAAATCCTACCATGGGCGATACGCAATGGGCGCCTGGCATACGTTCGGTCAATGTTCAAGGAAGGTGCGGATCCGCACATGAAGGATGACGCCGGAAACCCGCTTTTGCATATTGCCGTCAATGCAGGGCACCTGGATCTGGTCACCACCCTGATTTCACTGGGAGCTGATCCCGGAGCCACGGATGCGAAAGGGCGCGGGGTGCTCGCCTTGGCCGCGAAAAACCGCTGGATGCATCTCTTGCCGGAGCTGGCCGTGGCTGGAGCTGACCCGAATCTGCCCGATCCCAGGGGGCACACCCTTCTGGAGCGAGCGATCGCCGCGCACGACACGAAGCTGATCCCCGTGCTGATGAAGATAGGCGCGGATCCGGTAAGGATCCCCACTGTGCCGGGCGGTGTGACGCCATTGGAAGCGGCGATTGCAACAGGTCACCTGCCGACATTGCGTGCGCTTCTTCGTCCGGGCGAAAGTCTGGACGGGCCTGAGTGGGAACCTGCTCTCTGGCTGGCTTATAGACAGAACAACAAAGAACTGGCACGGATGCTTTTGAACAAGGGAGCACGGGCCTTTTCTCCCGGAGAGTCCGGCCTTCTACTCACTGAAGTCGCGACCATCTCGCAAAGGGTCGGCTGGTTGAAGCTTTTGCTCGATTACGGGCACCCGCTTGGTAAGTCCATTTTTTACGCGAGCTATTCCGGTGATACGCTGACGGTGGATTTCCTCCTGGAAAGTGGCTGTCCGGCGGATTTTACGATGCTGCCCTATCTTGATACCGCGCTCTCCGTGGCAATGAGGAAGGGTTATGACCGCATTGCATCCATGCTCCTGAGGCATGGCGCAAAAGCAAATCTCCGGCTGCCTGAAAATCAAAAACCTCTGCATCTTGCCTTGGTCACGGGGAATGCGGAAACCGTCCGGGAGCTGCTCGCCGCGGGAGCTGATCCGAATGAGGCCGTCATCCGTCCCGTCAGTGAGACGTTTCTCCGTCACGTCCGCTCCAGGGACATGAAATGGTATCTAACCCGGGATAGAAATATTACTCCGCTCATGCTGGCGGCAAATACCGGCGTGCTTGCTTCCGCCCGCTACTTGCTGGATGCGGGGGCGCAGAAAAATACCTACACCAAGGTCAATTACACTTGGCCGATCAATTTTGCCTCACGCCGCAGCGATGTCCCAATGATGCGGCTGTTGCTCGGGCAAGATCCTGATAAATCCGAGAGGCATATCGTGCTGTCGCTCAAGGAGCAGAGAGCGCGGGTCTACAATTCCGATGGAGAAGAAGTGTTCTCCACGAAGGTTTCCTCTGGGAAAAGTGGTTATCGGACCAGACAGGGCGAGTTTGTGATCACGGACAAACACCGCCATCACAATTCGTCCATCTACGGCTCGTCCATGCCGTATTTCCAGCGCTTGAGCTGCAGCGACTTCGGTTTCCATTACGGATATGTTCCCGGTTATCCGGCTTCCCACGGGTGTATCAGGCTCCCGATGGGTGCTGCTAAAAAACTCTTCGCGATGACAAAGGTGGGAGATCGTGTGACAATCGAGCCATAAATGCAGACGGTATTTCCACCGCAGTCATGGCTTTCCGCATCGCGAGAAACCGCTTGATTCCGCGGAATTTGCCCTGGGTTCATCGTCATAGACCGGTGAATTGTGACGACTCTGTCACAAAAGGCCTTTTGCTGATCGTCACACAAAAGAGGATGAAGCACGCAGCTTTTGGGAGGGAATCTTCCAAAAGGGAAAAACGTAACACGAACACTTTATGAAAAGAAAACTAAGTTGGATGTTGTTTGGAGCGCTCTTCGCCACCATGAACGCAAATGCAGAAGAATCGCACATCGATCCTGCGATGCCTGCTTACGAAACGGTTAGCGGCGTGTCCGGAAACCTGAACTCGATTGGTTCCGACTCTCTTAACAATCTGATGACTCTTTGGGCGGAAGGTTTCAAAAAAGCTTATCCAAATGTTAATATCCAGATCGAAGGAAAGGGTAGCTCCACTGCTCCTCCGGCGCTCATCGAAGGCACCGCTCAGCTCGGCCCGATGTCCCGTCCGATGAAGGCGGAAGAAATCGACGCTTTCGAGAAGAAGTATGGCTACAAGCCGACCCAGATCAATGTGGCCATTGATGCCCTCGCGGTTTTTGCCCATAAGGACAACCCGCTGAAAGGGCTTTCCATGAAGCAAATTGACAGCATTTTCTCGTCCACCCGCAAAAAAGGTGGTGAGGAAATCAGCGATTGGGGTCAGCTCGGTCTCGACGCTTGGAAGGGCCGCGCGATCTCTCTTTTCGGCCGTAACTCGGCCTCCGGCACCTACGGATTCTTCCAGGAGCATGCGCTTTCCAAGGGCGACTACAAGTCCACAGTCAAAGAGCAACCGGGTTCTTCCGCAGTGGTTCAAGGCGTTGGCGGTGACCAGTATGCGCTCGGTTACTCCGGCATTGGCTACAAGACTTCCGGGGTTCGCGCTCTGCCGCTTTCCACCGAAGGCGATGAATTCTTTGATGCGACCTATGAGAACGCGCTTTCCGGCGACTATCCGCTTGCCCGTTTCCTCATCGTCTATGTGAACAAAAAGCCGGGCGAAGCTCTCGATACGCTTACGCTCGAGTTCCTCAAATACGCACTTTCCAAAGAAGGTCAGATGGTTGTTGAAAAAGATGGCTACTACCCGGTGCCAACCGAGCTTGCTAGCGAAACGATTGAAGCGCTTTCCAAGTAATTATCTACGTTGTTGTTAGGTTAATTTAAGAAACGCAGAGGGCGGGACCGTGAGGTTCCCGCCCTTTTTTGGAATCAGGATCCTGGCATTCTCAAGGGCTTCGTCGCAGGGCTTCGTGGACTGCCTCACTGCTTCGTGGGATACGGATACTCAGCCATCGGCTGTTGGCTTTACGATCAAAGTTATTGTTATACCTTCTCCGCCATGTATGCCTATTTATAGCGTCCCGGCATGGGGAATCCACAAAAAGTCCGAGAGAATTATGACCAGCTTGGATGGGCTGGGCATGAGGTGATTTTGCCAGTCGGACGTCCCAAACGAGCAAACCCGGAGCTTTGGTAATGGGTCTTACCCAGGGTAAGGTATGATGAATTATTTAATAAAATATATTAATATTATTTGGAGTTTCTGTATTGCGAATAGTTGGTGGATTCATTCAGGATTGGTCCTTTCGAAGACGGGAATGCGGTTTGCGATGTTGATGAAGGGGGGAGCGTCATTGACGAAAAAGTCACAGGAAATGGTTCTTGTTTGGTGGAGCTGTGACGATTCTACATAGTCCGCGACGGGGTTATGTGACGATTCTGTCACATACGGCAATTTGCCCGCCATGCCGGATCGGAAGCATATACCGGGCGTCGTTGCGGGAAAGCCGCCTGCGTTTGATTTTCTCCAATTTATCCAATGAAGCCTGAAACATCCTCCAGCCCGGATCCGAAGCGGTTCGAAGTATCAAAGGCCACTTTGTGGTTCGATCGGTTTATGGGCTGGGCTATTCGTTTTGGCGGTATCGGCGTGATCCTTGCCGTTTTCGGGATCTTCTACTTCATCGGCAAAGAAGTCGTGCCGTTGTTCAAACCGGGCGAAGTCATCGAGACGACTTCCGCAAGCAGTGGCACCCGCCCATTGATTCTGGGCGTGGATGAGTGGGGTAAGCTTCCGTTTTTCTATTCCGGCGGGCAAACGGTGATTTTCATTGATGGAGAAAGCGGTGCCCGCTCCGAGCTTCAAATCCCGGGCCTCGAAGGGCTGAATGTGACCGCGACATCTTATGACCCCGTCAGTCGTCGTGTCGCACTTGGTTTGGAAGACGGGCGGGTTGGCTCCTTTTTGGTGGAATACAAAAGAGCTTTCGAAAACGGAGAAGCCAAAGGAGTGGAGCCAAAGATCACTGCCGAGCCATGGTTCGAGATGAAAGCAGGCGAAGGCGCTATTATGGATCTCAGCTACGGGGATGGCGGCGGCTCCCGTGTGATCGCCGTGAAACGCGGAAGTGGTGAGACACAGACCGTTGAGATGCTGCGTCTGGGGCTCAAGGGTGGGCTAATCGGAGGGAAAAAACTCTCACTTCTCGATGAAATTGACGTCACTCCACAAATCAATGGAGAGGTCGCGCTCATGCGTGCATCCCAAAATGGCGAAATGGTCCTCATCGCGAGCGATGCCGGGGAGATTTCTTATTTTCTGGTGAATTCGGATGGGGCGAGTAAGCGCCAGTCTTTCTCCCCATTTGCCGGCGGCAAGCTGGCGCAGATGGACTTTCTGTTCGGTGGTGTCTCAGCCATTCTTACCGCTGAGGATGGCACTCAGCAGCAATGGAGCCTTTACCGCGCGGAGGGCCAGTCCGAGCGACTTTTCGGGATGACCCAGGAGTTTCCCAATGTGGGTGAGGGGCATAAGGTTTTTGCAAAAAGCCAACGCAATCGCACTTTCCTGGCTGGGTCCGGACGCGAGTTATCCATCCGGCACAGCACTTCCGGAGCAGTGCGCTGGGAGGGGGAAGTGGATATCGATCCGGCAAAAGCGATTCTGGATGCAAAGGGTGAATCGTTCTGGATTGCCTCCGAGAGCGGTGAGGCACGTAAGTTTGCCGTGAAGGACCATCACCCGGACGCAGGTTTCAAAGCCTTTTTCGGAAAGGTCTGGTATGAGGGTGGTGACGGCCCTGTTTACCAATGGCAATCCACAGGTGGCACCGACGATTTCGAGGCGAAGTTATCGCTGATTCCGCTGATTTTTGGTTCCTTGAAAGGAACGGCGTATGCGCTGATTTTTTCCATACCAATTGCGCTGCTCGCAGCCGTCTTTTCGGCAGCTTTTCTCCCGCCGAATGTAAAGCGGGTCGTGAAGCCTACCATGGAGATTATGTCTTCGCTGCCATCCGTGGTATTGGGCTTCCTCGCCGGTCTTTGGCTGGCTCCGATTCTCGATGACAGAGTGCCATCGGTGATGATGATCATCCTCATCGTCCCATCCACCGCGCTTCTGGTGGGCTATTTGTGGTGCCGTATGCCACTGGCCTTCAGGAATCGCTTCGAGGGTGGGGCGGAGTGGATGATCGTTATTCCTTTTCTCGCCTTGGCTGGATTCATTGCCTGGTGGAGCGGACCGATGATCGAGAGGATCTTCTTTGTCTACACGGACCCGAATACGGGTGAAAAGATTGCGGACTTCAGCCTCTGGTGGCCGCAGGTGACGGGCACAAACTTTGAGCAGCGCAACTCGCTGGTGCTGGGCTTTATTATGGGTTTTGCAGTAATTCCGGTCATTTTCACTATCGCGGAAGATGCGCTTTCCAATGTTCCGAAAAACCTTACAGCCGCAGCCGCCGCTCTTGGCGCGAACCGCTGGCAGGTGGTCTGGACCGTGATGTTACCTGTCGCCTCCTCCGGTATTTTCTCCGCTCTGATGATCGGCTTCGGGCGCGCGGTGGGCGAGACGATGGTCATGGTGATGGCCACGGGAAACACGCCGATCATGGAGTGGAATCTCTTCTCGGGAATGCGCACGCTGGCTGCAAACATCGCCGTGGAGCTGCCGGAGGCTCCCGTAGGCTCCACCCATTACCGCACGCTCTTCCTTGGCGCTGTCGTCCTTTTTGCAATGACATTCGTGATGAACACCATCGCGGAAATACTCCGTCAGCGTCTGCGTGAGAAAAATAAAGTGGTCTAGAATATGGCGATTCCTTCAAACACAAACAAACATTTTGCTACCACAGGTCGGTCGCGTAGAGGCGAGCCACTTGTCTGGCTTACTGCGGCTGGCCTGGCGATCGGTGTTGTCATGGCGCTCGGTCTATTCTTCCTGATACTCGTAAAGGGCGCTGCGTCGTTCTGGCCGAGGGACATCGAGCTTTTCGGAGTAAAAAAGGCGGATGGCGGCACGGAACTGATTTCCGGGTATGTCACACAAACGAGAAGCCGGAAGGGCAGCGATGACAAGCTGATCGAGGAGGTGCAAATTTTCCGAGGCAACAAGGATCTGAGCGGCGAGACCTTCGTCTATGTGGATTCCTCCGATATTCTCTCGCGGGAAATTCAGGAGAATGTCCTACTGTTGGAGCGGCTTACCTACGGTCCGGCAATCGGCACCGCGGTCGCGATGGAGGTGGATGGAAAACGCATCGAAGCAGGCGATCCAAATTTCTCCGAGCAGCTGGAAACCATGCTAAGCGAGAGTGCGGAAACCCGTGAAAAGGTTCTCCACATCGAGCGCAAGGAAATTGGTAAAATCAGCATGGCGATGGAGAAGATCTCGCTTGGAGAGAGATCTGGGCGAATTCCTGCAGATCAGGCGGCGGAACAGCGGGCGGAGCTTCAGGCGGAATTCGACAAACTCAAGAGCGAGGCTGAGAAGCTCGACGAAAAAATGGCTGCCAGCAGCCTGGTCTACACCGTGGCGGATGGCCGTGAGAAAACCCTTCCAGCGAGCCAGTTGCTTGACGTTTTCGCGCCCAATCAGGCTGGCTTCTTCGGCCGGCTGGGGGAGTCCCTCCACCGTGTGTGGAAGTTCCTCAAGGAAGACCCGCGTGAGGCAAACACCGAAGGAGGAGTCTTTCCTGCGATTTTCGGAACCGTTGTGATGACGTTGGTGATGAGCCTTTTCGTGACTCCCTTCGGCGTAATCGCAGCGATCTATCTCCGTGAATACGCAAAGCAGGGGATGATGGTGCGTATCGTCCGGATCTGCGTAAACAATCTTGCCGGTGTGCCGTCGATCGTTTTCGGCGTGTTTGGTCTGGCGTTCTTCGTCTACTTCGTGGGCGCGGGTGTCGATAAGGCGTTTTTCGCTGAGAAACTGCCTACTCCGACGTTTGGAACTCCCGGCATTCTGTGGGCCTCCCTCACGCTGGCATTGCTGACGTTGCCGGTGGTGATTGTAGCTACGGAAGAGGCATTGTCCGCGGTGCCACGCGGCGTTCGGGAGGCAGCCCTGGCATGTGGAGCGTCCAAGTGGCAGGCAATTCAGCGGGTGGTTCTTCCCGCTTCCTTGCCGGGTATTCTGACAGGGGTGATTCTCGCGATGGCACGTGGTGCGGGAGAGGTCGCCCCTCTGATGCTCGTGGGTGTGGTCAAGCTCGCCCCATCGCTACCCATCGATGATGTCGCGCCATTCATCCATGCGGAGCGCAAGTTCATGCACCTAGGCTTCCATATCTATGATCTGGGCTTTCAATCTCCCGATGCGGAGGCGGCCAAGCCATTCGTCTATGCCACGGCTCTGTTGCTCATTGTCGTTGTCGTTACGTTGAATCTGGCAGCAATCATGATTCGGAATCGTCTTAAAAAACGTTTCGCCGTCAGCAGCTTCTAATGCGCCTAGTTTTCCGGAGTTTTTATCAATCATTTTTTCCATGCCTGCCTCCAGCGCCAATCCCGAAACCATCGGCTGCCCGGACTTCATCCGGGTGGATAAATTCAACTTCTTCTACGGAGAGAAGCAGGCCATATTCGGCATCGATATGCAGATCCCTGAAAAGCAGGTGACCGCACTCATCGGCCCGTCCGGCTGTGGGAAATCCACGCTGCTGCGGAACATGAACCGGATGAACGATCTCATCGACGGGGTCCACCATAAGGGTGACATCCGGATCGATGGCGTGAGTCTCTACGATCCCTCGGTAGAAGTGATTTCGCTACGGAAGCGCGTCGGAATGGTTTTCCAAAAATACAACCCGTTTGCCAAATCCATCTATGAGAATGTCGTCTTCAGCCTACGGGTGGCAGGGCGCTCGAAGAAAGCGGAACTGGATGAGACCGTGGAGCGTTCGCTGAAGAGCGCGGCTCTGTGGGATGAGGTGAAGGACCGCTTGCACGATAGTGCGTTTGGCCTTTCCGGCGGGCAGCAACAGCGCCTCTGCATCGCCCGGGCTATCGCAAATCAACCGGAAATTCTGCTCATGGATGAGCCCTGTGCCGCGCTTGATCCATTGGCCACATTAAAAATCGAAGAGCTCATCACAGAGCTGAAAAAGCAATTCACCATCGTCATCGTGACACACAATATGGAGCAAGCCACCCGCTGCTCCGATAACACAGCTTTCCTATACATGGGGAAACTGATCGAATACGGGAAAACACGGCAAATTTTCGAGTCTCCCCGGCAGGAGGAGACGGAAGCCTATATCACAGGGAGGTTCAGCTAATATGAGCGAGCAAAACAATTTATCCACAAACGCCATCGAATGTGTGGATGTCGATTTCAGCTACGGGAAATCCCGTGCGATCAAGTCCGTGAACATGGAGATCGCACGTAACGAAGTGACCGCTTTCATTGGCCCCTCAGGCTGTGGAAAATCGACACTGTTGCGCTGTTTCAACCGGATGAACGATTTCATTCCGGGTGCGAAGGTCACCAAGGGCACCATCCACATCGAAGGCATGGAGATTCATGATCCGGAAGTCGATGGAGTGGAGCTGCGCCGACGGGTCGGCATGGTATTCCAGAAGTCCAATCCGTTTCCCCGCACGATTTACGAAAATGTCGCTTACGGCCCCCGTATCCTGGGCGAGAAGGACAAAAACAAGCTCGATGAGATTGTTGAGAAAGCGCTGCGCGGCTCGGCCCTCTGGGACGAAGTGAAGGATCGCCTCAACGATAGCGCCTTTGGCCTTTCCGGCGGACAGCAGCAGCGCCTGTGCATCGCCCGCACCTGCGCGGTGGATCCATCCATTATTCTCATGGATGAGCCCTGCTCCGCACTTGATCCCATCGCCACCGCGCGTGTCGAAGAGCTGATCCACGAGCTGAAACAAAATTACACCATCGTCATTGTCACCCACAACATGCAGCAAGCCACCCGTGTCTCTGACAAGACGGGATTTTTCTACATGGGTGAGTTGATCGAATACGACTCTACGGTTAAGATGTTCTCCAATCCTGGGAAAAAGCAGACCGAAGAATATATCACAGGCAGATTTGGCTAAATAAAATTACCGCTATGAACAGCTCACCACACATCCTCCGTGACTTCGAACACGCCATCACCACACTGAAAAGTGAAGTCCTCAAAATGGCTGGAAAATCACGGCACAACCTAGAACGTGCCATCCAGGCTTTGCTCGAACGTAACCGGGAACTCGCAAACTCCGTCATCGCTGATGACGATGATGTGGATGATCTGGAGCGCTCCATCGACCAGCTGGGCATGGATATTTTGGTCAAATATCATCCGCTCGCCACGGATCTCCGCCTCGTGGTCTCTTCGATGAAAATCTCGATGAACCTGGAGCGGATTTCCGATCACGCCACAAATATTGCCAAGCGTGCAAAAAAAATCATGGCCACGCCGGAGCTTGGCGATGTCACCCTCGTCGAGCCGCTCTACACTCTGGCCGATCACCTTCTGCGGGATGCGATTTCCGCCTTCAGCGATGGTAACGGGCAGCTTGGCGCATCGCTCCACGTCCGTGATAAAGAACTCGATCAGATGCACAAGGAGGCAACCGCACAATTCGGTGCCCGCATTGAGGATACCGATGGCCGCAGCCAGGAATATCTTCACCTGATTCTCATTGTCCGCTCTTTGGAGCGCGTTGGCGATCTGGCGGCAAACATCGGCGAAGATGCGGTATACCTGGAGCATGCAAAGGATCTCCGTCATCTCAGCCGTGGCGACCGTGAGGTTCCGATGGATGATGACGAGGATTAGGCACTCCGGTTACTTCGATTAATCTTTCCTATGTCCTCCGTCCCGTGATTCGGAACGGGGGATTTTTTTGCCCGGTGGCTTTTTCCGAAAAGGGAATTTCCCATCAATGCAATAGCGTCGGCGCGTTGCGGGAAAAAGCAGCGGGATGCCGTTGGAAACGGTATTCATCCTTGATGTTTGTCGATTAGAGTTTGAGGTTTTGACGTTCTCGCTCAACAATAGCTCGTCTCCATTTTTCCCAAACAATGAATGCTCTTACCCGCAGTGCCGCCGCCTATTGGCAATCTTCCATCGGAAAAAAGCTGATCGTCGCCGTCACCGGCCTGATCATGGTGCTTTTCCTCGCAGGGCATCTCACCGGAAACCTACTGATCTACGTCGGTAGGGGTGCTTTTAATGAATACGCGGAGTTCCTCCATGATGCCGGACACGGCGCACTCATC
Organism: Luteolibacter algae; assembly: GCF_042683045.1. Classification (NCBI taxonomy): domain Bacteria; kingdom Pseudomonadati; phylum Verrucomicrobiota; class Verrucomicrobiia; order Verrucomicrobiales; family Verrucomicrobiaceae; genus Luteolibacter; species Luteolibacter algae. Next base: position 116,231 of record NZ_JBHUIT010000002.1, on the reverse strand, counting down.
TGGGTGGCTCGCATCGGTTTGTTGGTCGCCATTGTGCTTCATGTTTGGGCTACGATTCTTCTCGTCCGGGAAAACAAAGCAGCGCGTAAGTATAAATACGAATGCCAGTCCACCATTCAGGCGTCCAAATCATCGAGAATCATGATCTGGAGTGGCTCGACGATCCTCGCCTTCGTCATTTTCCATCTCCTCCACTTCACCGTGCGTGTCACCTATAATGATGCGGAGCTTGTCGATCCCCTCGATCCCGAGCGCTTCGATGCCTATGGAATGGTCATCCGCGGATTCGAGGCGGGTTTCCTGAATTTCTTCGTGGTGCTTTTCTATATCATCGCCATGACGCTTCTCTGTTCTCATCTCAGCCATGGAGTGGGCTCCATCTTTCAAACACTCGGCCTTCGCTCGAAGAAGAGCCGGGAGCTCATCCATAAAATTTCCGTCGGTTTCGCGATCGTCATTTGGGCTGGCTTCATCTCCATCCCGCTCGCGATCTTTTTCGGTATCGTAAAATAAATTTCCTAAAACACCATCATGTCACTCGATAGCAAAATCCCGGCCGGTCCACTTGAGCAAAAGTGGACGAAGCACAAGATGGACTCCAAGCTCATCAACCCCGCGAACAAACGGAAATTTACGATTCTCGTCGTTGGCTCCGGACTGGCTGGCGGTGCTGCAGCTGCGACCCTCGCAGAACTCGGGTATCAGGTGAAGTGCTTCTGCTATCAGGATTCTCCACGCCGTGCACATTCCATCGCAGCACAGGGTGGCATCAATGCCGCGAAAAATTACCGGAACGACGGCGATTCCGTCTACCGGCTCTTCTACGACACCATCAAGGGAGGCGATTTCCGCTCCCGCGAGGCTAATGTTTATCGCTTGGCGGAGGTTTCCAACAACATCATCGACCAATGCGTTGCCCAGGGAGTGCCTTTCGCGCGTGAATACGGTGGGCTGTTGGACAACCGTTCCTTCGGCGGTGCCCAAGTCTCGCGGACATTCTACGCTCGCGGTCAGACGGGGCAGCAGCTGCTTATCGGCTGCTATCAAGCCCTTGAGAAGGAGATCCACAAGGGCGGTGTGAAAATGTATCCGCGCACTGAAATGCTGGATATAGTGAAAGTCGATGGCCACGCGAAGGGCATCATCGTCCGCGATCTGAACACCGGCGCGATCGAGCGCCACGCGGGAGATGCGGTGATCCTCGCCACAGGTGGCTACGGCAATGTATTTTTCCTCTCCACGAATGCCATGGGCTGCAATGTCACTGGTGCGTGGCGTGCGGCAAAGCGCGGGGCATTGTTTGCCAATCCCTGCTACACGCAGATCCACCCGACATGTATTCCCGTTTCCGGTGAGTATCAGTCCAAGCTGACTTTGATGTCCGAATCCCTCCGGAACGACGGCCGTGTATGGGCTCCCAAATCCCGCGAAATAGCGGCGAAGATCCGCGCCGGAGAGCTTCATCCGAACGATGTCCCGGAAGATGATCGCGATTATTATCTTGAGCGGAAATACCCGTCTTTCGGAAATCTTGCGCCGCGCGATATTTCCTCGCGGGCCGCAAAGGAGGCTTGCGACGATGGCCGCGGGGTGGCGCCGACAGGTCTCGGCGTTTACTTGGATTTCCGGGATGCGATCAAACGCCTCGGTGAGGACACGATCCGCGCCAGATATGGAAACCTCTTCCAGATGTATGACAAAATCACCGGGGAGAATCCATATGAGCGCCCGATGATGATTTATCCAGCGGTTCACTATACCATGGGTGGCCTTTGGGTGGATTACAATCTGATGTCAAACGTGCCGGGACTTCATGTCCTGGGCGAAGCGAATTTCTCCGATCACGGCGCAAACCGGCTTGGTGCATCCGCACTGATGCAAGGGCTTGCGGATGGTTATTTTGTTATTCCTACAACGATCGCGAACTACCTGGCCACCCAGAAGCCCGGAACGGTTAGTGTCACGGATTCCGAATTTACCCAGGTCGAGGGAGAGGTCCGCGAGCGTATCTCCAAACTTCTTTCCATCCAAGGGAAGCGCACGGTCGATTCCTTTCACCGTGATCTCGGCAAGGTCATGTGGGACAAATGTGGCATGGAGCGCACTGCCGAGGGGCTCAAGGAGGCATTGCAACGCATTCCGGAAATCCGCGAGGAATTCTGGAACAATGTCCGCATCCCGGGCTCTGGCGATATTGCAAACATGGAGCTGGAAAAGGCTGGCAGAGTGGCCGACTTCCTGGAGTTTGGCGAGCTTATGTGCCACGATGCCCTCCAGCGCGAAGAATCCTGTGGCGGTCATTTCCGCGGTGAGCACCAGTTCACAGAAAATAGCCCGGAGGTAAAAGAAGGTAAAACACAGCCAGGCGAAGCACAGCGCCACGATGAGACGTTCGCATATGTTTCCGCATGGGAATATAAAGGTCCGGATCAAGCACCGGTGCTGCACAAGGAAGAGCTCAACTATGAGAGCGTAAAGCTTTCTGTGCGCAGTTATGCCTAGATCTCACTTCGCTTTCTAAGCTCATGCGTTGGATAACATCGCTGGCCTTCCTGTGTATATTCTCTGCCGCCGCTTCTGCGGAAATTACGGTGGGTGCGGCCATCTCGATGAGCGATGCTATCGGGGAAATCTCGGAAATCTACACTGCGAAAAGTGGCGGGAAAGTCCGCCTCACGTTCTCTGGCAGCAATGTCATCGCGCGTCAGATCGAAGCAGGTGCGCCAATAGATGTCTTCATCTCCGCGGACGAAGCGACGGCTAAGGCTCTGATCCGGAAGAAACTCGTCGATCCGGCAAGCTGGTGCGTGATCGCTCGGAACGAACTCGTTGTCATCTTGCCGAAGGGCAGCGGATTGGCGATGGAATCCGCAGAAGATTTAAAGAAAATAAGGAGTATTGCGATCGCGGATCCAAAGGCGGTTCCCGCAGGGATGTATGCGAAGCGGTGGCTGGAGGCGGAGAAAAGCTGGCCGGAGCTCGAAGGAAAGATGATTTCTCTGCCAAATGTCAGAGCTGCGCTTCTTGTCGCTGAGAGTGGCAACGTGGATGCGGCGATCACCTATCGTAGCGATGCGTTGTCCAGCAATAGGGTGAGCATTGCCTTCCCGGTGCCAGCTGAGAAAACCGGTGAAATTGTGTATCCCGGCATTATCGTGCGCGAATCGAAGAAGCAGATCGAAGCCGCAGAATTTCTGAGATTCCTGCAATCAGATCAATCCCGGAAGGTCCTGAAAAAACATGGTTTTTGCTCTCCCTAAGGATTTGTTCCACGATTGTTCCATGATATATACTTAATCAATTTGGGGGTTCCACGGCTGTTCCACGAATTCGCAATGAGGCTGATTGCGTTTCCGAAGTCCGTTCTGGGAAAAATCTTCCTGCGCCGCCTTCCCGCACCTAGCCTTCGTTTGTGACTCTTTCCGATTGGCAGATGCTTGGGCTAACCTTCGGCCTGGCTGCTTTGGCGATTTTCGCGGCCCTGCCTTTGGCGATGTGGCTGGCCTGGCTATTAGCCCGGAAAAATTGGTTCGGGAAGACCTTGGTCGAGACGGTGGCGATGATGCCGTTGGTCATGCCTCCGGTGGCCACCGGACTGCTATTATTGAAGCTATTCGGGAAACGGGGGTGGATCGGCTCCCTGTTGTTCGAGCATCTGGGGATCGAAATCATTTTCACCTGGAAGGCGGTGGTTCTGGCGCTCTCAGTCATGGTTTTTCCACTGTTGGTGCGATCATTGCGGACAGCCTTTGAGGATATCCCCGATCATCTTGAAGCAGCTGCGAAAAGCCTCGGAGGGAACGGAGTCCGCATTTTTTGGAAAATCAGCCTGCCGCTTGCCCGCCGGGGGATCGTCGCCGGCGTGCTGCTTTCCTTTGCCAGAGCGGTGGGGGAATTTGGCGCGACAGTCATGGTTGCCGGCTTTATTCCGGGTCTCACGGAGACGCTTTCCCTTTCGATCTATCGGAGTGTGCAGGTAGGCGATGATGCACGGGCGCTCAGCTTGGTAGGCGTTTCCGCGGTTTTCGGTTTCATCGCGGTATTCATTTCCTCAAGGCTCAGCCCGCGACGCGGAAAATAGGGGTGAAGCGGGGGCTTCGTTTGCTTTGGAGCCCGGAGAGACTTTCCCTTGCTTTTACCTCGCCAAATCCATGAGAGTGCTGGCGCAATGTTGGACATTAAAATCATTCGGGATCAGGCGGAAGAGGTGCGTGAGCGGTTGAAAGCCCGTGGTGGAGATCATTGGAAATTGATCGATGAGGTTCTTGCTTGTGACGAGTCACGCCGCGCCGCGGAAACCGCGAAGCAGGAACTGCAAAACAAACGTAAGACGACCTCCAAGCAAATCGGCATGATGAAGGCCAAAGGTGAGGACAGTTCCGCCATTGAAGCCGAGGTCCGCGGGATCAATGAAGAGATTTCCAAAATCGATCAACTCGCCGAGCAAGCTTCCGCCAAGCAGACCGAGCTTTTGCTGAATATTCCCAATATGCCGCATCCGCAATGTCCTGTCGGAGACAGCGAGGAAGCAAATCCGGTGGTGCGTGAATGGGGCGAAAAGCCACAGATCACGGAGCCCAGGGATCATGTGGACCTGGCGGCGGCACACGGTCTCATTTCCTGGGATGACGCAATCCGTATTTCGGGATCCGGCTTCGCGGTCTATCGAGGTAAAGGAGCCCGTCTGGAGCGGGCCCTCATCAACTTCCTGTTGGATACCCAATCCCGGAATGGCTATGAGGAGGTAAATGTGCCGCACCTCGTGCTTCGCGAGTGTATGGAAGGGACAGGACAGTTGCCGAAGTTCGAGGATGATATGTATGGGACCGAGCCTTCGGAGGCAGATGGACGGAATACACTTTTCCTCGCCCCAACAGCCGAGGTGCCGGTGACCAATCTCTACCGCGATACCATTGTGGCAGAGGCTGATCTTCCTTTGAAGCTCGTGGCCTACACTCCGTGCTTCCGCCGTGAAGCGGGGTCCGCCGGTCGGGACAACAAGGGTATCATCCGCATGCATCAGTTTGATAAAGTGGAACTCGTGCAAGTGGTGGAGCCGGAAAAAGGCTTTGAAGTTTTGGAAGAACTTACCGGCCATGCCGAAAGCATTTTGCAAAAGCTTGGCCTGCATTACCGGGTCATCGAGCTATGCACGGGGGATATTGGTCAGTCTGCTGCAAAAACCTACGACATCGAGGTCTGGGCGCCGGGCCACGGGAAGTATCTGGAAGTTTCCAGCTGCTCGTGCTTTGGCGATTACCAAGCGCGCCGTATGAAGCTCCGGTTCAAGGACAAGGATGGGAAGAACCGCTTCCCGGCGACTCTAAATGGCTCCGGCACCGCATTGCCGCGGCTCTACGTCGCTCTGCTGGAGCAATGCCAGCAGCCGGATGGATCGATCAGGATCCCGGCGGCGCTGGTGCCATACTTCGGCAATGACAAAATCGGATGACTCGGTTTCTAAAATCAGAAGCGGGAGCGATCGTGCTGTGGCTCGCTGCGGCACTTTTTGCCGCTGCTCTGTTTACCCCCTATCTTTATGATGCCGGGAAAACTTTGGCGGAAAGCGCAGAGACCAAGGATTATCCTGCCGTCATAGAATCAATCGCCGGCTCGGCGGAGCGCGCGAAGCTCGATCGGTTTTTCAGCAGAGCGTTGTTGATTTCAGCTCTGGTCTTTCTGCCGGTGCTGATACGGCGTGTGAAACGAATACCACGGCGGAAGGATTTGGAGGATTACGCGCTCCGGAAGCTCAGCTGGCCGGAGCGGTTGCTCCACCTGGGTGCGGGGATTCTCATCGGTGCCTGCGTCCTTGGCGGCTTGGCGATCGTGCTGAATCTGCTCGGAGCCAGTGTTCCTGATGGGGGCGGGCTGGAGTTTGGAAAAATCTTCAGCAAGGCATTCCTTCCGGCACTCGGAGCAGGGCTCATCGAAGAGCTGGTTTTCCGTGGCTTGTTGCTTGGCCTATGGCTGCGTGCCTGCTCGCTATGGACCGCATGGATCGGGAGCTCGGTGATGTTTTCTTTCCTGCATTTTCTCAAGCCGCCCCGGGGATTGGAAATTGCCGATCCACGCTCCTGGCATTCAGGTTTTGAAATTCTCGGCAGCACGCTGGGCCACTTCACCAATCCGCTTTTCTTCGTCACAGACTTCGCGACCCTGACCCTGCTTGGCCTGATCCTTGCCTGGTGCCGGACCAGGACTTACGCGCTGTGGCTACCGATCGGGATTCACGCGGGACTGGTTTTCGCGCTGAAGACCTTCAGTATGACACAGAATCTGAATCCGGAATCACCGTTGAATCCCTGGTTTATCGGGAGTGATCTGAAGTCTGGAATCCTGCCTTTGTTTGCATTGGGAATCTGTTTTCTCATCTGCATTCTATTCGTGAGAAAAAATAGCTGTGGAAAATGAAAGACAGATCTTTCCGGATCTCGTAGTTCTTTTACATGAAACTAAAAACTCTCGCACTTTTATTGGTGAGCGCTGTCTTCGCAAACGCCGCGCCGGAACCGCTTTTTGATGGTAAAACCCTTGATGGATGGAAAGTCGAAGGAGCGGACTACTGGCAGGCAAAGGACGGCGTGATCGTCGGTCAGAGTGATGAGAAAAAGCAGGGCTCGATTCTCTGGACAACCGCTGAATACAAAGATTTTGTCCTGGAAACGGATTTCCGTTTTGAAGGCGATGTGGACTCCGGGATTTTCCTGCGCAGCCACAATGAGCAAATCCAGATCGGAGTTTCCCGCTCCCAGAAACGGGATCTCACCGGCTCACCATATATTGGCAGCAAAAAGGGCTATCCGCAGGAAGCGCAAGGCGTGGCCGAGCTCCTGAAAGATGGCGAGTGGAATCACTTCAAGATCACGGTCAAAGGCAATGTCTACACCGTCGAGCTCAACGGAACCGAAGTCTGCGAGTATGTCTCCGATTCAGCAAAGAAACTGGAAGGCCCCATCGGTCTCCAGATTCATGCGGGAGTTGTGATGGGAGTCGATTTCCGCAATATTACCCTCTCATCGCTGTAAGCACGGCGACTCTCGGCACGCCGGCTTTGCGAAGGACTTTCGCACAGGCATCAACGGTGGAGCCCGTGGTGAATACGTCATCCACCAATATTACGCCCGGCACTTCCTTGGAGGTCGCCGGGTTTTTCTTTCGCCAGGATTTACGAACCGCAAATGCATCCTTGAGGTTCTCCATGCGCTGCTTGCGCGTAAGGCGCGTTTGGGTGGGAGTTTTGCGGGAGCGGTATAACAGGTCCGCGAGGGGGAGCCCGGTTTTCTTTGATAGCTCGCGGGCGATTTCTTCCGCTTGGTTGAAATGACGTTGCCGCTTGCGGATCCAATGAAGCGGGACGGGGACCAGCAGCCACTTCTCCTCCAGCGCGATCGCAAAACGGGGATCGGAAAATGCTTCCGCGGATAGCGCACCGAGATCCCGTGCCAGGTGGATCTGCCTGCCGTATTTCAGGCCATGCACTAGCCCCAGCATTCCGTCCGAGCGATCCATCGCGGCGCGTGCGAACTCGAAGTGGAAGGTGATTCTCCTGCAGTTCGGGCAATCGAAATCACCATCGATTTGCCCGTCGAAGGGCTCGCTGCAAATATCGCAGAACGGTGTGACAATACGTGGTAGTTCGCTTGCGCACTCGTTGCAGAGAGATTTTCCCTCGCTGAGCCCGCACTCGCAGAGACTGCAGATCGAAGGGTAAAGCCAGTCCAGTATCTTACTCGCTGGCTTTTTTCTTAAAAACATAGCCTTCGGTGATGATGTGGACAAAGCCTCCGAGAGTAATCACGGCAAGCAGAGGAATGAGACCGTTGTGGACGGAATCCGCAGCAAGATATTTCGCAATGGAATCGTGAATTTCCACCGTCTTTGTCGCCTTGGTAAAAAGCTGATCGGCGAGCAACCAACCCATCAACAATCCAGTGGGAAGCCACAGGGAGGCGGTGCGCCAGCGAGCCCAGCCGAGCACGCATCCGAAGGTGAACCAAGGCATAAAAACGATGATGAAGCGTGGAATCAAATCCCCCCCGAAGAATAGAACTTGGGCCAGATGCATCGGTGTCAACGTCTCGCCATCCAGCGACAAGGTGTTCTGGAAGCCGGCCAGGATGTAGTGGATTCCCGCAAAGAGAGCGGAAGCCAGTGCAATGGCAGGCAGGACTTTCATCGCTCTGAGGAAAATTCCGAGGACGACACAGCGGAAGAAGACCTCGATGATGAGAGCCATGACAAGTGCCCAACCGATATCGATGACCAGGCTCCTGCGCCACGCCTGCAAATCACTTGCCCACGTGAATGAACCCGCGCGGACCATTGCGTAGCCGATGAGCACAAAACTGCCGAAAGTCAGGAGAAAACCGGTGACGCCTTGGAGGGGACCATATTGGTTCGGCAAGAGCGGCTGGGCATTCTCAAGGTTGCTGCCGGTAGGGCTGGGAATGCGGATTTCCCAGGGAGTTTCCCTACTTTTATCGGTGCCAAGCCGTAACCATTCGATAAGTGGCAGAAGCAGAAGAATCGCACATAGTGGCCAGCAGATCTTGAAGAAATCTTCCATTTCCGTAGCTCCGCTCCACGCGGCAGCTTTGTTGAGGAAGCCGTTGAAGTCCTTCGTGCCGGAGAGTTCCGAAAGTGCTTTTCCTCCGTTGTAGGCGATGGGCGTGAGCAAAATCCCGCCCAAGAGCGAGATCGCCGCCCAAAGCCAAATCTTGAAAACATCGCCGATCGCGGAAACTCTCACATGAGGTTTATCACACACACGGGGAGGCTTGGCAAATATCCAGAGCGCTTTTGTTAGGCGGTATCCTTGTCGTTGCTCAATCTTTGGAGGATTTCGGATCGAGCGCGTCGCGGAGACCATCGCCCAGGAAATTCAGCGCGAAGAGTGTGGTGGCGAAGAAAATCGATGGGAAAAGCAAAAGGTAGGGGGTGATCTCCATCCGGTCCGCCCCTTCTTTGATCAACATGCCCCAGGAGGAATTTGGCGGCTTTACGCCGAGACCCAGAAATGAAAGGACGCTTTCCAGAAGCATGATTCCCGGCACGGCTAGTGTGGTATAGATGATGATCGGACCGATGACGTTGGGCAGGATGTGACGGAAAAGAATCCGGGTCTGGCTCAGGCCCAGGGAGATCGCTGCTTCCACAAATTCAAGTTTTTTTACACTCATCACCTGGGCGCGGACGATGCGGGCGATCGTCAGCCAACCGATGGAACCGATCGCGATGAATAGCGGAATCAATGTGGTAATGGGAGCCACCCGATCGCGTGGCCAGCCGGTGGTATCGATGATCCATGTCGTCAAAGCTGAGGACGGCTCGTCCACGACCAAGGCGAAAAGTATGACCAACACGAGAAACGGCAGAGCGAAGAGAATATCGACAAAACGCATCATCACGGTGTCCAGAATCCCGCCGATATAGCCGGAAATAGCCCCGTAGATGACTCCAATAAAGACTGCGACAGCTGTGGCGACAAAGCCTACCAGCAAGGAGACCTGCCCGCCGTAGAGCACGCGGGCAAAAAGATCCCGGCCGAGCTGATCCGTGCCAAACCAATGGGTGGCACTAGGTTTCGCCACGGCATTCGCAAGATTGATCTCCGTAGGGGTTTTCACAAAAGGCAAAAACGGACCGATGCTGCAGGCGATAATGATGCAGCTGAGGATCGCGAGACTGAACAATGCCGGCTTATTTTTCGAAAGCCGGTGCCATGCATCTTTCCAGAGGGAGCTGCCTTGTGTCTTGTGAATCGTTTCTGCCACGCCCGGAGACTAGGCGAACTGTATGGCGCTTGGGAGGAAAAAAGGTGGGCGCGGAGCCTGCTATGAACTATCTCCACGGGCATGAGCAGAGCCTATATCTTCGATCTGGACGGAACTTTGGTGAATTCTCTTGCGGGGATCGCAGGATCGCTAAACCGGGCATTGGCACGGTATGATCTGCCGTTGCACGGCGAGTCCGCAGTCCGTGGGTTTATCGGTGATGGAGCACGGATGCTCGCACAGCGGGCCCTGCCGCCTGGAGTGTCGGACGGGCTTTTGGAGAAGATTGTGACCGCATTTGCAGAAGATTATGGTAGAACCTGGGCGGATGGCACTGTGGCATATCCCGGCATTCCGGAGCTTTTGGACCAGCTTTCAAAAGGTGCCTCGCGCCTGGCGGTGCTTTCGAACAAACCCCATGGGTTCACGACCGAGATCGTTGAGAAAATTTTTCCGGAGAATACCTTTACAGTGGTTCTGGGAAATCGTGAGGGGCTGCCACACAAACCGGATCCGCAAGGCGCATTGGAAGTCTGTCATGCACTGGGAGTTTACCCGGAAGATGCCACCTTGATTGGGGATTCTACAATGGATCTTGAAACAGCGGGAAACGCAGGGATGAAATGTATTGCCGTCACCTGGGGCTATCATGATCGGGAGCGATTGCTCGGTGCGGAGCATGTGGTGGACAGTGTGGAAGAGCTGGCCGGATTGCTGTGACGTTCTTTTTTTGGAATGTGAGGGCGGGTTGCGGAGTCCCATGGATGGCTTACGCTGCATCCCAACGGGAATCCTTCGGTTTGCACAAGGCCCGAATCATCCTCCTTTTCCATTATCTATGAGTTCCAAATCTTCCTTAGCCTCGGCGGAATCCGCCACCCGTGCCCGCTATTCCGCGGCTGCCATCGCCTCAGAGGCGGCGCTATGTTGTCCGGTCGATTATGATCCGCAGTATCTCAAAGCGATTCCCTCGGAAGTCATAGAAAAGGATTATGGTTGCGGAGATCCTTCGAAACACCTGAATCCTGGCGAAACGGTTCTCGATCTCGGCTCTGGCACCGGAAAAATCTGTTTCATCGCCTCCCAGGTCGTTGGACCTGAGGGAAAAGTCATCGGCGTGGACATGACCGATGACATGCTGGAAGTCGCCCGCCGGAATGCACCTATCGTTGCCGGGAACATCGGCCATTCGAACGTCGAGTTTCGGAAAGGAAGGATCCAGGACCTGGGCCTGGATCTGGAGCTATTGGATGAAGAACTCCGTAAGAACCCGATAGCTGATGCGAATGCCTATATCGCGGCAGATGGAATTGCGGCCCGGCTCCGGGATGCGAAGCCTCTGATCGCTAGCGACAGCATCGATGTCGTTGTCTCGAATTGCGTGCTGAATCTTGTGGAAACGCGTCTGAAGAAGCAGCTTTTCGAGGAAATTTTCCGCGTCCTGAAGAATGGCGGGCGGGCGGTGATTTCCGATATTGTGTCCGATGAAGAGATTCCCCTCCATCTGCAGGACGATCCGTATCTGTGGAGCGGATGCATTAGCGGAGCATACACTGAGGAAGGTTTTCTAAAGGCTTTTGCCGATGCGGGATTCTATGGGATCGAGATACTCAAACGCGACGATGCACCGTGGCAAACCGTGGAGGGCATCGAGTTCCGCTCTGTGACCGTCCAAGCCTGGAAAGGAAAACAAGGACCGTGTTTTGAACGGAATCAGGCGGTGATTTACAATGGGCCGTTTCTGAAAATCCTTGATGATGATGGGCATGCGATGGAGCGCGGGAAGCGCTATGCGGTGTGTGACAAAACCTTTCAACTCTATCAGCGGCTACCTTATAAATCCCATTTCAGTTTCATTGAGCCACTGACCGGAATTCCGCCGGAGGAGGCGAAGCCCTTCGATTGTCAGGCCGGCCGGGAACGGCATCCGAAGGAGACGAAAGGGCAGGATTGTCGTGCAACGACTGCTGCCGCAAACTGCGTGACAGGTGGTGATGGTGCGGCGTGCTGCTGATAGAAATCTGATTTCCTAGCTCAAAAAAAAACCATGAATCCTTTCCAGGAAAAACTACAACAGGAAGGCGTGCCGCTGATACGGGGCCGCTTCGAGACCTTGCAGATCAACGTCGGCCGGAAGTGCAATCAGACATGCACGCATTGCCATGTGGATGCCGGGCCGCATCGCACAGAAATGATGACGGAAGAGGTGGCGCACAAAGTCGGAGCATGGATTTTGGAGCACAAGCCAAAGACAGTGGACATCACCGGAGGTGCGCCGGAGATTAGCGAATTTTTCAAATATTTTGTGGAAACCGCGCGCTCGGTGGGGTCCCACGTGATCGACCGGAACAACCTGACAATCATCGAGACAAAATCCCACTCCTACCTTCCCGGGTATCTGGCGGAACACGCCGTGGAGGTGGTGGCCTCTTTGCCATGTTATCTGGAGGATAATGTCGATGGACAACGTGGGGATGGAGTCTTTCAAAAAAGTATCAGTGCGCTGAAAAAGCTAAATGCGGCGGGTTATGGGACGAGGCTGCCACTGACGCTCGTCTACAACCCGATCGGCGCGAACCTCCCTCCGAACCAGGAGGAACTGGAGGCGGATTACAAGGTGGAGCTGGAAAGGCGCTATGGCATCGTCTTCACCCGTCTTTTTGCGATCACGAATTTGCCGATCGCCCGCTTCGCGGTCGAGTTGCGGGAAAACGGCCAGTGGAACGATTATATGGAGCTGCTGGCAAATAGTTTCAACCCGACAACGGTCGATGGCCTGATGTGCCGCTCGACGATCAACATTGGTTACGAAGGGGAGGTATTCGATTGCGATTTTAATCAAATGCTCCGGATGCAACAGCGTGCCGGAGGCAAACCGCTTTTTCTATGGGACGTGACCCCGCAATCCATGGGAATGCAGTCCATCCTAACGGCAAATCACTGCTTTGGCTGCACCGCGGGACACGGTAGTAGCTGCACAGGTTCGCTGGAGCCTGCATCCTCGGCATGTCCCGGTTGAAACTTTTTTCATCATGATGCTTCTCCTGATCCAGATGGCAGATGCCAAGCCGTTCATCGCGATATCGGTTCTGGTATTGCTCCTCGCATGGGAGACAATGCATCCGTTCTTTGACTTTGCGGAAGGTGGGAAGAGGCTGGGGCATGGTGTGAAGAATTTCGTCCTGGGAGTTTCCAATGGGGCGATGACGGCGCTCTTATTTGTAGGTGTGTGGTTGCTGGCGGCAAATTGGGCGGAGCAAAATCAGATCGGTCTGCTGAACTGGTTTTCCCCTCCTGCGGTAGTCGCGTCCGTAGGTGCGGTGCTGATGCTGGATGCCTGGACTTACGCGTGGCACAGGATGAATCATCGTATTCCGTTTCTCTGGAGATTCCACCGCATGCATCACTCGGATTCGCACATGGATGTCACCACCGCGAACCGGTTCCATATCGGAGAGATCATCATCTCATCGGTTTTAAGGATCCCGCTCATCGTTCTGCTCGGGTTAAAATTGGAGCATATTGCTGTTTACGAGCTCCTGATGTTCTCCGTGGTGCAGTTCCATCATGCGAACATCAGTATCTCCGCGAAATGGGATCGATGGCTCCGCGTGCTCATCGTTACGCCTTTTATGCACAAGGTTCATCATTCGCGCTGGCAGCTGGAAACGGACTCCAATTACTCGTCGTTTCTTTCGATCTGGGACAGGATTTTCCGTAGCTTCCGGATCAACGAAAAGCCGGAGAGTATTATTCTGGGATTGGATGATTTCAATGATGGGTCCCATCAGACTCTGATCGGCTTGTTGAAAACACCGGTTGCGAAAACCCGACGACCAAATCAAAAATGAGATTTCTGATGATGGGAAAATCCCTCCGGATCGCAACTCTCGCAGTGGCGATGGTTTTCAGTGCGTGCGATAGTAATTCCAGCCCGGAGGAAAATTTGGAAGAGATGACCCGAAAGGTTGCCGGGAAGTTCGAGGACGTGAAGATGATTTCTACCCGAGAACTTGCCGCATGGTTGGGCGATTCCGCAAGGCAGCCTCCGCAGCTGCTGGATATCCGTGAACCAGAGGAATACGCCGTGAGTCATCTTCCCGGTGCGATCCGCTGCGATCCAGATGCGAGCGCCGAGCAAATCCTGGCAAAGATCGATCCGGAAAGAGCCGTGGTCGTATATTGCTCGGTTGGCTACCGCTCTTCAGCCTTGGCCGAACGCCTCGGAAGTTCCGTGCCGCAAGCGCTCAACCTTGAAGGCTCCATTTTCAAATGGGCCAACGAGGGCCGCCCCTTGGTCAAAGACAATCAGCCGACTACCCGGGTCCATCCCTACAACAAAAAATTCGGCAAGATGCTCCGCAAAAGCCTTCATGCATATTAGTGTGCGGCGAGCCAGTTGGAGCCAGTGCCTTTTTCCACCAGGATGGGGACGCCATGGGGGAGCGGAAGGGTGGACTCCATGATGTGGAGGATTTTTGGAACGAGCTCGGATTCCTCATCGGGATGGAGATCGAAGACGAGTTCATCGTGAACCTGAAGGAGCATTTTTGTCCGGTAGGGCTTTTTGCGGAGTAGATCATCGATTCGGATCATAGCCAGTTTGATCATATCCGCAGAGGTGCCTTGGATGGGCATGTTGATCGCGGCGCGCTCGGCGTTTTGACGGAGACCGGCATTCCCGGAAGAGAGATCCGGATAATGGCGGCGGCGGCCGGAAATGGTTTCCGCATAACCCTTCTCCCTGGATTCCGAGACAGTCCGTTCCATGTATTGTTTGATTGCCGGATACTCGCGGAAATAGGCATCAATGATAGCTGCGGCTTCCGCACGCGGGATGGAGAGCCGTTGGGAGAGGCCGAAGGCGGAAATGCCGTAGATGATGCCGAAGTTCACCATCTTCGCGGAGCGCCGCATGTCTGGGGTGACTTCCTCGGGGGTGACTCCGTGGACCTTCGCGGCGGTGATCGTGTGGATGTCAGCGCCGTCCTGGAAGGCGGAGATCATCGTCGGATCACAGGAAAGGGCGGCCATGACGCGCAGCTCGATCTGGGAGTAATCGCAGGCGAGGAGCTTGCAATTTTTACGCGGGACAAAGGCTTGGCGGATTTTCCGGCCTGCTTCCGAGCGGACGGGAATGTTCTGTAAATTCGGGTCAGATGAGGCAAGGCGGCCGGTGGCCGCCAGGAGCTGGTGGTAGTGGGTGTGGATGCGGCCCGTTTCCGGAGCGATATGGTTCGGAAGCGCATCGATGTAGGTGGATTTGAGTTTGGTCGCCTCCCGGTAGCTAAGAATATCCTCGATGATGGGATGGATGCCGAGAAGGGAGGAAAGCGTCTGCTCGTCGGTTTTGTATTGGCCGGTTTTGGTCTTTTTCGGCTTATCGAGAAGCTTCAGGTGATCGAAAAGGATTTGTCCCAGTTGTTTCGGAGAGGCGATATTGAATGGCGTGCCAGCGTGGGTTTCGATGGATTTCGCCAGTTGATCGATGGATTGCTGAAGGTCCGCGGAGATGGTTTCGAGTGCTTCCAGATCGACTGCGATTCCCTCCATTTCCATGCGGACGAGCACGGGAAGTAGGGGGCATTCGATTTCCGAGAAGATTTTATCCTGTCCAGTTTCCTTCAATAGCGGACGGAGTTTCGCGGCGAGCTGGAAGGTTACATCCGCGTCTTCCGCCGCGTATTGGGCGAGGGTTTCCAGTGGGATCGAAGCGATATCGAGCTCTTTGGATTTCTTGTTCTTCTTCTCGGTGAATGCAAATAAATCGTCGGTGGTGTTTTCCTCTTCGCTGGCAGCGGCGGCTGCGACATCTGCAAGCTTGATGGGGGTGTAGCCGAGGAGGATTTCCGAAAGGTAGTCCATACTATGGCGGCGCTCCGGGGCGGCGAGTGCATCGGCGAGCATGGTATCGAAAAATGGACCGGTAACGGTAATTCCGTGGGAGTGGAGAACGGATAGATCGTATTTGAGATTGTGGCCGATTTTTTCCGCCGGAGAGGAGAGGATGGCCTTGATCGCAGGGAGCTGTGAATCAAGATCCGTGATCGGCAAATACCAGCCCTCGTGGGCTTTCCACGAAAAGGCAATCCCCAGGAGTTTTGCAGAGTGGCGGTGCAGCGATGTGGTCTCGATATCAAAGCAAAACGACTGTTGCGTGGAGAGTTCTTCGAACAGTTTTTCCTGAAGCTTCCGGGTGTCTGCCAGCGTGTAGGAGTGTGGAACTTCCGCAATGGTCTTGAAGGTATCGAAGAGCGTCCGGGTCTCAGGCGGCGGGCTTGTGCTGCCAGATGTTGGCGAAATATCGGCACTGCCGGGGAAAAGTCGCTTGGTGAGGGAGCGGAATTCGAAATCCGTGAAAAGCTGTTTGAGCGCCTCGTCATCGCGCTGGGAGAGGATCAGGTCATCCCAGCTGACTTCCAGCGGGCAGTCGGTGATGATGGTTGCCAGCTCTTTGGACAACAGAGCTTGATCGCTATTTGCCTCGACGTTTTCCTTCTGTTTTCCTTTCAGCTTGCCGGTGTTGGCAAGGAGGTTCTCGATGGAGCCGTATTCGGTAATGAGCTTTTGGGCGGTCTTCGGCCCAATGCCGGGAATGCCGGGAATATTGTCCGATGCGTCGCCCATCAGGCCTAATAGATCGATGATCTGGTGCGGCTCACCCACCCCCCAGATTTCGGGAAGCCTGTCGAGACCGATGATCTCGTGGTCCGTGCCTTTTCTCCCCGGCTTCCACATGTAGGTGCTTGCGGAAATGAGTTGGGCGAAATCCTTGTCGGGAGTGACCATGTAGGACTCGAAGCCGTCCGGCTCTGCGCGTTTGACAAGAGTGCCAATGAGGTCGTCCGCCTCGAATCCGTCGATTTCGAGAACAGGTATCGCAAAAGCACGGCACAGTGCTTTTACGTGGGGAATGGATGCCGCGAGCTCTTCCGGCATTTCATCGCGCTGCGCCTTGTAGGCGGGGTATCTGATGTGGCGCGGTGTCGGCGCTGAGGTATCGAAGGCGACTCCGAGGTGAGTCGGGTTTTCCTTTTCCAAAATGGATAGGAGCGTGTTGATAAAGCCATACAGCGCGGAGGTATTGACGCCTTTCGAGTTACGAATGGGATTGGTAATCAAGGCAAAGTGGGCTCGATAAATCAGAGCCATGCCATCGAGGAGGAAAAGACGTTTCATGCGCTAATCAGAGACCAGAACGGCCGTGGCCGAAACCAGAAAACCGAGCTTTGGGGGAATTATGTGAGTGAGCTTTGCCAGGTGCCATGGAACCATGGAATATTTGTAAGACAAATTTCCCGGAAAACGTATCAAATTTCCCGGAAAACGTATCTTATGGAGAATCCTTGGATTCCAAATAAAACTTTTCACCGTGAGGCATATGATTTTCAAAAATACCCAGTGGCAGCTATGGCAGCCGCTCCTTCTGGTGGTTCTCCTGGCAGGTTGCAAGGAGAAGACGATTGTCTTTCACCACGAGACTGCGGAAAAGCCGGCGAAAGTGTCCGGGGAGATGATTCTGCCGGAGGAAATTTCGTTCAATGAGCATATCCAGCCTATTCTTTCCGAATACTGCTACCACTGCCATGGCCCTGATGCGGGCACCCGTAGGCCGGATAAGGAACCGCTGAGGCTGGATGTGGAAGAAGATGCGTTCCAGGTCCGGGATTTCGGTGCGCCGGTTATCGTAAAAGGTAAGCCGGAGGAGTCAGAGCTCATCAAGTTGATCAAAAGCACGGATCAAGGCGATATCATGCCGCCTCCGGAGAGTCACAAGGTGATGGGGAAAAGGGAGATAGCGCTTCTGGAGAAGTGGATTCTGCAAGGCGCGGAGTATGAAGGCCATTGGTCCTACGAGCCGATTTCGAAGCCAGAACCGGTTGAGAACGATTGGTCGGGGAACCCGATCGATTCCTTTGTTCTGGAGAAAATGGCAGAGGCCGGCCTGAAGCCGAATCCTGACGAGGAAGTGCGCCGTTTCCATCGGCGGCTTTCATTTGATCTGACCGGCTTGCCGCCGGAGCCGGCGGAAACGGATCGTTTTGCCGAAGCATATCGGAAGGATGCGGAGGCTGCCGTGTCAGCGGAGGCGGATCGCATGTTGGGCACGATGCAGAGCGCGGAACAATTCGCGAGGCATTGGCTGGACGCGGCACGCTATGCTGATACGCACGGGATCCACATCGATAATTATCGGGGAATCTGGCCATACCGGGATTGGGTGGTGAACGCTTTCCACCGCAACATGCCCTGGGACCAATTCACGAAAGAACAGATCGCCGGGGACCTGTTGCCCTCGCCCACCCTGGATCAACAGGTGGCTACAGGATTCAACCGCTGCCTTTCAACGACAGGTGAGGGCGGAGCGATTGCCGAGGAGTATGAGGCGATTTATGCGGCGGACCGTGTGGATACCGTTGGAGCCATTTGGCTGGGACTTACGGCAAGCTGTGCCTCCTGCCACGATCACAAATTCGATCCGTTTTCCACGAAGGAATTTTACCAACTCACTGCGTTTTTCAGAAACAACACGATGCCGGCGATGGATCGGAATGCTGCGGATCATCCGCCCACCATTTTCGTGCCGATCCCGGATGATAGGGAGCAATTCGCGCAGCTGAGCGGAAAGAAAAGACAACTCCAGGGAAAACTAAAGAACCGTCGTGAACTTGCGGAGAGCGATTTCCAATCATGGTTGGTAAATGCTGGAAAAGTCCAGGCCCCGGAGCCTCTCGATCACACGCTGGTTCTTCATTTGCCCATGAATGAGGGACAAGGTGGCATCAAAGGCAATGTCGATGGCGCCGAGCGCGAATGGGCAGCTGATGTGGAGCGTATCGATGGCCCGCTGGGTAAGGCTATCGTGGTCTCAAAAAGCGGAATCGAGCTGGGAGACATCGGTGGATTTGCTCGGCGCGATCAGGTCAGTTACGGTGGATTTGTTTATTTCAAAGGGAAACCAACAGGTGCGATCATCGCGAAAATGGAAGCCAGTGATGACATGCCGGGCTGGGATCTTTTCATTGATCGGGGAAAAATTGGCGGTCACATCATCGAGAAATGGCAGAAATCTGCCAATCGGTTCCTAACCAGGAAGCCGGTGCAGTCAGGCCAGTGGCATCATCTCATGGTCACCTTTGATGGCACAAAGCCCGGATACTCAACGATGAAGCTGTATGTCGACGGAGAGATGATCAAAGGCAAGCCGGGCCCGAACAGCCTGGAGGGGGAAATCAGCAATTCCGTGCCGCTCCGTCTCGGCTCCAGAGAAGGAGGTAGAGCCTGCCTTTCCGAACAGGTCGCGCTACAGGACTTCCGGATGTATAGGCGGGTTTTGACGCAAGCAGAAATCGCAAAAATCGCAAACTCGCAGAAAATCTCCTACTGGATCTCACTACCGGAGGAGCAGCGGACGAAGAAGCAAACAGAAAGCTTGTTCGAGCATTTTCTGGCAACTGCGGACAAGGAGTCGATGGAGATTTCCAATCAAATCGGCGCGGTGGATAAGGAGTTGGCCCCGTATCTGGAAAGAGGTTCCACGACTTTGGTTTTTGAAGAGAAGAAGAATGAGAAGCCATTTGCCCACGTTTTGGTCCGCGGCGCATATTCCTCTCTTGGCGAAAAAGTTTTTCCCGATACTCCGGCGATGCTGCCACCGATGTCAAAAGACGTGCCGAAAAACCGTTTGGGGCTGGCCGAGTGGCTCAATGATCCGGCGAACCCACTACCTGCCCGGGTGACGATGAACCGCCTCTGGTCCTATGTTTTCGGGACTGGCCTGGTGCCCACCACCGGGGACTTCGGCATTATGGGGGAGCGCCCGAGCCATCCGAAATTGCTCGACTGGCTGGCTAGTGAGTTCATCGCCAGCGGCTGGGATTACCGCCACATGGCGAAGCTGATCGTTATGTCGAAAACCTATCGCCAGTCGGGAGTGGTCAGCCCGGAGAAACTCGAGGCGGATCCAGCGAACCGATTGCTTTCCCGCGGCCCCAGGATCCGGCTGGAGGCAGAACAGATCCGGGATATGGCGCTGCACAGCGCGGAATTGCTCTCCCTCAAGGTGGGCGGAGCTCCTGTGAAGCCTTATCAGCCGGAAGGCATCTGGGAGGCAGTGGCGATGCCGCAGTCAAACACCCGCCACTATAAACAAGACTCCGGTGAGGCGCTTTATCGGAGATCGATTTACACGTTCTGGAAACGGACGGCTGCTCCTCCTGCGATGGAGATTCTCAACGCACCGACACGTGAGACCTTTTGCGTGCGGCGGGATGTGACAAACACGCCTCTGCAGGCACTCGCTTTGATGAACGATCCGCAATTTGTCGAAGCTGGCCGGGTGCTTGCAGAGAATGCTGTGGAGCGGGGCGAGGATTTCGATGCGGGGTTGGATCATATCAGCTTGCGCCTGCTCGACCGTCGATTGAACGAGGTGGAGCGGAGCTTTGTGAAGGAGACGTATCAGGCAGCGGAGAAGTATTACGGTGAAAACCCTGATGAAGCGGAGCTTGCGATCGCCGTGGGCGAAACCAAACCGGACGGGAAGCTCCCCGCGCCCGAGCTGGCGGCATGGACCCTGGTGGCAGGGCAGTTGTTCAATCTGGATGAAACCATAACCAAATAATTTTTTAACATGAACCCTTTGGAAACTTACAATAATGCGCTCACACGGAGACAATTTTTCCGTAAATCCGGCACTGGCCTGGGCATGGCGGCAATGGCTTCATTGATTGGTGAGCGCGGCTTGGCCGCCGGTGAAAGCATGGGGAATATGACGATCCCGCAGTTCGCGCCCAAGGCAAAGCGAGCGATCTATATCTCGCTGATCGGAGCTCCCTCGCAGTTTGAAACCTTTGACTACAAGCCGGATCTTGAAAAACGTTATCAGGAAAATTTGAAAGATTTCCTGGCGAAGGAAGGGCAGCGCCTCACGGGTATGACCTCTGGCCAGGCCTCGTTCCCGCTGGCTCCTTCGCGTTACAAATTTTCCCAGCATGGTAAGTCCGGCACATGGGTTAGCGAGCTACTGCCATGGCATGGCAAGATGGTGGATGACATCTGCGTGGTGAAATCAATGCATACGGATGCGATCAACCACGAGCCTGCCAACCAGCTCTTGTGCACTGGATCAATGATTGCAGGCAAGGCGTCAATTGGCTCGTGGCTATCCTATGGCCTGGGCTCGATGAATGAGGATTTGCCGTCATTTGTGGTGCTTCACGCGAAGCACAGCTCTCCATTCGCGAATGTCCAGGCGATCTCCTCGCGGCTCTGGGGCTCCGGTTACTTGCCCGGGAAGTATTCCGGAGTCGCGCTCCGTTCACTCGGCGATCCGGTGTTGTTTTTGAAGGACAATCCGGGAGTGCCGCGCGAGATGCGGCGCAAAATGCTCGATGGATTGGGCAAGCTGAACCAGAAGTCCTACGATGCCGTCGGCGATCCCGAAATCCAAACCCGCATGCAACAATACGAAATGGCATTCCGCATGCAGAGCTCGGTGCCGGAGCTTGCGGATTTGAGCGGAGAGTCCGAGCACACTTACGAGCTGTATGGTGCCGAGAGCAAGACCCGGGGAAGTTTTGCGAACTCCGCATTGATGGCCAGGCGTCTGCTGGAACGCGGTGTGAGATTTGTCCAGATTTTCCACCGTGGGTGGGATCAACATGCGAACTTGCCGCGGGATATCGAGTCCCAGTGCAAGGATGTGGATCAGGCATGCTATGGTTTGATACAGGATCTCAAGCAGCGCGGTATGTTGGAGGATACCTTGGTTATCTGGGGTGGCGAGTTCGGCCGCACCGTATATTCCCAGGGAGTTCTTACGGAGACGAACTATGGCCGCGATCACCATCCGCGATGCTTCAGCATGTGGATGGCTGGTGGAGGAATAAAGGGCGGCCAGGTCTACGGTGAAACCGATGAGCTGAGCTTCAATATTACGGAGAACCCCGTCCATGTGCGTGACCTCCACGCCACCATCCTTCATGCACTGGGTATGGATCACGAGCGCCTCACCTACAAATTCCAAGGTCTCGACCAGAGGCTTACCGGGGTGGAGCCGGCGAAAGTGGTGATGGATCTGTTTGCGTAAGATCAGGATCATCACCGTCCAGATCCCGCCGCATCAATTCATCTAGAGCCTGCGTGTATTGCTTGGCACGCCCGATATATTCTTTCCGGTTGTGGCGGTGTTTTGCCATTTGTCTGATGAATTTCTCGTCATTTTTCCGATAGTGGCAGGCGATCTTTGAGGCCTTCGCCTCTTCAAAGCCAAGGTCCTTCATGATATCCATGCTCATCATCAATGAGGAATCCAATGTCTCCCGAAAGACATTGTTCTCGCCGAGATCAAAATACTCGTATGCTTCCAGGCGGCTGTGTGCGCGGAGGTAAATCTTCAGGTGGGGAAAGCTGTGGCGGATGGTGTGGATCATGTTTGTGACGACTTCGCCATCCTTCAATGCGATGACAATGATCTTGGCCTTCGCGGCTCCTGCCGCAGCCAATAGATCCGGCCTCGACGCATCCCCGTAAAAAACCGGAATCCCGATGCTGCGCAAAAGATCGATCTGGTCCTCATCCCGATCCAGAACCGTGCAGCCGATCCTCTGGGTTCTCAGTAACCTGCCGACCGTATGTCCATAGCGGCCGAAACCGCAGATGATAACCGGGGATTCTTCGTCCTCGACATCGCTTTCGCGCTGATTGTCATCCGTTGGCTCCGACCTTCTCCCGTTGATTATTTTCTGACTTAAAATGATCAACGGCGGGGTCAATGCCATAGAGATGGCGACGACTGCGGTAAGGGTTCTGCCGGTTTCAGCATCCAGGATTCCCCCGGGCAGAGCGATGCTGAGAAGAACGAAGGCAAACTCACCTCCCGCTGCCATCGAGCATGCGAAAAGAAACGAAGTGTCCTTCCCTAGTCCGTTTACTCGCCCCAGGATCATCAGCAAAATCCCTTTGATGAAGATCAGTCCGAGCGTTAGCCCGAGAACGCTGGGCAGATTGTTGGCGATGTGTGTGAAATCGATACCAATGCCAATACCGATGAAGAAAATCCCGAGCAGCATGCCTTTGAATGGGGCGAGATCGCTCTCCAGCTCGTGCCGGTATTCACTGCTGGCAAGGACCACACCGGCGACAAAGGCACCGAGTGCTGGCGATAGCCCTACCAGACTCATTAGGATCGCCACGCCGATTACGAGAACCAGGGCAGTGGCCGTGAATGCTTCCCTCTGGCGCGTTGCGGCGATCATTCGAAAAAGCGGTCTTGCCGCCCAACGCCCGAGGAAAATTACCAGCAATACCGCGCCAATGGTGCTAAGTGCCTGGGCCCAGCCGGGAAGCCCATGAAGGAAATTGGCCGAGCCGTGGCCGGCTCCGGCGGTTTCTGCGGCCGGATAGGTGGCAAGAAGAGGTAACGCGGCAATGATGGGGATGACGGCGATATCCTGGAACAGCAATACGGCAAACGTGGACCGACCGGCTTCGGTCTGGCTGAGACCACGCTCGCTGAGTGTTTGTAAAATGATCGCCGTGCTCGAGAGGGAAAGGATCAGCCCGCAGGCAAGCGCTGCCTGCCACGGAAGACCTAAAAGGGAGCCGCCTACCGCGATTACCAATGCGGTCAGGACAACTTGCATACCGCCGAGCCCGAGAATTTTCCTCCGCATATTCCAGAGCATCGAGGGCTGGAGCTCCAGGCCGATGATGAAAAGCATCATCACTACCCCGAATTCCGCAAGATGCATGACATCCTGGTTCTGCCGGCTGATGAGCCCCAGAGAACATGGTCCGATAAGGACTCCCACAAGCAGATATCCGAGCACCGCACCCACTCCCAGCCGTTTTCCCAGTAAAATGGCGACAAGAGCGGCGCTCAGGTAAATGAAGGCGTTTAGGAAGATGATTTCTGAGTCCATGGCAAATAGTCGGGATAGCATGGATCATGGGCCACCTTGGGGCGCGGACAAGCTTCCAGCGCGAAATCAACCAATCTTTGGCTTTTCCGCAGTCAAAAACCGAGTGTATGTTACTTATATGAAAACGATTTTAGCTGCTGTTGATTTCTCAAATGCTACCCAAGGTGTGGTCAATACTGCTGCCGAAATGGCAAAGGCATTCGGGGCGGAGCTTCATTTGCTGCATGTCATTGAGCCGGAGCCGACTTATACTGCCTACGGCTTCACGCCAGAGGAGTTTCCCGCTATCCAAACCTTCCACGAGGAAACCCGAACCCGCGCCCAGAAAACGCTGACGGATGCGGCGGCCAGGGTAATAAACGGTGTGACTCCGCAAACTCATCTGGGCGATGGTAGCCCACTGCATGTGCTGGAGGAAAAAGCCAAGGAACTCCATGCCGATCTCGTCGTTCTTGGCTCCCACGGGCATGGCGTGGTTGCCTCGCTTTTACTTGGAAGTGTGGCGGAAGGCATGGTGAGAAAATCGTTTGTGCCGACATTGGTGATTCCCGCAGGTGAGCCGGAAAGCCTATAGGCCTTTTTAATAAAGCGCCCAATGCCTGCGTGGAAGTTTCCCCGCAGGCTCTTTTGTCCGGTTAGGCTTCCGGCTGACAAAGGATCGACGGACCTAGAAATCGTTATCCGGATATAGCTCGTGGCGCTTGATCGCTTCCACGGCGACTGCTGCGGCTGTCCCGAAAATAGTCTCCACAGTGGCGGTTCTTGGAACCTGCGCCGCCGGGCGGGAGAGGCCAAGAATGAGTTTTCCGTAGTTTTGGGCACCTGCCAGATGCTGCAGAAGCTTCAGAGAAATATGGGCTGCGTCCAGGTTTGGAAAAACCAGCACGTCTGCAATCTGGCGTTTCGAGGCATCGGGCAGCTTCGTTTCCGCAGCTTCGGGATCAACGGCCACATCTGCCTGCAGCTCGCCATCAATATCCATATCCAGCAGTTCCTGCTGGGCACGGTTCTTCGCCATGGCGGTTGCCGCAACGACTTTTAGCGCCTCGGGCGTGGTGGAAGTGCCTTTGGTGGAATGGCTGAGAAGGGCGATGACCGGCTTGCGTCCGAGGAAGTGAGAGGCGAGTTTTCCGGTCTCAATAGCGATCGTCGACAGCTGATCGACGGTTGGCTCGGGGATCAGGCCGGTATCCCCCAGGAAGAGGACGCGGTCTTCACCAAGGAGAGGGAAATGCTGCGCTACAATGACCGATACCCCGAAGATGCGTTCCACCTCTTTTTTCGGTTTGATGTTGTGCAGCAAGGCACGGAAATAGGCGGCCGGGATAGCTTGATTGCCGCCGACGATAGCGTCCGCATGGCCGTATTGCACCATCATGGCTCCGAAATAATGGGGGCGGATGATGGTTTCCTCGGTATCAACCTGATGGCTATCGCGGTAACGGGCCATATTTTCTGCCCGTTTGATGAACAGTGGAAGATCGGAAGAGGTCTTCGGATCCGTGATTTTTACGAAATCGAGTGAGATGTGGTTTTGCCCGGCAAGAGCTCTTATGCGCTCGGGACGCCCCAGCAGAATTGGCGCAACGGCTTGGGCTTTTACAAGACGCGCGGCAGCCTCAATGACTCTGACGTCTTCTCCTTCCGTGAAGACAACCCGCTTTGGGTGGCGGCGTAACTGTTCGATTAGCTGTCTGGTGACGTTATTGTGAGCCGCTGGTGTGGAATCTGCCATGATTGGGATAGGGTCTTAGCCGGTATCTTGGGAGGCTGCCAGCAAGGAATCAATACCTGAGATGCTTAGCGTTGATTAAAGCGCGACATTTCTCGCTGGGCCTCACGCAGCTCGACCTTTTTCTTCAGGTCATGGCGTTGATCCGAATGGGTTTTCCCTTTGCCGACGCCGATTTCGACTTTCACGCGGCGGTTCACCCAATACATGCGCAACAAAGGCAGGGTGCAGCCTTTGATGGCTGTTTCAGAAGAAAGTTTGAGAATCTCCCGTTTATTCAGAAGTAGGCGGCGTGGGCGCTTCGCCTGATGGTTGAACCATTCGCCGGCGGTTTGCCAGGGCTGGATGTCACAACCGTATAAAAATACCTGGTTGCCTTCAACTCGGGCGAAGGCATCGGAAACATTGATTTTCCCGGCACGGATGGATTTGACCTCCGTGCCTTTGAGCTCCAGGCCTGCCTCGTATTTATCGTGGATATTAAAATCCCGGCTGGCCTTGCGGTTGGTAGCGATTTCAGAGCTCATGAAGTAATAGCCGGAATGCTGGCCGCTCCGGTCAGATCGTCATCGGTTTTTCGATGAGCTTGATTTTACCTTCGATGATTTCTGTGAGGGCAATATCAGCTGCGCCCATGCTTGGGCGGGTAGGAATCAGCGGCGAACGGCCACTGTTAAGCTGGCGGACCCGTTGGGATACCAGATTAATTAGGACCAATGGGTCGGTGACGATTTCAGAAGCCTGTTCAACAAGATCGCTTTTCATAGTGGAGCCGGGAATACGCGGATTTGGTCGTGCCTGATCAAAAGAAATTACATTCTCTGGAACTGTGGGCATGACGTTATCGCTCAAAACAATTTAAATAAGATGGTGGCGGGCTGGCTGTGAAACCAGACACAGAGGTTTTATGCAAGTCCAATCTGGCTTGTTTCACCAATAAATCACGGTTTTTCAGAAAAAAATTCTATTTCGGCATGAGGTCGATCCCGAACTTCCTCAAGAGTATCACTGTCAGCCAGAAACAAAGGGTGGTGATGGCGCAATTTGCCGCGAGGGCGGACCAGAAGGACCAGCCGTTGCGAAGCATCCATGGGAGTATCAGGAACATCGGCAAGGTCGGCAGGACAAACCAGAAGGTTCCTTCTGCATGCCCGGCGATGCGGCTGGTGGTTTGGCCGCCGTGCCACATCCAGATCATTGCCAGCAGGGAAGTCAGTGGAAGTGCGATAAGCAGGGCGGAGAGCTTGTCACTGAAAAGCTGCACTTTATTGACGAATAGAATGATCACTGCGGTGATCAGGATCTTGACGAGATCAAATGGCGTGACGGCGAGAATTTTTCCCCACGGAAGCTGGCTCATGGGAGGATTTTCCGCCGTTTTGGTTTCCCATCAATATAAAATGCACGAAAGTTGACCGATACCAGCTTTTGGCTAGAGTTCTGCCTATGAACTCTGCAGAACTCGCCGGAAAAATACTCGATTCGATGCTGGGCCACCTGGGGCTTGCCGCGAACATTGAGATCCAGGAAACAGCGGACGGCCCGTGCCTGCAGATTTTTTCAGCGGAAAAGGATCTTATTATCGGTGATGGCGGGGACCGTCTCGACGATATCCAATATCTGGTAAATCGGATTCTCCGCAGGCAGATGCCTGATGCCGGGCGGGTAAAGGTGGATTGCGAGCATTTCCGCTCCATGCAGGAAGATCAGCTGCAGGACGAGGTGCGCGAGCTTATCGATCTGGTAAAGACCCAGGGGAAAACCTATAGGATGCGCCCGCTCAATGCCTATTACCGGCGTTTGGCCTATAACGTGATTGCAGGAGATGACGCGGTTAGCGCAAGCTCGCCCGCCGGCGATGATCGGCTCAAGCGCATTGCCATATCGCCCAAGGCCTAATCAGCCACATCCCACACCCACTTCTTTAGTATATGAAAAAATTCTTCTTCGATTGCGGAACCCGCGACTCCACGGCCTCACTGGGTATCCTCTTCCTGCGGGTCTGCACCGGCTTAATGCTTCTGATCGGCCACGGGCTTGGGAAAATCCAAAATTTCGAGATGATGAAGGAGAAATTCCCCGTTCCGGATTTCTTCCCGCTCAGGCATATGTCTCCGTTCTTTTCACTGATTAGCACGATCGGGGTAGAAGTGGGATGCGCGGGATTGATCGTGCTGGGGATCGCCACCCGGCCAGCTGCTTTCATTTTGGCATTCACGATGACAGTTGCGGCATTTAATATTCATAATTCCGATCCATGGTTCATGGGGCCGGGAGTGGAAGGTGCCAAAGAGCTTGCGTTGCTTTATCTCATCCCGTCTGTGGCAATATTGCTAACGGGTGCCGGCGCATATTCCGCGGATGCGTCTATTTACAAGGAAGGACGCCGTAGAAGATGGTGAGCGTGAGGGTGGATCTTCCGGCTTCGTGGCTCTCAAACTGACAGAAAATGGAAACTCACCGCCTTGTCCTCCCAAGTGACCTGAACCACTATGGATTTTTATTCGGAGGCAGGCTTTTAGCTTGGATCGATGAGGCGTCCTGGATTGCCGCGTCCTTGGATTTTCCCCATTGTCAGTTTGTGACGATAGGTATGGATAAGGTGGAATTCCGCCACGGAGTGCGCGATGGGACTATCCTTTGCATCAATTGCTCCCAGACAAGGAAGGGTAAAACTTCCGTAACCTACCATGTGGAAGTCAGCGACGGACGGAATTTCCCGGCTCCGCCGATTTTTTCGACCAATGTTTCATTTGTCTCCGTGAATGACTCTGGGGAGAAACGGGCGATCTGATTTTGCTGCAACAAACCGCATGTTTCATACGTCATCTATAATGATGATGAATCCCACGCGCTTTTTATTTCCGGTGAGCTTATGCGCCGGTTTCGCAGGTTTGGCACTTTCGGCAGAGTTGCAGCCGGAGCCGGATGCTAAAGGTATCGTCGCCTCTTCGGAGATTGCTTCTGGTCCTTAACCGCGGAGGACTTCCGTTTCACCCGGTCAAAGGATGGTCAGACACTCTATGCCTTCTGCTTCGGAATACCTGAGAACGAATTTCGCATCAAATCACTCGCGTCTGATGCAAAGGTAACCACGAAAACCAT
Source organism: Luteolibacter algae (assembly GCF_042683045.1). Lineage (NCBI taxonomy): Bacteria > Pseudomonadati > Verrucomicrobiota > Verrucomicrobiia > Verrucomicrobiales > Verrucomicrobiaceae > Luteolibacter > Luteolibacter algae. The sequence goes on along the minus strand of NZ_JBHUIT010000002.1, from coordinate 87,693 downwards.
CGCAGCTGTGGAAATCCTGGGAGTCGGGGAAAAGATCACCTGGAAGCAGGAATCCGACGCTCTGGTCATATCGAAGCCGTCCTTCCTCCCGAACGAGGAGGCGATCGGCATCAAGATCACTTTTAGAGAGTGAGCGGTCTTGAATGTGGTGAGGGGATGGGTTTTTATCCGTTTCCGCCATGCTTCATACCATCGATATTGTCCTGCCGCTTGAAAGTTCCGAGGAAACGGAGGCCAGAAAAATAGCGGCAGCCCGTATCCTCGGAGTTTCCCCGGAGCGGATCGGAGGCATGCGTTTGCGAAAGCACTCGATTGATGCCCGGCAGCGGCAGGTAAAGGTCCAGCTGCGGCTGGAAGTCTCGGTGGACGAGGATCTGCCGGAGGAGCCGAAACCTGTCTGGACAGCCCCGGCACTGGCTGGGAATGCGAGAAGGATCCTGATCATCGGGGCTGGCCCCGCGGGGTTATTTGCCGCACTTCGCTGTCTGGAGCAAGGCTTGAAGCCGATTGTCCTGGAGCGCGGGAAGGATGCATCGGCGCGGCGTTTCGATCTAGCGCCCATCCTGCGGGAAGGGCGGGTGATTGAGGACTCGAACTATTGCTTCGGCGAGGGTGGCGCAGGCACATTTTCTGATGGGAAACTCTATACCCGCGCGACAAAACGCGGCCCGGTAGCGGAGGTCTACCGGATTTTGGTCGCGCACGGGGCGCCTGAAAAAATCCTCACGGATGCGCATCCGCACATCGGATCGAACCTTTTGCCAAACGTGGTCAAGGCGTTGCGGCAGTCGATTCTTGATCACGGCGGTGAAGTGCATTTCCAGGCAAAGGTGACTGATTTTCTGGTATCCGGCGGGAGAATTCATGGTGTCGTTACCGCTGATGGGCGTGAATTTTTGGCCGATGCCACGGTTCTTGCAACCGGGCACTCCGCACGGGATATTTACCAGCTCCTCGCTGACAAAAATATCCTGATGGAACACAAGCCTTTCGCGATTGGCTTCCGTATTGAGCATACCCAGCCGTTTATCGACCGCCGACAATACAACATTCCAGAGGGGCAGCCACGTCCCGATCTACTACCGGCAGCCCGCTATCGGCTGGCGACAAAAATCAACGACCGGGGGGTTCATTCATTCTGTATGTGTCCCGGCGGGTGGATCGTGCCCGCGGCCACGGCGGATCATCAGGTGGTGGTAAACGGGATGTCGCTTTCGCGCCGCGATTCCCCTTTCGCCAACTCCGGTCTGGTGACGACCATCGAGCCGGAGGACATTAAGGGGCTGTTTCAGAAACACGGCATTATGGCTGGGATCGCTTTTCAGGAAAAACTGGAACGAACCGCGAAATCCGCCGGGGGCAACAAAGAGCTGGGACAGATTGCTCCGGCTCAGCGTGCGGCAGATTACCTGACAGGGAAAATTTCGCAGGATCTGCCGGAGACCTCCTATTTCCCCGGCTTGAACTCCGCGCCACTGCACGATTTGCTCCCCAAACCGGTCACTTCCCGCATCCGGCAGGGACTGAAACTTTTCAATAGACAGATACGCAATTACGCATCTTCCGAGGCCCTTTTATTGGGATTTGAAACCCGGACTTCCTCCCCGCTTCGTATTCCACGGGAGGCTGAGACCTTGCAGCATCCAGAGATCGAAGGGCTTTTTCCCTGTGGGGAGGGGGCTGGCTACGCGGGTGGAATTGTCTCCGCTGCCTTGGACGGGCTGAAGGTGGCGGACGCTCTCATGGCGAAGTGCTAAAAATACCCGTGAAGAACGATTAGAAGGGCATTGTGCCCACCGGGTGCTAGGGTTTGTAAGAATATTGCTCATATGGAAAATCACAGCGCCAGCGATTCCGAACCAGACTCGCATAAGAAGAAAAAGTTCAATCGGATCCGGGTTTTCTATCGATTGTATCGCAAGCGCTTGATTGCGGGCTTTGTCGTGCTCGCACACGTCGCCGGGGCGCTGACTTCGGTGGAGGCGGTGATGGAGACGCGCACGCCTCCGGGGGCGGTCGCATGGGCAATCTCTCTTAATCTTTTCCCGTATGGAGCGGTGCCTGCCTATTGGATTTTCGGACACACGGAATTCGAAAGCTACCAGGCGGCGAGCTTGCTCAATGAGGCGGAGTTTGAACCAATCAGGCAGGATCTGACTTCTTCATTGGCAAAACAAGGGCTGCGCGACATCCCGGATACGCCCTTGGAAAAGATGCTGGAATCGCTCACCCCATTGAGCTTCACCTACGGGAACAAAGTGGATCTGTTGGTGGATGGACGGGAGACCTTTGATGCGATGTATGCTGCAATCGACAGCGCGCAAAAATACATTTTGCTCCAATCCTACATCATCCGGGATGACGCGACCGGAAGGCGGTTTTCCGAGAAACTCATCGCAAAAGCAAAGGCCGGTGTGATGGTGAAGGTCCTTTATGATGAAATCGGCTCCCTCGGGCTCGGGAGTGAATTTACCGGTCGTTTGCTGGCTAGCGGGGTGGACGTGAAGGCATTTTCCACAAACCAGTCGGATGGCCGGAAGTTCCAGCTGAATTTTCGCAACCACCGCAAGATCATGGTCGTGGATGGGAAAATCGGGTTCTCCGGCGGCTTGAACATCGGTGATGAATATCTTGGGAAGCACGATGAGCTGAGCCCTTGGCGGGATACGCATATGAGTGTCAGCGGGCCAACGGCGATGCTGCTCCAGCTCCCGTTCGCCGAGGACTGGTATTGGGTCACCGAGGAGGTTCTTGATGGCTTGGACTGGGAATTGAAACCACCTGCCGAGGATGCGGATGCGACGGTGCTCTGCCTGCCCACGGGGCCGGCGGATATCCGCGAAACCTGCGGCCTCTTCTTTCTGGCAGCGATCAACAGTGCCAAGGAACGGCTGTGGATCGCCACGCCTTACTTTGTTCCGGATGAGCAGATTCTCTCAGCCCTGAAGCTTGCCGTCTTACGGGGAGTGGATGTCCGGATCATTGTTCCGGGGATGAATGACAGCACGCTCGTGAAATTCTCCTCCTATGCTTATCTGGACGAGGTGAAGAAGGCCGGTGTCCGCGCCTACCGTTTCGGGAATGGTTTTCTGCACCAGAAGACAATGCTTATCGATGATGATTTCTCCTGTGTTGGATCCGCGAATATGGACAATCGTTCGTTTCGATTGAATTTTGAAATCGTTCTCGCCGTCAAAAGCGAAGATTTTGGCAATGATATGGAAAAAATGTTTGAAAAGGATTTCGCCGATTCTACGGAGTTCAACGAAAAGGATTTGGACGAAAAATCCTTTCCTTTCAGGCTCTCATCCAGGGTTTCCCGGTTGTTGGCCCCGATCCAGTAGACCAGGTGGGAAATTGGCTGAAATCGGGCGAAAAATTACCGCTTTTCTCATCGTAGACATGGGTTTCCGTGCCTATTTCCACCGCCATCCAAGGGCTTGCAAAGCCTTTGCCAGACGTTACACTCCCCGCAATTAAATGAAGTGCTTCACTTTCTCAACCGCCGTAACAATTTTCGGCGCTCTTATCGCCAACGCTCAGGAAGCCCCCGGAGAAGTCGCGACCAAGCAGACAAACTTTCTCGAAATCGTCGCCGCAGGTGGTGTGATGATGTATCCGCTTGCCCTGATCTCCGTGGTCGGTGTGGTTTTGGTTTTGTTGTATTTGCTTACGATCCGCCGGAACGCTGTGGTGAGCGATCGCTTTATGAATGCCGCCGAGGCGATGATCCGGAAGCGCGATTACCTGGGGCTTGTTGCCTACTGCCACCGCCAGAACGAGTCGATGGCGAGGGTGACTCAGAAAACCCTAGATTTTTTCACAAAATATCCAAGCGCCTCTTTTGGTGAGGTGCGTGAGGTGGCGGAAGCGGAGGGCTCCCGGCAGGCCGGATTGCTATCATCCCGGATCACTTATCTCGCGGATATTGGTTCCATCGCGCCCATGGTCGGTCTGCTTGGAACAGTGCTCGGAATGATCAAATCATTCCTTCAAATTTCGGGCGGAGATGTACAGGGAGTGCGCCAGATGGAGCTTGCGGAAGGCGTTTCAGAAGCTCTCATCACGACTGCCGCCGGTTTGATGATCGGTATTCCGGCGCTGGTTTTTTACTCGTTATTCCGCGGCCGCGTTCAGAAGTATATTGCCGAGCTTGAGGCTGCGGCGACTCACCTGATGGCACTTCTTCACACCCAGGTGGAGCACCAGAAGCCGGCCGACAGGGACACCCACAGCCATGGCTCCAGCCAGCGCACGCGCGAGGATTATGGAATGCCTGTGCCATCGCCACTGGGCAATGACCGCCCAGATCTTCACGGCATCTAACATTTTCAGTAGCAGACAGCTTTCCTTTCCCCAGTATGAAGTTCTCCAGCAGGCAACCTGAATCCGCCAATATGCAGTTGGCTCCGATGATTGATATCGTCTTCTTGCTGCTGATTTTCTTCATCGTTACCTGGCAGTTCACCCGCTCGGAAACGGAGCTTTCCGTTTCGGTTCCCACGGCGCAGGAAGGTGCTGAGCCGGAACGCCAGCGCGGTGAAATCGTGATCAATGTCCTCGCGGACAGCACGGTCCGCATTGAGGGCACGACTGTGGATCTCGAGCAGCTCCATGAAAAACTGGCGTCAATCGCAGCCCAATTCGAAAATCAGCCTGTCCGTATCCGTGGCGATGGAGGTGTTGCCTACCAGCGCATCGTCGAGGTGATTGATACCTGTCAAAAGGCCGGAATCTGGAATATTTCCTTCGCCACGCAACGTCCAACTCCTTCCCAATAGACCGGCATGCAGAAATTTTCACCTTCCACGTTATCTTCCGGATCCCAGTCTTTGATCGGGCTATGTTGGCTGGGAGTTGCAGCTGTGGCTCTGCCTGTTTTCGCACAGGCGCCTCCGCGGGCGGGAATTGTACAGGAAGACTTGCGTGCGGATGCTGGGCGGGATTATTTCCAACGTGGGAAAAACATTTTCGATGATGCCCAGAGGAGTGTGGATTTGCAGACGCGTAGAGAGCTCTACCTGCGTGCTGCGGATATCTTCTCAGGATATATCAACGAATTTCCAGCTCACCCGAATGCGGAAGCCGCATGGTGGTATATGGGAAGCAGTTACTATCAGGCGGGTATGATCGATGATGCAAAGCGTTGTTTTTCGACGCTTTTAAATCGTTTCGGCCAGGGGAAATACGCCGCCGCCGCCGCCTACACACTTGCCGCGGATCACTATAATAAACGTGAGTATGCCTTTGCCGCACCGCTATTCGAGCGATTCGCAGCAAATGCAGCCAGAGCTGAGGACAAGCCCAAAGGGAATCTCTTCGCCGGAAACTGTTATCGTCTGCTAGGGAGGGACCGCGAGGCAATCGCTGCTTACAAGCGGGTTATCGCGGATCCGGCGGGAGCTCTTTTCCGGGATCAGGCACAACTGGCAATCGCACATATCAGCTTCAAGAGCGGGAAGCTGCAGGAGGCGTTGGACGCCTTTGCTGCAGTCGCCAATTCCAATGCGCCGGCGAAATATCGCGGCGAAGGCGCGCTTCATGCGGCAATCACTGCAACAAAACTGGGGGAGACAGAGCTGGCTGAAAAATATCTTCGCTTCATTTTGTTTAATCGCGGCATGGAGGAATATCGTCCGGATGCCCAGACCGCATTGATGGAAAACTATTATGCCCGGAAAGAGTATCGGGAGGTCATCGATCTTTTCCGCAAAAGCACGTTGAAAGCGGAGGGCGAAAAAGAGGCTATGCGGTTGATGATTGCCGCCCGGGCTATGATGAAGCTTGATCAGCCTGCGGAAGCCAGCGAGCTGTTCCGCGAGATCGAGCGCATGGTGCCGCCGGAGAACGATCTTGCCTTCCAGGCTTCATATTATCGGCTCAATTGTTTTTTTAAGATAGAAGGTCGCCACGTGGTCGATCAGGTTGACGCGTTTATCCAGATTTACGGGAAAATTCATCCGAACGACACCCGCATACATACCGCGATGCTGATGAAGGCAGAGACCTTGTTCGCGGAGAACAAGGTGGCGGATGCGGCGAAGGTCTACTCGAAGATTGATCCAACATTGCTGAGTGACTCCAATCGACCGGGCTTTTTGTATCAACGTGGCTGGTGCCTTGCGGAGGCCGCGGATCCACAGGGAGCGATCCGCTCGCTTTCCGAGTTTATTTCCAAATATCCTGAGGACAAGCGGGTGTATCCGGCTTTGGTCAAAAGAGCTAAAGCATTTGCGGAAATCGGCGAGCCGGCCAAAGCGATCGCAGACTTCGATAAACTCACCATGGACAAGGCCGCGCCGGAGGATCTTGCCTCACTCGCCTGGCTGGAATCCGCTCGAACAAGACGCAAGGAGGGCAATATCGAAAACATGGTGATCCGCTACAAGGGGCTGTTGGAAAAGGTCGATGACCTGACCAATAATCTCAAAGCGGAGGCAAATTATTGGATCGGCTGGGGCATGGTGAAAAGCAATTCCCCGAAAGAAGCCGCGCCGTTCCTGAATAAGGCCAGAGAGCTGCGTAGCGAGGCATACGGCAAGCATGCGGGGCTCCTATTGGCGCTTTCCTACTACGCTGGTCAGGATCCCAAGAACCTTGCTGCTGAAATCGAACTGGCGATCAAGGGTGAGTATGTTTCCGATATCCCGAACCAGGCCCTGCAGTGGTCCGGTATGCAAAGCTACAACTCCGGCGACTATGATTCGGCCGCCCGTTTCCTGGAAGTCATTGCAAATGAGGAAGAGCCACGCACCACCCCGAAGGAAGTCTGGCGGTATTTGGCAAAGGCTCTGATTGAGACCGGGAAAGCGGCTGATGCCTTGCCTGCAATTGCAAACGTATTGGAAGTGGAGGACAGCCCGGCATGGAAAGCAGACGCTTTGCTGGATCGCTCGCGGGCATTGTTTGCTCTAAAACGTTACGGAGAGTCCCGCAAAGCCGCCGATGAAGCGCTGGCGCTCCGCCCTCAGGGACGCACTTCCGCCGGGCTGCGCATTGTTTCCGCGGATCTATTTGTTCAGGAGGAAAAGCTTGGAGAAGCCGCTGCGGATTACCTGTATGTCATTCAGTTTCACGATGATGCGGATCTGAAGCCTCTGGCGATTTACAAATATATCGGCGTTCTCGAAAAACAGGGGAAAGCAGACGAAGCGGCGAAGTTCAAGAATCAGCTGGCCTCCGAATTCCCGAACTGGAAGGCCCCTGCCTCGTAGCCGTAGAAGCTGAATCAATGCTCCAAAACATCTTGTAGGACGATCCTATTGAAGCCATTGCGACATATTCTCTGGGCGATCTTTGTGATCTGCCATTGTCACGTTTCGGCCGAGACGATCGAAAAGGAAGGAATCCGGTATTTCGTAGTCAAATGCGATCCTCAAAAGGTAAGAATCGTCTGGCGGGATCCGGAAGGTAGACAGATACGCGATTTTCCGGCTGCAAAGAGTTTTCTTGAATCGCAGGGAGAGAAGCCATGGCTGCTCATGAATGGCGGTATATTTGAGCCCGGCGGCATCCCCAGCGGACTACTTGTGCAATCCGGCGAAGAACTGTGTCCGGTCAATCGCAAGGAAGGTGCTGGAAATTTTTTTTTGAAACCGAACGGGATATTTCTGATTGGCCGACAAGGGGCGCGGGTTGTTGATGCCGGAGCATTCCCTTTGAACAATGAAGTGGTGCGCTTCGCGGTTCAATCGGGACCGATATTGCTAATCAACGGAAAGACACATCCAGCCTTCAACAAGGGTTCCGATTCGCGCCTGTTGAGAAATGGAGTGGGTGTCATGAAGGATGGAAGAGTGATTTTCGCCATCTCGGATCGTAAAGGAACAAAGTCACCGAACCTCTACGAATTTGCAGATTTTTTCCGCAGCCAGGGATGCTCTGACGCACTCTTCCTTGATGGAGATATAAGCCAAATGCGATTCGGTGCGGAGATGAGCCGTCCAAGCAATCAATTCGGCTCTATCATCGCGGTGGTGGAGTAATCGAACTTCCTATTCGAAGACGTAAGCTTTGTTCCGCACCTTGACGTTTGGAGGGAGATGCTTCTCCTCGAAATAGTCGTAACCCGCTTTCAGGTTTTCCCAGAATGCGTAATGTTCGTCTCCCGCAGCCTCTTTCATCCGCTCCCCGGTCATCCTGAATGGGAAGATATGCACTCGGAAGTAGGCCTGGCCGCCTTCGTGGGCCGCATGGCAGAGGCTGTAGATTTCCTCAATTTTCTCGTCGGTCATGGCCAGGCAGCCGATAGAGGCGCTTCCACCATGAATCATAATGAACGATCCGGTTCGGTCGTGGGCCCGATCATATTTATTCGGGTAGCCAATATTGAACGAAAGGTGATAATTACTGTTCGGGTTCATCGCTCTGGGACCTACGTAATAGAAGCCCTCCGGAACTTGGCCGTCGCCCTCGGCAAATTTAGGACCTAGTTCTCCGCTGGCGGCAGCTATAGGATATTCACGGAAAAGCTCGAACTCACCGCTGATTTCACTTTTGAGAAATAACTCAAGGACTCGTTGTTCCTTGAAAGCACGGATGAAAACCGGGGATCCGATACGGAGTTTTTTTTCTGCGAGCGCGTCTTTCATGGAGACTCCCGCCTCCGTGATGATGTCTGTCTCGCGGACCTGACCGTGTGCATTTTTATCGCAGGCGGGGAGTATGGTCATCAGTAGCAAAGGTAAGTATCTCACGGCAAAAGAACGTTATACGGTTGCTAACATATCGTGCACATCTTGTCAGAAATTACTTCGTAAAGCTGACTGGTAATATTGTTTTGGTGGAAGGGGCTCTCATTACTCTTCTGTAAGAGTAATGAGAATCATTCAGTATGTGAGAACTGGGTTTTTCCCATGGTCGTCGAATGGCACCGGGAGCCAATCCACAAAAAATATTCTCACAGCATGTCCGACTCTGATCATCCCACCCCTGCGGAAGCGCAAAACAACAACCGGCGGAAATTTATCAAAACCCTGGGAGGGCTTGGTATCGGGGCGGGGACGTTATCTGCGCTTTCACAGAGTATTGCGAACGATACAGAAGTTCCCTCACGCATTGCAGGTGCGAGGTATATGGGGGATTTTGTGGCCGCCAGGTTGGAGACAATCAAGGTAGCGATTATTGGCCTCGGCTCCCGCGGGAAAGGGCATTGCAACCACCTGTCGCTCATTGATGGAACGGAAGTCGTGGGGCTGTGTGATCTCTATGAGGATCTTTGTAAGAAGGCCAAAGAGATCGTGCTGAAGAACGGAAAGGGGCGCCATGGAGCCGTGAAGCTCTATCATGGTGACGAAAATGCGTATAAAACGATGCTTTTGGAGACGAAGCCCGATTTGGTCTATGTGATCACTCCGTGGAAGTTACACGCGCCTATGGCGATTGATGCAATGAACTCTGGTGCGCACACGTGTATGGAAGTCCCGGCCTGCCTGACAATTGAAGAGGCCTGGCAGTTGATTGATACTGCGGAGAGGACCCAAAAGCATTGTATGATGCTGGAGAATGTTAACTACGGACGCGAGGAGCTGCTATTTCTCAATATGTGCCGCCAGGGAATTTTCGGAGAGCTTCTTCATGCTGAGGCAGGGTATATTCATGAACTTCGCGCACAGATGCACAGCAAACGTGGCACGGGCAGTTGGCGCACTTACGAATATGCGAATCGTAATGGCAACCTTTATCCCACGCACGGGCTTGGCCCCGTCGCTCAATACATGAATCTTGGCCGGGGTGATGATCATTTCGGGCGCATCACCTCCTTTTCCACACCGGCGCGCGGGAGAGCTCTCTATGCGGGTGAGAATTTTCCCGCGGAACACAAATGGAACAATATCGAGTTCAAGGGTGGCGATCTCTCAACTTCGATCATTAAAACCCATCTTGGACGCACGATCATGGTGCAATGGGACGAAACTTCCCCGCGTCCCTATACCCGTCTCAATTTGATTCAAGGCACCAGGGGCACAGGCGCGGGCTATCCCACGCGGATCGCTCTGGATTATAAAAAAGGCGAGCTTCCGGATGCGGTCTTCAACGCCCTCGCCGGGAAGGGCGAAGATCACACGGATTATCACGAATGGGCGGAAGATGAGAAGCTCCAGTCCGTATACGAGGCCTGGGATCACCCGCTGTATCGCCGGATGAGCGCCGTCGCCAATAAAGTAGGAGGGCACGGTGGGATGGATTTCATCATGAACTCCCGGGTGATCGAAGCGATTCGTCTCGGCCAGCCGCTTGATCAAAACGTCTACGAAGGCGTCTACTGGTCCGCGGTTGCACCTCTGAGTGAGGCGTCTGTTGCGGCGGACGGTGCCCCACAGGACTTTCCGGATTTCACCAGAGGTAGTTGGAAAAATACCAAGCCTCTTGCCATCGTAAGCTAATTAGCGGGTGATGCCACGTTGGCTGGCCTCAACGAAATGAATCAGATGCTCAACGTTCGGGCTGGAGGCTGCCGATGTGGCCTTCAGCGAGCTGAGTCCGTTTGCAAGGCTGATATCCTTTTTGAGGAAAAGCCGCTTGTAAGCGGATTTCAGATCGCGGACTTCAGAATCGGTGAAGCCCCGGCGCTGAAGTCCGATAAGATTCAGTCCCCGCGTGGATGCGGGATTTCCATCCACAATCATAAATGGTGGAACGTCTTGAACCACTTTCGCGCACCCACCGATGATGGAATGTTTCCCAATCCGGCAAAACTGGTGCACGGCGCCCATACCGGAAACGATGGCATGATCCTCCACGGTGACGTGTCCCGCAAGGCTGCCGTTGTTGGACAGGATGATGTGGTTGCCCAGCTGGCAATCGTGAGCAATGTGCGAGTAACAGAGAAACAGATTGTTCGACCCGATCCGGGTTGGCAACTCCTCATGGGTGCCGCGATGGACGGTGCAGTTTTCCCGGAAAACATTGTTGTCGCCCACTTCCAGGGCGGTTGGTTCCCCGATGTATTTCAGGTCCTGGGTTTTGCCCCCTACACAGGCGAAAGGGAAAAATTCATTGCCTCTGCCAAAGGTGGAAGTGCCTTCAAGAACAACGTGGGAATGCAGAACACAATTGTCTCCTAAGATAACATTCGGGCCAATGATGCAATATGGGTCGACGCGGACGTTCTTTCCAAGTTCGGCTTTTGGGGAAATAATGGCGGTGGGGTGGATCACTTCCAGAGTTTCAGCCGATTGTGCCATGCGTGACGAGTCATTTTTGTGACAGGAAAAATGCCGGGCGATGAGGTAGCAGGGGCGGGTCCTCCAATAGGGCTTGGGCAAATATGCCCCGCCAAGGATTCCGGCAGTCTACTCGGATGGCAGAATGCCCGTCAGAGCCGTCGGGAACGGAAGCCTTGTTTTCTCCGCACTTTGGACGGTTTTTACCGTGGGCGAAGTCACAGGAACATACGTTGTGATCTTATCCTGTGATCCGGTGCGTTGTGCAAGATTGAGCAAAGTGAGGGAAAGGATACCGCATGTGAGGGCTCCGGAGATACCGAACAACCACCAGCGGTGACTTCCGGAATGGGGATGATCCAGGCCTGTTTCACGATTAGGGAAATCGATCGTCGGGGCGCCGGGAAGCCGTGGTTCCGGATTTTCGCTATTCGCCTTGATATCAAGCATCTCCCGGAAAGGGGAGGCCACCGGTAGTGACCAGCCGGCAAAGTCATCTTCACAGGATGAGAGCGCCATCTCTTCGGGTTTGGGGTAAGCACGCGTGTAGGCGCTTTTTGCAATGACTGAAAGCACGACATCGTCATCCACGAAGCCTTGGCTCTCGATGCGTTGGTAACCTTTTGCAGAGGCGGATTTTTCCGAAGGAAGGGGATTTAAAGATAAAATTTCCATGTCGCTGAAAAAGTTCAGCTCAGTGAATAGATTGATCTTCAATATTAATCAACCTTTAATTAATCTTAAATACTTGGCGATCCCGTCACCCGGTGTTGCAATTCGTGTTGCGATCTATAAAAATACTTTCCCAGATGTCAGAAAACCCCGAATCAGATCAGCCTCTCAGTATCCGCTGCCCTTCGTGTCGCCAGCGTTTTAATGTGGATGAAAATTTGATGGGGCGGACCGTGGAGTGTGGCGGATGTGAGGCCCGCTTCCGGATCGATGATGAGGTGATCATCCGGCCTAAAAAGTATTATCCCGGGGAGCGGGGAGGTCCGAATTTAAGCAGGTTTCAGAGAGTTCCCCTGACTTCTGGAGAGGTCCCGGCGGGTGCCCGGCCGGTGCAATACGCGGAATTCAATCATCCCGAGCAGCTTGGTCCGGCGTCTCCCCAGCGGGTGATCGCGGGGATTCTTGGTGGAGTGCTCATGGCGGGAACCGCTTTGTTTCTCCTGCTTTCCAAAAGTCAGCAGGAGTTCGGTGCGATGAGTGTGATGGGTAAGTTGATCATCGCCTGCTTTGTTTCTCTATTGGGTCTGGTTTTGCTCATTTATGCAAATCCCCGTGGACGCAAGAAGGCTATTGTCTTTGGTCTGTTTATGGCAGCCGGAGTCATTTCCATTCCTCTTTTTGTGAAGGCCGGGCCAAGCCTGCCTGTGCAGGGAGAGAGCGCACCTGTCCGGCAGGAGGAGCCGAAGGCCGAAACCTCGGAAGCAGATGCGATCTCTCAATTGAGACGCAGGCTTGGGACAAAACCCCTGCTCGAAGAACAGACGCGCCTGCGTGAAAACGGCAGCGAGAAGAAAGCTTACGGTATCTATCTGACCGGATTGGTCCGGCGGAATATTTACACCGCCCGCGATTTCCTGATCAGGGACACGCAGGCCGGGCCCACGTCCCATCCGTATCCACGTGATGATGGCGACTATCTCGTCGTCCTGACAGGCGTTTCCATGGATTTTGGACAAGTCTCGGAGATCGCGTCCAAACTTGGAAAAATCGAGAGTGCCCATCCGGAAATCGATGTCGTTGTGATCCGTGTCAATAATGAGCAGTTTCTTGCCGGGTCCGCGGAAAAGCTGAACAACAAGACCGATCCCGCGTTTTACGATCTCAACAAGCGTGAGCTGGAAAGTATTGATCTGGATAGGGTTCGGCGCGCCGTCGAACGGCTGGCGGATGCCGAGCCAACGATTTACCGTTCCGATATCAGCAGGATGCTCGTTGAGCTGATGGCCAAGCCGGGGGTCAACTTCCATGATTCCATCGCCAGGGCGCTGAAAAGTTGGTCGGAGGATCCCAATGCCGCGGCCGAGGCGGCCGTGCCGGTAATTCAAAGATATGTGAATGCAGGAGAGATGGTTCCCGAGAATGTTGTCGATCTGGCAGCGATCGAAGGGAACGATGAAGCGATCCCATTGATTTATGAAATATGGATTGAGAATCCGATCTTGTGGGATTCTTATCTATTAAGATTCGGCGAGAAGGTGGAATCCCTGGTGCTCGACAAGCTGGAATCAGAAGACGCGCCCCTGCAGCGTTCCGCCGCAAAAATTCTCGGACAAATCGGCACTGGAAAGACCCTTCCTGCTCTTAAAAAGCTTTTGGACAAAGATGATCCTGAAATCCGGGTTCTTGCGGAACGTGCGATCAAGGCTATAGAAGATCGATAGTTCGTCTGAACTATTTTATGAGTGGGACACCGCATTACTGTCGATTCTCCCTTGCACCAGAGCACTCAAAACGCTTCCTTGCTTTCAGTTCATTTTAACAACGTTTCCTTACTCTCATTATGTCAGAATATGCACGCGGCCTAGAAGGGGTCATCGCCAACGAATCCTCTCTCAGCAATGTCATCGGCAATATTGGCGAGCTGAGTTATGTGGGCTATCATATTGACGAGCTTGTTAAAAACTGCAGCTACGAGGAGGTTATTTTCCTTTTGCATCACAATCGTTTGCCGAACCAATCCGAGCTGACAGCGTTTGAGAAAGGTCTACGGTCCGATAGGAATCTCCCGCAGCAGGTGATTGATTTTCTAAAAAGCGCTCCAAAAGAGGCATCGCCGATGGATGTTTTACGCACCGCGGTATCGATGCTCGGTTTATACGATGACAGGGCGGCGATTGGTGAGCCGGATCTCGACAAGAACGCGGCTATTGCTCTCTCTCTCTGTGCGAAGTCTGCGACGATTGTAGCGGCATTTCACCGTTTCCGGAGTGGACAGGAACTCCCGGAGATTCGTGAGGATCTCACCGAGGCTCAGCACTTTCTCTATCTTATCAATGGTGAGGTGCCATCCGATACCGCAGCCCGTATCCTTGATGTGGCACTCATCCTTCATGCGGATCACGGAATGAATGCATCGACCTTCTCCGCCCGCGTCACCATCGCGACTCTCTCGGACATGTATTCCGCGATCACTGCGGCGATAGGCACTCTCAAGGGGCCGCTTCACGGTGGCGCGAACGAGGGTGTGATTCATATGCTAAAGGAAATTGGCGATCTCGATAAAGTCGATGAATGGGTGGAAGGAAAACTGTCCCGTAAGGAAAAAATCATGGGAATCGGCCATCGGGTCTACAAGGTGCTCGATCCCCGTGCGCCCCATCTTCGGAGGCTTGCTATCCAATTGACCGAGGAATTGGGCGAGCCGAAATGGATCAAAATGTCCGAGCGAATCGCTGAAATCATGCGCGAACGGAAAAAGCTAGAGGCCAACGTCGATTTTTACTCGGCAACGGTCTACTATTCTCTCGGAATTCCTACCGATCTCTTTACTCCAATTTTTGCCATCTCCCGCACCTCCGGGTGGACGGCGCACGTCTTGGAGCAGCTCCGTGATAACCGTCTCTACCGCCCGCTGACAAAATACACCGGCCCGAAAACCCTCAGTCCGGTTCCACCGATTGCCTCGCGCTAAAAACTCCATCGTGAAAACCCATTTCATACTTCTCTCAGCAGTTGCGCTGACTTCATGTGAGATCCCAAAGCAAGCTTTGGTGATTGCCGAGCTGCCTGCGAATAATAGTGCAAGCCAGTCCGCTCAATCCTCATCCCAGGACAAGGCGACTCCTGCTCTGCCGAAAACTCCGTCGGACACCAATCTCAGGCTGCCCGATATGCTCGCCCTGCCGGATGAAAACCAGCTGCGGAGCACGACACCGGGAATCGCGAGCCCGAATGATGCCACTGTGATCACGCGGCCCCCAAAGCCATAAGTGGTGGGGTGTGGGGCACCTTGTGTTCGCGTTGGAAAGAGTCGTAAGCATTACGACTACAAGGATTGCGGGAACAGGTGGCGTGAAAGGATCTCCATCGCTCGATTGCGCCAGAGACGATGATTTTTTTAAAAATCTTCCTTGCGGCATTCCCTACATTTCTCACACTCACGGGCAATTCAAACAGCAACTTGCAACCAATTCCATGATTCAAAAATCCAGCTCCCGTCCTCGTTTCACCGCGACAGCCGCTATCGTTACCACCTTGCTATCCGCTCCGCAGCTCTTCGCCCAAGAAGCCGCCAAGGAACAAACGCTTCTCGATCGCTGGGTGCTGGACGGTGGTCCGACCATGCTTTTCATCGGCACGGCAGTTGTAGCCTTCATTGCGCTTGCCGTTTATAACTTCATGTCCCTAACGAAGGCAAAATTCTGCCCTTCGGATCTGCAGGCTGCGCTCATGGAGCACATGACAGAATGCCGTGTGCGTTCCGCCATCGAGCTTGCCGCTTCCCATCCGTCCTACCTGGGCCGCATGGTTGCGTATTCCTTCCCGAACATTGATGCTACCCAGCCGGAAACCCTCGGGCGCGATCAAGTGGAGGATGCAATCGCAGACTTCACCAACAACGAAGCGCGCAAGAACATGCAGTGGATTAATTACATCTCGCTCATCGCCCAAGCTTCGCCGATGCTGGGTCTGACCGGAACGGTTATCGGTATGGTCAATGCCTTCGGCACACTCCGCACCGCTGGTGCCGCAGATCCATCCCAGCTCGCTGGTGACATCTCCGTAGCGCTCCTCACCACACTCTGGGGTCTGATCAATGCGATTCCTTGTATTATCTGCTACTTCATTCTTAAGAATAAATACAATGCACTGGTCGCGGAAAGCGTCCACACAGCTGAAGAGCTTCTCAATGCTGCCGTGGCCACCGTAAACGCAGATACCCTTTACGCCAAGATTCCTGAAGGTATCGCCGTTTAAGCAGAGGAAACTCCCTGTGGAGGAGGATCGTGAGAGCGGCCTCCTCCTTATGTTTCCTTTAAAAACCTGCTAATTCGAAAATTCCTATGTCCTCAAAACTCAGAAAGGCCAGCTCGGCCGATGAAGAAGAAGCAAAGGTCGATATGTCGCCAATGATCGACATGGTCTTCCTCCTGCTTATCTTCTTCATTGTTAACGCGACCGCTATCGTCGTCCAAACAGACCCGGAAGTTCTTCCGCCTGTCGCTGCGAACTCCCTTAAACAGGAGGATGGCCGTGGGCGTATTGTGATCAACGTCCGTGAGGACGGAAAATATACCGCGGAGAACTTCAATGTGATACTCGCCGACGAAGCCGATATCTTTGATCTCGTAAAAGAGGAAAAAGAGAAAATCGACAGCCTCGGTCTTGTTCCAAAGCTCCATCTTCGTGGTGACCAGGATGCGGTCTTCAAATATTCCCGGACGGCTATTCGTGCTGCCGCCGCAGCAGGAGTCGATCAGGTGATCTTCGCGGTATATCAGACACACAAAGGTCTGAGAAAATAATCCTTTAAACCCCTAGAAAAACTCTTTCCATGGCACGCCATAAAAAATCAACCTCGGATCCGGAACCGGATCCGGACTTGGACATCTCGTCACTCATTGACGTTTGTTTCCTCCTACTCATCTACTTCCTGGTGACATCCACGATCACCCCTCGTGAGACAGACCTCGGGATGGCGCTTCCCGCCAATACTCCTAGCTCTGCGAGCCAGCCGAAAATTGAACCGATGTTCATCCGTGTGGATGCATCCGGTGCGGTTTTCTCGGGAACGGGATCCAGCCAGCAACCGCTCGATACGGATGTCAGCGTCCGCGATATGCCTTTGCTATTGAGTCAGCTTGAGCTTTATTCCGCAGCTGCCCGGAGTGCGGGGAGCGATCCTTTGGTGCAAATCTACGTGGATCCGGGCGCGACACAGCAACGCGTGATCGACGTGCTTAACGCCTTGGCTGGAGTTGGAATTACTTCGGTCACATTCACGGACCTGGTGGAGTGAATTTATTTCCTCCAATTGGAACCTAATCTATGCGCCGTCGGATGTTCCCTCTTGCAGGAACATTAGGACGGCGTTTTATTTTTCGAATACCTAACTTCTGAAAAACTATTTTCGCCTGAATTTAATCCCCCTTTCCCGATTCTTTTTTATGAAAAAACTCATTCTGGCTCTCGCTCTGGTTGCCACGTCATTACCTCTAGCCGCGGCAGAGGAAGATGATCTGCCATCACTTGTAAATAAAGGCCTCCAGGCCATGAACGAAGGAAATTGGGAGCAGGCACTCGCTCTCAACGCCGAGGCAGTCGAGCGCTTCGGCGGCGAGACCGCTCTCCAGCTCCACGGTCCGCAGTTCGGCGTCATCTGGTTCCGCAAGGGGATCAGCGAGCTAAAGCTCAGGAAGTATGAGGATGCGATGAAATCCTTTGAGGTCACCTACAAAGACTTTCCGAATGAAGGCAATACCAAGGGTAAGAACATCTTCAACAAGCAAGCACTTCTGAAGTGGGGTGAAGCTGCGATGGCTGCGGGCCAATATGAGCTAGCGATCGAGAAGTGGAAAAAATTCATCCAGGAACGCGACAAGGCGCGTGATAGCTACCCACAGGGCGCCTTCCATATCAATCTGGCAATCAGCTTTTTCCGTTTGGGACAGATGGAAGAGGGCATCGAGCATCTCGAGATCTCCATCAAAAACAAAGATACTTTTCCCACTCCACGTGCTGCGATCGTTTCCGGTTTCCAAGCGTTGGTCGCTGCAGCGGTTGCCGCCAAGGATGAGCAAACGGCGCTTGATTTCATCGAGAAAAATCGCGGTGAGCTGATTGTTGAGCCATTTGAAATGCAGCGGTTTTCAAAACTTTTCATGAAACTCGCCGGAGATGCGATCGCCGCGAAAATGCCCAAACTCGCCCTGAATCTTTATCAGTTTGTCCCTTCCACCCAGGTGGCGATCGATGATCTCCGCGCCAGAATCAATGCCATGGGAGCGCTGCCTCGTTTTGCCGATGGCGCGACTCAATTGGACAAGGCAAGCATGGAAAAGGAGCTTGCTGCTCTCGAAGCCGAACAGCGTAGCTCAAAATCCATTGAGATGATCAAACTGGCTGCCATCGCTTACCTCCATGAGGCGAATGGCTACGTCCCGGGTGCCTACGCGGCATACCTACAGTTGGAAACCCACTATCCGAAGGCCGAAAAACGTGAGGACAATCTTTACAACCTCGTCCGGACGTCTTCCATCCTCGGTGACGTGGAAACCACCAAGAAATATGGTGAGCTTTTCAGCAAGCAATTCGCAAATTCCGAGCATAATGCCAATGTTCAGAAAATGTTGCTTTCTTCGCTTTTCTTCGATGGCAAATACGAAACGAGTATCGAAATCGCCTCGGATATCATCGAGAACAACAAAGCGAAGGAAGAGACTCCCGAGCATGATCTCGCCCTGTTTGTCCTGGGAGGTTCCTATTTCTATACCGGCCAATACGAAAAGGCGGAGCCGATCTTGGATCAGCACGTTGAGAAGTATCCGGAGAGCTTGTTCGCGCTCACTTCCGCTTATTTTCAAGCGTCCAACACCTCACGGCTCCAGCTTTGGACAAAAGCAGCCAGCCAACTGGATGCGTTCTTGACCAAATACTCTGATGCCAAGGATCAGACCTACATCCCGCTCGCACTCTATGACCGGGCGAATGCTCATTATTCTGAAGAGCAGCCGGAAGGAGCGCTTGAGAAACTGAATCGTATCATCAAGGAGTTTCCTGATTCACCGATCACAGACCAGGCTTACAATCTCAAGGGCAATGTGATGCAGGGAGAGGATAAACTCGAAGAGGCTGAGGAATCCTATAAAAAGGCTCTGGAACTTGCAGAGGCCCGTGGTCACGGCGGTGTCGCTGGCGAGGCGCTTTACTACCTGGTCGCATTGATTGGTGATCAGCCGGAAGGTGATGACTCCAAGGAAAAACTCAAGGAGGCGGTCCCCTTTGCTGATCTTTATTGGGAAAAATATTCTGCAGGATCTCCATACAATGCCCAGATGGCGGTTGCCCAGTTGGCTCCTATGTCAGCGGCAGGCCGTGATGATGAATCACTTGAGCGACTTCAAAAGGTTATCTCCACCATGGCGAAGATGCCGGAAGCGTATGGGTTGGAAGCGGCAATCAATTCCTACACGGAAGCTTATCTGAAGAAATACACACCTGAGGAACTCAAAGAACATTACTACAATTTCCCGGGTATCAGTGTTCAGGACAAGGCTGCCCGCGCATTACTCCGTATCGCGGTGATCGGCGTGTTCGAAAAAGTTGCTGAAAATAATGAGAATGCCGACAAGCAACGGGCCGCGAAGGCTATGATCCAAGTGCTCTTCCGTAACCTGAAAGAGGACTTTGAGTTCAAGGATCTATCCAATTACATTTTGGTTAAACTGGGAGACTATCTCCGCACCAACACTTCCGCTCCGAGGGAAGCTGTTCCTTATTACGATGAGGCTCTCAAGCGGCCCGATAAATCCTATAACTTTGCCGCCCTCTTGGGCCGCGCAGATGTATACGGGAATTCCAGCCAGGATGCGGACCTCAATAAGGCTCTCGAGGACTTCGAGCGCATTTTCAAGGAATCCGACGAAAAGGGACAACGTGAATTCGCCCTCTTCCGGATCATCGAGGTTTTGATGAAAAAAGGCGACTACGCGAAAGCTGCTGAAAGAGCCAACCAGTATCTCAACCGCGACAAGGAAGCTGGTGAAGTTCACGGCTTTACGAAGTATTCTCCGGAAGTTGGTTACATTCTCGCCAAGAGCTTTGAAGAGCGTGACATGATCGATGACGCGATCTCCATGTATGTGAAAGTCTGGTCCGCACATATGGGCTATGTCAAGGTATCCGCTCCGGCTATCGAAGCATGGATGAAACTCTCGCATAAGCGTAACAACCAGTCGAGCGATCCACAAGTTCCTTCAGACAGGCAGGGAGCTTACGAAGGCGGGCATCGCTACATTGAGCTCACCGGTCGTTTTAAAGACAAGCTCTCTCCAGGCGATCTAAAGTTGTGGGAAGCGGTGGAGACACTTACGGAAACCTACGAGGCTGATCCAAACATCAAGTCAGTTGAGCAAATCAAAAAAGAAAAAGAAGAAGCCGCGAAGAAGCGCAGATAATCTACGGGACCTGCTTAAATCATTCGCATAATAACTATCATTCCTCTTATGAAAAAACTCATTCTTGCACTTCTGGTGCCAGCATTTTCGATCTCTGCAATGGCGCAGAAAGATTTCCAAGCCGAGGCAATTCTTTCCAGCGACAGCGGGACGATCAACGCATGGATTCTGGCAGCTACGAAGACCAGTATCCGGTATAAGAAAACTGCGGTATCCACGGATCACACAGATGGTAAAATCAATGATTTTTCTCTGATTTATCTAAAGGAACCGTCAGCGTTTTCCGAAGCGATGGACCTTTTCGAATCGCGCAAATACAAGACAGCCCAGGCTAAATTTGCTGAATACAAGGAGTTTTCCAAACCAGTAGAAACCCTGAAGGGTAATTACTCAACTCTGTCGGCTTTCTACGAGATGGAATGCATGAGGAAGCTTGGTGATTACGAAGGACTTTCGAGGGCTCTTCAAAATTTCAGCAAAGAGCCTTTGGTGCGGGATTACCATCTGCGTCAGTTGGATCTTTATGTGATGTGGGACGCTGCAAGAACCAAAGCCTGGGATCGCCTCCTGTCGATGGCGGAAGAGAGAGCGAACGAAAACCTCCCGGATTATCAGCGTGCGCAGGTCGCCTATTGCAAAGGTCTTGCTTTGCAAAACCTCAAGCGCCCGGACGAGGCCTTGCTGGCTTATAATACTGCAATGACCGCAGACGCCGGGGCTTCCGAGGAAATTGCCCAAGAGGCAATCTTCAATGCGCTTCGTATTTATTATGATAACGAAGAAGTTCAGACAGCGCTGAAAGCAATGGGAACTGAAGAGCAAAACAAAAATTCCCGTGGTTACACATTGCTGGCCCAGGCTTCGTCATTAGCCAAGCTCTACGACTCATTGCTCAAAACAGGGCAGCCATTGCCTTCGGATCTGAGAAATTTCCTCAAATTCGAGAGCTGATCGTCGCTGATAAATTTCAAGAGCCTGTGGTGAAAGCCACAGGCTTTTTTTGTCTAAGTTTTTCCCGTGACCGTGCGTTTCCCCAACTCTCATGAAAATCCACTCGACGCTTTATCTATGTCTTACCTTTCCCCTGGTCGCTCAGAATTATCTGGAACCATTGGTTCTCACCGCGACTCGTAGCGAAATACCACTGAGTGAGGCCGCTTATTCTGTGGAATCATTCGGTGCCGAGGATTTTCTTGAGAATACAGTCCGGACCCTGCCGGATGCACTTCGCTACACACCCGGCGTTTTGGTGCAGAAAACCGCATACGGACACGGCTCTCCCTATATCCGTGGTTTTACCGGTAGGCAGAATTTGCTGCTAGTGGATGGTGTGCGGTTCAATAATTCGACTTTTCGCGGCGGTCCCGTGCAGTATTGGAATACTTTGGATACCTTTTCGTTGGATCGCTTTGAACTCATCCGTTCACAGGGATCTGTTCTCTATGGCTCGGACGCTGCCGGCGGGACGCTGAACGCATTTACCAAGTCCGCGGATTTCCAGAATGAGCAAGAAGGGGAAGTGTTTTCTCACGGTTCCGCGTATTATGAATATCGGAGCAATGGTCGGGGAAGCCACTTGGGACGGTTGGAGACCCAAACCGGAATCGGTGGAAAATTTGGTCTTCATCTGGGAGTGTCCGCCAAAGAATTCGGCGATATTGAGGACTCTGCGGTAGGATTGATGCGCGGGACGGGCTATCCGGAACAAGCGATCGATGCCCGTATTGACTACGCCATTGATACGCGGACGACATTGACTTTCCTGCATCAGAATTTCAATCAGGACAATGTCTCGCGGTGGCACTCCACCCGCGACAATCCGGGCTGGACTCATGGAAGTTCATATACGCTGCCGGGGAGTTTTATTGCCCGGGATATTGATCAGGAGAGATCGTTGTCATATCTGCGCTTTACGCATGAAAATGATCAGGCGGACGCATTGATCCGCAGGGTGACGGGAACGCTTTCCTATCAAACCTCCTCCGAAACAGAGTTCCAAATTCGCACGCTGACGGATCTCCGACGCCAATCCTATGAAGTGGATACTCTCGGGTTAGACCTTGAATTGGAATCAGCAGTTGCCGGAGGGGCGTTGGTCTATGGGGTGGATTATTACCATGATTCCATCGATTCTACCGCTTCCAGGAACCGGGGCTCAGGATTTGCCTTTGATATCACAAATCGTCCGGTTGCCGATGATTCTTCGTATGACCTCTTCGGTGCATACGCTCAATACATCAGACCCATTGGCGAAAAATGGGAGCTCACGGGAGGGGTTCGCTTCACCCATGCGAGTGCTGATCTGGGGAAATTTTACGATTCCAATACCAGGATGGATCACTCGGCGAGCGATTCATGGGATGATGTATCCGCCTCGCTTCGCGCGATATATAAGGTCGACGATAAAAGTATGATTTTCGGCGGGCTTTCCCAAGCCTTTAGGGCGCCGAATTTGAATGATCTTTCAGGAAATCTAACCTCACGTTCTGGCATGAATTCCACTGGCTCTCTCGAGGTGGAGCCAGAGGAATTCCTCACTGCGGAACTCGGATATCGGGAGAACCGGGAGCGCTCCGGGTATAGCGCTTCCATTTTCTACACCCACGTATCGGATGTGATTACGGGGGTTCCGGTAGTTTCCGGATCCGGCACGACTGTCACTACAAACGGTAGCGATGGCTATGTCTACGGAGTCGAGCTGGAGGGATATTGGGAGATTTTCCCACAATGGACTCTTTCCGGATTTGCCGCCTGGCAGGAAGGGCGGACCGAGACTCCAGCCTTCATCGGCGGACCGGAGATCGACGAGTATTTTTCCCGTCTTCTGCCACTCAGTGGTTCGCTGGCGTTACGGTGGGATCATGCTTCCATGCCTGTGTGGATCGAGGGCAGGTTACTCGCCTCTGCCGAGGCGGATCGCCTTTCTAGCGGTGATCGCGGAGATACCCAGCGGATCCCGGTCAATGGAACTCCCGCGTATGCGGTGGTGTCCATGCGCGCAGGCTACAATCCTACGGAGAAGATCCAGCTCACAGCTGCGGTGGAGAACATGCTCGATGACGACTACAGGCTGCATGGTTCCGGACAGAACGAACCGGGGGTCAATGCGATCATCGGGGCGAAATACATTTGGTAGTTTCCCCACGTTTGCATTGGCCACGGAAACCTGACATTGTTCTGGCGACAATGATGCGCCTGATTCTGTTTTCCGCCTTTTGCCTGATCGTGGCCTCCTGCCAAAAGGAGTCCCAGGTGGACCGTGCTACCCGAGATGGAATTCTGATCATGGGGAATTCCAGTGATCCGAAAAGCTTCGATCCGCAGGTGGTTTCAGGGGTATTGGAAAACAATATCATTCGCGCATTGTTCGAGGGCTTGATCAACTTTGATCAAACCGTTGATCTGGCAACCCCGGGCGGGGTGGCCATGGAGGTAACCCCCGATGAAACAGCAACGGTTTGGACCGCGAGGCTGCGGCCGGGCCTGAAGTGGTCTGACGGAGAGCCGTTGACTGCCGAGGATTTTGCTTTTTCCTATGAGAGAATTCTCTCGCCGGGCCTGAATGCGAAATATGCCTCGATGTTATATTTCATGGAAGGTGCCGAGGATTTCAATCTAGGTAAGATCACTGATTTTACCCAAGTGGGAATCAAGATTGAGGATCCGCTAACCTTCACGATCACGCTGCGTGGCCCGACCCCGTTCTTCCGGGAAATCCTCAAGCATTACACCTGGTATCCCGTGCCGAAGCACAAGGTCCTCCAGTATGGCTCGATTGATCGAATAGGTAGTGACTGGGCCAAGCCGGAGAATTTGGTCGGCAATGGTCCGTTCCGGATCAAATCCTTCCGCAGAAACGATCATATCGAGGTCGAACGGAATCCGTATTACTGGGATGCTGAAAATGTCTCGCTCAACGGGATCCGTTTTTTGCCAATTTCCAATGTCTTCACGGAGGCGAGGATGTTTCGAGACGGCCAGCTGCATGTGACTTATACGGCCGCGCCGGAGGTGGTGGATCTCATGAAGAAGGAAGATCCCGGTTCGCTACGGCAGGAACCGTATCTGGGAACGGTGCTCTATCGATTCAATACCACTCGCAAGCCCCTGGACGATCCCCGCGTCAGAAGGGCGCTGAGTATGGCGCTCGACCGGGAAGCGCTGTGTGAAAATGTGTTCCGTGGATATGAGCCCGCGTATGGAATGACTCCACCGATGGGGGATTATGATCCTCCGCACGGTGCGGCTTTCGATCCCGAGGGTGGGCGCAAGCTGCTCGCTGAAGCAGGATTTCCGGAAGGAAAGGGCTTCCCGCGCTTGAAGCTGCTTATCGCTTCCCGGGAATCGGCAGCCACTTTGGCTTCGGCCGTCCAAGCGATGTGGAGAAATCATCTGGGCGTGGAGGTGGAGATAGAGAACAAGGAATGGACCGCATACATCGTGGCCACACAGAATCTGAACTACGACATTGTCGCAGGTGGATGGATCGGGGACTACATAGATCCTCTGACCTTTCTGGAGATGTGGATGCCGGGAAATGGCAATAACAATACCGGATGGGAGAGTAAGCCTTTCGCAGCGAAAATCGAAGAGTCCTTCCAACGCACCGATGCTGCGGAGCGATTTAAGCTGCTGGGAGAGGCAGAGGAGATCCTTTTAGCGGACTCTCCGGTGGCTCCCGTTGCCTGGTGGGGGAAAAACTACCTGCTGCATCCTTCGGTAAAAGGCTGGGAACCTCTGCTGTTGGATAGCCATCCGTATACCAAGGTGAAGCTTGTTCCCGATCCACGGCCGGAATCTGCTCGCGAGGGCCGCTGAGCAGATCCCCACCCAAATTTCTATCCCACCTTCCATCGCTCTCCCTCTCACGGCTGAATCCACTTTCTTTATGCTCAAGCTTCTCGTCTCTCGTTTCCTCCAAGGGCTGCTTACCTTGTTTGTCTTGGTCACGCTCACATTTTTCCTCGTCCGTGCCATGCCGGGCAGTCCTTACACGGAGGAAAAAGCGATCCCGGCTCACGTTCTAGAGCGGATGAAAGCTTACACTGGATTGGATAAGCCGCTGCCGGTCCAGTATGGGCGCTATTTGAAAAACCTGGTCGTTCATCAGGATATGGGTGATTTGATCCGTAAGGACGGAGTAAAAGTTTCTGAGGTGATCAGAGACTCGTTTCCTGTGTCGATGGCGCTGGGGCTGGCGTCGATGGGAATCGCGCTTCTGGTGGGGATTCCTGCCGGTGTGGTGGCGGCGGTGAGAAAAAATTCACCTACGGATTTTGCCTGCCTGGCTTTTGCAATGGTGGGAATCTGTTTGCCCAGCTTTGTGATAGGTCCGTTGTTGGCGGTTTTCGCGGGCTTGAAGCTGCAGTCCCTCAATGTCGCCGGCTGGTCGGGACCTACCGATTGGATTCTGCCGGCCATAACCCTGGGCCTTATCAATGCCGCGTATCTGGCGCGTTTGGCCCGCGGAGGCATGTTGGATGTTTTGAGCCAGGATTACATCCGCACTGCAAAAGCGAAAGGAGTGCCCGGAAGCCAGATTATCATCCGGCACGCGCTAAAGGGCGGGCTGATCCCGGCGGTGGCATTCATTGGTCCCGCCTTTGCCGCGATGATATCCGGATCATTTGTGATCGAGACAATTTTCCAGATTCCGGGGATGGGGCAGCACTTTGTCAATGCTGCGACAGACCGGGAGTTTTTCCTGATCCAAGGGCTCGTGCTCTTCTACGGCTTCCTGATCGTTGCCGCGAATTTGTTGGCGGATCTTGCACAGATCGCGCTGAACCCGAGGCTGCGTTGAGTCTTTTAGACCGGGATTCGCTCGACCTTTGCGCCGAGCATCAGGAGTTTTTCGTCAATGTGCTCATAGCCGCGGTCGATGTGGTAAAGTCGGGAAATTTCGGTAGTGCCTCTCGCTTTTAATCCGGCAAGAACCAATGCTGCTGAAGCACGTAAGTCGGATGCCATGACCGGCGCCGCAGAAAGCTGCGACACGCCGCGGACGATTGCGGTGCCATGGTCCAGCTTGATGTCGGCGCCCATCCGCTTGAGTTCTGCGCAGTGCATGAAGCGCTGTGGGAAAATGCTGTCTTTGATCACGCTGATTCCGGGAGTGGTGGTGAGGAGAGCGGTCATTTGCGCCTGCATATCCGTCGGGTAGCCGGGATAGGGGGCGGTGTTCAGATCCACGCCCTGGAGGTTTTCTCCGCGGATGATATGGCAGGAGTCCCCGGCTTCATTGAACTCTACGGAATGTCCGGATTTGACGATGGCTGCAGTGATTGCCTTGAGATGCTCGCGGTTGACACGGTTCAGCGTTACGCCCTCGCCTACAAGGGCTGCGGCTGCCATAAACGTTCCCGCTTCGATGCGGTCTGGAATGACAGTGTGCTCCACACCTTTGAGTTCTTTCACACCTTCGATCACAATGCGACGGGTGCCGGCTCCGGTGATTTTGGCGCCCATGGCGTTAAGAAAATTTGCCAGATCCAGGACTTCTGGTTCTGCGGCAGCGGACTCGATGACCGTGATGCCTTCCGCCAGTGTGGCAGCCATCATAACGTTATCGGTGCCGAGCACGGTTGGCCCGTTTTCACCACGTAGATCCATTTCCGCACCTCTCAAGCCGTTTGGAGCAGTGAGTGTGATATTTCCCCCTTCGAACTCGATTTTTGCACCCAGAGCCTCCATTCCCTTGAGGTGAAGATCGACCGGGCGATCACCGATGACACAGCCGCCCGGGAGAGATACAACCGCCCGGCCCTTCCTGGCAAGCAGGGGACCCATCACGCAAATGGATGCGCGCATCCGGCGGACGAGCTCATACGGTGCCTCATCGCAGATATCGGCGCAGGTGATACGGACGGTGCCCGAAGAGCGCTCCACATCGGCCCCCAGCGCACTGAGGATCTGGATCATGTAATTCGTGTCCGAAACATCCGGAACGCGGCGGATAATGCAGTCTTCCCCCGTCAGGATGGCAGCCGCCAGGATCGGCAGGGAGGCATTTTTTGAACCGGAAATGTTGATGGCTCCTTTGATGGTGGAGCCGCCGTGGACGACGAGTTTATCCATGTTGTTTGATGTGACGTTAGAGGTGTTTTGCAAACGGGAAGCGGGAGATTCCGCAGAGGTCTTTGCGAATTTCTATTTCCGTGAAACCGGAGGATTCCAAAATGTCATGCAGCTGTGAAGCCTGATCGTGACCTATTTCCATTGCGATGATGCCGCCGGGTTTGAGGAAATTGACGGCTTGCGGCACGAAGCTCCGGATGAGATCCAGGCCATCGGCTCCCGAGAAGAGCGCAAGCGCCGGATCGTGTTTCAGCTCCGGAGCCATGGTTTCTGCCTCGCTTTCGGGAACGTAAGGCAAATTCGCCACGATGACGTCAAAGGTCCCGCTCACGTTCCCGAACAGATTGCTCGGCAGTGTGGTCACGTTTTCGATTCCCAGCTTTGCTGCGTTTTCCCGGGTAAGAGCCAATGCATCGGAGGAGATATCGGCAAGAGTCACATGGCTACCGGGTAACTCGGCGGCAAGTGTGAGCCCCAGAACTCCGGATCCGCACCCTACATCAAGAATACTGGGGGCAGATGCGTAATTCGCAGATAAATCCTTCAGGATCATTTCCACGAGCTCCTCGGTCTCTGGTCTCGGAATCAGACCACGACCATCACAGATAAAATCCCTGCCGTGGAAATGGATCTCCCCGAGCAAATGCTGAAGGGGGACACCCTCACCGCGCTGTTTGAGCGCATCCCGCAATGGAGAAAGATCCGCTTCTTCAAGGGGCTTGTCGAACTGGGTGTAGAGTTCCATGCGGGTGCAGCGGAGCTGGTGGGCAAGAAGATGCTCCATATTCCTCCGGGCTTCTTCAATTCCACGCTTCTCCAGGTATTGCGTGCCACCATTGATTGTTTCCAATACGGACTTCATCAGCTGGGAGCTTATGAGGCATGAACGAGGTTTTCGCAAAGGTGAATTCCACGATTATTTCCGCGAGATATCGGAAAATTGGCCAAGGGAGTCCGCAGTGAACGGCTTTTGAAGTTGCGCTCCGTTCCCAGCTTGTTACCGGAAGTGATCGCAAACAGTATTTCCATCGTTGGCATTGGTGCGCTTTCCGCGCTTGGGCAGGATATTGAAATGCATTTTCGTGCCATTTCCCGGGGCCAGGCAGGGCTGCGGAGACTTTCGGAACTATGGGGAAACGAAAGCCCGCTGGCGGAAAATCCTGCGGCTTGGATAGCGCCGCGTGAACTTCTTACACATCGCAAGTGGAGTCCGGCATCAATGGCAGCCCTGCACGTTGCAAAAGAAGCCGTGGCCGGGGCGGGCTGGATGGCGGGAGAACTGGCGGATGCGGCCCTGGTGGTTGGCACCAGCCGGGGAAATGCCGCCGGTTGGCTCGGTGAGTGGCCGGGACGTCGGCCGTTCAAGCTGATGGCCGCAAGCAATACAATTCACAGTGAGCCGGCGACAGCGGTCTCCATCGAATGTGGAATCTACGGGCCGAATCATGTGGTATCCAGTGGATGCTCGGCAGGGTTGGACGCATTGGGTTTGGCAAAAATGTTGCTGGACTCCGGACAAGCCACGAGGGCACTGGTGGTGGCGGTGGATCTGCCTCTGGTTCCGTTATTGCTAGATAACTACGCGGCATCCGGTTTGCTTGGCAGTTCGGAGAAATTGAATCCCTTTTCCGCCCATACGGATGGATTTGTGCCCGGAGAAGGAGCCGCAGCCATCGCTTTATCCAAAGAAGAAAGAGGAAAGGTAGAGATCGGGTATTTTTCCAATAATTCAGACGGCAGGGATCCGGTGGGCGTGCCGAAAGATGGTGGCCGAAGTCCCGAATTGATTGCCGGGGCGGTAAAGAGAACCGGGCTCCCGTCCGCGATCTGCCCCCATGCAACCGGCACCAAGGTTCAGGCTCGGGCTGAGCGGATGATTTTTCAAGAAGCTTTCCGGGATCATGCGGATATCAGCTTCCATCTGCTCAAGCCATATTTCGGCCATACGATAGGTGCCAGCGGCTTGCTGGAGAGTGCGGTGTTAGCGCGTTTCATGGCGGAATCCCAGCTCCCCCCAAATCTAAAGGGAACAGGCGGGCCGGGCGATTGGCCCGTCCCCGATGCGGTGAAGGAATGCGGCGGACCTGTCTTCAAACTTGCCCATGGCATGGGTGGCCACAATGCTCTGGCAGTTTTCCTACTTAATTTATGAATAATTCGCAACCTCACACAACCCGCCTGGAAATATCCATGGATCGGCAAACTCTGGATGTCTTTGTCGATGGGATTTGTAAGCGCAGCTTCAGTGTCTCCACCTCGGAAAAAGGCATGGGCTTTACGGAGGGGAGCTTGCGCACTCCTACGGGACGTTTTGTTATCTCTGAAAAAATCGGGGGTGATCAGCCCATATATACAAAGTTCGTGGCCAGAGAGCCGGTCGGAACCTGGAATCCGGAAGAAATCACGGGAGACGACCTTATCCTTACACGCATTTTAAGATTGGACGGACTCGATGAGGAAAACGCCAATACCATGGATCGCTATGTTTATATCCACGGCACAAACCGGGAAGATCTTATAGGTCGACCTGCTAGCCATGGATGTATCCGCTTGGCAAATGAGGATATGATTGAATTATTCGATCTGGTTACACCGATGTCCGAAGTTCAGGTCATGCCGCTTACCAAGAAAAGGGGCAGGATTTTATTCATCGATTGTGACTCCACATTGTCATCCATCGAAGGAATAGATGAATTAGCAAGGCTTTCAGATCCTGCAATATTTGCAGAAGTAGTGAATTTGACTAATGCAGCTATGAATGGAGAGGTGCCATTAAATGATGTGTTTAAGAAACGAATGGACATTATTAAGCCAAGCAAATCAATGGTGGATAAAGTGAGCCAATGCTATCTGGAGACCATGGTGCCAGGTGTGGAATCCATGATTTCCCGGGTGATTGAGGCTGGGTGGCTGCCGGTCATCATTTCGGGGGGCTTCGCTCCTATTATCAAACCTTTGGCCGATCATTTAGGGATCCGCCATGTGGAAGCCGTGCCGCTCAATTTCAATGAGTTAGGTGAATATTGTGGATATGGAGAAGACTACCCAACCACTAGGAACCTAGGGAAAAATGAAATCATCAGAGATTGGAAAAAGGCACTTCTACCGGAGAGGGTAGTTATGATAGGCGATGGTATTTCCGATTTGGAGACAAAGCCGGACGTAGACCTTATGGTTGGTTTCGGCGGGGTAGTGCAGCGCGGAAAGGTCAAAGAAGGAGCAGATATTTGGATTGAGGATTTCAATACACAAGAGGATCTAACAGATTTGATCAAATAGTTAAGCTTGCATATTTTTCACTAATATAATTTCAGCTTGCGAGGGGTAGGGCTTATTGTAGCTTTGCAGTGCAATGAGTACATCAAACAAGAAAGACATCGTGCGCGGCAAACGCTACACCCCTGAAGAAAAGGGCAAGGTTGTTTCCTTCGTATCAGATTATAATGCGGCAAACGGACGTGGCGGCCAAAGTGCGGCTGCGGCGAAGTTTGGTATTTCCCAACTTACCATCGCGACCTGGCTTAAGAATGCTGGCTTATCATCAGGCCGCGGTTCCAGCGCAGGTGGTAAAGGTAGTATGCAAAACAAACTGAGCACCATGCTTTCGCTCGGTCAGGAAATCGAATCTTTGGAGCGTGAGCTCAATGCCAAGCGCACCAAGTTCGATGCTCTGAAAGCATCTCTCTAGGATATTTTAATCACATTTCCACGAAAGCCGCTCTCCTTCCCCCGGGAGAGCGGCTTTTTTTGCGCTGGGATGAACTTCAGATTTCTTATTACTTGAAATTCAGAATTTTCAGTATTTAGTGAAAGATATGAATGCGGCGGGAGATCGACTCAAGGTAGCGAAGGATGAATTTATTGCCCAATGGGGTGCCTTGGGCACGCAGTGGGGAATCAACCGAACGATGGCTCAAATTCATGCATTGCTCATGACTTCGCCGAAGTCCATGTGCACGGATGACGTGATGAACGAGCTGTCGATAAGCCGGGGAAACGCGCACACCAATCTTAAGGAATTGGTCAACTGGGGTTTGATTCGCATGATCGTTCAGAAAGGAGACCGGCGGGATTTCTACGAGGCGGAGAAAGATGTCTGGCAGATTTTCACTATCATAACCCGGGAAAGAAAACGCCGTGAGATTGATCCAGCACTAGCAATTCTGAGGAAATGTGCGGATGAGACAAAGGGGCTGGCAAGTGAGGAGGCCGTCGCATTTCACGGCCAGGTCAAGCAGTTGGAGGAATTTGTAGGTTTCGCCTCCACGATGTCGGATCGAGTTTCATCGATGAAGCATGGACTGGCGATACAACTGGCGAGCAAGCTACTGGGCTGAGATTTTTAAAATGAGGATTATATCGAAATGAGTACGACTGTAGTAATTATCGGTGCAAATGGTTTCCTTGGGCGTTATCTATGCCGTTACTTTGCGAGGAATGGCAGAGAGGTAGTTGCCATCGCTCGAAAGAAAGAGGGATGGAGTGGTGACGGAATGTTCCTGGAATGGGATGGAAAGGAGATCGGCCCATGGGCATATGCGCTTGAGGGAGCTGAGCTTGTGATTAATTTGTCCGGACGCAGTGTGAACTGCCGCTATATCCCGCAAAATCGGGAGGAAATAATCCGCAGCAGAGTGGATTCCACCACAGTTCTCGGCCGGGCAATCTCTGAGTGCCGTGTCCCACCACGGCTGTGGCTGAATGCGAGCACTGCGACATGGTATCGGCATGCGGAGGACCGTGCGCAGGATGAGTGGGATGGTGAGCCCGGGGAGGGCTTTTCCCATGAGGTTGCCGCAGCATGGGAAGATGCGTTCTTTTCTGCAAAAATCCCCGCAGAAACGAGAAAGGTCGCTCTTAGAATGGGTATGGTTTTAGCAAATGAACCGGGGACGGTATATGATATCTTGAGTTCGATGGCCGGCCGCGGCTTGGGCGGGGCGATCGGTAATGGAGACCAGCGAATAAGCTGGATCCACATGGAGGATTTCCTACGTGCGGTTGAGTTCGTGATGCGCGAGCCATTTATGGACGGGATGGTGAACCTCACCGCGCCGGATTTTCCGACGAATCGTGAATGGATGCGCTATTTCCGGGAAACGGTCGGTATGCCGATCGGCCTGCCTGCTGGCGAGCGACTGGCAAAGATCGGCGCCGCTTTTATGAATACGGAAACGGAGCTGGTATTGAAAAGTCGCTGGGCGGAGCCGCTCCGTCTGAAAGAGGCCGGATTCCGCTGGAAGCATGCGAAGGCAGATGCAGCCATTGAGGATTTGGAAAACCGCCCCGGATTGGCAGGGTTCTTTCGGGAGTCCGCCCGTCGGAGTGCGGGGGCAAAAGCATGGCTACCCGCCACGGCACGTTGATCGACTGATCCGAATGAAGAAACGCCCGGCTGCCAAAAGGCGACCGGGCGTTTTTATGAAAACGTTAGTTTGCTTCAGGGAGCTTACTTGGAAGAGGAAACGTAGCTTGCCTGGCTTGCACCTTTTTTCAGCTTGGTTTGCTTGATCCAGCTCATTGTGGAGCGGAGCTTCTCACCGACCTTCTCGATTTGATGATCTGCGCCTTCCTTACGGAGTGCGTTGAAGTTCTTGCAGCCGGTTTCGTATTCCTTGGTCCACTCTTTGGCGAACTTGCCGTCTTCGATAACCTTGAGCTGCTTCTCCATGCGCTTCTTGACGGAAGCGTCGATGATTTTCGGGCCTACAGTGACATCACCGTATTCGGCTGTCTCGGAGATTGAGAAGCGCATGCCGGCGATGCCGGATTCGTTCATGAGATCCACGATAAGCTTCAGCTCGTGAAGGCATTCGAAGTATGCCATTTCCGGCTGGTATCCGGCTTCTACGAGAACTTCGAAGCCTGCTTTTACGAGTGCTGATGCACCACCGCAAAGAACGACTTGCTCTCCGAAAAGGTCGGTAACGGTTTCCTCGCGGAAGTTGGTTTCAAAAACACCTGCACGTGTGCAGCCTACGCCGCGTGCCCATGCAAGAGCGGTTTTGTGGGCTTTGCCGGAAACGTCTTGATGAACCGCGATAAGACCTGGAACGCCTTTGCCGTCTACGAATTGGGAGCGGACGGTATGGCCAGGGCCTTTTGGAGCAACGAGGATGACATCGACATCTTCTGGCACCTCGATGGTTTTGAAATGAACGGCGAAGCCGTGGGAGAAAAGAAGTGTCTTACCTTTGGTGAGGTGTGGGGCGATGTCCTTGTTGTATACTTCAGGAATTACGGTATCTGGAGTAGCAACGAAGATGACGTCTGCTGCTTTCACAGCATCTGCGGTGTCCATTACCTCGAAGCCGAGCTTCTGTGCAACTTCGCGGGATTTTGATTTCTTGTAGAGGCCAATGATGACGTTAAGTCCACTGTCCTTCAAGTTCAGCGCGTGGGCGTGGCCTTGTGAGCCAAAGCCGATCACGGCGAGCGTCTTCTTCTTGAGCGAAGTAAGATTCGCGTCCTTGTTTGTATAAATCTTCGCAGCCATACCTAATCGATTTGTAAGTTCGTTTGTGCCGGCGGAATGCCACCAAGGCACCCACGGGGCGCACAAACTGCCTATCCCCGGGCATCCGGTCAAGCCTCCACTTGCGGCAATGTGTTGCAACCACTGAGTTTTTCACCGATGTTTGCTTTTTCTGAGATGAAATCTGATTTGATCGAATTAATATGTGTGGAGCTGCGAGCGAGTCTAAGCCGCTTGGCAAAGGCGGCGATGGCAGCCCATGAAGCTGCGACGGATCCCGGATCGAAGGCGGAGAGCAAGTATGACACCCGCAGTCTGGAGGAGTCTTACCTGGCGACGGGGCAAGCAAGGCATGTAAAGGAACTCGCGGAGAATTTGGCAATTTTTGAGAACCTCCAACTAAGGGATTTTACCAACGAGGATGAAATCGATGCGGGAGCATTGGTGGAAACCCAGCGGAAAGGTAGCCGTGAGAAGGCGTATTTTCTGTTGGCACCAGCGTGTGGCGGGCTGGAGGTAAAATACGGGGACAAGGAAATTACGCTGCTGAGTCCGGAGAGTCCGCTTTACCAGAGTTTGCTTGGTCAGAAAGCGGGCGGGGAGATTGAGGCACCGCCGTTTCTAGTGCTGGGTTTGAAATGACTTTCAAGGCTGGACCTGTTCCAGTGCCATGGCGGCGGCACCGATGGTGCCTGCCTCATGTCCCAATAAGGCGGGCAGGATGGCCAAGCTGTTTTTAAAGGGTCCGGAGAGTTGCTTCATGAGATGCTCACGGAATGGGCTGAAGATTAACTCGCCTGCACGTGCGACGCCACCGCCAATGACGAGAGCTTCGGGATTGAGGAGCCAGCAGGTATTCATCATCGCAGTGGCTAACATTCGGCCAACTTCGTTCCAGCGTGCGATCGCTATGGGATCCCCGTGCTGTGCTGCCTCTGCGAGAGCGGCAGGTGTGCAGTTCTCCAGGTCACGGGTGA
The DNA here is from genome assembly GCF_042683045.1 of Luteolibacter algae. Taxonomy (NCBI): domain Bacteria; kingdom Pseudomonadati; phylum Verrucomicrobiota; class Verrucomicrobiia; order Verrucomicrobiales; family Verrucomicrobiaceae; genus Luteolibacter; species Luteolibacter algae. The sequence continues at coordinate 52,871 of NZ_JBHUIT010000002.1, read as the reverse complement.
TGCCCGCAGCTCTGTAGTCCGCCATAGCGTCCCGGGTGATTTCGTTGTTGCCGATGTAATCTTCCAGTGCGCCGAGATTTCCATAATGACCTTGGCGGCCTTGATAATCGATCGATGTCTGGCCGATCTCGCCAGCGCCAAATTTCGCACCCCGAACCATTTGTCCGTTGACGATGACTCCGCCGCCTACGCCGGTGCCTAATGAGACACAGATGAGGTGGTCGTAGCCCAAGCCGGCACCTAATTTCCATTCAGCAAAGGCCATGCAGTTGGCATCATTATCGGCGGCAACGGGTAGCTTCAGTTTCTCGCTTAGCTTTTGTTTGATCGGAATATCCACCCATCCGCGGACATTGGTGAGATTCAAGACAAGGCCTTTTTCAAAATCGACAAATCCAGGCATGCCGACTCCGACGGCGCGGATTCCAGGGTGCCGCAGGCGCAGGTCCTCGACCGTGCGGACGATGGTGTTGATCAGGGCGGAAGGAGTCTCAAATTCCTGGGTGGCGATGGGTGGTGCTTGATCGATGATCTCACGCCCCCGCACGACACCTGTTTTCACGCTGGTGCCACCAAAGTCGATGCCGATTGCCAAAGGACTGTCATTCATTGTCGGGGACTTGCCTAGTGGCTATGGGAAAAAAGATCTATATAAAAACCGAATTAACACGGGAGAACTGTGGAGCTTATATCTTCAGGGAAGATTTTTCCGGCTAGAATGCGGATTCCTTCCAAGGTTAGGTCGGTATTGATGAGGTGTATTTCGGGCAGCGCTTTGGCGAGAAATTCCGCGCCGCCGCCCGTAGCTATGATTTTCGGTGAGCCGTCGAGTTCGCGCTGAAGCTCGTGAATAATTTCGCGGACCATCCCGCGCTGGCCGAAAACCGCGCCGGATTGGATGGCCTCATAAGTGGTTTTGCCGATGGCGGAATTGGGGATGGAAGGCTGGACAGAGGGCAACTGGGCGGTGCGATCGGCCAGATAATCCGTCATTGCGGACATGCCTGGCGCGATTACCCCACCGGCGAAATTTCCAGTTTCGGCTATGACGCTGAATGTTACTGCAGTGCCGAAATCGATCGCAATTCCCGGAGCGCCGTAGAGGGTTTTGAGCGCTAAAGCGTTTGCCAAGCGGTCGTTGCCAATCTGCTCTGGTGCAGCGAGATCAAATCCATATCCGAGCGGGCTCCTGTAGGTGAGGAAATGGCAGGGATGACTATCCGAAAAATAATTTTTCAGAAGTTCCGCCTTTGCGGGCACCACCGATGCGATGACAACGGCGCTGAAGGAAATACCTTCAAGGAGCGTTTTTAAACTTTGTTCGGAAAGCTCTTGGGTAGGCAAGACAACGCTCTGCTCGCTTAGGCCATTGCTGTTCCCGAGACGTAGCTTTGTGCGGTTGTTGGAATTATCGATCAGAAGCCAAGCCATGATTTTTTCCATTTGGATGATCTGAAAACCGTGTCTTTGCCAGCCGGGAGCTCAGGAGTTTCCGCGGTGGATTTTACCATCAGCTCCGCGTCATTGAGCTTGAGGACCATAGGCCCTTCGAGGGCCTTCTTCTCCAGCCAAAACTTAAACCATATTTCCGTGAAACCGGTCTCTGGTGAGCCGGAAAAGGTCGTATCTGCAGGCTCGTGCTCGATGCCATCTCCTGTAATTAGTCGCACTGGTTTGCGGAGATCATGGTCCTTATCGCCACTCTTTTTCAGGTGTGCCTCCAGCCATACGTAACCGCGATCCGGCTTGAGGCGCACGGCCTCGATTTCAAAACGGGCTGCAGGATCCGGGCTGCCATCATATTTCCCACTCCAGATCATCGCGGCAAGAATGGTCAGTGAGACTAGCAGCAGAGCCAGAAATAGTCGGAGCATTTGTCGCTTCATGCGGGAATAGGTAGCGGATGACGCTTTAACGGCAAATGAAAACGGGCGAGCCATGAAAGGCTCGCCCGTGGATGGGGAAAACTCCTGAAAGTTTCCTGGATTTGATTAGTGACCGTCGCTGTAGGCAGGAGATCCGTGCTCTGCAACGTCGAGACCTTCTTGTTCTTCTTGAGCGCTTACCCGGACTCCCATGACTACTTTGATGATGTAGAAGAGGATGAACGAAGTGACAAAGGCGAAGATCGAGATGGAAACTGTGCCGATGAGCTGTGGCATGAAGCTGCCTGTTCCGAAGATTGCTACAGCAAGTGTGCCGAAGATACCGCAAACACCGTGAACGGATACTGCGCCTACCGGATCGTCGATTTTGATTTTATCGAAGAAGAGAACGGAGCAGACCACAAGAGCGCCGGAGATCAGTCCTACCAGGACAGATGCCCATGGGCTGATGACATCGGCACCAGCGGTGATGCCTACCAAGCCCGCAAGGATACCGTTGAGAGCCATGGAAAGATCAGGCTTTTTGAGGAGGATCCATGAAGCGAAGATCGCTGCAAGACCACCTGCGAAGCCGGACATGGCTGTGGTGACAAACACGCGGGAAACGCTTTCCGGATCCGCGCTGAGAACGGAACCACCGTTGAAGCCGAACCAGCCGAGGAAGAGCATGAATACACCGATGTTCGCAAGGGGAAGGTTATGTGGAAGGATTGGTTTGACACCGTCCTTGGTGAATTTTCCACGACGTGGGCCGAGGATCAGGATGGCGGCAAGTGCTGCAAAACCACCGAAAGCGTGAACGAGTGTGGAGCCGGCGAAGTCAGCGAAGCCCATGCGGTCGAGCCAGCCAGTGCCCCACTTCCAGGAGCCAGTGATCGGATAGAGGATGGTCACGAGGATCGCTGCATAAACCATGAAACTGGTGAGTTTCACACGCTCTGCGACCGCACCGGAAACGATGGTGGCGGCAGTGGCAGCAAACATTGCCTGGAAGATGAAGTCCGCCCAGATTGTATAGCCGGGATTGTATTCCGAAGTAACTCCTGCTACGCGGCCCGCCTCGTCGGCAAAACCGTTGCCCAGGCTGCTACCCATGGCAAACCAGCCATCGATTGCCCAGTCGCCCGGATACATCGCATTGAAGCCCCAGGCCATATAGCCAAGCGCGCCAACGGCGACGATGAAAACGTTTTTGAAGAGAATGTTCACCGTATTCTTCTTCTGGCACATGCCGGATTCCACGGAACAGAAGCCAAGGTGCATGATGAATACGAGTGCGGCGGAGATGAGAATCCACAAGTTGTTCACCGTAAACATTGCTGCATCCGGGCCCGCCATGAAGTCTTCATAGCTGGCATAAGCAGGGGCCTCTTCCGCTGCCTCTGCCGGAGGCGCTTCCGTTGTCACCTCGGCATCGACCACTTGTTCGGTAGGTGCCGGGCTTGTTTCCTCCTGCCCGTGGCTTGTTGCCGGCATGAGTGGAATGGCGAAGCAAGCTGCCGCCGCTAGAGCGAGAGCTCGCAATGTTGTTGGATGTCGTCTGGTCATATTGGTCGGGGTTGTCGGATATTGTGAGCTGCGGCCTTGCGATGGTTGGCTCGGGGGCAGCGAATTCCCCAGAAGCATCCTGCGTGCCAAGACTGGAATGCGTTGAAGGACAAAGGATTCCGAATGGCTGAAACTTTTTAAAATCTCCAAATTTGATCTTGCGTCGGTTATCTGCCCCTCGTAAACCTCCGCCGTGCGGGAGCTCCCGCGTTCCAATTTTCACTGGACACATCCTTTAGCTTTGTTAAATAACTTGCCAACGGGTGCTCTTTCGATCATTGGTGCGCAGCGTGCGACCTCAAGGCACATCCTTTTCTGAACCCTAGGGTCCAGTCAGGGACGCAAGCAGCAACCGAAACCAACAACAACAACTATGCAAAACTACTGCAAAACAATTGGCGCCCTGGCAGCTGCCTCCGCCCTCGTGGCTGGCAACGCCTCGGCTGAAGTCGAATACGAACTCCACACTGGTTATACTTCCGCTTACCTCTTCCGCGGTGTTGACCTTGGTCAAGACCTCATCGAGGCTGGTGTAGACGTAGCAGGTGAATGGAATGGCCTTGGCCTTAGCGCAGGCGCTTGGTATGGCAGCTTCGAGTCACCAACAGGTGCAGGTGGTTCTCTCAACAATGCTAATGCTGACGAACTTGACCTCTATGCTGAAGTTTCCAAGGATCTTGGCTACTTCACAGGTTCCATTGGTTACATCTACTACTACAACCAACAAGGTAGCGCCAACCGTAACCTCCTTCCCATTGACGACGCACAGGAAGTTTACTTCTCCGCTGCTCAGTCATACTTCGGTGTAGACTTCGCACTTACCTATTTCTGGGACATCGAAACTGACAACGACGGCTATGCTGAGCTCTCCGCTGGCAAAGGCTTCGAAATCAGCCCATGCCTCACTCTGAACACAGGTGCTACTCTTGCATACCTCTTCGAGGAAGGTGACTTCGCTCACCTTACCGCTAAGGTTGCTCTCGACTGGGCATTCACAGAAACAGCTACACTTTCTCCTTTCGTTGCACACTCATGGGGCCTCGGCACCACAGCATCGCAAGGTTACAGCAACGAGCTTGTTGCTGGTTCCCTTCTTTCCGTCAGCTTCTAATCTGAAGTTTACGATTTAGAATATATTTTAAGGGCGGTTGCTTAGGCAGCCGCTCTTTTTTTGTGTTCGTGCTTGAACGCTTTGATTTCTTACAAAAACTCCGCCCATGTATTTAGGTCTTGATTCCTCTACCCAATCCCTCAGCGCGATGGTTATCGATCCATCGACTGGACGGGTTGTCGCTTCCTCTTCGATCAATTTCGGGAAAGACCTGCCTCAATATAAAGCGCCGAGCGGTTTTATCCCGGGCGGGGAAGATGGTGTAGTTCACGCGGATCCGATGATGTGGCTTGATGCATTGGATTCACTGTTTTCCAGTCTTTCGGAAATCACGGATCTTTCTTCCATTGAGCGGATTGCGGGTTCCGGTCAGCAACATGGCTCGGTTTATCTTGGCGAAAACTTCGATGAAGTGCTTGAGAGCCTAGCAAAAGGAAAGTCGCTCCCGGAGCAGATCGCTCCAGCGCTGGTGCGCCAGACCTCGCCGATCTGGATGGACACCTCGACACATGAGGAGTGTGCTGAGATCTCGGCCCAGGTGGGCGGCGCAGCAGAGGTGTGCGTCCTCTCGGGATCGGTGGCGATTGAGCGGTTTACAGGACCTCAAATCCGACGGTTTTATAAAAAGAATCCTGATTCTTACAAAAAAACCAGACGTATACATTTAGTAAGTTCCTTCATCGCATCTGTGCTGGCGGGGAAATCAATGCCGATTGATTACGGGGATGGAGCAGGCATGAATTTGTTGAACTTGGGTGATTTGAAATGGGATGAAAAGCTGTTGGAAGCGACTGCACCGGATCTGGCGGAGAAGCTTCCGGGGGTGGGCTCATGTTTGGTTGCCGGGGGGCGGATTTCCTCTTACTTCACCGAAAAATATGGCTTTTCTCCGGACTGCGAAGTTTGTCCGTTTACGGGAGATAATCCGGCGTCCCTCGTTGGAATGGGTGCGACGACTCCAGGACAGGTGGTGATTTCTCTCGGCACCAGCGACACATTCTTTGCTGCTATGCCGACTCCGAAGACCGACCCGCAGGGCTTTGGCCATGTGTTTGGCAATCCGGCTGGAGGATTCATGTCGCTGATCTGTTTCCGGAATGGTTCACTTGCCCGGGAGGCTCTCCGTGACGAGCTCGGTGTGGATTGGTCAGCCTTCGATAAGGATGCATTGGTAGAGACGTTGTCTTCGGCAGGCAAGAACATCACCTTGCCATTTTATGGAGCGGAAATCACTCCTCGTTTTGATTTCGAGGAGCCGGTTATCGACTTTTCCGAACGTCCGGATGCCGCATTGCGAATCCGATCGTTGGTGGAAGGTCAGTTTCTGAATATGAAGCTTCATTCCGCTTGGATGGGGGTTGAGACCGGACGTGTCCGTCTGACGGGTGGCGCTGCGATGAATGATGGAATCGCCCAGTTGGTCGCGGATGTCTTCCAGGTCCCCGTGGAGCGATTTGAGGTCACAAACTCAGCGGCTCTTGGTGCCGCATTGATCGCTGCCGCATCCGCTGGTCACGATCTTCCGGAGCTGCAGAAATCGTTCTGCAAGGCCTCGCCGGATTCGTTGCTCCAGCCGAATAAGGAACTCTCCGGGAAATACTCGACCGCGCTCGAGAATTTCGAGAAACTTCTAAGAAATTTCACCCAAGCTTAAAATTTTACCCCAAGAAGAAATAATCATGTTATTCGAAAATCAGATCGCTGTAGTTACCGGAGCCGGAAGAGGAATCGGTCAGGAAATCGCACGAGCTTTCGCCGAAGGTGGAGCAAAAGTTGTGCTCATCAGCCGTAGTGAAGGAAGCTGTGGTGCTGCAGCGGAGGAAATCAATAAGTCCTTCCCGGATTCGTGCGTATCCTATGCGGTAGACGTTGCCGATCACGAGGCGGTGCAAGCTCTGGCAAAACGTATTGGAGACGAAGTCGGCGCGGTGAATATCCTGGTAAACAATGCGGGCGTTACTCGTGACGGACTGCTTATGCGTATGAAGGAAGGGGATTGGGATAGCGTTGTGGATACCAATCTCAAAGGTGCGTTCAATACGGTGAAAGCTTTCATGCGGCCTCTGATGAAGGGGGAGAACTCCCGCATTATCAATATTGCATCGGTCATCGGATTGATCGGGAATGCCGGGCAGGCGAATTATTCCGCGAGTAAGGCCGGCCTTATCGGCTTTACCAAAGCGGTGGCGCGCGAGCTTGCCGGGCGGGCGGTGACCTGCAATGCGATTGCGCCGGGTTTCATCACTACGGATATGACTGATGAACTTCCCGAAAACGTGAAAGAAGCAGTTATCGGGAAAATTCCATTGGCAAGCTTCGGGAAAACGGAGGATATTGCAAAAACCGTAACCTTCCTGGCTAGTCCCGCCGCCCGGTATATTACTGGCCAGGTCATCGCAGTCGACGGTGGCATGACGATGTAATGTCCCGCAGCAGAGACCTGCTTCCCAATCAATCGAATCCTTCCAGTCTATGAATCTTCTATTACTCCGCCATGGGAAAGCAGAAGAACGCAGGCCGGCTGGAGGGACCGATTTCTCACGAGCTTTGGTCGAAAAAGGCCACCAGCAAGCCAGGGAAGCAGCACGTGTCCTGTCCGCGGCTGAAATGTTGCCGGATCTCGTTCTTTGCAGTCCGCTGGTCCGGACAAGACAAACGGCGGATGCCTTTACGATGGCGGCAAGATTGCCCGGAGCGATCAGTCAATCCTGGTTATCCGCAGGGATGAACCCGGTTAGAGCGGTGACCGAGCTGGCCGGCTTCCGTGATTTCGAGACCGTCATGCTTGTCGGGCATGAGCCCGATTTCTCCCAGTTCATTGAATACGCGTTAGGCGCGGCGGGAGATTGCATCGAGGTCCGGAAAGGTTCCGTAACATGTCTCGAGATCAACCCGCCGTTCCGCCAAGCGGTTCTGCGTTTCTTGCTGCCCTTCAAGCTGGCCAAGCACTTGGAATAGCTACACGTTTCTCCAGCGCCCCGGCGCATTTTGTAAGATCATTTTTCCTTATTCTTCCCATGTCATCCACTTTTGGCGAAATTTTCCGCATTCATACTTATGGCGAGTCACACGGCGGAGGAGTCGGCGTGATTATCGATGGTTGCCCTCCGTGCATACCGGTTTCTCTCGAAGACATTCAGTATCAGCTGGATCGGCGCCGTCCCGGTCAATCCGAGATTGTCACTCCGCGTAAAGAAGCGGACACTGCGGAAGTTCTCTCCGGCCTTCACGATGGGAAAACTCTGGGCACGCCGATTTCGATCCTGGTTCGCAATACGGATCAGCGCCCCTCGGCCTACGAGGAGATGGCCGTGAAATACCGTCCTTCCCATGCGGATTACACCTATGATGCGAAGTATGGTATCCGTGCTCCATCGGGTGGGGGACGAGCATCCGCCCGCGAGACGATTGGCCGCGTGGCGGCAGCGGCGGTAGGGAAACAGGTTTTGGATAAGATCGCTCCGGGCATTGAAGTGCTTGCATGGGTGAAGACGATTCAGCATCTCGAGGCAAATGTGGATCCGGAGACGGTGACCGCCGAAACCATCGAATCAAATATCGTCCGCACCGGGGATCCCGAAATGGCCGCAGACATGATCGAGCATATCAAGAAGATCCGCTCCGACGGAAATTCTGTTGGAGGGGTGATCGAGTGTGTCATACGGAATTGTCCTCCGGGTTTGGGTGAACCGATTTTCGACAAGCTGGAGGCGGAATTGGCCAAGGCAATGCTTTCGATTCCCGCGACAAAGGGTTTTGAAATTGGCTCGGGCTTTTCCGGGACGCTTCTCACAGGCAAGGAACACAACGATCCATTCGTCATGAAAGACGGAAAGATCCGCACAACCAGCAATCATTCAGGCGGTGTCCAGGGTGGCATTTCCAATGGTGAAACCATCATCTTCCGGGTGGCCTTCAAGCCTACGGCAACGATCATTTCCCAGCAGGACACCGTCACCGACAAGGGGGAAAATACCACACTGCAAGGACGTGGTAGACACGATGCCTGCGTGCTCCCACGTGCGGTTCCGATCGTCGAAGCGATGGCGACTCTGGTCCTTACCGATCACTTGTTGCGCCAACGGGCGATCATGCGAGTGTGAGCTTCGTATGGAAACCCTTCCGGAAATCTCTCTAGGCACGGCAGCTCTCATCGTCTTTGCGGTATGTGCCGGCTACATGTTTCTGCGGGGGCTGGCGAGGACTTTTGTTAACTCGGCATTCTTGGTGGCGAGTGCTTGGGCTGGCTTCGAGGTTTGGCAAAAAGCCCCGGCTTTGGCGATCGAATGGACAGGGAAAACTTCTCCTGTGATCACTACGGGGCTACCGATCCTGGCTTTTTTGGTAACGCTTGTGGTTTTGCGGAAAATCATTGGTTTTTTTCGCGCACCGCTTCCAAAGGCGGCGGAGGATGTGGCTCCACGTTCAATCGGGCAATTGGTCTTCCGGCTGATGGTTACGTTGCTTCCTGCGGCGCTTCTTTGCCTGATGGCAGCAACAATTCTACATCATTTCAGCTCCATCGCGGACATCAAGGAATCCACTCAGAAGACCGGCGAGAGCTGGGGGCTGGGCGGTCGGCTCAAAAACTCCATTGCTGTAGCGATCCCGCCAGAAGTGATGGGTTACCTGGATCCGCTTACCTCCGACCCGAGAGTCAAACTCGCCAAGATTATTGCAGCAAATCCCGAGAACCCGTTGGCGCCTGTGCTTGATCCAGACACGGGGCGTCCTTATCCACGTGCTATCATTGTGGACGAGCCGGAGCTGAGAAATCTTGCCCGGGAGAAACGTTTCAGCACTCTGTTGCGGCACCCTTTACTTACAGATGCACTGAAGGATCCGGAAGTGCGCTATGCGCTTGGACTGCGTTAAACGCCGGAATGCAGGGCTTGGAGGGTCTTTAGGGGAATCCATCTTGTTCCTTTACTTACCCCGGTGCTTTCCTGTTCACTTTGCGGCGATGTCGTCCTTCCGAATCCCGGCCGCCGCAAGGCTTTTCCCGCTTCTGTCACTCACCCTGTCCGCTCAGGAAGGGCAGCTTTTGCCGGATGGCTCCGTGCCACCGCCTGTCGATCTCATCCAGCCCGTGCCAGCCCCGGAAATTCCACTCGGAGCGATGACGGAGGGACCGAGCCTGCCGGATAATCTCAAAATCGATAACCTCGGTGGCACCATAGAAGGAAATCTGGAGGACGGGATACGGCTGGGTGGGCCTGTCCATGTCACAGGAGATAATGGTTTGGAAATTTTTTCCGATCGCGCGAACGTGGATTTGAAGGAAAAGTCCGTCACCTTCGTGGGGAATGTATCAGTCTACGAAGACAATATTCTGCAGCGCGGCGATGCGGCGGTTTATTATTATGAGTCCGGCCGGCTGGACGCCTCGGGATTGCGGGTCTCGATGGATCCGATCTTGCTGGAATCCGGTAAATTCACCGGTGAATCCGTAAACGGTAAACAAATCTTCATCGGAGAGCATGCGGGGATTACAACGCACGATGTGCAAAACCCGAATTTCTGGGTGCGTTCCGATAAGACGACAGTTTATCCGGGAGATAAGGTTACCTTCAAAAATCTCAAACTTTACGCGGGAGAAACGCCGGTTTTCTGGCTGCCATATTTCAGCCAGCCACTTGATGCGGAGCTGGGCTATCATTTCGTGCCCGGAGCACGTTCGAACTGGGGGCCATACCTCTTGAACAGCTATGGAATCATGCTCGGTGGGGAGCCGAACCCTCTGACCGGTGAAAACGAGAATGCCTGGCTGCTTTCCAAATGGAATTTTGACATCCGGACGACGCGTGGTGCGGGAGTCGGTCTCGATCTTATCGATATCCGTGAAGAAAATCGGGAAGAAATCTCCGGGCTGAGCTTCTATTACCTTCACGATCTTGATCCGGAGGATTCACGGACCGGCATTCCGCGTTTTTCCACGGATCCCAACCGCTATGAGGTCCAGCTGAAAGATCGTCAGGAATTGGACTTCGAACCGAATGCCGATTGGAGGTTCGATACGAATTTGACCCTGCTTTCGGATCAATATTATCTGGAGGATTTCCAGCCGGACATCTTTCGCTCCAATCCGGCACCGGACAATACCATCGGGCTTTTCCGCCGTGACGAGACTTCCTTGCTCTCGATCTTCGGGCGGATCCGGGTAAATGACTTCTACCGTGAGGATACCCAAAGTCCCGAGATTGCTCTCGATCAGGTCCGCAGGCCATTGTTTGGCTCTCCGCTATTGCATGAGGGGCAGACTTCATTTTCCGTCCGCGGAGTGCAGGCAGCGGATTTAACCCGGCGCAACATCATCGATCCACTTCTCGCGCAGCCCGCTGGCACTCCGCTCAATCCGGATCTGCTTTCCCAGCTCAATGGATACGAGCGATCCCTGGTGCAGCTCATACGGTCTCTGCCGCCGGGCGATCCCCGTGCGGAGTCCATCCGCTCGCAGCTGCTCGATACCGGTTTCAACCGATTCCATACCAATCATTCATTTTCGGCCCCGATCACTTATAGCGATTGGTTTACGCTCACCCCGCACGTGGGTGGGGCATATACCCATTACTCTTCCGTCCAGGGACCTGCCGAGTCCGATGCCCGATTTATGCTGCATGGCGGTGCGGAAGCAGCGGTGAAACTCTCCAAGGATTACGGAAACTATGAAAACCCGGGATTGGGGCTGAACGGAATTCTACACGTGATGCAGGCCTACGTGAATTGGTCGGTAGTTGCCGCGGATGAGTTGAGCTCGGATTATCCGAAAATCGATCGTCTGACATTTACCACCCGTCCGCGCTCGCTGGATCCATCGCGTTTCACGGCGATTGATGAGTTTGACAGCTGGAATATCGTCCGCTTCGGCGCACGGAACCACCTCATCACCCGCCGGGACGATCAATCCCACGAATGGCTGTTTGTCGATACCTACATGGATTCCTACGTGGATGATCCGGAAGGAAACCGGAGTTTCTCAAATCTTTACAATGATATCCGGTGGCAGCCGCTGCCTTGGCTGGGTCTCGATCTGGAAACCCAGGTTCCTGTGATCGACGGAGGATCCGGTTTCTCGGAGCTCAGCTCCCGCGTAAGATTCATGCCGCATGAGAACCTGGAGTTCGCCCTGGGTTATCGCCATCTTAGCAATCATCCAGTGCTCTTGGATTCGGATCGTATCGAGCTGGATACCTATCTGCGGCTCAGCGAGAACTGGGGTGTTGGCACGAACCATGTCATGGAAATGGACGATGGTATCCTGGAGCTGCAGCAGTATGTGCTTCAGCGCGATTTGGGAAACTGGGTCGCCGGAGTGGGCATCAGCCACCGGGATAACCGCTACGAGGATGAGTTCGGCATCGTCTTTAGCCTGACATTGAAAGATTTCCCTTCCGCCTCCTTGCCTTTCAGTCTGGAGACCCAATAGTGCCCTTATCATGTCCATCTCACCAAGCGAGTTACTATCTGCTCTGAATTTCCGCTACGCGACCAAGGTTTTCGATTCTTCTCAAAAAATTTTACCTGAGGTCTGGTCGGCTATTGAGACATCTTTGACGCTGACTCCATCTTCCTTCGGGCTTCAGCCGTGGAAGTTCCTCGTGATCGATTCCCCGGATATCCGTGAAAAACTCAAGGCGGAATCCTGGGGGCAGAGCCAGGTGACGGATGCCTCGCATCTGGTGGTTCTTACGGCGCGCACAGATCTCTCCCGGCAGGATATCGATTCCTGGATCGCACGGCTTTCGGAAGTGCAAGGCACACCTCTCGATGCTCTGGCAGGGTTATCGGGCGTGATTTCTTCTTTCTCCTCTGGCAAAACCCCAGCTGAGCAACAGGCGTGGAACGCCCGGCAGGTCTACATCGCGCTCGGGCAGCTGATGTCTTCAGCAGCACTCATGGGGATCGATTCGTGCCCTCTCGAGGGAATTTCCGCCGATGGATACGATGAGGTGCTGGGCCTGAAGGATAGTGGGTATGCGACAGCCGTGGCATGTGCGCTCGGCTATCGCTCCGCGGATGACAAATACGCAGTAGCGCCGAAAGCGCGTTACCCGCACGAGCGGGTGATCGTCCATATTTAAAGCGGATCTTTTTTAAATATCGCCACCCAGCGATCCACGCTTTTTCCTTCGGCATCCGGTAGCTCCCGGGAGAACGGATGCCGGAGATTTACGAGAATCTGTGCTCCACGTGTGCGCAGGCTTGCAACCAGGAGCTCGTGCTCCAAATCGAAATAGGACGTGCAGACAAGCACTCCGCTATCGTCCAAAGCGGCCAAGGCTTCATCAATGATCCCTTCCCAGACCATAGGCTCATGCCAGTAATTCTGATGACGGATGAAAATGAGATCGAACTTTGGCAGCAATTTCATCCTGCCGATCATGGCGGCATTTCCTTCACGGAAATCGATTTCACCATCCACTAGCTCCCAGCGTCTTCTGGCCTCCGCCACCGCGTCCGCCCGCAAGTCCATCCCGAGGTAGAATCCGCATTCTGCCGGTGCGATGGCAGTGGAAAGCACACCGGTCTCGTCCGCCCGTCCGCAGGCGAGATTCAGGATCGACAATCGCCCGCTAAACCGTAACCCGGCGGTAGTGAAAGCATGCTTGAGCAACGCTCCAAGCCGCTGGATATCACCGTCGATACCCTCGTAGGAAAAAGGAAGCCGTTGGATGATCATTTGCCCTTGCTAAAAGTCCTCAAAAGCACTGCGGAGATCGCTGGCTGCATTTTTGGAGGCGGTATCTTTCTCCGGGACGAATGCGAAATCGTCAGCGGCTTCGATATCGACATCGGGATTCGCAGTGAGCAATGGGCGGGTGCTTTTATCGATCGCATCAAGATCAGGAAGAGTCATCCCCTCTGGAGCGGCTTTTAATGCCTCAAACTTCCGGGCCGTGCTTAGCACGCGGGTCTCGTAGCAGCCAATGGCGCTGTTATAGTGGCTTACCGCGCTATTGAGCGAGTTGCCAAGCTTGCCGAAATGTTCCGCCAGTTTCCCGAGCCGCTCGTGCATGGTGCGGCCAAGTTCCGAGATTTCTTTTGCATTGATAGCCAGAGCCTCTTGTCTCCAGCCGTAGGCTACAGCCTTGAGAAGCGCGATCAAGGTCGTCGGAGTGGCGAGAATCACACCATTTTCCACACCGCGCTCGATCAAGCCGGGGTCTGCCTGGAGAGCTGCGGAAAAGAAGGATTCGCTGGGTAGAAAAAGCACGGTGAATTCAGGATTTTCGGGAAACTGTTCTGTGTATTTCTTCGAGGAAAGCTGTTGAATATGATCGCGTAGCTGGCGGGCGTGCTGAAGAAGGAAATTCGTGCGCTCCTTGTCATCGGCGGACTCAAGTGCATTGAGGTATGCGTCCATAGGTGTTTTGGAATCGATGACGATTGTTTTACCCAGAGGTAGTTTCACCACCAGATCCGGACGCAGGCGCTTGCCTTCATCGGTCGTGACCGATGTCTGGAGGGAGAAATCGCAGTGTTCCTGCATCCCGGCGAGCTCGACAACGCGCCGGAGCTGCATTTCACCCCACTGGCCGCGGCCGGTCGGCTGGCGCAAGGCTTTCACCAGGGAGGCGGTTTCCCGTTGTAACCCAAGCTGGCCTTCGCCGAGGGCGCGAACCTGCTCCTTCAGCGCGGAATAAGCGCCTTCACGGATTTTCTCGATTTCCCCGATGCGGAGCTCGAATTTTCCCAAAGACTCGGCTACTGGCCGGACGAGCGATTCGATCGCCGTTTTCCGCTTTTCAATATCACCTTTCGCTTCTTCAGTCTGGGCGGCGAGGGTGGACTTGGCCAGATGGAGAAATTGCTCGGAGGCACCCCGCAGTGCGTCTGCAGAGAGAGCTTTGAAGGTGTTTGATAGTGTGGCCTCCGCCCGCTCCAAAAGGGCTTGTTTCTCATTGGCGGCTTTGCGCTCCGCATCCAGGCGGCTGGTGAGCTCGCCAAGCTGTGTGCGGTATGTGAGGGCTTCTGTTTCACTGCGCTCCGCTTCAGCTTCGGCATTCGCCAGCCGTGCTTCGATTTCCGCGGAGCGGCGCTCTTCCGCCTTCAAGCGCTCGAGAAGCGCGGATTTGCCACTGCCGGCTGCAAGAAATGTAATAAGCCAGCCAACAAAAAGGGCGACTAGTGCCGTGGCAATATATGGGATATAGGGTTCAAGTTCTGACATGGGAGATTTCTGCTTGCGGCCAGGGAAAAGCTAGCGTTGATGTAAGTTGTTGGCGGGATCATGCTTTCCCTGTGTCCCCGCGACAATTCAAACCAGACAAACAACCACTTTTATATTATGGCTTATACATTACCTGACCTCGGATATTCCTTTGACGCGCTCGAGCCACACATCGATGCGAAAACTATGGAAATCCATCACGACAAGCATCACCAGGCTTACACAGATAAGCTCAACGCTGCGATCGAAGGCAAAAGCGATCTCGAATCCAAAAGCGCGGAGGCACTTATCTCGGATCTTGCAGCTGTGCCGGCGGATATCCGCACTGCGGTGCGCAACAATGGTGGTGGATACGTGAACCATTCACTTTTCTGGAAAGTTATTTCTCCGGGCGGTGCCAGTGCACCCTCCGGCGACCTCGCGGAAGCGATCGACAAAGCCTTTGGCTCTTTCGAGGATTTTAAGAAAAAATTCGCGGATGCGGGTGCGGGTCAATTCGGCTCCGGCTGGGCGTGGCTGTGCAAAAAATCTGATGGCTCGCTCTGTGTCGGCTCTACGGCAAACCAAGACAATCCGATCATGGGAGAAGAGTTCGGCGGCTGCGGCGGCACTCCAATCCTTGGCCTCGACGTCTGGGAGCATGCTTACTACCTGAACTATCAGAACAAGCGCCCTGCTTACATCGATGCATTCTGGAACGTGGTTAACTGGGATGTTGTCTCGGAAAACTTCAAGGCATAATCCGCCTCCCAGATCTGTTTCCCAAAAGCCACCGGAGAAATCCGGTGGCTTTTTTTTGTGTTCTGATTGCCGGCCTTTGAAAGCGCCGGCTCCCTCCGCGATGACGTAGCCGTGAAGGCGTTATACCGCGAAAGCAAGTGGGAGGGTATAAAGTTAACGTAATCGCCTCCTGAAAGCCTCAACCAAAAAATAAGATCATGAACATTATCTCCTTCTACAGCCTCACTCAGCTCAACAGAGCGGAAGAATCCGGAAGTAGCCACGCGGCAAGGCCTAGTGGAAGCCGTGGGGAAAATAATGTTGTCGCCGGTCCTTGGACGGGCTCCGCGCAGGGGATTCCCCCTGTCGCAGGCGTGATCATCAGAGGACCGTGGAAAGCTTAATCCGGAGTTTCGGGAATTATAAATCTTCAGAATTTACTATGAAAACATGTTTTAGAATTATCTGCGCTTTGGCGCTCCAGCAGAATATTATGGCTGCTGACGCTGACGCGGATACCATCGTGGATACTGTGGAGTTCGATAACTTCAGCAGTGTTTCTTCCGATCTTGTGGTTGCTTCCGGAGCTTTTGGTTCAGGTGCTTATGCCGGCTGGAAAGGATCCGTCGCGGAGACAACCGCCCATGGGCTGGCCGCGCTCGAGTTCAATGATACCGAGTCCGGCTACGGCTATTTCCGTATTACCGAATGGACAGGTGATCAGTCTGCTTCGATCGGATCACATCTGAAGTTCGGTATTCTGGTAAAGAATCTGAACGGGAAGTGGGCTACGACGACCACGCGGGATGTGGCGTTTGTTTCGAACTCCGGAGTCGAAATCAACATGGACTTGAAGCATGGCTTTTTCGAGAGTCAGCCGCCGGCGGCTGCCTTCGGAGAAGTTTGCCAGTATTCGGTGCCGCTGACTGCTTCCGCCTTCGAGGCGACCCAGGAAAAGTTCGAGGCAGTGATGAAAGACCTCAGGCACATTGAAATCCGCAGCGAATTCTGGAGCGGTGTATCCGGCCCTGAGTCTTTTCTCATCAATGCGGGAAGCTATGTGGATGTGAATCCAGATACCGATGGTGATGGAATCAAAGACTATCTGGATAAAGATTCCGATGCCGATGGAATCAGCGACTTGATCGAACAAGATGCGGACTCAGATAACGATGGACTTGCCGATTACCGGGATAGGGACTCAGATAACGATGGCATTCCGGATGCGATTGAAGGAACTGCGGACGTCGACGGTGACGGAATCGCAAATTTCCGGGACACGGACTCTGATGGCGATGGAAGGACGGATGCCGAAGAGGGTATTGCAGATCCGGATAATGATCGTATCGCAAACTATCTTGATACAGATGCCGACAATGACGGGCTTAAAGATTCCGTGGAAGGTAGCGCTGATAATGACGGCGACGGTCTGGCAAATTACCTGGACGCGGACTCTGATGAGGACGGGATCCCGGATGGTGCCGACGGCGATGTCGATGGTGATGGAATCCCGAATGCTGAAGAATCCTTTGCCGCAAAGGGAGGTATCGAACTCGTTGCCAACGGAGATTTTACTTTGGGAAATACCGGGTTCTCCACCTCGTATAAGAAAACGCTCGGCCAGATAGATCAAGGTGTCCCACAGCCTAATGGGGCGTATGAGATCACCGAGGATGCGAATGGGGCAACGGTGAATTTCCTTTCCTTCGGAGACGCCAGCGGCGGCGGAAATATGATGGCAGTGCTGACCGGACCTACGGTAGGCGAAGTAGTCTGGAGTCAACAAGTTCCCGTAGAGCCGGGGATGACTTATGCGTTCTCTGCGGCGGTGGCCACGGCGATCCCCAATTTAGGGCCAGCGCTTGATCTGAGGGTCAACGGAGTTTCTCTGGGAGTTCCCGTAATTGGAGGTGACCCAGGCGAATGGGAGCGCACTTATGCGGCATACTACAATGAGGGCGCTACTTCGGTGAAACTGGAAATTGTAAGCGCAAAGACGACACTCCAGGCATCGGCTTTCGGTCTGGATGATATTTCCTTCGTGCCTTTCACCACCGACAGCGATGGTGATGGTGCGGCGAATTTTATCGATCTGGATTCTGATGGCGATGGCTTGCTCGACGCATTTGAAGGAAAACTTGATGTGGATGGCGACGGATTGCCGAACTTTTTGGATCTGGATTCCGACGGAGACACCATTCCCGATTCCATTGATGGGAGCAGCGATATCGATGCGGACGGGCAGCCCGGATACATTGATACGGATTCCGACAACGACTCAGTAGAGGATTTCCGCGAAGGTTCGGGGGATTTCGATGGAGACGGTATCCCGGATTTTGAAGATACGGATTCCGATAACGATGGAACGCCGGACGCTCCAGGTGAAGACAGCGATAAGGATGGACTATGGAATTCCGAGGAAACACTTACTCTGGATACCGACAACGACGGCACAAAGGATTATCTCGACCTCGATTCCGATGGCGATGGTGCTCTGGACGCTGTGGAAGGCTTTAATGATACCGATGCGGATGGAATTCCCGACTATCGGGACTACCAGCCTGCCTTTGCGGGTTCCGGATTTGCATTTGAGTCATATAATTCTCCCACCCAGTTTGCGCTGGTGGATGTGAACAAAGGCGTCTTCATCAAGATCGGAAATACCGATCACGGATTGACCTACAATGCAATCGCCTACAACACGGCGGACGATTATATCTACGGGCTTGATACTACGACGAATTCTCCCGAGTTGCTACGTATCGGCAGTGACGGCAGTATCATCAGAATGGGAAAAATTGCGGGTCTCCCCCGGTCATATGTGGCGGGAACTTTCGCTGATGACGGGCTCTATTGGGTTTCCGGCGGTGGTCGTCTTTTCGGCATCAACGTGAAAACAATGAGCGTTGAGAAAAATTTTGCCCATAGCCCGAACCCGAACTCCACAGAGATTGACCTGACGTTCAATCCGGTGAATGGGAAAATGTATGGCAGCACGAGCAATGGTGGCTTTTTCGAGGTTGACCGGACGAACGGAAATACCATCGTTCTCGGAAATAATGGAAAAACTTTCGGTGCCTTGATCTGCGATTTCAACGGGGCGGTCTACGGCTTTGATAACCGCGGCACTGGTGCGTATCGCGTAAACCTTGTGAACGGAAGTGTAACTTGGGTTGCCAGTGCGCCGAAAACAAATATCAATGACGGGACGATCAATTCCAACGAAATTCTAGTCGTTGATACAGACGGCGATGGTATCTCCGATGAATACGATATCGATGATGATAACGATGGCACACAGGATGACTTCGAAGGAGGAACCTATAATCCGAATGGTGACGAGGACGGAGATGGTATCCGTAACTGGACAGACACAATCGATAATGGAGACAATGGCGATGGAACGCTCACCGACTACACCGATAGTAGTGGAGACGGTATTCCGGATGCCTTTGATGTGGATGGAGATGGAACCCCGAATCACCTGGATACGGATTCGGATGGAGACGGCCGCTTGGATGTGGACGAGGCTCCGGGTGATGCTGATGGGGATGGCCTCCCCAATACCCTTGATGCGGATTCCGATAACGATGGCTTATCCGATGGAGAAGAAGGCGATGGCGATACCGATGGTGACGGCATTATCGATTATCTCGACGGCTTCGACGGTCGTGATGAAGATGGCGATGGTATTCTGAATGGTGACGAAGGGCGCGGAGACTTCGATGGTGATGGTATTCCCAACGCACTGGACACAGACTCAGATAACGATGGTGTCAGCGACCGCGATGAAAATGCCCGCACCGGACTTGTCCTGGATTCTGATGGCGATGGATCTCCGAACTTCCTGGACGAGGACGACGATAACGACGGGATCCCGACAGATCTTGACCCATGTCCACTCTGCAATCTGGAGGACAATTACATCGAGTTCCAACTGACGGATGCCCAGCTTCTCAGCTACGGCGTAGACCCAACCTACTACAGCTATGCCCGCGATGTATGGAATGAGGTGAAGACCAAGCTCAATTGCAATACCCAGGGCATTCCTCTGGAGGATGAGAAGCGTGGCTTTGATGAAGAGCGTTTTTATCTGGAGGAGGACTCCGAAGTCTTCGTAACCGTCATCTATGATGGGGCAAAACATGTGAACTCTGTCGCGTGGTATGATGCTGCGGATCCTGCAGGCAGCTGGGATGTATTCTGGAAAAAGTTTGGAACCGGCCCAGCCGCACCGCTGGTCCCCGGCTCGACTGCCAGCCTGGGCATCCTACCTGCGGGCACGGAATTGAGGCTCGGTCTGGTGATGGATGGCGGAAATGCGGGAGAGCAGAAAATCTATCAGGACTCCTACATGAATATCGGTGGCTTGGAAATGGTGGCCTCACGGATCGAGGTTTCCGGAGATAAGCTCGTGCTTGCCTTCGAGGATCAGTTGGCAGCAGGACGTGATAATGACTTCAATGATGTTATTGTGATGATCGAGATCGTCCCAACTGCACCTGCTACACTTCAGTTTGGCCGGGATGGCTTGAACTCAAATGCGGTTTCATCGGTTCTCGATTCTCTCGGGCTCAATGATCCTGCCAATGAGATCACTGCGGATCTTTTCCAGCTTCCTGCTTCAGGACCGGTCAGTATTGAGCTGCTGCGTGATGAGAGTCCGTTGGATTTCACATTGTCGCTGGTTGATTACGGGAAGATCCAAACGGTTGTCCCAGGCTTGCTGGAATTCCGTGAAATCGCTGCTGCCAATGCAGTAACGGTGCTCGATAACCGCAATGCAGATGTAGGTGATCGGGTGACCTTTGATCCATCCGCTCTTGGTCTAGCTGGAAAGCAGGTTGTTCTGATGCTTCTGCCGCACAATAAGCTGGATCGGTTTGTGACGAATCCATTCCGTTACACTCCAAGGGGAGCGGGGGATAATACCAAACGCCAGCCGTTGTTCTCCATGATCAATGCCAATCCTGGTTCCTTGGATCAATTCATGAGCTTCACTGATGTCGATAGCACGATCATCGCCATCGAAGACCACAGCAGAGTTTCCAGCCGTGAGGCCGGCGAGGCGAGTGATTCGAATTTCTCCGACACGTGGCTGCGTATTACACCTGCCCTTGCTCCGATGAGCTTCGGAGGTGGCGGATATTATCAGGGAACTCCGGATCCAACGCTCGATTGGGATGGGATTGATGGATACCTGAAAGGCCAAAAAGGCGATTTTTAATTGGATGTAAGGAACGATATAACCGGAGGACGTTAGGGTTCTCCGGTTATATGCTTTTAAGAATGTAGTTTTTCAAAGCTAATGGATGAATGAGTGCCAAATATATATCGATTCCATGCTTTCTTGTGGCAGCCTTAATAGGATTGGCACGTGGGAACGAAGCGCCGCACATATTTATTCATCCGGCGGATATGGATATTTCGGGAAATGCCAGGCTCTGGGTTTCCCCTTCCATTGATGATGATGGTCTCCCCGCCGCGGGCGGTTCGTTGGTTGCCTGGGAGCTGGTGGGTGGCCCGGCCTCCGGGTGCTTCATCTCCGCTCCGGCGGCGGCGGATAGTTTTTTTACTTTTACCGAGCCAGGTGACTATACCTTGCGGCTGAATGTTTCCGATGGAGAGCTTGGATCCAGTAAAAAATTATTTGTGAAGGTCGATTCCAATGGAATTACGGATCTGGGATTTCTCGAAGTGTCCGACGAGGCATATCAGGCGGCTCGGGATAAATGGAATTCCGTGCGGAACCAGTATTTTACAGGTGTGTTTGATCCCGCAGTCAAAGGTTTTGATGAAAACGCATTTCATCTCACTGAGGATAGCGAAGTGATTGTCACCCTATTATTTGATGGTGCGGGAAAGAACAGCTCTCTGGCGTGGTATGACAATGCGTTATCGGAATTGCCGCCTGGTGGTCAGGTAATCTGGAGTCATGTCGCTACAGGCGCGGACGGTCCCCTTGAGCAGGGATCCCGGATGAGCCTGGGCTTGTTGAAAGCCGGGACGGATCTACGCTTTCTCATTTCTTCGAGCAACGGGGAAAATGTAATCTGTCAGGATGCTGCTAGAAATCCTCTGGGGAAGGTATTGGTTGCCTCCAGATTTTCCCAATCTGACGAGAAGTCCATCGTCCTGGCATTTGAAGATGAGCCAGCAGGAGATGGGAGCTTTGATGATGTGGTTATTCAGATCGACATCATTCCGCATGCCAAGGAGGTGACCCAGCATGATGATGTCATTGCCGGTCAAGCCGGTCTAATGAGCGATCTGGGCTCCCGCGGTGTGAAAGCCAGATTGATTGCTGAGATGATGGATCTGCCCGAATATGAGATAACGGGAGGAGTCTTCCAAATGCCTTCGGAGGACATTTCCTACCGCATCGATTTCCTGGACGATCGGTCGCCGATGAAATTTAGTCTGGGCGTGGTGGAGCTGGATACCGTTTCCGATCTCGGTGCTTCCAGCCTGCTATTCCGCGAATGTGCGGTGAAATACGGACATATTCTTATGGATGACAGGACCCTGGATCCGGGTGGTTTTGTGAATTTCCGTCCTGCGGATTTCGAGCTACTCGGGAAGCGGGTCGTCTTCTTTGTCATTCCGAATAATATAAAGGACGTCTTTCTTTCAAATGCCTGGAGATACACCCCCAAGGGAAGTGGTGATAATACAAAGAGGCAGCCGCTCTTTTCCGCTGCTGATGCGAATCCCGGCGCGAAAGATCAGTTCTTGCTGTTTGGAAATACTGGAAAGACCGTATTACTGATCGAGGATCGTGCACGGGGTGGGAGCGCGGTCGAGGCTGGCGAGCTGAGTGATTCCAGCTTCGACGATGTCCAGCTGAGGTTCACACCGTCATTGAAAATGGGCGAGCGTTACGGAGCGTTTTACGGGAGTGCGCTAGGTAGAACGATGGGTCTTTTCCCCGGCAATGGATTGGTGCCGGATTCATCATCCTTTGATGTCGAAAAGGTTTTGGATGCGGCCAGGGGGACGAGCCGGTGGAACGTATTGTTCACCACATTGAGCCGTCCCGATGGACAGTTTCTGCGTAACGAATATGGGGAGTCGCTGCCGGTTTCAGAAAATGGCGCCCTTTCGGTGAACAAAGATTGGGAAGCGGGAATTGAAGACCAATTTTTTATAGAGCAGCAAAGATACGGAGCGGATGTGATAGAGACGGGAATCATTCTGGATGATGAGGAATTGATCGCAGAAGGGATAAAAATGATTGAATGGGGATTCGCGCGCCAAGCTAGTGACGGTTCGTTTCCCGGCACCGGGGACGCAGTGCACAGCGCGTCGCTTTTTCTGGAAGCTGCAAGCAGGGCGGGCCTGGCTCTCCGTAGACATCAGCCGCAGATGTATCGCAATACGATCCGAGAATGGCGGAGGAAATGCCAGTTGTGCGCACATTGGTTCGTGATCGCTGATGATGCGGGAAGTAGCTCGAACCTTTTGCCCTTTGGACACCGGTATTTTCTCCGTGCGGCGGCGTTACAGCAGACCGCATGGTTCAGCCGGGATCTCACGCTGGAGGCATTGGCGGACGAATACATTGTGGCGGGCCTCGCAGCTCAGCAGGCGGACGGTTGTTTCGTGGAAAGAAACGAATTCGATCCCAGCTACCAAATGGTGGGGATGGCGTTTGCTTCCCGATATCTGGCGACGAGTAGGAATGAAAATCTCAGAACACAACTCAGCCAGGCGATGTGGATTGGTGTGTCACGTTTTCTCGCCGACGTCTCGCCAACTGGTATGATCTATATCAGCCCGACTTCCAGGACTGCTTCCGAGCTTTCCCGCAGCGGCAATCCGAAGCGTTTCGATTACAAACATTGCCTGCGCACACTTGTCATGGCTGAAGACGTGCTTCAGATGCCGGGGGCGGAAAATGCCGCGTTGCTGATTTTGGAAAAAAGCATGGAGTAATTTGCGTCCGGAAAGTTAATTTTAGTTCATATGAAGATCCGTCGTGCCTTACTATTTTTTTGCATTGTGAATTCAGCTTTTGCAGCTGGCGAGTGGAAGGAAGTCGTGGCAGCGGACGGGGGATCTTTTGATCGTCTCGGGCAGGCGATCGCTTGTTCCGGAGATCTGCTCGTTGCCGGTGCCACAGGTGATGATGACTTGGGCAATAATGCGGGTGCGGTTTATCTCTTTGATACGGCGAATGCGACTCAACTGAGAAAATTGCGGGCCCATGATGGAGTGGCAGGCGATTCCTTTGGTGCGTCAGTTGCTGTGTCAGGGACGCGGATTGCGGTGGGCGCACCAGAAGATGATGATGCCGGTGATGCCTCCGGAGCTGTTTATTTGTTCGAGACCACCCGGCTGGATGAGGCTGGCTACCAACCCATGAAGCTTGTCGCGAGCGATGCGGCCGCAGGCGATGAATTCGGGTATTCCGTTGCAATAGGGAATGGTTACGTGGTTGTCGGGGCATGGAAAGACGGGGACAGCGGTGATAACCGCGGCGCTGTCTATATCTTTGATGCCTCAAGCGGAGCTCAGCTGCGAAAGCTTACAGCCTCCGATGCTGCTCCTTCGGATCAATTCGGAGGGGCGGTTGGGATCAGTGACAGTTTCGTGGTGGTGGGATCGCCTTTTGCGGATGCAAAGGGTGTGGATTCCGGAGCTGCCTATTTCTTCGATAGCGCGTCGGGCAACCAGCTGAGGAAAATCACCGCGATTGATGGAACGACTGGAGACGTCTTTGGCGCTGCAGTAAGTGCGTATGGCGGGAAATGTCTTATCGGTGCTCCCGGTTTTGACAGCAATGATTCTGACACGGAATTAGGTGCGGGAAAGGCTTACTTATATGCTCTCACCACCGGCAGCCAAGTCGCTCAATTGAGCCCCCGGGATGGAGCTGCGGATGACCGGTTCGGCAGTGCGGTCGCATTAGAAGACCTAGCGGTGATTGGTGCTTTTTTTGATGATGATGGGGCGAGCTCCGCTGGAGCGGCTTATGTTTTCGATCTCACGGGCGTGCAGAAACATAAGCTGGTCCACCCAAGTCCTGCTTCTTCAGACTTCTTCGGTCAGGCAGTCGCCATCTCGGGAAGGAACGTTTCAGTAGGAGTTCCTCAGGACGATCCTTCGGGCTCTTCGAGCGGATCCATTTCTATTTTTGATATAAGCGGGAGTGCACCGGATCTGGTGGTGAGTATCTCCGGGCAGGATGTGGTCCTGACATGGATTGCTGCGCCTGGTGCCACGTATAGAATTCATCATTCCTCGACATTGGCTACCTGGGAGCCTCTCTCGGGAGTGCTGGGTGGAGGCAGCTACACGCATGTATCCGCGCTGGGCGAGCCACGTAGGTTCTATATTCTGGAGGAAATAAAATAGCCACGCGGCGGAGTAGATTCCGCAACGTGGCTATTTGGAAATCCAGGCCGATTTTTTTCTACATCAACTGTGCTCCAGCTTCCGCCAGCTCAGAGCGTTCTCCGCGGTTCAAGGCGACGTGGGCGGAGAAAGGCTGATCTTTTAGCCGGTTCCGGGTGTAAACGAGTCCATTGCTACGGCTATCAACGTAGGGATTATCGATCTGTGCCGGATCTCCCACCAGGACGAGCTTTGAATCACGGGACATTCGGGTAACGATCGTTTTCGCCTCCTGCGGGGTCAGCTGCTGGGCCTCGTCGAGAATGAAAAACCGGTTGGGGATGGAGCGTCCACGGATGTAGCAGAGAGCTTCTATTTCCAGGATACCTTGTTCCATGAGAGCTTCGTAAGGCTTCTTGGGTGGAGTGCCGCCGGGATTTGGTTTGGTCTGTTTCCGTTTCGGACCGAGAGGAACATTCGGGCGCATCAACAGATCGAGAGCGTCATGGATTGGTTGCAACCAAGGCCGCATTTTTTCATCCAGCGATCCTGGGAGAAATCCCAATTGATCTCCCATGGAAACTACCGGTCTACTCACAGTGATACCGTTATATTTGCGGTTGAACATTTCATGCAAGCCTGCGGCTACGGCCACAAGAGTCTTTCCGGTTCCGGCATGTCCATAGCAGGTGACGAGTGAAATGTCGGGATTGAGCAAAGCGTCGATCAGGCAGCGCTGGCCGAGATTCAATGGCTTGAGGGACTGTCCGTCGGGAATTTTTAAAACCTCCGGTATGTTCAATCTGACGAACTTTTTCTCAAACTGCAATCTAGCGGGAATCGTCTGTTTATCTCCGCAGCAGAGAAGCACATACTCATTGGTGGAAATATTGTAATAACGCTCTTGATCGATCGTTAACTCGCCGCTGCTCGCAAAGCGCTGTAACTCGGAGGAATCCACCTCGATACGGCGGACCTCGTAGTTCGATACTTCGCGGGCGTCGACCTTGTCATTGAGATAATCCTGGCATTCTACGCTGACGGCCCGTGCTTTGAGCTGAAGATTGATGTCCTTTGTGATGAGGGCGACCTGCCCGTCCGGATTGTATTGCTTCAGAAGGAAGCAAGCGGCAAGAATGCGGTGATCCACACGCTCACGGTCCGGGAAAATCCGATAAAATTGTTTCAATTGATCCATGTTATCCGGACACGCATCCGGATCATAAATCACCAAACGTATCGTGCCTCCGCCTTGGGTGGCTACGCCTCCCGTCACCGTAGTGGCACCGGAAAAAATATCGGTAAGGCGCCGATGGACCCGGCGGGCATTCGCTCCCCGCTCCGATTGCTCGCTCTTGAATTTATCCAGCTCGGCAAGGACATCCACCAGAATGCAAATGTGGTTTTCTTTGAATCTCTCCAGGCACGCTGGATCGTGCAGCAGCACATTTGTATCCAATACGTAGTTCTTGCCCATTTTGGACGGAGCCTTGAGGCCAAACTCTTCGATCGCTTTTGCCGCTGATCGACGGGTTTTGCGTGGTGGGGCGACGGCGTTTGTTTCTTCAAATAGTGCAGGTTGCATGGCCTCTGTGTTGGGGTTCATGGGGTTGATGTTTATAATTCAGGCGTGAAAAGGTAGCGCACTGGCAGGCGGGAGAAGTAGATGGAGCGTGCCGCGAGGTAGCATCACGGGAGCATCCGGTGGGATCGAAACCGATCCGTTCATGGCTTTCAAAAGGCAGCCAAATGACATCTCTTTTGATCAAGATACATCAACTATCATCGATCCATTTGGAATAACAAGTTAAATGAAAACGCCTGTCATTGGCGTGACAGGCGTTCCGTTTCAGAAGGTTTTATGATGCGGTTATCAGCTGCTCAGGCTGCGCTCGGCTTCCAGCCAATCGCTATCGTGGTCACCCGGAAGGCCTTGTTCCACACGGCGGCGGTAGTTGAGATAAGCGGCCTTCGTGATTTCCTCCAGAGTTGGTGCTGGCTTCACGCTGGCTGTTTTCTTGGCAGTGGGCTTTTTGACGGCTGATTTCTTGGCGACAGGCGCGGCCTTTTTCGCTGCGGGCTTGCTCTCGGTCTCTTTTTTTATAGGAGTTTTTTTTGCCGCGACTTTCTTTGCCGGAGCTTTTTTAGCGGCGGCTTTCTTTGTTGTTTTCTTGGCTGGCATATTATTTCTGGAGGTTGTGATATGGGATTAGCACGTTTGGTGCCGAGAACGCCATAGGCAGATTTTTCCAGCATTGCCAGCTTGATTCCATAGTTTATTGTATCCCCTATGGAGCAGGAAATTCGATGGAGCGACTCGCGCGATACGGGTAGTTACCGGCTGCCGGGGCCGGAGCATCTCGGGCGCTGGGCAGCCGTCGCGATGTTTGTTTCTCTGCTGCTGCATGTGATGGTTTTCTTCGCTCTGGACCATGTCAAAATCGCTCTGGGCATCCAGCAGAGAGAGGAAATTTCCACTCAGCCGGTGAACGTGAGGCAGATAGAAGTCCGTCCTTACGAGCCTCAGAATGCTCTGCCGCCGGAGGAGACAGTCACTCCGCCTGATGAGAGTGCGGCGCTTCTCGAGGAAGTGGATCTGCTGGACCTGCTTCCGGAAGACGTAGAAGTGGATATCGCTCCCAATATTCTGGATCCGGAATACGCCTTGAAAATGTCCAATCCGTTGGCTGAGGGAGATCTGGATGCGGTGGATTCCGCGGTTTCCACAGAGATTGATATGGAAGCTGATTTACCGGATTTCGGCAGAATGGAGGAGGATTTGAAGCCTGCCGCGATAGGCCAGATCACTGTCGATCCGGGCGCTGTGCAAGTGGATGATGGCAAAATGACCGATTTCACCGACGAGCTTATCAAACAGGGAAACAACGGATTGGTGGAAAACGGGAAGCTTGATGGAATTGAATCGCTGGATGATTTGCTGGATCTTCCGCCGAATCTGTTGCTGTCGAAAAAGACCTTGCTTCCGAGTGATCTGATCTTCGAGTTCAACCGCTCCGAATTGCGGGAAAGCGCCAAGATCGGGCTGATGAAACTTGCCCTCCTGATAGACAAGAATCCCAATCTCTACTGCTGGATCGAAGGTCATACGGACCTGATCGGCGGGGAGGAGACGAACCTTGTACTTTCGAGAAAGAGAGCGGAAGCGGTCAAAGCTTATTTGGTCGAGTCCATGCGGATGGATCCGGACCGGATCATCACAAGAGGCTATGGAAAAAGCCAGCCACTCATCACCTCCGGGGATGCCGATGCCCAAGCACCGAACCGGCGTGTCGAGATCAAGATGCGCAAAACTCCCCCTGGCGACGAGCCGATCAAAATTACTCCAAAGGCAGAGCCCGTCCCAACGGCGAAGCCGGTGCCTGAGGAAAAGCCGGCGCCGGAAGTCAAGCCTGCCGAGCCGGAGCCGCCAAAGGCGATCTTGGTGAAGCCCAATCTCAAGGCGATCCCTGTGGAGGAGCCGGAGCCGCCAAAGGCGCAAATCGTGGTTCCCCGTGCACAACCGGTTGAAATTTCTCCCCGCGCACCCCGCGCACTCCCTGTCGAACCGTGAAACCTTCTTCTTCTTCTATTTCTTTACTTGGTCTGAGCTTTTCAGAGCTTTCCGATGCGCTGCAGGCCGATGGCGTTTTATCATTTCATGCGAAGGCGGTCTGGCGTGCCATTCATCGGGATCATGTCAGGGATGCCGATTCCGGCGATTTCCTTCCTCCCGTGAAAAAGTGGTGGGAAGCAAATGTGGGGCAGGGAAAAAAGTATTTTCTCGATACTCCCACACAGGTGGAGGAAATCCACAGCAGCGACGGATTGACCCGAAAGTATTTGCTGCGTCTACAGGATGGTCAGGTCATTGAGACAGTTCTAATGGGCTACGATGGCCGCTATACCGCCTGCCTCAGTTCTCAGGCGGGCTGTGCGATGGGTTGTGTGTTTTGTGCCACAGGTCAGATGGGTTTTGTGCGTCATTTGACTGTGGGTGAAATCGTCGCCCAGGTCCTGCATGTCCGCCGAGCGCTTGCAGCCAGCCATCCGCACCGTCGTTTACGGAATATCGTTCTCATGGGAATGGGAGAGCCTTTGCATAACTATGACGCGGTGATGAAGGCGATGGATACGGTTTCCGATGTGCGCGGATCATCCATCGGCCCTTCTCGAATCGCAATCAGCACGGTTGGCTACGTGCCGCATATCCTCCGTATGGCGGAGGAGGGACGTCCCTACCGGCTGGCGGTGAGTCTGCACGGATCCACAGAAGAGGAACGGGTGTCTCTGGTTCCTACCAGCAAGAAATGGAATTTGGAAATGCTCATCAATACTTGCCGGAGCTATTGCGAAACGACGGGGAAGAGAATCTTCTTCGAGTGGACGTTGATTGCGGGGAAAAACGATTCTCCGGAGACAGCGAAGCGTCTGGTCGCGTTACTGGAAGGGATCGACAGCCATGTGAACATTATCCCGCTCAATCCGACAAATGGCTTCGAAGGAATTGCTAGCGAGAGCGGTCTGGCTTTCCAAAAAATTATCCGTGAGGCGGGTATTCCCTGCACCTTCAGGCAGCGTCGGGGCATCGATGTGGCTGCGGGCTGCGGCATGCTGAAGGCGGAGAAGCTCAAGAAGGATTTACTCAACAAGGGGTGAAAAGCTGGCACGACGGGCTGCCGGTGAATAACTGGTTTTCCCCGCGCTAATTTCGAGCCAGGCGGGGTAAATACGACCTTTCTCCAGCTTCGCAATGGGACCGGGTCCGGCAATCTTTCGCCCGGGATTCTCGCTGATGTAGCGGATAACAATATGGTCGCCAATTTTTAGTCCGGTGATCGTCCGCTCGACTTTGATAATTTTTGCAGTCACTTCCTGGGCCCTGTCCCCGCTGAAATCAAAGAGACCCGTCCTTGTGCTGGTGATGTCCACCACTTGAATCGTCAGCGCCTCCGGAGAGCTTAGCTGCATTTTCCTATAGGCTTCCGGAGCTAACTCAGCTTGGGACTCCAAGGACGTGACGAAAATGGCAGCGAGCACGAGACACAAAGATTTCAGAGCGTTCATTTGGATATTTTTATAAGCTGGCGGAAAAAAGCTCCAGTCCATTCAGCACTCGCACAATATCCTGGAACGGCGTATCAATAATCCGAATGAAGAACGAATCCTCGATACCGGACATTCTCGGAGAAAATATTCACGAATTGGCCGACCGGGAGGGGATTCTGGAAGTTAATGCGGATCCAAAGCATGGTCGCCTGGAGATTGCGTATGATCCCGATCAGCTGAGCGAGGCAGATCTTAGAAAAGCTGCGGAACTTGATGCCGGCGGTGTGGCATTGGATTTGAAAAAGCTGAGCTTCCGATTGGAGAGTTCCGGCTGCGAGGCGGGTGCTTTGAGGCTAGAGAAAAAGGTGGAAGCCATCCACGGCGTCCGGCGGGCAACGGCAACCTATCTGGGAAAAGTTCTCTGTCTGACCTTTGACTCATCGCTGGCTCCGGAAGGCGAGGTCTTATCCGGGCTGCGGGAAACCGGGGCGAATCTCGCACCTTTGGAGGTGAGTAAGAGGAAGCGGAAATCTTTTGTGGAAGAGTTGCGATCTGGGCGTCTCAATGAGGAAATTTCCTGTGCTCTCGGATTGATGTTTTTGATAGCTGCATTGCTGGCAGGCAAATACCTGGCGGCACCTTGGGCGAGTGGTTTATTTTACTTCCTTGCGTATTTTTTCGCGGGGCAGGAAGGCGTGAAGTCTGCGATTGCTTCCCTGCGCGAGCGCGTTCTCGATGTGGATGTCCTAATGGTTCTGGCTGCTCTCGGTGCTGCGGTGGTTGGGGCCCCTTTCGAGGGGGCGTTGCTCCTCTTCCTGTTCAGTTTTTCCAATGTTTTGCAGAGGTATGCGATGGAGCGCACCCATCGGGCGATCGAATCCCTGCTTACCTTGAGGCCCGAGCAAGCGCACGTGAAGCGCGATGGCCGCACCGAGTTGGTGCGTGTGGAGGATTTGCAAATTGGCGAGACGGTTGTCGTAAAGCCCGGCGAACAAATCCCTGTGGATGGCGAGCTTTCGGAAGGCAGCACACACGTGGATGAAGCATCGTTAACAGGCGAGTCCATGCCGGTCTCCAAGGAAATTGGTAGCAGTCTTTTTGCCGGAACGATCAATCAAAGCGGTGGCATCGAGCTACGCGTAACAAAGCGTTCCGAGGATTCTGCCCTTGCGCGTATGGTGAAACTGGTGGCCGAAGCCCAAGCCGAAAAATCCAAAACGCAAAGATTTTTGGAGAAAGCGGAACAGTATTACGCAATGGGAGTGATTCTTTTCACTGGCTGCGTTTTCCTGATTCCCTGGGCGCTATGGGGGGAGAGCTTTTCCGCGGCATTTTATCGGGCGATGACGGTCATGGTCGTCGCCTCTCCATGCGCACTGATCATCAGCACGCCCGCCACAGTCCTGTCAGCTGTCGGTGGTGCGGCGCGGCGCGGAATTTTGATCAAGGGTGGCTCGCATCTGGAGCGGGCAGCTACTATCGATATCGTAGCTGTTGACAAGACAGGCACCCTGACGATCGGGAAGCCTTCGCTTACGGAAATAGTGACACTAGACGGAATCTTCGGGTTCGATGGGCAACTGCCTGATAATTTAAGGGGAATCCTTCGCTCGGCCGCTGCATTGGAGGTGAGGTCGGAGCACCCCTTGGCCCATGCGATTGTCGGCTCTGCGGAAAAGATGGGAATGGAACTGCCTTCAGCGACAGCTTTCCAGTCAATCACAGGTAAGGGAGCCGAGGCTACGATTGAAAACATCCGTTATATCATCGGTAGCGAAAGATGGTTCCGCGAGGCAAATGCCGTGAATCTTGCGAAGCTTTTGAGAGAAGCGAAGAAGCTTCAAGAGCAAGGACGCAGCTGCGTATGGATGGGGACGAAAAAAGATGACAAGGTGGAGGCGATCGCTGTCCTAGCGATGGCCGATACCATCCGGGAAGAAGCCAGGACATTGACAGAAAAGCTCCATCAGCTCCGCGTGAAAAAAGTGGTGATGCTTACCGGTGATCACGGCATTGTAGCCCGGTCCATCGCACGGGAGGCAGGAGTGGATGAGGTGTTTTCCGAGCTACTTCCGGAAGACAAGCTCCACATCATCCGCCAACTCAAAAAGGAAGGTCGTGTGATGATGATCGGGGATGGTGTGAACGATGCCCCGGCCCTGGCCACTTCAGACCTAAGCGTGGCCATGGGCGCGGCTGGGACAGATGTGGCCATGGAGACGGCGGACGTGGTATTGATGGGTGATAGATTGGAAAATATTCCTCTCCTTTTAAGTCATTCGAGAAGAGCCAGGAGAGTGCTGATGCAAAATCTGATCTTCGCCTCGGCGGTCATATTGGTTTTGTTGGCAGCGTCGCTAGGCTTTTCATTACCTCTCCCCGTGGGTGTTGTCGGTCACGAGGGCAGCACGGTTCTGGTTTGCCTGAATGGATTGAGACTTTTGATGATCGGCCGTTCCTTCAGCTGAATCAGCGCCGTTGGAGTTCATGGCTTGGAATAAATACTGAGGCTATTCCGCCGAGTATGTTCTTCACGAATTTATAGCCTAGCCACAGGACTGCGGCGCACATCCCTATGGCTACCACCAACACGAGAAGGATAAAGCCAAGGACGATCCATAACGGCATCCATCTCGCGTCCAGCTGTCTTACTTTTCCCTGCCATTTCCGCCAATCCTTCCACTCCTGCCTGGTATGATCCGCTGCTGCACGTGGGTCTACGGCGATCCCGTCTATTTCGACGACTTCCGCTTCGATGGTTGGCTCTGTCTCGGTCATTCTCAGTCCAGTATAATACGGAATTTGGAATGTGCATCCGTCTATTTATCGGAAGAAATTAAAGGCGGCCCGACCGATCATCCCCAGGGAAAACCCAATAACCCAGGGCGTCTCAGTCGGACCGCCGATCATAATTAAGCACAGGCCGTGCCAGGTTTTCTGATTTTTATTCATCTTTGATCAAAATACTCGCGATCAGGATGAAGGAGCCGATGACCGCGATGAGGAAAAAGATCATGGCAAGCCCCGGATAGCCCCAAATACGGAAACTGGTTCCCACGCGCGCGAGCATGGATGACGCTAGCACGAAGGATGATAGGATCAGACCGATCGTGATACGGTTCGCCACTTTCTGCAGACCGAGCATCAGTTTGTGTTCATCGATCGAATCCACTTTTACCCGAAGTTTGTTTGTCGCCACCAGTTCCAGGATTTCGTTCATCCGTCTGGGGAGGGCACCCAGGAAATCCTTTGTTTCCGTCATTGCCCCCATCAGCGATGCGATCGAAAATGAATCTTTCACCCGTGAGGCGGAGATGGTTTCGAGATTTCTGCGGATCGCGGAGGCGGGATCAAATCTAGGTGAAAGAGCGATCCCCACCCGGTCCAGATTCATCAGGGTTTTCCCGAGCAGATTGATTTCCGCGGGGATGCGGATGCCGGAATCGGCGCACGCACTCATGACCAGCAGCACGATACTGCCAATCTGCAGACCCGCGAGATCGCTCTTGTGGGACTCCCCGACGAGATCTTCGATTCGGTTTATGAAACCAGCTCGGTCAATCCCTTCGGCACGAGGTTCCCCGATGCGGATGGCGGCTTCTGCGGTTTGTATCCCATCCCCATGGCTTATTCCTGCGAGCAGGTGAACCAACTGATCGCGGAGGCGCTGGTTCAATCGTCCGATCATGCCCAGATCCAGAATGGCGATTCTGTGATCCGGAGTAAGTAGCAAATTCCCGGGATGCGGATCCGCATGGAAGAAGCCATCCACCAGGATTTGCTGCAGATAGGCGCGGAAAAGCTCGTCCGCGAGCACCTCACCATCCAGGTCCGCTAACACCGTGCCTGAAAGGGAAGTCACTTTGCTGCCGGCTAGATAATCCATAGTCAGAACCATTGAGGTGCTGTAATCATCAATCACCTCCGGAATGGCCAATTTTTTGAATTCGCGGAGGTTTTCTTTGAGTTCCTTCAGATGTCTGGCTTCTTTCTGGTAATCCAGCTCGCGCATCAAACTGGTCCGGAATTCCGCAAGTATCCGGCCAACTTCATAACGCTTCCCAAAATCTGTGTTGTCATCCAGAAAGTCGGCGATTTCCTGAAGGCTTTCCAGGTCGGTAATGATTTCTTGGCGGATGGCGGGACGCTGAATCTTTACCGCTACCTCGCGTCCTCCGCGCAGCCTTGCCCGGTGAACTTGCCCAAGAGACGCCGCGCCTATTGGTTGTTTGTCAAAAAATTCGAAGGCCTTCGAAATTCTCACTCCCAGTTGCTCCTGAACCACCTTTTCGATCGCTTCATAAGGCACAGGCTCCACATCGTCCTGCAGGCGACTGAGCGCATCCATGTAAACGGGGGAAATCAAGTCGCTCCGGGTGGAGAGCAACTGTCCGATCTTCACAAATGTCGGCCCCAGTTTCTCAAGGTCGTTTGCGAGGTCTTCTGCCGAGGCTTTTCCTTGGGTTTCTTCGATATCTGTGCTGGACGCAAAGTCTCCTTGTTTTGCCAGTTCGGAGTTGCCGTGTTTGAGAAACAACATTGCGACATCCTTGTAGCGCTTCAAGTGAGTTGGACCAATTTTCATAGAAAATCCTTATTGCAGGCAGCGTGCCTTGTTTGGCACTGCCGTCAGTCGTTGAGTTTGTAGGTTCCGTAATGTGCGCTCCACTGAGGATTCGTGCAATGTGCAATGTTTAATTCAGCGAAGATTGCACTATTGCCGCTCTATGGATCGTGGGGTGCTGTAGCGCCCAAGTTGGTCAATCCTCTTCAGCCCATGGAAAAAGGCGCTTCTGGGCCTTTTTGCCAGGGATTTGCACCTGCGGCACGTCGAATGCGAAAACGTTCCATGACTCCGTGCCCAGAGCTACGGAGCATAACCAATCATCAATATTATGGCACAAGCAGCACCAGTGAACAAAATCCTTCTAGTTATTCTCGCTTTTATCTTTCCTCCGCTTGCGGTGGGATTGCATTCCGGCTTTGGGAAAAGCTTCGTTTTAAATATCATCCTCACCATCATCATGTGGCTCCCGGGTGTCATCCATGCTTTGATGGTTGTTCTTTAGTAAAAATCAACCGCCCGCAGACAAGGAGGTCGCCTTCGCCAGTTCTTCACGGCGGAAGTTCGTCGGAGAATTTCCAGTGAACCTGGCGAAACTTCGATTGAACTGAGAGAGCGACTGATAACCAATATGGAACGCTATTTCAGAGACGCGGGCTTCCGGCTTCAGGAGTTCTTTCTTTGCCCATTCAATCCGCCTGCGATTCACGTAGTCTGTCAGAGTAAGCCCGGTGGATTCCTTGAAGACCCGGCAGAAATGGGACTCGCTGAGTCCGGCGTGTTTGGCGACAAGTGAAAGCGGCAGGGGATCTGCCAGCGTGTTCTCGATAAACTTCCGCGCCCGTGCCACAGCGGCAGGCTCACTTCCATCGCTGATGAGCGCCAACTTTTCCGCATAGCTGCTCAATTGTTTTCCAAAGGTGACAAGTAAATTGACCATCGCCTGATATCGCTCGGGATCTATCACCTGCGTCTTGAACCAGGCATCGTGAAGCGCTTTCACATCTTCTGGCTTGAGCCCTTGCCTCGATAAAGTCTTCGCAACGGCGGAGAAGGTCTGCTCATCAGGAGTTTTGTGGAAAACCTGTCCGGTGCGCAACATCCCTATAATCGCTCCACCACACATCACCGGGACCGCAGTGGAAGTCATGCCGGAAAAGCAATGACAGGTTGTCGGACCGTTTATCTTAGCGTCCTCGTTG
This sequence comes from Luteolibacter algae, assembly GCF_042683045.1. Lineage (NCBI taxonomy): Bacteria > Pseudomonadati > Verrucomicrobiota > Verrucomicrobiia > Verrucomicrobiales > Verrucomicrobiaceae > Luteolibacter > Luteolibacter algae. Next base: position 17,287 of record NZ_JBHUIT010000002.1, on the reverse strand, counting down.
AGTCTGCGATTCACCTCCATACAGGCTTTGCAGGCACTCTCGCATAGGTTGAGTTTGTCACAAAATGAACTGCTATTTTCCGCTTGTTCACAAAGATAGGAAATATCCGCATCCGCATGGACAAATCTCAGCGGCAACCCTGTGGCGCAGCGGAAAGCGTTCTGGTAGGTGGTAAAAAGCTCGGACTTCAGCACCTTTTCCTGAAGTGCATGATTGAAGTGATCCGGGTCGCTTGTCATTTCTCTGATGTGGTTTGGGCGTTCAGAGCAGAACGTAGACAGCTTTCATCCGCCTAGCAACTTCCGACTGTTTTGGAATCGGCTAATTTTTACCGATTTGTTTATAAAAACGCGGGATGTATTATATTTTATGCGGGATCATAGGTAGACGGCAATCGGCGTAGGGGTTGGGATAGAAGATACCGATATATCCTCCTTTTCAGGATTCGCCGGGAGGAGATCGGTCGTAAAACCATATTTATTTTTCTATGAAACGACTACTCATCACGCTGGCCGCGACAACCGCATTTACGGCAAGCTCCCAAGCTGCCTTGATCGCCTTCGGAGATTTCTCAGGAGACGCCCGCTTTGCTAACGGAAACAGTTTGGCTTTCAGCTCAGCGAACCAAGGTTGGGAAGCGAAAAATTTCACGTGGGGTTCTGGGAGCTCCACAACCCAGACCTTTTCGAATGAGCAAGCGACTGTTGGCTCGAATTATGGGCGGGGTGTGGCATCCGCATTCTCTCCGATCGCGGGCCAGACGGGAACTGACAATTTCCAGCTATCTTTTGACTGGACTGCACCGGATTCCGCAGTTGGGGATTCCTTGAGTGTCACCTATCAGATCCTTGGATTCAAGATCAACGAGGGAGCGACTCCGGACGCGGCGGACAAGTTTTTCAATGCCATCAACGGCCGCGACTATAAGCCTGGAAATCTGGGCGGCCTGGCAACATGGACCAACCTCCTGGATGGCAGTTCGGGAAGCAACACCTCCGCTACCGCTTTCGGAACCTTCACCGGCACAGCGGGAGTTCTGGGCACGGCTGCGATCGATCTCAATCTTGGCGGGGTGAACATGGAGGACTTCGACTACATCGCGGTCAAATTCAACGCCGGCGTTGATGGCTCCGAGGTAGTCTCCGGTGGAATCCTGGACAACGTGGCAATCAATGTTCCCGAGCCTTCCGTGGCAGTTCTTTCAGCTCTGGGAGCTCTGGGTTTGATCCGCCGCCGTCGCCGCTAAAGGTGCGGTTTCAACGTAAAATTTGTATCTGCTTTCACGGCTCTCTCCCGCTTCGCACGGGTGAGAGCCGTTTTTTTAAGGGGCATGAACGATCAGCCTTTGCCTCTGAGACCACGGGCAACGATTGCAAGGGAGATGGCGGAGCTCAACGGCATGATGATCGCTGCAAGGAGCGGGTTCATATGACCCAACAAGGCTGTGGTAATTGCAGCAGCATTATAGATCAGGGCAAAGCTGAAGGCGATTCTCACGGTCTGCTTCCGGCGCCGGGCGAGAGAGAGCATAGCGGGGAGGAATTGCAGACTTTGCCCGAGAAAAAAGAAATCGGATTTTGATTCGAGAAGACTGCGATCGACCACCGGTGTGCCTGTCACGTAGGCAGCATTGAACGCGAGTGAATCGTTTGCTCCATCGCCTAGATAGAGGGTATCCTGTCGGTCCAGCCTGCGGACGATTTCCTCTTTCTGCTCCGGGAAAAGCGAAGCATGGGCATCGTCCCTGGAGATACCCAGGGAGTCAGCCACGGCGGCGACCTTTTCCTTGTTATCTCCGGATAAAATAATCAGGCGGTGTCCGCTGGCTTTGAGATTCCGGAGTGCTTGGGTGGAGTCCGGACGCAGCATTTCGCTGAAGTTGAAAAGCGCGATCGGTTCCCCGTTATGCGACAATTCCGCATCGTGGGGCGAAAGTGTCTGCGGTTTGCCAGCTGCCCAGCCGGGGCGTCCAAGGGACCACTTGCCGGTATCGTTCTCGAAAAATCTTCCCAGCCCGGGAACGTCCTCGACGGTTGCGCCCGGTGCGGAACGAAGTAATTCCTGCCCTTTTTTTCCCAATGCCTCTAGAAGGCTGCGGGAAACGGGATGCAGGGAGCCGAAAGTAAGGCGGGCGAGTGCCAGGCGTCCGGAATCGTCCAGAGCCGTCAAAGCTTCGGGATTTTTCAAAACCGGGCGTTCGAGGGTGAGGGTGCCTGTTTTATCGAAGATGATAGACCTGATTGTACAGAGCCTTGGCCAGATCTGAGCTTCCCGGATGAAAACCCCCGCGCGTTCCATGCGGGAGCTGGCGAGCTCATCGGCCAGGGGCAAAGCGACTCCCAATGCGCAGGGGCATGAGACCACAAATACGGAAATCATCACCTGCAAGGCCTCGGCTGCGGTTCCTGTGGCCAGCCAGACACCAAATCCGGCGCAGCCCACCAGAATGATAACGAGGAGATAGATTCTAAGAATCTTCTCAAGCGCGGGTATGCGTGCGGCAGTCCGGTCAGAGCCGGTGAGGCGGGCCAGAAGGGAGTTTTCCCAGGTTTCTCCGGCTGTGAGGGTGATGGAGTCTTTCCCTAGGTAGATGGCTCCGGCGGGAAGTGTGCGGCCGGCATGAAAAGTTTGGGATTCCGCTTCCCCGTTAATCCATTCGAGGGAAAAGTCCGCAGCGGACGAATCAAGGGTGGCTGCGACAGGGACCGATTGGCCGGGCTGAAGCTTGAAACGGATTCCAAGGTTAAGCTCCGAAATCGAAATAGGTTCCGCCCGGTCCGGGGAAGAGAAATGCTCTGGCAGGGGGCGGCGGCGTTGCAGGCGATTCCGGTTTTTTTCGACTGCTGCGAGCTGCAGGTAGCGACCGCCCAGCATCAGGAAAATAAAGGTGGCGACGAAATCGAAATACATCAACCCATCAAGATCGAAAGCCCACCCGATGAGCGATCCTCCGAAGGCGAGGAGTATGCCGAGTGCGATGGGTAGATCGATGTGCGGAGTCCGTGAAAGGACGGCGTGCCATGCCCGTTTGATAAAATAAGAGCCGCCAACCAACATTGAGAGCGTGGCGGAGAGAAAGGTCACCAGCTTGAAGATTCCGGCGAAGGCGAAGTCCTCCGGCATGCCCACGTAGGTGGGAAGCGTGAAGACCATCGCGTTCATCGCAAATGCAGCGCAGAGGCCGAGCCTTGCCCCGAGCTCGCGGGCCTCGCTGCGGCTCATGCCGGCTTTCCGTAAGGTAAGCGTGTAGCCGAATGAGGCAATTTCCCTGGCAAAAGCGGCTAGATCCATCTCTCCGGCAGACCAGCGCAACCTTAGTAGGCCCGTGCTGGGGTGGGCGGATGCCTCCAACGCGCCGGGATGTCTGAGGAAGATGCTTTCCACCAGCCAGACACACCCCACGCATGAAAGTCCTTCGAGTGAAAAATCTGCCTCCACCGGCTGCCCGACGGGGTGGTTCTCTTCGGTTTTGGCGATGTGTTCCGCCAGCCAAGCGAGGTCTTGTGCCTCAAATGGAGTGCTGCGAACAGGACGTATGGTTGAGCTGCTGCGGAGCTCATAAAACCGATCCAGCCCCTCCTCATGAATCAGGTCGTAGACATATTCGCAGCCGCGACAGCAGAATTTCTCCAGCTGATCTGAAGCGGAAAACGGAGTTGCGCAGTGGATGCAAGTGGCCATACGGAGTGAAAGGATAGCTGGCTGCTACAGATGTGAAAAAATTGCTCAATGGCAGCACGATGGAAGCGAAGCCGGTGCCTTGTCACTGGCTGGAGCAAAGGTGTGAGGAAGGGTCCCCCACAGTCGGAAGGCCATGATGCAGGCGGAAAGAAGGGCAAGCGAGCGCTGCATGCGGACAAGCGTGGTGGGCTTGAAGCGTTTCTGGAGGTGTTTTAGCTGATGCTGGGCTAGCCAAAGCAGGGGCACGGTGCCGAGCCCGAAAGCCAGCGCGAACTCAGCGCCGCGCATGGCGGAGCCAGTCAGTAGCGCCGCACCGAAAAGCAGATAGAGTGGTCCGCATGGGAGTAGCGGGGTGAGAAACCCGATCGCCAAGCCGCTGCGCACCGGTGAAAGACGCCCCAGTTTGAACCGCATTTTCGCGGTCCACTTCAGTAAAGCCGGAGGACGAGGCAGTTTTTTTTCCAGGCCTAGTCCGAAGATTAGAAATACTGCGACGAGAACCCACGGCAAAAGCACGGCCGGAGACCCGAAAAACCATTCCAAAGGCTGTCTCCCGAGCGCACCGCAGATCGCCCCGATCGTGGCATATGCGGTCAGTCTTGCGCCATGATATACGGTCATCGCTGTCAGGCGTTCAGTCTCGGTTGCCGGCATGGCTGCCATCCCACAGGCAATAGGGCCACACATGCCCACACAATGGACGCTGGTGACCAGACCGGCGATCAGAGCGCCGAGAGTTGTATGGACGGGATCCAAGTTTTCCAGGTTAAAAAGCTTAGTGTCCCGAGTTGGAAGATTGGACGGTAATGGTTTCCGGGGCGTGTTTTACCGCGATGAATATCAGGCTGCTCCAGGCGGCGATTAACAAGAGAAATGCCGCGATAACAAAGAGCCACGGACGGAATTTTAGATACGTGGAAGGAGTTTCGGAATTCATGATTACTTGAGTTGACGGGGGTTTGGACCGAGAAATTTCAGATTTTGGCGGACGGTGGAACTGCCGGGAGTGGAAGTGATTTTTAGCGTGAGATCGGTGGGGCCTTTGTAGTGAACGCGGTCATTGATAATAACCAGCGGGCGGCTGGTTTCACCGATGGCTCCGAGCGTGATGGAATCTCCTGTGCCACTGAGCGTGAAACCCGGTGGGGGATTTTCCAGCGTGAGTTTGAATTCTACAGGCTGATTGCGTTTGTTTTGAAGGCGCAGTCTGTAGTGATTTCTTACGACTGTAGGATCTACGTAGAAAGGCGCCCCTCTCATACGGGAAACTTCCGCAAAAAAGGGTTTTGCCTTGAAATAAGCGGTCGCTCCCAAGGCAAGCAATCCAAGGAGTCCGAGCGCTGAATAGACGATAATCCGCGGACGCAGAATGTTGCGCTTTTCACCGGCCAAGCCTTTTGTCGAGTCATAGCGGATGAGCCCTGTCGGACGCTTTAGCTTCCGCATGATATCATCGCAGGCATCAATGCAGCCCGCACAGCCGATGCATTCCATTTGCAGGCCGTTGCGGATATCAATTCCTGTCGGGCAGACTTGGATGCAGCGGGTGCAGTCGACACAGGAGCCGGCATTGGGATTGGTGGCCTTTCCGCGCGGCTCCCCGCGTTTCGCATCGTAGCCGATGACAATAGTCTCATCGTCGCTAAGCGCGGATTGGATGCGCCCGTAAGGACACATGATGATGCAGAACTGCTCGCGGAACCACGCGAAGCAGAAATACAGCACACCGGTAAGCGCGGCGATGATGGTAAATGTCGCTCCATGCTGCAGCGGACCTTCGTGCATGAATTGATATAGCCGCGGCAGTGAGACGAAATAGCTGATGAAAACGTGGGCGATCAGCGCGGAAGCGATCAGATAAAGGCCATATTTCACGAGGCGCCGGAGAGTTTTTCCCACGCTTCCCGGAGCTGCATCAAGCTTGCGGCGGGATGCGGCATCCCCATCAATGAATCTTTCGATTCTCCGGAAAACATGCTCGAGGAAAACTGTATAAGGACAGGCCCAGCCACACCAAAGCCTGCCCAGCAGGGCCGTAATGAAGAACAGTATAAAACCCATCCCGCTTAGCGCGAAAAAGAATACCCATAGATCCTGGGTCAACAAGGTGATCCCGAACATGTGGAAGCGCCGGTTCTCCACATCAAAAAACAACGCCGGCGCCCCATTGATCGGTATCCACGGGAGCAACACATACACAGCGATGAGCAGATAACCAAAGACTCTGCGGAAAAATGTGAAACGGCCCTTCACATCCGCCGGATGAAGCACGTAATGCGAGCCATCAGGGTTGATGGTCGTTACGGAATCGAGGTTCGGGCGCTTGGTCTGCGGGCTGCGTGATGTGGACACGCGGAAAACATGCCATCTATGCCCATTTCCAGCTCCGCATTTAGTCTCAGAGGCTATGCGCTTTTTGCGAAAGGGCGGAACTGCTGGAGTTTATTTAGAAAAAGAACTCAGAAAAATTGCCAGAATAACGCCGAGAGCCGCCGCTAATCCCGTATAATAGCTATCTTTTTTAAACGCCTTGGGGAAAACCTCAATTGCCAGGGAGGCGATGACCGCTCCCCCCGCAAAGCCCCGGATGTATGCGAGAATCTCCGGTGACGTGTCTTTCAATAATAGATTTCCTGCCAGCGCTGCGATCGACAGAATCAGGGCAGTTGCGATCCAAAGAAGCAGGCTCCCCTTTTTCTTCCGCTTGTTCCCGGCCATCTCTTTGGCTCCGCCAGCTGCCTCCGGGAGATTGGAGAGAAAAATGGAGCCGGAAAGTGCCGCCACAGCCATCGGGCTGGCACCAATGAGAGCCACCCCGAGAGCTAAATTTTCCGGTATTCCGTCCAGGGTGATCGCGGCAAGCAACCCACCTCCGCTATCGCTGCCCCATTTCTTTTTCACCAAAACATCCATGCCAACAAATACCAAAGCTCCCAGAAAAACAGAACCAAGCACCCAGCCGAGCGGAGCATTTTTTGTCGCAGGCTCGATGAGCTCGAGAATCGCCGAAACCATTAATGCGCCCCCGGCCAGAGCGACCATGAAACCTTCCGTCCGACCGGAAAGTTTACCGTAAATGCCCCAAACCGCTCCAATAATAAGCGCTGCGGAAACGGCTCCAACGACTATGACGGTCAGTAACATGAATAGATTGGTTTATCGCAAAATCCCCCGTATCCGAAGAATGTCCAAATAAATCAGCTCCTTTCCGAGAATAGAAAAGTCAACTTCGCGAAAGCGACGAATGTTCACTGCCGATTCACTGTCCTTGCGCGAGTAGAGTTGGGACGACCGGGTGGTGGGGAGCAACAAAATCATGCGATGCTCATTCGTCGCGATCTTATGAACGCTCGTTAAGATCGCGTGTGGACGCAGGTAGAGAACTTACGCGCGGAGTTTGTGGAATTCTGAGAGTAGATTGGAATGATACCTAATTGATGGTAACTCATCCAAAATATCCGCACCCGAATCCTTCAGTCGAAAGGAAATAGGGTAGGGCCGGTGGGGTTTGAACCCACGACCAAAGGATTATGAGTTTGTAAATTACGGTTTCTGGCTGTGTCTCGCTCTGTCTCAATTTGTCTTTGTAAGTGATTCTTTTTTAGTTGTTTATGAAGTTTTGAGTTCGACAGAGTGAGACAGGCGTGATTTACTTTGGACATGAAAAACCGGACAGAAACCGGACAGTGGAACAAGCAAGGGACTGCTGTCAAACTTGGAAAAGACGATGTTCGCTACTGGAAGAGCCGTCTCAAGAAACGCTCTTACAAGAGCGGTGGGAAGACCGTCGAAATTAAGGAATGGCAGGTGCGCTTGTTCTCCGGCTCATCCGAAGAATGGTTCAATCTTGGTTCTCAGAACCAATCGGCAGCCGCCCGCAAAGCGCGGGACATCTACCTCTTTCTCAGAGCCAATGGCATGGCGGAAACGGTGGCTCGTTTCAAAGCCAAGCCCGAAGAGGAAACCAAGGTTTCGACCTTGGGCGAATACATCGAGGCCGTGGAGGCTCAATGCACGCTCAATCCCGAGACGCTTTACAGCTACGCACGCAAAGTTCGTCAGATCGTGGGCGAGATTCTCAACATCCCCTATTCGCCCAAAAAGTATGATTACGTCAAAGGCGGACAAGGCGCATGGCGCAAGAAGGTGGACGGCTTCCGATTGGAGCAATTGACCACGGCCAAGATCAACATGTGGAAAAAGCGGTATGTCGAAAAAGCCGGAACCGATCCTCTGAAGCGCAAGCGGGCGGAGAGAACCGCGAATTCCTGTATCAGGAATTCCAAAGCCTTGTTTGGTAAACGGATCATTCGCCAGCTCAGAGGCATCGAGCTTCCCGAAGAAATTCCATTCCGGGAAGTCGAGTATTTCCGGCAAAGTGCCAACCGCTACCACAGCAAGGTCAATGTCGAAGACCTCATCGCGAAAGCTGGGGAGGAACTTCAGGAGGCAGAGCCGGAGCAGTTCAAGATTTTCATTCTCGCGATCTTTGTCGGACTTCGCCGCAAGGAGATCGACATGCTCATGTGGTCCGCGTTCGACTGGAAGCGATCCGTGATCCGCGTCCAGCACTCCGAATTTCACAGTCTGAAATCCGACGCATCAGCGGACGACATTCCGGTCGAGCCGGAAGTCATGGCTCTATTCAAAGCCTTCCATGAAGAAGCCGCAGGTGAAGTTTTCGTGATCCGTTCGGATCGGGCACCGAAGATCTCCAAATCCTACCGCTACTATCGCGCCGAAAAAGAATTCAAAGCCTTGCTCGACTGGCTTCGCTCGAATGGCGTTGAGGACAACAAGCCGATTCACACCTTGCGCAAGGAGTTCGGTCGTCTCATCACCGAGCAGCACGGCATTTTTGCCGCGTCCAAGCTCTTGAGGCATTCGAGCATTCAAGTGACCGCGAGCTTCTACGCCGATGACACCCGCCATCTCACCGTAGGACTCGGCAATCTGGTGAAGTCATAGCGTCAGCCTTGGTTTCGGCATTCCGCCTGCCAACCAGGGCGCGCCACGAAACCCAAAAAAATCCGCCTCGCGAAGTGCGAGGCGGATGGATACTTCCAAGAAGCGAAAGGCGTTTTACAGGCCACTTTCGACGATGCGATCAATGTCGCTGTTCCTGAAGCGTGGAGCAGAACCCACAAAGACTTTCTCCAGCAAACCTTCAGCCGCCATGCGGTCGATGGTTCTTGTCGAAACTGACAGCCGCTGAGCAGCCATCTTCTTTGTGATGAGCTTGTCCTGCACGGAGGCAGTTTTGATGGTGTTAAGAGTTTTCATGGTCTTCAAATTGGTTTCTGACTATGAAACGGCCTGAAGGTGCTTCTCATCCGGTAGCAGTGATACTTTTTCACCGTTCCCGGCTTCAGCCCGGTCAAACACCCGGCATCTTTACAGCGTCGATCCGATGAGATACCATCATAGATGGCGAGGATTCTCGCTTCATTCACGAGCGAGTGTCCTCGCTCAAAGTCATTGATTCGGCCACGGCTTGGCCTCACTGGATCATTCAATCGAGGGCTTCGATTTCCGAACGCCCTTCAACCAACGCAAAGGAGGAAAGGCAACCTCACTTCACCGATACGAAAAAACCGTCGTTGGCGCGACGGTTCAGAACGTGGAGGATTACTCCTGATTACTGTTCCTATAGTAGTTCCATGCGTTCCTTATTGCAAGTTGTATTTGATTCAGGCCGACGGCTTTCGTCGGCGTGAGGCTGAGGGAGCTGAGAACAATCACATGCAGACATTTCAAATCCACTCACAAAGAACCACGTCACAACCCAGAGGCGGACGCGTCAGCTCGCCGATGCTTCGCAAATCACTCGAAGAAGCCGAGAGCTTCCTCGGATTGGAGGAAAACACCAACCGCTATGACTTGCTCACACTCGTCAAACGCATTGGAAAAAGCGCGGGATTCACTTCCCGCATGATCGAGCTTCTCGATTATTACATGAGCTTCACCCGTGACATCGACTGGAGCGAGGGGCACAGCCCCATCGTTTACCAGTCCTTGTCCCGGACCGCCCTTGACCTCTCCATTTCAGAACGCCAGATCCAGAGGCTGGAACAGGCATTGTTCGAGGTGGGGGCGATGACTTGGCACGACAGCGGCAATCATCGTCGCTACGGACAACGGTGCGCTGAGACAGGAGCCATTCTTTTCGCCTACGGCGTGGATCTTACCCCGTTGGCGTATCTGAAGGCCGAGCTTGCGCAGAAGCTCGCAGAGAAGAAGGCGCATGATCGTGAATGGATGGAAACCAAGCGACGGGTCTCGTGGTATCGCCGACAAATTCTCGCTCTTCTCGCCGAGCTGGAGGCCCAGCCGGAAGCGATTTCTAAATGCGAGGAGTTTGAGACGAGCTACCGCGAATTGGCAAAGCCCATCCGCACCCACATTCAGCTCGAAGAGCTTCGGGGAATCCTCGTGGCTCACAGAGAGCTTCACGCACGCATTTCCGCCAGACTGGATGACCTGAGCGATACGACCTCTTCATGCAGAGAATCCATGAAAATGTCGTCCAAGGACGCCGCGAATGTCGTCCACTACAATTCTACAAATCACTCTCAATCTAATAAATTAGATACAGGTGGGGCTTCGCCCATTGGCTTCCAAGGAAGACGTAACAGCGAATCCAGGAAGGAACCTCGACCACCTTCGAAGAAGGAAACACCGGAGGTTCACAGCCGAGGACAAAGCAAGCGCACGATTTCTGACACCGGGATTCAGCACATCACCCTCACCCATGCGCTTCATGCCACTTCCGCGAGATTCCGGGAGCAACTCTCGCTCGCTACCAGCCAGATCCACTGGCGCGATTTCGTCGAAGCCGCTGCACGCCTTCGACCCATTCTCGGGATCAGCCAGCAGAGCTGGGGCAATGCTTGTATCGCTCTCGGACGGACAGGAGCCGCGCTTTGCGTGCTCCTCACCGACCATGCCGCCTTGCGGACGAGCGACCCGGTGACAAAACCCGCCGGATACTTCATGGCTTTGATCAAGCGTGCTGAAACTGGAGACCTGCACCTGCACCGATCCATTTTCAGCATTCTGAAACGGGAAAGTGGTGTATAGATCGGCTCGCTATAACCCACTTGGGGGCTCGGTATGGTTCATGGAAAAGGAGTTTATCACCCATGAGTTGGAACAGGCAACGGGCTGAACCTTGAGTATCGGTAAGACTCTATTCACACCTCCAAATAGCTTTTTAACATCCAGACTGTTTTTTCGTGCACTTGGATACGAGCAATCATTAAGTCTTCTGTTTCAGAGTCATCCGCATCCCGTGCGCAGTCTCTTGCTGCTTTCAAATCCTTCAACAGCTTTTCATGGGCCTTGATTAGGTGTTGGACCATCTCGGAGGCACTTGCATCTTCGGAAATTTCTTTGATCTCCGCAAGATTTGCCAAGTTGGATAAGCCTCCAGGAGCAAGTGAACCGATTGCTCTCAAGCGCTCAGCAATGTCATCAACAGCGACGAACATTTCATTGTATTGCTCCTCGAACGCGGTGTGCAGAGAGAAAAAAGAGGGACCGCGAACATTCCAGTGACAGACGTGCGTTTGCCCAATTAGAGCATAATTATCGGCGACAACGAGTCGTAGTGCTTGGGTAATTGAATTTTTCATGGTGTTCTATTTTGTATGTTAGTTTTAATGTTTATGCTTTTCCGCCAAAAGTGAGGTAGTCGTCGATATCGAGATAATCACACAATGTCGCTACATCTTCACGCGGCGGGTTCAGCTTGCTTGCGTATTCTGCAAACCAAGCGCGAGCTCCAAGGCTTAAACCGGGGAGGGTTTCCAGCCATTGGCTCCAGGACTGGATTTCGTAGGGTGCCATAGGGCGATTCAGATGCTCTAAAACCCACTGAAGGATGTCCCAGTCACCTCCTCCTTCACTTACTTTTGCGAGAAAATCCTCTGAGGAAATTCCTGTTAAATTAAAAAACTCACGGTCGAGTAAGCTATCGTCTCCATAGACATAGTCTCCGGCGGTTTCATTCGCGGTTGCTCTCGCCTTGTCGATTAAACGAGGCAAGTGCGCAAAGCCTCCTAAACGGACACGAGGGCTACGAGGCGGGCGGGTGGATAAGTTGGTTTCTACTACTTTCATTGTGGTGATTGTGATTTTTGGTTCTGTCTATTTGTGATGAGCTTTTGTGGAATTAAAGTCCGAGGTCTGAGAGGCTTGGATGGTCTTGAGGGCGCGGTCCGAGTGCCCAATGAAATTTGCGTTGGGCTTCCTGAATCGGGAGATCATTGATGCTGGCGATGCGGTGCGCCATGAGTCCGTTTACATCGAATTCCCAATTTTCATTGCCATAGGATCGATACCATTGATCGGAGTCGTCGTGCCATTCGTAAGCGAAGCGGACGGCGATGCGGTTTTGTCCGTAAGTCCAGAGTTCTTTGATGAGGCGATAGTCGAGTTCTTTATCCCATTTGCGGGTGAGGAAATTCTCGATTTCAGATCGCCCTGAAATGAATTCCGCGCGGTTGCGCCAGAGGCAATCGGGAGTGTAAGCGAGCGCGACTTTTTGCGGATTGCGGCCGTTCCAACCATCTTCGGCGGCTTGCACTTTCTTGATGGCGGATTCGTGGTCGAAGGGTGGCAAAGGTGGTCTTTGAGTTTCCATTTTTGTGAGAGTTCTTTTTGGTTTTTAGTTATTTGAGTGAATTGTTTCTGTGCCTTTAGACCATCGACTTGATGTCGGAGGTGGAGGTGGGATAGGCCCAAAGGAAGTTGGCGATGTCTTTGGCTGGGACTTTGTAAGCGATTGCGAGCGCAAAGAGGTTAATCACTTCGGCAGCGTTATGGCGCACGAGGTGGGCTCCGAGGATGAGGTCGGTTTTGTTGTCGATCAGGACTTTGAAGGCCGCGTGAGTTTCACCGATACGCTTGGAGGAGGGCCAAGCCGTGGGGCTGCCATGTTTGATGCGGAAGTCGAGGCCTTGTGCTTTCGCTTGATCTTCGGTGAGCCCGACTGTGGCGAGAGTGGGAATGGTGAAGACCGCGCTGGGAACGACACGGTGATCGACTGGTGTTGTATTTCCTTCGAGAATGTTGCGAGCAGCGATTTTTCCATGATCGTCGGCAACGGTTGCGAGCATGAGTCCGTGGGATGCGCAGTCTCCGATGGCGTAGACGGCGGAGTTTGTGGTGCTTTGCAGGTAGTCGTTGACTTCGATGCCTTTCGGGCCATGAGCAACGTTTCCGGTATCTCCCTTGAGAACGCTGAGGTTTGGGAGACGCCCTGTTGCCGATACGATGAAGTCTGTCTCGATCGTGTGTGCTGTCGTTGTTTTGACTAAATAAGAGGCACCCGTCTTCTCGACAGAGACTGGTTCTTCCTCGAGCAGGATTTCGATGCCTGCTTCGCGACTTGCTGCGAGGACAACATCCACCATATCAGGGTCGAACCCATTGAGGGGACGCGTCGAGCGGTGTAGTAGAGTGACTTGAGCGCCTGCGCGGATCGCTGCGTGTGCGAACTCGAAGCTGATATAGCCTCCACCGATAAAGGTGATATGCTTCGGCAGTTCTGCAAGTGAGAGGAAATCGTCACTGATATGGATGTGCTCGGATCCGGGGATGTCGGTTGGACGGGGGCTGGATCCGGTTGCGAGGATGAGGTGGTTGGCCGTGAGTTTGCGGGCATCATCGAGTGTCACTTCGTTAGGTCCGGTGAGAGTGGCGCGATGACGAAAGGTCGTGACGCCGTCTTCTTGCCAGCTTTTGAGATCTTCTTCGGAACGCCCCTCAAGAAATTCATTTTTGAGTGCCTGAAGGGCTTTCCAATCTGTGCGCGGGGCAGCTTCGATGCCTTTACCTATGAGATGTTGGGCATTGGCAACAGCTTCAGCATTGGCGATGAGGTATTTTTTGGGCTGACAACCTCGCAGTGCGCAGGTGCCACCGAAGGGAAGCTCGTCGATGATAGCGATGCGTCTGTTCGCTTTGAGCAACCCAGTTGCCGCGTAGTAGGCTGAGGTCCCTGAGCCAATGATGATGGCGTCGAAATGAGTGTCAGAAATGGTCATGAAATTTTAGGTAGTGGCTTATGAGCCTTGTTTAGCGAGTTGGGCTTCGAGTTCAGCAATGCGGTCTTCGAGGGGAGTAATGACTTCATTGACTTCAGCTTCTGTGAAACGGGGCGTGATGTATTGTGGACAATTCCAGTCATAGCTCACTAAGCGTATTTTAAAGATGCGTTCGACCGCTGCGTGCATGTCTGGGGTAGCAAGGTCTGGGACAAGCTCGTGATGTTGACGAGCATCCAGGACTTCAACGTGGCCGATCAATTTGAGCCGTGCTTTGCGTGCATAATCCATGAGAAAGAGACAGGCACGGTCGTTGGCAGTAACATTTCCAACACTCAGCATTTGGCGGTTGCCCGTGTAGTCAGCAAATGCGAGCTCCTGCGGAGAGATTACTTTTAAGAATCCAGTGGGGCCTCCTCGATGTTGCACGTAGGGCCAACCTGTTTGATTGACGGTGCTGAGGTAAAAACTATCGCGCGAAGCAATGAAGTCGATTTCCCGTTCGGTAAGGGCATCTTCTCCTTCATTCACAAGGCTGCGGGGACGACCGTAGTAGTGCTCCTGTGCATCTTGCACAGCGGGAGTGATCAAGCGAGATAGGAATCCTTTGGCCATGATATGTATAGTGACTTGAAGTTTGGCGAGAGTGCGGAGGGTAGAAACGCAAGGGGCATGTCTTCCGAGTGGAGTGACGCTGCCCCTTGCGGGATCACCGTTGAACGATTACTTCACTTTTGTCTTCATGAAGCCACGCATTTTGCGGATAATGAAGGGTGCTTCTTCTTCGAGAGCGAAGTGGCCGGTATCCAAGATGTTGTAGTCAATGTCCTTGATGTCGCGCTTGTAACCTTCTGCACCTGGCACAGGGAAGAACGCGTCATTCTTGCCCCAAACGAGCAACATAGGAGGCTGATTTTCACGGAGATAGCTTTGCCACTTTGGATAGAGTTTGAGATTGTTCTGATAATCATAGAACATCTTCAATGCCATTTCGTGACCACCGGGACGGGAGATGTTGTAGTAGTCCAATACCCAGTTATCTGGGTTGATTGATTCGGGCTTACGAGTGCCGTGAGTGTATTGCCACTTCATACCTTCCAAGGTGAAAACGTTTTCCTTGATGGTTTTCTCCAGTTCAGGTGTCTTGCCTTTCCAGTAGTCAAGCACTGGGCCCCATCCTTCTGGAGCGATGCCTTCTTCGTAGGCATTTCCGTTCATGACGACAAAGCCCTTCACCTTTTCTGGGTGGTCTAAGGCGATCCGGAAACCAACGGGGGCTCCGAAATCCTGAATCATGAGCACGTATTCCTTTAGGCCGCGCTGGATAAGGAATTTATCCATTGTCTTGGCGACATTATCGAAGGTGTATTCATACTCATCGACACTTGGGAAACTACTATTGCCGTAACCGGGATAATCCGGAGCAATGAGGTAGTATTCATCACCAAGTGCGGCGAGGACTTCGCGGTATTGATGAGAGGATGAAGGAAAGCCGTGTAAAAGAACAAGGGCGGGCTTGTTGCTCTTTGGGTCTCCCGCTTCGCGGTAGAAGATGTCTAGATCATCGACTTTTTCGGTCCCGTAGCGGACACGACTTTCAGGTTCAATATTTTGTTCTGCGTTCATTATTGTAGTGGTGGTTAGAATCCCTGCTAGGATCAGTTTATTTATATGGTGCTTCATTGATTTCGGTTTTAGGTTGGTTGCGCAAGCAAGTAAAATTAACTAGTTAGTGGTGGATTTTCTCTAAAAGAATTACGAACTAAGCTTTTCAAAAGCTAATCGAGCTTTCCCGAGACCTTCGACTAAGGCTTCAAAATCGCTCTCACCAACAGTTTTCTGAAGCCGGAGCTTTAGTTGAGACATCGCTTCACAAATTCTATCGTATTCTTCGATTGCTGATTCAGTGACTGCAATGGTTGACCCTCTTCCTGAGCCTTCTTTGAGAACATATCCTCTGGCAACAAGAGTTTCAACGAGACGATTAATTGTGGATGCCTCCAGATCTAACAGTTCGCCATATTCCTTTTGCCCCAAGCCTCTCTCCTCAACCATCGCGAATAGCAAGTAGCCATGAGATGGAGATAATCCTATACGGGAAAATTCATCTCGGCAGGCCTCAGTGACACTGCGACTTACTGACGAGAGGTTGAAATAGAGACAGTCATTAAACATGGTTGAAGACTACTGATTCAACTTGCTTGTGCAAGAAAGTTTTCGAATTTAAAAAAATATCTAGTTTTCTTATGCTACTCGATCTTGGCTTATCGGCCCGATTGCCGGAAAGTCGACTTCCGTGCCAAAGGCACTATTGAAGTAGTTCGTGAAGATATTGAGGCCAACGTGGGCTACGATTTCAATGATACGTTCATCGGTAAAACCTGCGTCACGAACGGCTTGAACATCTTCGGAAGTCACTGAGCCATGGTTCTTAACAAGCTTTGCAGCGAAGTCTAATCCAACCTGGCTAGTCAGGTCTGCCGAACGACCTTGACGGTTGAGAGCAAGTTCATCTCCACTGAGCCCGGATTTATCACCAATGAATGAATGGGCTGCAGTGCAATAATCGCAGCCATTAAGCCCGGCGATGGTAAGCGCAAGTTTTTCACGGAATTGGGGATGAAGATCTCCGCCAGCAAGAGCGGAAGAAAACTGCAGGTAGCCATTTAAAGCTGCAGGAGCATGAGCTAAAGTTGTGAACAGATTAGGAGTCGCTCCTAGCGAGCGTTTCACCCCATCGAGTAATTGCTTGGCTTTCCCTTCAACTGCTTCTGGATCGATTGGTTTAATAATTGGAGTATTCATTTGTTGTTTTGGTTGGTTTCTCAGCAAGCTCATTTACTTGCTTGCGCATACAAGTATACCAAGTTGAGCCAAAAGCAAGAGGAAAAGTTTAAAATCCGAAAAAATATTGTTCATCCAATGGTGATTGATGCTGAATTCCTTCTGCCTGCAACCTTCCCCGCCTAAATTGGAAGTCAGATCTCAAGCTCCCCCTACCGTCGTCTTGGCTCTCGTTTTCAAGCATGTTTTTGATTCCGGCCATTGCCTCAATTGTCCTCCCCACCATGTCGTTTATGAGATCACCAGGCTGGCCTAGGTAATCTAGCTCCAGAGGCACCGGATCGCCTACACTTTCAAAAAGCTGAAGCATTTCTCCGGCGCTCCGTCAGATTTGCCTACGCATATTCTCTGATCGAATTGGGGCGGTAAGGCTCTCGAGCTGGGCCCGACGCAGCTTTTCCGATCCATTGGAGCCACGAGCGGGCAGGCGCGAAAAATGCCACATACCAGGCTCATCGTAAATCTTTCAACTCATTGAAGTTCAGTCTTCTAGGGATTCCAAGCATCGGCTTTCCCCAGCAAATCTGGCGGAGAGCCATTTCTCCTAGAGCGCCAATAAGCCTGATCGCCCAAGTGACCTGCCTCGCGGTGGTTTTGATTGAGATTTCTATTTCTTGATTCATGACAGCAGATCAAGGCCGCGCAGCACCTAGCAGCCTGTTGAAAAACGCCTGCCAACCTGTCAGGCTGGCCCCGCCGATGTTCAAGCCCCG